>NZ_MLFS01000009.1 GCF_002095485.1 Pantoea wallisii | reverse complement strand
CCGCGCTGCAGCCTGCAGCGCGGCGGCGGCCTGCTGCTGCTCCTCTGCCAGCTGCTGTGCCTGCGTCAGCCACTGCTGCTGCGTTTGCGCCTGCGTCAGCTGTTCGTTTAGCACCTGCTCCTGCGCGCTGAGCTGCGCCAGCTGCTCATTAAGCGCCGTACGCTGCGCTTCATCCAGCAGCGACATGCCGCCTGCGCGGGCGCGCAGGGTATCCAGCTCGCCGCGTGCGGTACGCCAGCGCTCAAAAATTTGCATGGATATCTGGCCGTAGATCTCGGTGCCGGTCAGCTCCTCCAGCAGCTCGGCCCGCTCGCCGGGTTTGGCATTCAGGAAGGCGGCAAACTGCCCCTGTGACAGCATCATGGAGCGGGTAAAGCGGGCGAAATCCAGCCCGGACAGCGTTTCAATCGCTTTGAGCTTGTCGCCCACTTTATCCGCCACGATTTGGTTATCCGCCACGCGCGCCAGCTCAACGCGCGGCGCCTGTAGTTTGCCATCGACCTGACCGCGCGCGCGGTTCTGGCTCCAGAAGGCGCGCCACGCTTCGCCCTTGATCTCAAACTCCACTTCGGCCAGACACTCTGCCGTATCACGCGTCATCAGCTGGTTTTCGCTCTGCGATAATCCGCCGAGACGCGGCGTCTGGTGATAGAGCGCCAGGCAGATGGCATCAAGCAGGGTGGTTTTACCTGCGCCGGTCGCGCCGGTAATGGCAAACAGGCCATTGCTGGCAAAGGGCTCACAGCGGAAGTCGATCAGCCACTCGCCGCGCAGGGCATTGAGGTTTTTAAACCGTAACGTCAGTATCTTCATGCGGATGGATCCTCCAGCGCCGCCAGCGTGCTGCGGAACAGCCGGGTCAGCTGCTCACTCTGCTCCGCATCCAGCTGATCTTCCTGCGCCAGGCGGCGGGCAAAGACCTCTTCAACCTTGAGTTCGCTCAGGGTTTCGTTCTCCAGCCGCGCCAGGCTGCTGCGGCGCTGTTCGCGGCTGCGGCGCACCAGCAGCACCTCAACCGGCAGGGCTTCAGTTAGCTGTTCAATGCGGCGCTGTAAATCACTGAGATACTCCTGCGTGGTGATCTCAATATCCAGCCATACCGGCCGCGCGCTTTCGCCATCGCGGAACTGCGCCAGCTGCACTTCAATCTCTGCCATTGAGCCTTTCAGCACCTGCATTGGCTGGAACACGGGCACGCTCAGCGGCGTAACGCTGTCGAGCTGGTGGCTGAAGTCCAGCAGAAAGACGCTTTTCTCGCGCCCCAGCTCATCAAAGCTAAGCGGTACGGGTGAGCCGCTATAGCGAATATGGTCGCTGTTCGCGATGCGCTGCGCACGATGAATATGGCCCAGCGCGATGTAATCTGCCGGCGGAAATGCCTGCGCCGGAAACGCATCGAGCGTGCCGATATAGATGTCACGCACCGAGTCGCTTTTGCTCACGCCTACGGTGGTGAGATGGCCGGTGGCGATAATCGGTACCTTCAGACCCAGCGCTTCCCGCTGTGCCAGCGCGGCGGCGTAACAGTGCTGATAGTGCTGTTCAATGGCCTCCAGCAGCGAGCGCTGTTTTTCACGCCCCGACTGGCCGGCCTGGCTGCGCAGAATGTCGCGCGGGCGTAAATAGGGGATCGCGCACAGCACGGCGGCGGGCGTACCGTCACGCTGGTGCAGCGTTAACACCTGCTGTTCGCCCTGCGGCGTGGCGCTGGTAATGACGCGCGTATTGAGGCAGGCCAGCAGCTCGCGGGACTCATTCAGCGTGGCCACCGAATCGTGGTTGCCGGCCAGCACAATCAGCTGGCAGCCGCACGGCTGAAGCGCCACCACAAACCGGTTGAACATTTCACGTGCATAGCTGGGCGGCGAACCGGTATCAAACAGATCGCCGGCAATGATAAGCGCATCAACCTGATGCTCCGCAATCTGCAGCAGCAGCCAGTCGAGAAAGGCCTGGTGCTCTGCGGCGCGGCTTTTGCTGTAAAAGAACTGACCAAGATGCCAGTCAGCGGTATGAATGATGCGCATCAACGGTTCCTGCGAATAAAACGATGGGCAAGTATAACGACTTCGCCAGCAAAGGAAAAAAAGCGATTTTTGTTGTCACATTTGTGTTTCTTATCTATTTATCACGGGTTGGGTTTTTCATAAAAGTGTCATAAAACTGACGCATAATGACGCCGCAAATCCCAGTGACAGCGAGTCACAACAGCAGGAGTAATAATGGCTAAGCGCATTTTGGTTGTGGAAGACGAAGCTCCCATCCGTGAAATGTTATGTTTCGTGCTGGAACAGAATGATTACCAGCCTATCGAGGCGGAAGATTATGACAGCGCGATTGGTAAGCTGATCGAACCCTGGCCAGATCTGATCCTGCTGGACTGGATGTTACCGGGCGGTAGCGGCATTCAGTTTATCAAGCATCTGAAACGTGAAGCGATGACGCGGGATATTCCGGTGATGATGCTAACGGCGCGCGGCGAAGAGGAAGATCGCGTACGCGGTCTGGAAGTAGGCGCTGATGATTACATCACTAAGCCGTTTTCCCCCAAAGAGCTGATGGCACGTATTAAAGCCGTGATGCGCCGTATCTCCCCGATGGCGGTGGAAGAGGTCATTGAGATGCAGGGGCTGAGCCTGGATCCCTCCTCGCACCGGGTGATGTCCGAGACCACGTCGCTGGAGATGGGCCCGACCGAGTATAAATTGCTGCACTTCTTTATGACCCATCCGGAACGCGTTTACAGCCGCGAACAGCTTCTGAATCACGTGTGGGGCACCAATGTGTATGTCGAAGACCGCACCGTTGATGTCCACATCCGGCGCTTACGTAAAGCGCTGGAGACCTCCGGCCACGATCGCATGGTACAAACCGTTCGCGGAACAGGGTATCGTTTCTCTGCCCGCTACTAAACGGAGTTCTGCACCGTGCTGGAACGACTCTCCTGGAAGAGATTACTGACCGAGCTGGCGCTGGCGTGTCTGCCGGCGCTGCTGCTGGGGCTGTTGCTTGGCTACCTGCCGTGGTTTTTGCTGCTGGCGGTAGGTGGCGTGCTGTTTTGGCACTTTAAAAATCTGATGCGGTTGTCGTACTGGCTGTGGGTAGATCGTTCGATGACGCCGCCCACCGGTCGCGGCAGCTGGGAACCGCTGTTTTACGGCCTGTATCAGATGCAGCTGCGCAACCGACGGCGGCGGCGTGAACTGGGTAATCTGATTAAGCGTTTCCGCAGTGGCGCTGAGTCGCTGCCGGATGCGGTGGTGCTGACCACCGAAGAGGGGACGATATTCTGGTGTAACGGCCTGGCGCAACAGCACCTTGGGCTGCGCTGGCCGGAAGATAACGGCCAGAATATCCTCAATCTGCTGCGCTATCCTGAGTTCTCCCGCTATATTCGCCAGCGCGACTTTAACAAGCCGCTGACGCTGGTGCAGAACAACCAGCGTCATATGGAGTTCCGCGTCATGCCCTACAGCGAAGGGCAGTGGCTGATGGTGGCCCGTGATGTTACGCAGATGCACCAGCTGGAGGGTGCTCGCCGTAACTTCTTCGCTAACGTGAGCCATGAGCTGCGTACGCCGCTGACCGTGCTGCAGGGGTATCTTGAGATGATGGATGACGCCGGCATGAATGAGCGAACCCGCAGCAGAGCGCTGAGCACCATGCAGGAGCAGACGCGCCGCATGGACAGCCTGGTGAAACAGCTGCTTACGCTGTCACGCATTGAGGCTGCACCCGCCATCGATCTGAAAGAGACCGTGGATGTGCCGACCATGCTGCTGCTGCTGCAGCGTGAAGCGGAGACGTTGAGCCATGGGCGTCATAGCATCCATTTCCATACCGATCCCCATCTGAAAGTGTTCGGCAACGACGAACAGCTGCGCAGCGCCATCTCCAACCTGGTCTATAACGCGGTGAACCACACGCCGGATGGCACGCGTATTGACATCAGCTGGCTACGCACAAAGCAGGGCGCGCAGTTTAGCGTTTGTGATAACGGGCCCGGCATCAGCGAGGAGCATCTGCCGCGTTTGACCGAGCGTTTTTATCGCGTAGACAAAGCGCGTTCGCGTGCCACCGGCGGCAGCGGGCTGGGGCTGGCGATCGTGAAACATGCCCTGGGGCACCACAATGCCCGGCTGGAGATCACCAGTATTCCGCATCAGGAGACCTGCTTTAGTTTTCAGCTGCCGCCACGGCTGATTGTATCCGGCGCCGTGCAGGAGAGAGTTTCGTAAGGGAAGGCACATCTTCAGGGGCGGCATTGCGTGCGGCAGCGGGCCGCAACACAATGCGCGGTGTGATAACATCCAGCTGACCTAAACTGCGGAAAAATTCATGAAATCGCTGCTGCTCTCCCTTCTGCTCTCTTTTTCTGTGCTGGCGCAGGCACAACAAACCATGCTGACCGGCAACCTGAGCAGCGTCGGCTCCGATACGCTTGGCTATCTGATGACGCTGTGGGGCGAGGATTTCAGCCTGCAGTCACCGGGCGTTAACGTACAGGTACAGGCAGCCGGATCATCGACGGCACCCACGGCGCTGGCGGCCGGAGCGGCACAGCTTGGGGCGATGAGCCGCCCGATGCAGGTGGATGAGCGCCAGCTGTTTATCTCGCGCTACGGCTATGCGCCGCTGGCAGTACCCGTGGCCATGGATGCGCTGGTGGTGGTGGTCAATCAGGACAATCCGCTGACGCATATCGATCAGCCACAGCTTGATGCGCTGTTCTCCGCCACCCGCTTATGTGGTGCACTGAAAGTGCCGCAGCGCTGGGGCGATCTCGGCCTGAGCGAGCCGCACTGGGCAGCGCGCAGCATTCAGCGATTTGGGCGTAACTCCGCCTCCGGTACCTGGGGCTTCTTCAAACAGCAGGCGCTGTGCCGGGGCGATTTCCGTGCTGACGTGGCTGAGTTTCCCGGCTCCGCCGCTGTGGTACAGGCTGTTGCCAGCACGCCCAACAGCATCGGCTACGCCAGCTTTGGCTTTCACCTGAGCGGCGTAAAGATGGTGCCCATTACCACGGCGTCCGGCGCCAGCGTCATGCCGGATGCTGATTCGATCCGCAGTGGCCGCTATCCGTGGTCACGTCCACTCTATATCTACGTCAATAAACCCCCGGGCAAACCGCTGCCGCCGTTGGTCAATGCATTTCTGCACCAGGTGCTGTCACCGCAAGGGCAGCGCCGCGTCACCGAGGCTGGCTATCTGCCGCTCTCAGACAGCCAGATGGCCCAGGCGCGTGCGGCCATTGAAGAGAAATGAGGTCCGTACATCCGAACATGAATTTATTTCACGCGTCGTGAATTTTCTTCCATTGCTCCGGTGAACGCCGCATGTCACTCTCTCTGGACATTTAGCCGTCCAGATGGCTGTAAATAACCCGCTGAAATTATACCCTGACGGAACAATGCCGTCGGAGAGGAGTGAACTCTATGCAACGCAATACCGCCCCGTTCCGCGCCGATACCGTTGGCAGTTTCCTGCGTCCGGCCGCCATTAAGCAGGCGCGCGAGCAGTTTGCAGCAGGGGCGTTAAGCGCCGATCGGCTGCGTGAGGTGGAAGACAACGCGATTCGTGATGTCGTTGCGCAGCAGCGCGCCAATGGCCTGCAGGTGGTGACCGACGGCGAATTTCGCCGCGCCTGGTGGCACTTTGACTTCTTCGGCGATCTGCACGGCGTTGAGCTGTTCGAAGCGGATCAGGGGATTCAGTTCAACGGCGTACAGACCAAAGCCCACGGCGTAAAAGTAACCGGCAAAGTAGCGTTCAATCCACAGCACCCGATGCTGGAGCACTTCCGTTTCCTGCAGAGCGTAGCGGGTGATGCCGTCGCTAAAATGACCATCCCCAGCCCAAGCGTGCTCCACTTCCGCGGCGGTCGTAAGGTCATTGATGCCACCGTCTACCCGGATCTGGAGGTGTACTTCGCCGATCTGGCGCAGACCTATAAAGAGGCGATCGCCGCGTTTTACGCCGCGGGCTGCCGCTATCTGCAGCTGGATGACACCGTCTGGGCATACCTGTGCTCTGCGGAACAGCAGCAGCAGATTCGCGAGCGCGGTGAAGATCCGCAGGCGCTGGCCCGCATCTATGCAGAGGTACTGAACAAGGCGCTGGAGGGGAAACCGGCGGATCTGACGGTTGGTCTGCATGTGTGTCGCGGCAACTTCCGCTCCACCTGGATCTCTGAAGGTGGCTACGAGCCGGTGGCGGAGATCCTGTTCGGCACGGTCAATATCGATGCGTTCTTCCTTGAATACGATAACGAACGCTCTGGTGGCTTCGAACCGCTGCGTTTCATCAGGCCGGGCCACCAGCAGGTAGTGCTGGGGTTAATCACCACGAAAACCGGTGAACCGGAAGATCCCGCACAGGTGAAAGCACGCCTGCAGGAAGCTGCACAGTATGTCAGCCTGGATCAGATCTGCCTCAGCCCGCAGTGTGGCTTTGCCTCCACGGAAGAGGGCAACAGCCTGAGTGAAGCGCAGCAGTGGCAGAAGATTCGTCTGGTTGTCGATATCGCTGCTCAGGTGTGGTAGTGGTGTAAAGTTGTGCAGACAGGCGCGTAAATCGCGCCTTTTGTGCATGTTACAGCGCATTGTTGCAAAGATTTCTCCCGCCTTGCGGAAACTTTAAGCAAATCATCTCAGGTGTTTCCTGACTATTCCCCCTTGTTCTACTGCCTTATGGCACTTTCTTGCTATATCATTCTGGTTTTCCGATCCCGTATTGCCTTTCTTCGCTATAAACGTTTTAATTTGCGCCGTTGTCAATTCATCCCTCTGTGAACAGAAGAAAAGCAGTTTAAATCACCTGCGCTGTACCGATTCGGCCCGCATAACGCACTGGTCATGCCAGATAAGCCATTGTTTTCGCGCATTCAGGGGACAACACGAACCCAACTTCCACCGCAACATCAGCTACAGGCAGTACAGAAGTTTATGACATATCGTTTAACCCCTAAGGATATCCTTGCGCTGGGCTTTATGACGTTTGCCCTGTTTGTTGGCGCAGGCAATATCATCTTCCCGCCGATGGTGGGCATTCAGTCTGGCGAACACGTCTGGATTGCCGCGCTCGGCTTCCTGATCACCGCCGTTGGTCTGCCGGTTATGACCGTTATCGCGCTGGCGCGCGTCGGCGGTGGCATTGATGCGCTAAGCTCGCCAATCGGTAAAGCCGCTGGCTTACTGCTGGCTACCGTCTGTTATCTGGCGGTAGGTCCGCTGTTCGCCACGCCGCGTACGGCTACCGTCTCGTTTGAAGTCGGGATTGCGCCGCTGACCGGTGACGGCCCGCTGCCACTGTTTATCTACAGCCTGATCTACTTCGTGCTGGTGATCGGCATCTCACTCTATCCGGGCAAACTACTGGATACCGTAGGGCACTTCCTGGCACCGCTGAAAATCGTGGCGCTGACCATTCTCGGCCTTGCCGCGCTGATTTGGCCTGCCGGTGGTTTATCGCCCGCCACCGCCGACTACCAGCGTGCTGCTTTCTCCAGCGGCTTTGTGAATGGCTACCTGACCATGGACACGCTGGGCGCCTGGTGTTTGGGATTGTGATCGTTAACGCCGCACGCTCACGCGGTGTGCAGGATGCCAAACTGCTGACCCGCTATACCATGCTGGCCGGTGTGATTGCCGGTGTCGGCCTGACGCTGGTCTACCTGAGCCTGTTCAAGCTGGGCTCGGACAGCGGTGCCATCGTGGATCAAAACGCCAACGGCGCAGCCATTCTGCACGCTTATGTGCAGCAGACCTTTGGCGGCATGGGCAGCATGTTCCTCGCCGCGCTGATCTTCGTTGCCTGTATGGTTACAGCCGTTGGCCTGACCTGCGCCTGTGCAGAATTTTTTGCGCAATACCTGCCGTTGTCGTATAAAGCGCTGGTGTTTATTCTGGGTCTGTTCTCAATGCTGGTCTCGAACCTGGGATTGAGCCATCTGATTCAGATCTCCATTCCGGTGCTGACGGCGATCTATCCGCCGTGCATCGTACTGGTGGTGCTGAGCTTTACCCTGAACTGGTGGAATCGCAGCACGCGTATCATCGCGCCGACCATGCTGGTCAGCCTGGTGTTCGGTATTGTTGATGCCATTAAAACTACCAGCTTCAAGGATGCGTTACCGCTGTTTAGTCAGCACCTGCCGCTGGCTGACCAGGGACTCTCCTGGCTGCCACCGTCGCTGGCGATGCTGGTGATTGCCGCGGTGGTTGATCGCGTGAAAGGCCCGCAGCGCGTGGCCGTTCAGCAGTAAACGACATCGCTGTTATTTTCGACCACGGGCTTGCCCGTGGTTTTTTCATTTTCACAGGTACTGTTTGTTATGCAAGAAACCAATACGCTCAAACGCGGACTGAGCACACGCCATATCCGTTTTATGGCGCTGGGATCGGCAATCGGCACCGGGCTGTTTTACGGTTCGGCTGATGCCATCAAAATGGCAGGCCCCAGCGTACTGCTGGCGTACATCATCGGCGGTGCCGTGGCGTACATCATCATGCGTGCGCTGGGTGAGATGTCGGTAAACAATCCCCAGGCCAGTTCGTTTTCGCGCTATGCGCAGGACTATCTCGGCCCGCTGGCGGGTTACATCACCGGCTGGACATACTGTTTTGAAATCCTGATAGTGGCGATTGCCGACGTGACCGCGTTTGGTATCTACATGGGCGTATGGTTCCCTGACGTGCCGCACTGGATATGGGTGCTGTCCGTGGTACTGATTATCGGGGCCATTAACCTGATGAGCGTGAAGGTGTTTGGCGAAGTGGAGTTCTGGTTCTCCTTCTTCAAGGTCGCCACCATCATTATCATGATTGTGGCCGGTTTTGGCATGATCTTCTGGGGCATCGGCAACGGCGGCCAACCTACCGGTATCCATAATCTGTGGAGCAACGGCGGCTTCTTCGCCCACGGCATTGTCGGCATGCTGCTGTCGCTGCAGATGGTGATGTTTGCCTATGGCGGTATTGAAATTATCGGTATTACAGCCGGTGAAGCCGAAGAGCCGGCGAAGTCGATTCCGCGTGCAATCAACTCCGTTCCGCTGCGTATCCTGGTGTTCTATGTCGGGACGCTGTTCGTCATCATGTCAATCTACCCGTGGAACCAGGTCGGGACGGCTGGCAGCCCGTTTGTGCTGACGTTCCAGCATCTGGGCATTGCGGCAGCGGCATCAATCCTCAACTTTGTGGTGCTCACGGCATCGCTTTCGGCGATTAACAGCGATGTGTTTGGTGTGGGGCGGATGCTGCACGGCATGGCGCAGCAGGGCCATGCACCGAAGATGTTCCAGAAGGTCTCCGATCGCGGAATTCCGTGGGTCACGGTGCTGGTGATGATGGCAGCGATGCTGATTGCGGTCTATCTCAACTACCTGATGCCGGAAAAAGTGTTCCTGGTGATCGCCTCGCTGGCCACCTTTGCTACCGTATGGGTGTGGATCATGATTCTGCTGTCGCAGATTGCTTTTCGCCGCAAAATTGGTAAAGGGCAGGCCAGCAAGCTGCAGTTTGCCGTGCCGGGCGGCAGCGCTACCGCCTGGGTTGGCGTGCTGTTCCTGGCCTTTATCATTGCGCTGATTGGCTACTTCCCGGATACGCGCATCTCACTTTACGTCGGGTTTGCGTGGATAGCGCTGCTGCTGCTGGCGTGGCCGCTGGCGAAAAAGCGTAAAGGTTAACCCCACTGGCGGCGTTCAATGCCGCCTCTGTTGCGCCCCGTGGCCAGCCTGCGGGCGCCACTCCTGATCTCATCCCCTCTGCAGATAAAAAAATTCCGGCGCATCCTGTCGCCGAAAAGCGTGTCAAAACAGAAAAAAAGGAAGTAGAACTAAGGGATGATTGACGCTAAAAGCGTACGCGAAAACGCGGCCGTTTAGCGATGCGGCAGGAAATATAGAAAAGTCGCAGAGCAGGGCGAAAATTGCCTGATCGGGGCTAATCACTTATTTAGCAAAAGATAAGCCAGCCTCAGGACTGGCTTACAGAGGCAGACTACGGCAGCGGGTAATCCACGCGGCTCAGCGCCGTGTGGTCTATCGCCTTACGCAACTGATCCATCACGGATTGATAAGGACACAGTGTGCCAACCGCTGTAACCTGACAGTTTTGCTGATGCCACTCTTCGCGCAGCAGCGGATGCCGATCATCCACCGGCGTCAGCTGACGTAATGCATCCAGACTTTGCGCCTGAAAATAGATACGCAGCCATCGCTGATGCGTGTGCGTATCGCGCCAGCGTTCAAACACCAGATTGCCGCCGGGGGGAATATTGCCGCGCGCGTATCCCGGCAGCTGCCAGCTGAACTGCATTAGCGTGCGCAGCATTGCGATGTTGGTATCGTGCGCCACCAGCAGCAGCCAGCGCGTATCCGGTGAGGCTTTGCTGTTTTCCAGGCCCTTCATTACCGCATCGAGCAGAATCGATGCCCGCTTCTGCGCCACATAGGGGACATCGTTACTGAGATCGTAACTGGCGGTCAGCAGCGGCAGCAGGGCGCTGATCTGCTGCGCGGAGGTAATGTTGCCCCACGCCAGCCGGGCATACGGCAGGTTCTCACTCCAGCCGAGGCGGAGCGTCTCCGTCATACTCGCCAGCACGCTCAATCCCTGCACCCAGGTGTGACCACTTTTGGTCTGTTTGAGCTGCCAGGGTTGGTCAAAGATGGCGCAATCTTGCGCACATACTGCCTGTCTGAGCAGCGTGATCTCCGGCTGCAGGCGCCGCTGCAGCGCTGCAAGATCGCCCGCTTTTGCGGCAACGGCGGCATACTCCTGCGCGGGATCGGTCTGTGCAAAGGCCAGCTTACCGCTCTGAAACAGCGGATCGACCTCGCCGGCCACGTGATGCACCGCAACGTCGCAGCCGGGAAACGCGCCTTCAACCAGCGCAGCGGCGGTTGCCCGTGTGCGCTGCAGCGGGCTGGCACGCACGTAGATCTCTCCGGCATCAGGACAGCCGGCATGTAACAGGCCGAGCTGGCGGTAGTGATCGCCTTGCCAGCGCCCGATATTAACTACTGCGGCATAGCCATGCGGCGTGAGTTCGCCATCGGCGGTGCGCCACCGGGGCCACGGGCGCTGCGTGGCTGCCTCTATCTCTTTACGGTTGCCCGGCGTAGGTGGACGCACGCCGTGGCGGCTGATCTCCACCACTTTTTCCAGCTGATAACGCTCATGAGCCAGCGCCGGGAGCGCCATCAACCCGAGCAGGGCGGTCAGCAGGACCCGGCGCATCATAGCGTGGGCAACGCCGGCAACAGGGTTTTGAGCTGCGGATAGATCACCGCGTTTGCCAGCAGCACCGGATTGCCCTTTTTCAGCCCATCCTGACTGAGATAGTCGTTGGTTATGCCACCCGCTTCGCGCATCAGCACGATGCCTGGCAGCCCATCCCACGGGTTCATATGCGCCTCGTAATAGCCAATCAGACGGCCCGCGGCGGCCCAGGCGCTCATCAGTGCGCCCGATCCATTGCGGATGAACATGCCGCCCTGCGCCAGCAATCCGCTGATAAAGTGCAGCAGCGGTTCAGCCGGCTGGCTGTTAGCGCTGCTTAACCCCAGCAGCCCCTGGTCCAGCCGCTGCGCGCTATGGGCCTGGATACGTTTGTCATTTACCCAGGCCCCTTTACCACGGCAGGCGTGAAACGTTTCGTGATGGTTGGGATCGCTGACTACGCCGATAACCGGCTCGTTTTCACACACAATCGCCAGCGAGACGCACCAGTTATGCAGGCCGTTGAGGAAGCTACTGGTACCATCAATGGGATCGATGACCCAGATAAAGCGGGCGTTGCCGGTATCGCCGCCGCTCTCTTCACCCAGCACCGCATCGTCAGGAAAACGTTCGTAAATGAGGTGCTTAACCAACTGCTCAACGTTACGGTCAGCCTCGCTGACCACATCCTGCAGATCTTTTTTGTGTTCAACCACCAGCTGGTGGCGCTGCTGATACCATGCCAGGGCGCGGCTGGCGGCCGTTTTGGCAACATCGCAGGCGAAGTGATAACGTGCGTCGAGTTCGGTTAGCGTGGCTGATGACATCTTTCCCTCTTATCATTTTCTGGCAATCGACGTGGCAAAAAACGCCGAAAAAGGCGAAATGGCTGTGTGACTGAGTTAACGAAAGTTAAGCAAGGCTTCATTAAGCCGCAGTTAGCGGCGGCTGACAAGAGGAGGCGGTGCGGCAGAGGAGAAAAGGGCGGTTACAGCCGTTGCGCGCGCGCATCCGCCATTAAGCGTGGGTAGAACCGGAAGAATAGCGGTTCGAGTTGCGCGTAGTTATCAATGAAATCCTGCGCGGAGTCGCGCAGCGCGGCCAGACGCGGACGGCGATGCGCCATACCGCTCAGCACGCGTGCGATACGCGCCGGTTCAGCGTAGTGCTCAAACCAGCGTTCGCGCCACATCACGGCGTTGAGCTCAATAAAGCTCTCCGGTGTCCCGGCCAGCTGCGGCACGATGGCGTGCTCGGCAGCGGCGGTAAACGCCGGCAGCGACTGCTGCGGATGCATCTTATCCCAGTGCAGCGCCAGGAAGTGATCCCACACGACATCCAGCGTAATCGGCGCAACGCGGCGCGTTTCCGCGCGGAACAGCTCGCGCGCTTCCCGCACTTCCGGCAGATTGTCGGTGAGCACATCGAGCCGGCGATGCATAGCGATGCCGGCGACAACCGCCTCCGGCCACTGTGACTGGACATTGCCGCGCACGAAGTCGGCCATCAGGTTACCCAGCAGCGAGCTGTTTGCCAGCGAGGCGAGGTGAAGGTGAGCAAGAAAGTTCATGGCGCATTATAAGCAGAATCCACCAGGCGCAGCCAGTTGTTCAGAATTCGCCGCTTTTCGGCTAAACTATGCCGCCTGTTTTTTGAGTCCTGAAGAAGTGATGCATGCGTGTAGCCGATTTTGCTTTTGAGTTGCCGGAATCTTTGATTGCCCACTATCCGCAGGCGCAGCGTAGCGGATGCCGCTTGCTGTCGCTGGATGGCCCGAGCGGTGCGCTGAACCACGGCGTCTTTACTGATGTGCTGGATAAACTGAACCCCGGCGATCTGCTGGTGTTCAACAACACCCGCGTGATTCCGGCGCGCGTCTACGGCCGTAAAGCCAGCGGCGGAAAAATCGAGATGCTGGTTGAACGCATGCTGGATGACAAGCGTGTGCTGGCACACGTGCGCGCGTCGAAAGCGCCGAAGCCGGGCGCTGAGCTGCTGCTGGGCGATGATGAGAGCGTGAAAGCGACAATGGTCGCGCGTCACGATGCGCTGTTTGAGATCGCCTTCGCGGACGATCGTGCGGTACTGGATATCCTCAACAGCGTTGGGCATATGCCGCTGCCGCCCTATATCGATCGCCCGGATGAAGAGGCGGACCGTGAACTCTATCAGACGGTGTACAGCGCGCGCCCTGGCGCAGTAGCGGCACCGACTGCCGGTCTGCACTTTGACGAACCGCTGCTGGCGGCACTCAGGGAGAAAGGTGTGGAGATGGCGTTTGTGACGCTGCACGTCGGCGCAGGCACTTTCCAGCCGGTACGCGTAGAGAACATTAATGATCACATCATGCACTCCGAATATGCTGAAGTGCCGCAGGATGTGGTTGATGCCGTGCTGGCGTGTAAAGCGCGCGGGAATAAAGTGGTTGCGGTGGGCACCACTTCGGTTCGTTCGCTGGAGAGCGCCGCGAAGGCTTGTCAGGATGCGCTGCTGGCCCCGTTCTTTGATGATACCCAAATCTTTATCTATCCGGGCTATCACTATCAGGTGATCGATGCGCTGATCACCAACTTCCATCTGCCCGAATCCACGCTGATCATGCTGGTGTCCGCCTTTGCCGGCTATAAAAATACCATGGCAGCCTACCAGAGCGCCGTGGCGGAGCAGTACCGTTTCTTTAGCTACGGGGATGCGATGTACATCACCCGTAATCCGCAGGCACCTGACGAAACTGTCGGGTCCTGAGCTACCCATCAGACTGTTTCTCTGATTAGAGGTTATTGTGAAATTTGAATTAGATACTACCGACGGGCGCGCGCGCCGTGGACGTCTGGTCTTTGATCGTGGCGTCGTTGAAACCCCGGCGTTTATGCCGGTGGGCACCTACGGCACGGTAAAAGGGATGACGCCGGAAGAGGTCAAAGAGACCGGCGCGCAGATCCTGCTTGGCAACACCTTCCACCTGTGGCTGCGTCCGGGCCAGGCGATCATGAAGCTGCACGGTGACCTGCATGACTTCATGAACTGGCAGGGGCCCATCCTGACCGACTCCGGCGGCTTCCAGGTGTTCAGCCTTGGCGACATTCGTAAAATCACCGAAGCGGGCGTGCATTTTCGTAACCCAATCAACGGCGATCCGATCTTCCTCGATCCGGAGAAGTCGATGGAGATTCAGTACGATCTCGGCTCCGACATCGTCATGATCTTTGATGAGTGCACGCCTTATCCGGCGGACTGGGACTACGCGAAACGCTCCATGGAGATGTCGCTGCGCTGGGCGCAACGCAGCCGCGATCGCTTCGACTCGCTGGGTAACAAAAATGCGCTGTTTGGCATTATTCAGGGTGGGGTTTACGAAGATTTACGAGATGTCTCGGTTAAAGGTCTGGTAGAGATTGGCTTTGATGGGTACGCTGTGGGCGGCCTGGCGGTGGGTGAACCGAAAGAGGACATGCACCGTATCCTGGAACACGTCTGTCCGCAAATTCCGCAGGATAAACCGCGTTATTTGATGGGCGTCGGCAAACCGGAAGATCTGGTGGAAGGCGTTCGCCGCGGTATCGATATGTTTGACTGCGTTATGCCTACGCGTAATGCACGCAACGGCCATCTGTTTGTCACCGATGGCATCGTAAAAATCCGTAACGCGAAGTACAAAGATGACACCGCGCCGCTGGATGCGGAGTGTGATTGTTACACCTGTCGCAATTATACACGCGCCTACTTGCATCATCTTGATCGCTGTAACGAAATACTCGGCGCACGTCTCAACACCATCCACAATCTGCGCTATTACCAGCGTCTGATGGCGGGTTTACGCCAGGCCATTGAAGAGGGTAAATTAGAGCACTTTGTTAGCGAGTTCTACCAACGGACGGGTAAAGCGGTTCCACCGTTAAACGTCTGATAATTTTATCAATGAGGGAAATTTAATGAGCTTTTTCATTTCTGACGCCGTGGCCGCAGCAGGCGCTCCGTCTCAGGGAAGTCCGTATTCTCTGGTGATCATGCTGGTGGTTTTTGGTCTGATCTTCTACTTCATGATTCTGCGTCCGCAGCAGAAGCGCTCAAAAGATCACAAGAAGCTGATGGATTCCATCTCTAAAGGTGACGAAGTGCTGACCAATGGTGGCCTGGTAGGGCGCGTAACTAAAGTGGCTGAAACCGGCTATATCGCTATCGCCCTGAACGACACCACTGAAGTAGTTATCAAACGTGATTTCGTGGCCGCCGTTCTGCCGAAAGGTACGATGAAGGCGCTGTAATTTTTCTTCCCTAAGGGAACTGCCGTGTTAAACCGTTATCCTTTATGGAAGTACGTCATGCTGGTCGCCGTGATTCTCATCGGCCTGCTGTATGCGCTTCCGAACCTTTATGGTGAGGATCCGGCCGTTCAGATCACTGGTGCGCGCGGAAGCGCCGCCAGTGAGCAAACGTTGGATCAGATCCAGAACGTATTAAAACAAGACAATATTCAGAGCAAATCCCTCGCTCTGGAAAATGGCGCCATCCTGGCCCGTTTTGCTAACACCGATGTCCAGCTGCGTGCGCGTGAAGCTATCACTAACGCACTGGGTGAAGATTTCGTGGTGGCGCTTAACCTTGCGCCAGCAACCCCACGCTGGTTAACCCTGCTGGCCGCAGAGCCGATGAAACTCGGTCTCGATCTGCGCGGCGGCGTACACTTCCTGATGGAAGTGGATATGGATACCGCCCTGGGCAAACTGCAGGAGCAGAATGCCGATGGCCTGCGCAGCGATCTGCGCGACAAAAGCATTCCGTATACGAACGTCACGAAAATTGCTAACTACGGCACAGAAGTTCGCTTCCGCGACGGCGCCAGCCGTGACGCAGCGATTAGCTATCTGACGCCGCGCCACCGCGATCTGGTGTTCACCAGCGTGGGCAGCGATACGCTGCGCGCGGTGATGACCGATGCCCGCCTCAGCGAAGCGCGCGAATATGCGGTGCAGCAGAACATCAACATCCTGCGTAACCGTGTAAACCAGCTTGGCGTTGCCGAGCCGCTGGTACAGCGTCAGGGCTCTGACCGCATTGTGGTTGAGCTGCCGGGTATTCAGGACACCGCACGCGCCAAAGAGATTCTGGGCGCTACCGCGACGCTGGAGTTCCGTCTGGTTAACACCAGTGTGGATCCGGGTGCCGCCGCCAGCGGCCGCGTGCCGGGTGATTCAGAGGTGAAGAAAACGCGCGAAGGGCAGCCGGTGGTGCTGTATAAGCGTGTGATCCTGACCGGTGACCATATCACTGACTCCACGTCCAGCATGGATGAGTACAACCAGCCGCAGGTTAATATCTCACTTGACGGCGCGGGCGGTAACATCATGTCGAACTTCACCAAGGACAATATCGGTAAACCGATGGCGACCCTGTTTGTGGAGTACAAGGACAGCGGTAAAAAAGACGCCAACGGCCGTGCCATTCTGGTGAAGCAGGAAGAGGTGATCAACGTGGCGAACATTCAGTCACGTCTCGGTAACAGCTTCCGTATCACCGGCATCAGCAACCCGAACGAAGCCCGTCAGCTGTCGCTGCTGCTGCGTGCCGGTGCGCTGATTGCGCCAATTCAGATTGTTGAAGAGCGTACTATTGGTCCAACCATGGGCCAGCAGAACATCACGCAGGGACTCGAAGCCTGTCTGTGGGGTCTGATCGCCTCCATTCTGTTTATGGTGGTGTTCTACAAAAAGTTCGGCCTGATTGCCACCAGCGCACTGCTGTGCAACCTGGTGCTGATTGTCGGCATCATGTCACTGCTGCCTGGCGCGACGCTCACCATGCCGGGTATTGCCGGTATTGTGTTGACGCTGGCGGTAGCGGTCGATGCGAACGTGTTGATTAACGAACGTATTAAAGAAGAGTTGCGTAACGGACGCTCCGTGCAGCAGGCGATTCATGAGGGCTACAAAGGCGCCTTCTCCAGTATCGTCGATGCTAACGTGACGACGCTGATTAAAGTCATCATTCTTTATGCGGTCGGTACGGGTTCAATCAAAGGCTTCGCGATCACCACCGCTATCGGTATTGCGACCTCCATGTTCACCGCTATCGTCGGCACACGTGCCATCGTTAACCTGGTGTACGGCGGCAAACGCATCAACAAGCTGTCTATCTGAGGAGTGCGTTGTGGCACAGGAATATAGTATTGAGCAGCTAAACCACGGGCGTAAAGTCGTCGACTTTATGCGCTGGGATACGCTGGCCTTTATCATCTCCGGTCTGCTGATTGTGGCAGCTATCGCCATTATCGGCGTGCGGGGCTTCAACTGGGGCCTCGATTTTACCGGCGGGACGGTGATTGAGATCAACCTGGAAAAACCGGCGGATCTGGATGCGCTGCGTGAAGGTTTAGTGAAAGCGGGCTTTGAAGAGCCGCTGGTGCAGAACTTCGGCAGCAGCCGCGATGTGATGGTGCGTATGCCACCGACAACCGGTAATGCAGGTACCGAACTGGGCAATAAAGTGCTGGCGTCGATCAACCAGACCACCCAGCAGAGCGCTACCGTGAAGCGTGTGGAGTTCGTTGGCCCAAGCGTGGGGACCGATCTGGCGCAGGCCGGTGCGATGGCGCTGCTTTCGGCGCTGATTGCGATCCTGATCTACATCGGTTTCCGTTTTGAGTGGCGCCTGGCGCTGGGTACCGTGCTGGCGCTGGCGCATGACGTCATCATCACCTGCGGTATTCTGTCGCTGTTCCACGTCGAGATTGATCTGACGATTGTGGCTTCACTGATGTCGGTGATTGGTTACTCGCTCAACGATAAGATCGTGGTCTCGGACCGTATTCGTGAGAACTTCCGCAAAATCCGTCGCGGCTCCTCTTACGACATCACCAACGTGTCGCTGACCCAGACGCTGAGCCGTACGCTGATCACCTCCATCACCACGCTGGCGATGATCCTGATTCTGTTCATCTTTGGTGGCGCACTGCTGAAAGGCTTCTCGCTGACCATGTTGATCGGTGTCACCATCGGTACCATCTCATCTATCTATGTTTCATCCGCGCTGGCGCTGAAACTGGGGATGAAGCGTGAACACATGCTGGTGCAGAAAGTGGAGAAAGAAGGCGCCGATCAGCCCTCGATTCTGCCGTAACTCTGGCCGTAAAACAGAACGGGCTGTCCGGTGTGGACAGCCCGTTTTTTTATGCCCGTTGCACAGGGCCGCGCATCGGGTTTACGGTGCCCGCGTCAGGGTGTCACTTCATGGCTGGCGGCGGGCAGCACATCATGCACGCGCACGTAGCCGAGCTGCTCGGGTGACAAGCCGCTGAGGCGTAGCGGTACGGTGACCGAACTGCGCGGCATCAGAGTAGCAGGGACGTTAATGGGCTGGCTAAGGCTGCTTGCCGACAGCGGCTTACCGCTGGCCGGATCAAGTTCACCCCATACTACCGTAGCGCTGAACGCCGGTACGGGCCGATCATCCGTTGAGCGCACGTTCAGATTGGCACGGCTACCGCTGGCCTCACCCTCCACGCGCGACAGCGTAAGTCGCAGTTTCCCCAGCTGGGTTTGCAGCTCAACCGGCGTATTTGCCTGCGGCAGCAGCCATGCGCCCTGGGTTGACTGACTGTTCAGCTGCCCCTGGATCTCCAGCGCCGCTGCCTGCGTCGTCAGCTTGCGCATCTGCTGGTTAAGCTGGCTCACTTCCTGATGCAGCTCTTTCACCTGCGGCGAAGTGGGAGGCGAACTGCAACCACTCAGCACCAGCAGAGAGAGTACTGCCGGAGCCCATAACATCCTGCGCGTCATGCAATGTCCTTTCGATTATTTAGGGATACGTAAAACCTGGCCTGGATAGATCTTATCAGGATGCGTCAGCATTGGCTTGTTTGCTTCGAAAATCTTGTTGTATTCATTAGCATTACCGTAAACCTGCTTCGAAATCGCACTCAGGGTATCGCCTTTTTTCACCGTATAGAACTCGGCCTGCGCAGCGGCATCGCTGGCGGTAACCTTATCATCGACTTGCGTGATACCGGCCACGTTCCCGGCAGCCACGAGGATTTTCTCTTTCAGCTCCTGCGAAATGCCGTCGCCGCTGACGGTAACGGTATCGCCCTGCACATCCACTTTCACCTTGTCGCTATCGGGCAAACCGAGCTTATTGATGTGTTCCTGCAGTTTTTTGCTTTGGTCATCGCCGCCGCTGACGGCGTCCCACAGCTTCTCTCCCGCTTCTTTTACAAAATTAAACAGACCCATAGTTCCTCCTGTCAATGTGCCGGATTGGCTCTGTAAGCTTAGTAAATTTTCTCATTTTGCTCATAACCGGCTGGCACCGTAGTGGAGCAGGCCCGATTCGGTGTGCTCTGTTTTGTTGCAACCGGGAACGCGCTACACTATCTGACCAAAAATTCTCGCGACAGGAAACGCCATGCATTGCCCATTCTGCTCCGCTGTGGACACCAAAGTGATCGATTCGCGTCTGGTGAGTGAAGGCTCCTCGGTGCGCCGCCGCCGCCAGTGTCTGGTGTGTCATGAGCGCTTCACCACCTTCGAAGTGGCTGAGCTGGTGATGCCGCGCGTGGTAAAAAGCAACGATGTGCGCGAACCCTTTAATGAGGATAAGCTCGCCAGCGGCATGATGAAGGCGCTGGAGAAGCGTCCGGTCAGCGCCGACGCGGTAGATAACGCCGTCAACCATATCAAAACTCAGCTGCGCGCCACCGGCGAACGGGAGATCCCCAGCAAGCAGATCGGGAATCTGGTGATGGAAGAGCTGAAGAAGCTGGATAAAGTCGCCTACATTCGTTTTGCTTCGGTTTATCGCAGCTTTGAAGATATCCGCGATTTTGGCGAAGAGATCGCCCGTTTACAGGATTAAACCATGACCGACGAACGCTATATGGCGCGCGCGCTGGAGCTGGCACGCCGCGGACGTTTCACCACCACACCAAACCCGAATGTTGGCTGCGTGATTGTGCGCGACGGCGAGATTGTGGGAGAGGGCTGGCACCATCGCGCCGGTGAACCGCATGCAGAAGTGCATGCGCTGCGCATGGCGGGCGATAAAGCCGCAGGCGCGACGGCGTACGTCACGCTTGAGCCCTGCAGCCATCATGGCCGCACGCCGCCATGCTGCGATGCGCTGATTGCCGCCGGCGTCAGCCGCGTGGTGGCCGCGATGCAGGATCCCAATCCACAGGTTGCCGGGCGCGGCTTGTACCGCCTGCAGCAAGCGGGCATTGAGGTGAGCCACGGTCTGATGATGAGCGAGGCCGAGGCCATAAACCGCGGTTTTCTGAAACGTATGCGCACCGGGTTTCCGTGGATTCAGCTGAAGCTGGGCGCTTCCCTTGATGGGCGCATCGCCATGGCGAGCGGTGAGAGTCAGTGGATCACGTCTGCCGCCGCACGACGCGATGTGCAACGCCTGCGCGCGCAGAGTTCCGCTATTCTTACCACCAGCGCCACCGTACTGGCTGACGATCCCGCCCTGACGGTGCGCTGGAACGAACTGAACGCGGAAGCGCAGGCGCTGACAGAGGAGAGCGCGTTGCGCCAGCCGGTGCGGGTGGTGATCGATAGTCAGCAGCGCGTTACGCCGCAGCACCGCCTGATTGCCCAGCCGGGCGAAACCTGGCTGATGCGCAGCGCCCCGGATCAGCAAGCCTGGCCGCAAAGCGTCACGCAGATTGCCGTACCCGTGCGTGATACGCAGCTCGACCTGGTGGCAATGATGATGCTGCTCGGCCAGCGCCAGATCAACAGCGTGTGGGTGGAGGCGGGCGCCGGGTTGGCCGGTGCGCTGCTGCAGGCCGGACTGGTGGATGAGCTGATTATTTACCTGGCGCCGAAGCTGCTGGGTAACGCCGCGCGCGGCCTGTGCGAACTGCCGGGACTGACTGCGCTGGCCGATGCGCCAGCCCTCAATTTTAGCGACGTGCGCAAAGTAGGCGATGACCTGCGTCTGACCCTGACGCCGCGCTAAAGCATGTGCGGAAAAGCCTGAGCGCGTCGCCGAAGAGTATGATAGAATCCGCCCCCTTCTGCGGGGCCATAAAACAAACACCCAAAGGATATGTATGAAAGTTATCGAAGCTGCTGTTGCCACGCCTGATGCTAACATTGCCATCGTGATTGCGCGTTTTAACAACTTCATTAATGACAGCCTGCTGGACGGTGCGGTAGATGCACTGAAGCGTATCGGCCAGGTTAAAGCAGAAAATATTACCGTGGTCTGGGTGCCGGGCGCCTATGAACTGCCGCTGGCCGCACGCGCACTGGCGAAAGCCGGTAAGCACGATGCGATTGTTGCGCTGGGCACGGTGATCCGTGGCGGCACGGCCCACTTCGAATACGTGGCCGGTGAAGCCAGCTCTGGCATTGCACAGGTGGCAATGGCCAGCGAAATCCCGGTGACCTTCGGCGTACTGACCACCGAAAATATTGAGCAGGCGATTGAACGCGCCGGCACTAAAGCGGGCAATAAAGGGGCTGAAGCTGCCCTGACCGCACTCGAAATGATTAACGTATTGAAAGCCATCAAAGCCTGATTTTTGTAAGGGGAATTTTGTGAAACCTGCTGCTCGTCGTCGCGCCCGTGAGTGCGCTGTCCAGGCGCTCTACTCCTGGCAGTTGTCCAACAACGACATTGCCGATGTGGAATACCAGTTTCTGGCGGAACAAGACGTCAAAGACGTCGATATTAGCTATTTCCGCGAACTGCTGTCCGGTGTGGCGACTAACAGCGCGTACCTGGACGGTCTGATGAAGCCTTACCTGTCGCGCCAGCTGGAAGAGCTGGGCCAGGTTGAGAAAGCGATTCTGCGTCTCTCTCTGTATGAGCTGAGCAAACGTTCTGATGTGCCTTATAAAGTGGCCATTAACGAAGGTATTGAGCTGGCTAAAGTGTTTGGTGCCGAAGACAGCCACAAATTTGTTAACGGCGTGCTTGATAAAGCCGCCCCACAAATTCGACCCAACAAAAAATAAGTGCAAGAGGCCGGTTCACCGGCCTTTTTTCATTGAGACCTGATTTATGTCCTGTGGTGAATTTGAACTGATCGCACGTTATTTTAACCGCGTCACCAGCTCCCGCCGCGATGTGGAGAAGGGTATTGGTGACGACTGCGCGTTACTGAATGTGCCTGAAAAACAGACGCTGGCGATCAGCACCGACACGCTGGTCGCGGGCGTTCACTTCTTACGCGATATCCATCCGGCCGATCTCGGCTACAAAGCGCTGGCGGTCAATCTCAGCGATCTGGCTGCGATGGGGGCCGATCCGGCGTGGTTAACGCTGGCGCTTACGCTGCCTGAGGTTAACGAGAGCTGGCTGGCTGCCTTCAGCGATAGCCTGTTTGAGCTGCTGGATTATTACGACATGCAGCTGATTGGCGGCGATACCACGCGCGGGCCGCTGAGCCTGACGCTGGGCATTCATGGCCTGGTGCCGGCTGGGCGGGCGCTGAGACGCGCCGGCGCGAAGCCGGGCGACTGGATCTTCGTGACGGGTACGCTGGGCGATAGCGCGGCGGGCCTGTCGCTGCTGCAGCATCATCACCGGCTGAACGATCCGGCAGTGCATGAGGTGCTGATTAAACGCCATCTGCGCCCCATGCCGCGCGTTTTACAGGGCCAGGCGCTGCGCAATCTGGCAACATCCGCCATCGATCTCTCCGACGGGCTGATCTCCGATCTTGGCCACATCCTGGCGGCCAGCCGCGTGGGGGCGCGTCTTAATCTGGAGACGCTACCGCTCTCTGCGGCGCTGCGCGACCACTTTGAACCGGAGCAGGTGCTGCGCTGGGCGCTGAGTGGTGGTGAGGATTATGAGCTGTGCTTTACCGTGCCGGAGGTGAACCGGGGCGCGCTGGACGTGGCGCTTGGTCATCTGGGTGTGCCTTACACCTGCATCGGACAGATTGCACCGGAAGCGGAAGGGCTGACGCTGCTGGAGAACGGCAAGCCGCGCCGCTTTAATCACAAGGGATTTGATCACTTTGACGCGAAATAAAGATGTCGCTAAAAGCCGCCTGCGCATGGGTAATCCCTGGCATCTGCTGGCGACCGGTTTTGGCAGCGGCCTGAGCCCGATCATGCCCGGCACGGCCGGATCGGTCGCCGCGATCCCCTTCTGGTGGCTGATGACTTTTCTGCCGCTGCAACTCTACACGCTGGTGGTGCTGATTGGCATCAGCGTGGGCGTCTATCTCTGCCACCGCACAGCGCGTGACATGGGCGTGCACGATCACGGCAGTATCGTCTGGGATGAGTTTATCGGCATATGGATTACGCTGATGGCGATTCCTGCCATGAGCTGGCAGTGGGTGCTGGCCGGTTTCGTGATTTTCCGTATTTTTGACATGTGGAAGCCCTGGCCAATCCGCTGGTTTGATCGCAACGTGCACGGCGGCATGGGGATTATGGTGGACGATATTATCGCCGGGGTGATCTCAGCGGTGATTCTGTACGGGTTAGGGCTGGTGCTTTAATTGGTCAGCTGCGCATGAATGCGCATTACTCGTTGTAGGGTCGCCATTCATGGCGACCTGGTTAAACCATCACTCGAATCCCACTACCGGATGCGGCTGATAAACCGTTTCCAGTTCAGCAATATCCGTTGAACTCAGCTCCACATCCACCGCTTTTACCAGCTCGGCAAACTGCTGCTCGCGCGATGCACCGATAATCGGCGCGGTAACGGCCGGTTTATGCAGCAGCCATGCCAGCGCCACCTGCGCACGTGTCACACCTTTATCCGCCGCCACAGCGGCCAGCCGCTCAGCAATTGCCGCATCGTTCTCTTCGGTGCCGGTGTAGAGCTTCTCCATCACGTTATCGGATACCGAACGGGCGGTAGTTTCGCCCCACGGGCGCGTCAGTTTGCCGCGCGCCAGCGGACTCCACGGCAGCACGGCGATCCCTTCGCGCTGACACAGCGGATGCATCTCACGCTCCTCCTCACGTTGAATCAGATTGTACTGATCCTGCATGCTGACAAAGCGTGCCCAGCCGTTTTGCTGCTGCAGCGTTAACGCCTGCGCAAACTGTGACGCGTGCATTGAGGATGCGCCGATATAGCGCGCCTTGCCCGCTTTCACCACCTCATCCAGCGCGGCCAGCGTCTCTTCAACCGGCGTGGCGTAATCCCAGCGGTGAATCTGCAGCAGATCGACATACTCCATCCCCAGACGCGTCAGGCTATCATCAATCGATTGCAGGATGTTTTTGCGCGAGAGCCCCTGGGACAGATTGCTCAGCGGAAAATAGACTTTAGTCGCCACGACAACGCGATCGCGCCGGGCGAAATCCTTCAGGGCGCGCCCGAGAATCTCTTCGCTGCTGCCGTCGGAGTAGCTGTTTGCGGTGTCGAAAAAGTTGATGCCAGCGTCCAGCGCCTGCTTAATCAGCGGCCGGCTGCTCTCTTCGGGCAGGGTCCATGCATGATTTCCACGCATCGGATCGCCATAGGTCATGCAGCCTAAACAGAGACGTGAAACCTCGAGGTCGGTCTGGCCTAAACGGACGGTTTTCATTAAGGGCTCCTGCTCTTATGCGTTGGGGAAAGCTATCCTCAAGCATAGCAGCAGGAGCGGGGGAGGGCGTTACTGCGCCAGCCAGGCGGCGATCTGCTGCTGAATCCCGGCGGCATCCAGCTGATAGTCCGTGCGGACCTCCTCCTGCGTACCCTGCGGGATAAACTCATCCGGCAGGCCGAGGTTGAGCACCGGCACGCGCAGGCGTTTCGCCATCACGTATTCGTTGACGCCGCTGCCGGCGCCGCCTTTGATTGCACCCTCTTCCAGAGTGATCAGCGCTTCATGGCTGGCTGCCAGCTCGGCGATCAGCGCTTCGTCCAGCGGCTTCACAAACCGCATATCCACCAGCGTGGCATTGAGCGCCTCAGCGGCGGCCTGCGCTTCCGGCAACAGCGTACCGAAGTTCAGAATCGCCAGCTGCTCACCGCGACGTTTGATGACCCCTTTACCCAGCGGCAGGCTGGCGAGCGGCTCCAGCGTGGCGCCGGTACCGGTGCCGCGCGGATAACGCACCGCACTTGGGCCATCCTGATAGTGATAGCCGGTGTAGAGCATCTGGCGGCACTCGTTCTCATCGCTTGGCGTCATGATCACCATACCCGGCACGCAGCGCAGGTAGGCGATATCAAAAGCCCCCTGGTGCGTCTGACCATCGGCACCGACGATGCCGCCGCGATCGATCGCAAACAGCACCGGCAGCTTCTGAATGGCGACATCGTGAATAACCTGATCGTAGGCGCGCTGCAGGAAGGTGGAGTAGATCGCCACCACCGGCTTGTAGCCGCCAATCGCCATGCCGGCAGCGAACGTCACTGCGTGCTGCTCGGCAATCGCTACATCGAAATACTGCTGCGGATAGTCGCGCGAGTAGCTCACCATACCAGAGCCTTCACGCATTGCCGGTGTCACCGCCATCAGACGCGGATCGTCAGCCGCCATTTCGCTGAGCCAGTTACCAAAGATTTTTGAGTAGCTCGGCAGGCCAGGCACGCTTTTGGGTAGCTCGCCGCTGGCGGGATCGAATTTAGGCACGGCGTGCCAGGTGATCGGGTCCTGCTCTGCGGGCGCGTAGCCTTTGCCCTTTTTGGTCATGATATGCAGGAACTGCGGCCCCTTCAGATCGCGCATGTTCTTCAGCGTGCTCACCAGCGTTAACACGTCGTGACCGTCCACCGGACCGATATAGTTAAAGCCCAGCTCTTCAAACAGCGTGCCCGGCACAACCATCCCTTTCAGGTGCTCTTCGGTGCGCCTGACCAGCTCTTTGATCGGTGGCAGGCCACCCAGCACGCGCTTGCCGCCTTCGCGTAAACGCGAGTAGGTTTTACCGGAGAGAATCTGCGCCAGACGATTATTAAGTGCGCCGACGTTCTCAGAGATCGACATCTCGTTATCGTTGAGGATCACCAGCATGTCCGGTTTGATGTCACCGGCATGGTTCATCGCTTCAAACGCCATACCGGCTGTGATCGCGCCATCACCGATAATACAGGCGGTACGACGACCCTGGCCTTCGCGTTCAGCGGCCACCGCCATGCCGAGCCCGGCGCTGATCGAGGTAGAGGAGTGGCCGACGCTCAGCACGTCATACTCACTCTCACCGCGCCACGGGAACGGGTGCAGGCCATTTTTCTGCCGGATAGTGCCGATACGATCGCGGCGACCGGTCAGAATCTTGTGCGGATAGGCCTGGTGGCCGACATCCCACACCAGATGGTCAAACGGGGTGTTATAGACATAATGCAGCGCGACTGTTAGCTCGACGACGCCCAGGCCGGAGGCAAAGTGGCCAGAGGACTGGCTCACGCTATCCAGCAGATACTGACGCAGTTCGTCGCACAGGGCCGGAAGTTTCTCTTTCGGCAGTAAACGTAACTCCTGGACCGTGCCTGCTAACGCCAGTGTCGGGTATTTAGCAATATCAAAACTCATCAGAGACTCATTATGAAAGTTATTTATCGCGTTCAATTACGAAGCTTGCCAGCGCTTGTAGTGCGCTTGTGTCATACGATTGAGCGGCCAGAGCATCCAGCGCGCCGAGCGCGTCATGGTAGAGATCCTGCGTTTTCGCCCGGGCTTTTTCCAGCCCCATCAGGGCCGGATAGGTACTTTTGCCCAGCGCCTGGTCGGCACCCTGGGTTTTGCCGATCACCGCGGTATCGCCGATCACGTCCAGAATGTCATCCTGCACCTGAAACGCCAGTCCGATGGCGTTAGCGTAGGTATCAAGCAGCGGCAGCGCCGCACGTCCGGCATCGCCCGCAGCCAGCGCCCCGAGGCGCACCGCAACACGAATTAACGCGCCGGTTTTGTGGCGGTGAATCTGCTCAAGCTGCGCGAGGTCAATGTGCTGGCCTTCTGCCGCCAGATCCAGCGCCTGGCCGCCACACATGCCTGCCACGCCGCTGGCCTTCGCCAGTTCAGCGATCATCGCAATACGCGCCTGCGGGCTGACACCCGGCATCGGCTGCTCGGCCAGAATCGAAAACGCCAGAGTTTGCAGGGCATCGCCGGCGAGAATTGCCGTGTCTTCGCCATATTTAATATGGCAGGTTGGCTGCCCGCGGCGTAACGCGTCGTTATCCATCGCAGGCAGATCGTCATGAATCAGAGAGTAAGCGTGAATACACTCCACCGCGGCGGCGGGCGCATCCAGGCTGCTGCATCAGCATGCAGCATTTCACCCGTGGCATACACCAGGAAAGGGCGCAGGCGCTTACCGCCTAATAGTGCCCCATATTGCATGGCATTCACCAGAGGAGAACTCTGAAAAGGAAGCGGCTCAATAAAGCGCGTCAACGCCAGATTTACGCGCTCGTGATAGGCGCGTTGTAATTGGACAAAATCCATCACTCATTTTCCGGCGTAAAAGGTGCAAGCGCGGCATCTTTATCGTCGCTCAGCAGAATTTGCACGCGCTGTTCAGCCTGCTGTAGCGTTTGCTGGCCGTTGCGTGCCAGCTGAACGCCGCGTTCAAATTCGTTCAGTGCATCCTCCAGCGGCAGCTCACCACTTTCCAGGCGGCTGACAATCTGTTCCAGCTGCTGCAGGGCGCTTTCAAAACTTACGGGCGCTTCGGCTTTTTTCGGCATAATCAGGTCGACTCACAGGTTAGGAATCATCTTGCAATCGGTCATGGTAGCCGACGAGGATTAATTAGCAAAATAATCAATTCGAGACGGGTTGCTTACAGCAGTCACCCGACAAAGGTGGTATACTTTCGCGCCTCGGATGCGGGTGCTATCGCGAACTCCGCAATTATATGATTTTACCAGCTAAGTGCTCATGGTTTTAGCACTTATTTGCCCAACGAAGCTGTGTCGCCATGAAGTTTATCATTAAGCTCTTCCCTGAAATCACCATCAAAAGTCAGTCGGTGCGTCTGCGCTTTATCAAAATTCTGACCGGTAACATTCGTAATACCCTGCGCAGCCTCGATGAAGAGATCGCCGTGGTGCGCCACTGGGACCACATCGAAGTGCGTGCGAAAAAAGAGGCGCTGCGCCCGATTATCGTCGATGAGCTGACGCGCATTCCGGGTATCCACCATGTGCTGGCGGTTGAAGACCACGCGTATACCGACATGCACGATATCTTCGAGCAGACGCTGGCACTGAACCGCCAGCGCCTGGAAGGCAAAAGCTTCTGCGTACGCGTAAAGCGTCGTGGTAAGCATAGCTTCAGTTCGCAGGATGTGGAGCGCTATGTCGGCGGTGGGCTTAATCAGCACATTGAAAGCGCCCGCGTGCAGCTGAAAAAACCGGATGAGACGGTGAATCTGGAGATCGAAGACGATCGCCTGCTGTTGATCACCGGGCGCTACGAAGGGCTGGGCGGTTTCCCGATTGGCACTCAGGAAGATGTGCTGTCACTGATCTCCGGCGGTTTTGACTCTGGCGTGTCGAGCTACATGCTGATGCGTCGCGGCTGCCGCGTGCACTACTGCTTCTTTAACCTTGGCGGCGCCGCGCATGAGATTGGCGTGCGTCAGGTGGCACACTATCTGTGGCAGCGTTTTGGTCGTTCACACCGCGTACGCTTTGTGGCGATCAACTTTGAGCCGGTGGTGGGTGAGATCCTGGAGAAAGTGGACGACGGCCAGATGGGCGTCGTGCTGAAACGTATGATGGTGCGCGCCGCCTCCATGGTCGCGGAGCGCTACGGCGTGCAGGCGCTGGTGACGGGTGAGGCGCTCGGCCAGGTCTCCAGCCAGACGCTGACCAACCTGCGCCTGATTGATAATGCCTCCGACACGCTGATTCTGCGCCCGTTAATCTCGCATGATAAAGAGCACATCATCGATATCGCGCGTCACATCGGCACGGAAGACTTTGCGAAAACCATGCCGGAGTACTGCGGCGTGATCTCGAAAAGCCCGACGGTGAAAGCGGTGAAAGCGAAGATCGAAGCGGAAGAGCTGAACTTCGACTTTGCGATTCTGGAGCGGGTGGTGCAGGAGGCCAGCAATGTTGATATCCGCGAAATTGCTGAGCAGACCGAAGAAGAGGTGGTTGAAGTGGAGACCGTGGCGTCGTTCAGCAGCAACGATGGCGTACTGGATATCCGTTCGCTGGATGAGCAAGACGATAAGCCGCTGGCGCTGGATGGCGTTGAGGTGAAATCGCTGCCGTTCTACAAACTCAGCACCCAGTTTGGCGATCTCGACCAGACAAAAACCTGGCTGCTGTATTGCGATCGCGGCGTGATGAGCCGTTTGCAGGCGCTCTATCTGCATGAGCAGGGATTCAAAAACGTGAAGGTTTATCGCCCTTAGCGCCGGTGCGCACGAATGCGCACCCAACAACACCCTGTGCGGATCTGTAGGGTCGTCATAAATGACGACCCTTTTAATTACCGCTCTTCAAACTCCTGATAATTGTAAATCCCCGCCGCCAGAACCAGCTGTGAAGCGACGTCGCGCGCGGTCTCCTTATCCACCAGCAGATCAATCAGCTTCAGGGCAAAATCGATCGCCGTTCCCGGTCCCTGGCTGGTCAGCAAATTCACGCGCGGATCCCACACCACGCGGCGCTCCATCCATTTTGCCTCCGGGATGGTCTCTTTCAGACCGGGAAAACCGGTCATATTGCCGACCGGGAACAGATCGTGCGGCACTAACACCGTGCCCGGCGCGGCGCAGATAGCGGCCACAATTTTGCCCGCCAGGTGAAACTGACGCACCGTTTCGACCAGCAACGTACTGTCGCGGAAAGTCTCAGCCCCTTTTAAGCCACCCGGCAGTACGATCGCCTCGAAATCGTTATCAGCCACTTCAACCAGCGCAGCATCCGCCAGCAGACGCACGCCGCGCGAACAGACGATCTCCCGTATGCCGTTGCTCTCTACGCTGGCGGTAGTGACATTAAGGCCAGCGCGCACCAGCAGGTCGATGGTGGTGACCGCTTCGGTCTCTTCACTGCCATGTGCCAGGCAAACCAGAACCGATGCGTTCGCGTTCATATTGGGACTCCTTACGTTTAACCAGATCGTATAAGCGGGTGTTCTCCGGCAGTGACATTCCCTGCGCGCGGGCGCGCCGCAGCAGATAGCCGGTAATGTAATCAATTTCGGTGGCGCGCTGTGCACGCACGTCCTGCAGCATTGACGAAACGTTGGCTGCCGTGTTGTCGATCACGTCATAAATCGTGTCGCGCAGGTTCTCCAGCGTAATGTGCTGACCTTCGCGCTCCATCAGCCAGGCGATCTCTTCGCACAGCGCATCGATCTGCTGTGGCCAGGCGCGCAGCGCGCCGTTCTGGCAGTCATGTTCGACGGTCATTGGATTGATGACGCAGTTCACCGCCAGTTTACGCCAGCTGGCGGAGGCAATATTGTCGTGCCAGGCGACGTCCGGCAGAGCCTGATGCAGCACATCCGCGATGTCGCTCAGTCCGGCGCTCTCACGGTTAGCCGGGCCGATGTGCGTAATGCCGTGCGCCACATGTTTAATCACGGTGCCGTCGCGCATCGCTGCGTGGGTAGTAATGCCGCGCAGCAGCGGCTGCGTCAGCTCTTTCAGCTCCTCTACCGTACCCATCCCGTTATGCAGCAGCAGAACAGGCGCATGCGCGGGCAGTACGCTTTGCAGATTTTTCACGGCAGGCGACACCTGCGGGGCCTTCAGCGTGACCAGCAGCAGCTGGCTGGCGGCAAGAAACAGCGGATCGTTCGCAATAAAGGTGTGATTGCTGATGTGACCTTGCGGATCGACAACATTCACCGAGCAGTAAGGCTGCGGCACGCGCAGCCAGCCCTGAACATCATGCCCCTGGCGGGCAAGCGCGGCGAGCCAGATCTGCCCCAGTGCGCCACAGCCCAACACGGTAATTTTCATTTTGCCTCCCGCTGGCGGGTGGATATCCATTAAGTATAGCTTTCCGCGTCTCGTGTTTTATTAGCGCGATAAGACGCGTATTATGCATGTCACTTTAGTATCAGGAGAAGAAAAGATGCCATCTTTCGATATCGTTTCCGAAGTTGAACTGCCGGAAGTGCGTAACGCGGTAGAAAATGCCAACCGTGAGATCTCAACCCGTTTTGACTTCCGTAACGTGAGCGCAACCATTGAGCTCAACGAAAAGAGTGAGACCATCAAAATTACCAGCGAATCTGATTTTCAGGTGAAGCAGCTGGTGGATATCGTGCGGGAAAAGCTGCTGAAGCGCGGTATTGAAGGCGCGGCCATCGAAGTGCCTGAAGAGATTGTGCACAGCGGCAAGAGCTGGAGCGTGGAAGCGAAGCTGAAGAAAGGCATCGAGAGTGATGTCGCGAAGAAAATCGTCAAGCTGATCAAAGACAGCAAGCTGAAAGTGCAGACGCAGATTCAGGGCGAAGAGTTGCGCGTCACCGGCAAATCACGCGACGACCTGCAGGGCGCCATGGCGCTGGTGCGCGGCGGCAACCTCGGCCAGCCTTTCCAGTTCAAAAACTTCCGCGACTAATCGCCTTTTTCGCGCGCGGCACGACGATAGAGCGTGCTGCGCGCGACCCCTAATGCTTCAGCTGCTTTACTGATGTTGCCATTATAGCGCTGCAGGGTGTCGCGGATGAGCCGCTCGTCCTGATGCTGACGCCCGGTCAGGGGCCGTGCTGCAGTCAGGCGATACTCTGCCGGCAGATGGCGCTCTGTTACCTCTTCCCCGTCATCGGCCAGTGCCAGCAATACGCGCAGCAAACTGCGTAACTGACGAACGTTGCCCGGCCAGGGAAGCTGCGCCAGCGAAGTGACCAGAGCCGGCGCGAGCTGAATGTCGCGCTCCCCGGCCCCCAGCTCATGCCATAAGCGCCGGATGAAACCCGGCACGTCCGGCCAGTCGCGCAGCGGCGGAATCGTCATGGCGAACTCCTGCAGGCGGTAGAGCAGATCCTCACGAAATTCGCCAGCCGCTACGCGTTGTGCCAGGTCGCGGTGCGTGGCGCAGATAACGGCAAAGTTTACCGGCCAGCTGCGGCTGGAGCCCAGCGGCGCGACCTCTTTCTCCTGCAATACGCGTAGCAGCCGGGTCTGCAGCGCCAGCGGCATGTCGCCAATCTCATCCAGAAACAGCACGCCGCCGTCGGCTTCACGGATCTTACCGATATAGCCGTTCTTGCTGGCGCCGGTGAAGGCACCTGGCTGATAGCCAAACAGCTCGGATTCAATGAGCGCTTCCGGGATGGCCGCACAGTTAATGGCGACAAAATTACCCTCGCGCCAGCGGCTCTGCTGATGCAGCGCCCGGCTAACAAACTCTTTGCCGCTGCCGGTCTCTCCGTGAATGCAGAGCGAAACGCCGGCGTTAAGCAGTCGCACCAGCTTTTCCCCCTCACGGCCCAGAGAAAAGGGCAGATCGGGCGCCGGCGCGGCGGGGGCTGCGAAATGGCGCCGCTGCGGGGGCACGCAGGCGAAAATAGTAGCGTTGCCGGCTCATATCAAGCGTAAGGGGAACGCTGGTGGCCTGCTGCGGCTGCTGTGGAAAGAGCTGCTGGAAGGTCAGGCTGCCCAGCTGTTCCGCGCTCAGCTGCAGTTCACGCATCGCCAGGCGATTAGCGGCAGTGAGCAGATTATCGGAGAACACCAGCAGCAGTTCGTCAACGGTATCGATGCCCTGCGGCTGCGCGTGCAGGCTCATCAGCCACTGCTGCGGATGCAGGCTCTGTTTCACCCACAAATACTCAATCTGTTTCGCTGCAGCTTTCACCCAGCCAAACGTATGCGCATGGGAGAAGTGGGCAGGGCCGGAGATATCGATCACTCCCGCGATCTGTCCGTTAGGCATCTGCAGTGGCATAGCGGCACAGTAGAGATCCTGGTTGAGCGTGAGAAAGTGCTGCTGACCGTCAATCTCACAGCCATCATTGATCGCCAGCGCGGTACCAATGGCATTGGTGCCGCGGCCACACTCGCTCCATAAATTGCCCGGCGCCAGTGCAAATTGCTGCGCCCGCTCCATCGATTGCATGTCACCAAACGTATGCAGCACCAGCCCGCTTGCATCTGACAGCACCACTACCGACTGCTGCTGCGCCATCTGCTGCGCCAGCCGCTGAATAACCGGCTGGGCGAACTGCTGTAAGCCGGCATTACTGGCCAGTACGTCGGCCAGTTCACCCTGGCGAACCCGGGGAAAATCATCGGCAGTGCGGTCGAGGCCATACAGCTGGCTGCGAAACCAGGAGTCGCTTAACAGCGGGGTGGCGTTAACGGCAGACGCGGCGGAATTTCCCTGCATTGATGACCTCATGCCCTGACGAAAGTGTTGCAGGATTGTAGCGTTCAGGATCTTTCAGTGTTGCGATACGCAACACAGTTAGCGTGATTGTTGCGTAAGGAAAAGAGGTAAAAGAGGGATGAGATTTATAACTAATTGATAATATTTATTTTTAAACGGATGTGGGATTGCGTGGCAAAAGTGGCACGCACGCTGCAACAGGGTTTAGCACGGCAACGCACAGACGATTGCTGGCCGATAACACTATCTGACCCTAAGGAGTTTGCGATGCGTTATGCACATCCCGGCACGCCCGGCGCGTTAGTGACCTTTAAAGCGACCTACGGCAACTATATTGCGGGCAACTTCATCGAGCCGCTCAGCGGCCGCTACTTCATGAACACCTCACCAGTGGATGGCAGCGATATCGCGCAGTTCCCGCGTTCCGATGCGCGCGATATCGATCTGGCGCTGGATGCCGCGCATCAGGCCGCTGACGCCTGGGGAAAAACCAGCGTACAGCAGCGTGCCAACCTGCTGCTGCAGGTGGCCGATCGCATTGAAGCTAATCTGGACAAACTGGCGGTTGCCGAGAGCTGGGACAACGGCAAGCCGATCCGCGAAACGCTGAATGCCGATCTGCCGCTGGCAGTGGATCACTTCCGCTACTTTGCCGGTTGCCTGCGCGCGCAGGAGGGCAGTACCGCAGAAATCGATGAGACCACCGTGGCGTATCACTTCCATGAACCGCTTGGTGTGGTGGGACAGATCATCCCGTGGAATTTTCCGCTACTGATGGCGGCCTGGAAACTGGCGCCTGCGCTGGCGGCGGGCAACTGCGTGGTGCTAAAACCGGCCGAACAGACGCCGCTCGCCATCACGCTGCTGATGGAGATCATCGGCGATCTGTTCCCGGCGGGTGTGCTTAATGTGGTTCAGGGCTTTGGTCGCGAAGCCGGTGAGGCGCTGGCGACCAGTAAGCGTATCGCCAAAATCGCCTTCACCGGCTCAACCCCGGTCGGCCGCCACATCATGGCCTGTGCGGCGGAGAATATTATTCCCTGTACCGTCGAGCTGGGCGGCAAATCGCCAAACATCTATTTTGCCGATGTGATGGATGGCGAAGAGGAATTCATTGAGAAAGCGGTGGAGGGGCTGGTGCTCGGCTTCTTTAACCAGGGCGAAGTGTGCACCTGCCATCGCGGGCGCTGATTCATGAATCGATCTACCAGCCATTTATGGCGCGCGTGCTGGAGAAGGTGGCAACGATACGCCGTGGCGATCCGCTTGATACCGACACCATGATTGGCGCGCAGGCTTCACGTCAGCAGTTCGACAAGATCCTCTCTTATATCACTATCGCGCGTGACGAAGGCGGCCAGATTCTGACCGGCGGTGAGCGCGCCAGCATCAGCGCCGAACTGGATAACGGCTTCTATATTCAGCCCACCCTGATCAAAGGCACCAATGAGATGCGCTGTTTCCAGGAGGAGATTTTTGGCCCGGTGATTGGCGTGACTACCTTTAAAAATGAGGCCGAAGCGCTGGCGATCGCCAATGAAACCCAGTTTGGCCTTGGCGCAGGCGTGTGGACGCGCGACAGCAATCTGGCTTACCGCATGGGACGCGGCATCAAAGCGGGTCGCGTCTGGACCAACTGCTATCACATTTATCCCGCGCATGCGGCGTTCGGTGGCTATAAACAGTCGGGCGTCGGGCGCGAGACCCACAAAATGGCGCTCAGCGCCTATCAGCAAACCAAAAACCTGCTGGTCAGCTACGGCACTGCACCTCTGGGCCTGTTCTGAGTCCGCATGCATATAACGGGAGAGTGAAAGATGACGATGCAAATCAAAACCACCATGAAAGCCGCCGTGGTTAAAGCCTTCGGTGAACCGCTGGTGATTGAGCAGGTGCCGGTGCCGCAGGTAGGGCCGGGACAGATTCTGGTAAAAATTGCGGCGACCGGCGTATGCCATACCGACCTGCATGCCGCCGAAGGTGACTGGCCGATCAAACCCAATCCACCCTTTATCCCCGGCCACGAAGGTGTGGGCCAGGTGGTGGCAGTGGGGGAGGGCGTGAAGCACCTTAAACTGGGCGATCGCGTTGGCGTGCCGTGGCTCTACTCCGCCTGCGGCCACTGCGAGCACTGCCTGGATAGTTGGGAAACGCTCTGTTTATCCCAGCAGAATGCCGGCTACTCCGTTAACGGCAGTTTCGCCGAATATTGTCTCGCTGATGCTAACTACGTCGGTATTATCCCGGATAATGTAGAGTTTAACGAGGTAGCGCCGATCCTGTGCGCGGGCGTCACGGTCTATAAAGGCCTGAAGATGACCGATACCAAACCGGGTGACTGGGTAGTGGTATCCGGCATCGGCGGACTGGGCCATATGGCGATTCAGTATGCGGTCGCGATGGGATTGAACGTGGCGGCGGTGGATATTGATGACGACAAGCTGGCCTTCGCCAAACGCCTGGGTGCCAGCGTGACCGCCAATGCAAAGCAGGTGGACCCGGCGCAGCTGTTTCAGGAGAGCTTCGGCGGCGCGCACGGCGTGCTGGTTACGGCGGTATCGCCAAAAGCGTTCGAGCAGGCGATCGGCACGCTACGCCGCGGCGGCACCATGGTGCTGAACGGATTGCCGCCGGGCAAATTTGACCTGTCGATTTTCGATATGGTGCTGGATGGTATCACCGTGCGCGGCTCCATTGTGGGCACGCGTAAAGATCTGCAGGAGGCGCTGGATTTTGCCGGACGGCATAAGGTGAAAGCCAGCGTAGCGGTTGAGCCGCTGACCAACATTAACGACATCTTTGCGCGTATGCACGCCGGCAAAATCGAGGGCCGCATTGTGGTGGATATGTCGCTCTGATAGCAGGCGGCCTGATGGCCGCCATTTTATTAGCTGCTGGCGATTAACGCTTCGAGCTCAACGCGGCTGGTGACTTTACTGTCTATCTTGATGTAAGCGCTTTTCTCTTCCGGCACGATAAACACCGAGGTGACGCCCGGCTGCGCGCGCAGGCGCTTCTCCAGGTTCGGTACCGCCAGCACCGCATCGCTCAGCACCAGGCGCAGGCTGCTGACATAAGGTGGCTCCTGCATCGACATCGCCACAAACAGCCAGGCGGCTGCCACAATCGCCCCAATAAGAAATACCGTCTGCGCATCGTAGTGGCCGAATACCCAGCCGCCAAAGCTGCCGCCAATCGCAACGCCAATAAACTGACTGGTGGAGTAGATGCCCATCGCCGTGCCTTTATAACCGGGCGGTGACTCTTTACTGATTAGCGAAGGCAGAATCGCCTCCATCAGGTTGAATGCGAGGAAGAACAGCTGCACGCCAATCACCAGCGTCCAGAAGTGACCGGCTGCGCCCCACAGGACGATTTCAGCAATGATGATCAGCGCCACGCAGCCCACGAATACGCGCTTCATGCGGCGCTTCACTTCGGCGTAAATGATGAACGGCACTACGGCAACAAACGCCACCAGCATGGTCACCAGATAGACCTTCCAGTGCTCAGCCGCCGGGAAGCCAGCCTGCTCAAACTGCCCCGGCAGGGCAACAAAGCTCGACATCAGCAGGATGTGCAGACAGAGAATACCGATATTGAGCTTCAGCAGCTTAGGATTGGCGAGTACCGTACGAATACTGCCTTTTACCATGCCGGATTCCCGGTTCAGAACGTGACCCGGCGCGTTCGGTACCACCAGCAGCGTAATCGCGATGCCTAAGGTAGCGAGAATTGCGATCATCCAGAACAGCGCATGCAGACCGAGCGCGTGAGTAACAATCGGACCGATCACCATCGCGATAGCAAAAGTGACGCCGAAGCTGATGCCAATAAACGCCATGGCTTTCGTGCGGTTCTGCTCGCGGGTAAGATCGGAGAGCAATGCCATTACCGCTGCGGCGATAGCCCCTGACCCCTGCAGCGCCCGGCCGAGAATGACGCCCCAGATAGAGGTGGTCATGGCGGCGATCACGCTGCCGAGTACAAACAGCATCAGCCCGCCGACAATCAACGGCTTGCGGCCGACGCGATCGGACAGCAGGCCAAACGGAATCTGAAACACCGCCTGCGCCAGACCATAAATACCAATTGCCAGCCCGATGAGGGTTTCACTGGCGCCCTGCAAAGCCATGCCGTAGGTCGTGAGGACCGGCAGGACCATAAACATTCCCAGCATACGCAGGGAAAAAACCGTGCCTAAACCCCATGTTGCCCGACGCTCTACCGGGGTCATTTTATTGTCGTTCATTCCAACCTCTGAAAATTTGCTACATATATTTTAGGGAGCGGGGCAGGGCGGGTAAAACAATAGTTTTTAAGCAGTGGTAACAAAAAGAAAGGGCGCGATAGTCGCGCCCTTATTCGGAGTAACGGTCTGACTTACCAGACGTAAGTCAGCAGGTCTTTAGAGGCCGGGGACATAAAATCCACCGACATCATCACGCTAAGCGCGGTAATGGCGACAATCGAGAACACAAACAGTTTACGCGCCCAAACTTTATCATTTGAGGTTTTGTAACCTGAGAGTGCCATACCGAGCCACCAGACGCTTACCGCCGCTGCGACCACCAGATATTTGTAGCCAGCGTAACCGCCCAGCGTCAGCATCAGCGTGGCAATCATGAACGCCAGAATGTAGAGCGTAATATGATTTTTTGCCACCGAAATGCCTTTCACGACCGGCAGAACCGGAATGTTAGCGGCCTGGTAATCTTTAAAGCGGAAGATCGCAATCGCATACGAGTGCGGCATCTGCCACAGGCTAAAGATCGCCAGTAAGATCAGTGCGCCAGCATCAAACTCATTGGTCACTGCGCAGTAGCCAATGACCGGCGGCGCTGCGCCGGAGAGGCTACCAATCAGCGTGCCATAGACCGAATGACGCTTCATGTAGAGGCTGTAAATGCCGACGTAAACGACGAAGCCCATCACCGCCAGCCACATGGCCAGCGGGTTAGCGCCAAAATACAGCAACGCAAAGCCAGCAATACCCAATGCGGTTGCATAAACCAGGCTTACTTTCGCCGAGATCAGGCCTTTGACCAGAACACGGTTCCGCGTTCTCTCCATCTTGATGTCGATATCACGGTCGATCACATTGTTGAAAACACAACCGGATGCGACAACCAGCGATACGCCCACCAGTGAGACGAGAAACAGGGTGTAATCAATGCTGCCTTTCGAAGCCAGCAGGAATCCACCGATCACAGAAATTAAATTGCCGAAAATAATTCCTGGTTTTGTTACTTGCAGGTATTGCTTAATCATTACGCGTGACTCTTTAGTGGGCCATCATGTTGTAGTTGAGGTTCCACATAATCCACAGTGAGCCGATCACAACAATCAGGATGATGACTGCTGAGAACACAATGGCCACCATGTTCCAGCCACCCTCGGATTTGCTGTCCAGATGCAGGAAGTACACCAGGTGAACCAGAACCTGGACCACTGCACACACCAGAACCACACCCAGAATGGTGCCGTGAGAGGCGCTGCCATCCATTACCATCCAGAACGGGATTGCCGTCAGGATGATAGAGAGGATGAAACCGATCATGTAAGACTTCACGCTACCGTGAGATGCACCATGTTCGTTAACAGAATGACTCATTACATGGCCCCCATCAGATAGACAACGGTGAATACGCAGATCCACACCACATCCAGGAAGTGCCAGAACAGACTCAGGCACATGATACGGGTGCGGTTAGTTGCGGTCAGACCACGCTTCGAGATCTGGAACATCAGCACAGCCATCCAGATCAGACCAGAGGTCACGTGCAGACCGTGCGTACCAACCAGCGTGAAGAAGCCGGAGAGGAAGCCGCTGCGGTCAGGACCGAAGCCTTCCACGATCAGATGATGGAACTCATAGATCTCCATCCCGATAAATCCGGCACCGAACAGGAAGGTCAACGCCAGCCAGCTGATGACCGAACCCTTGTTCTGGTTGTTCATCGCGATCACTGCCATACCATAGGTAATGGAGCTCAGCAGCAGTAGCGCGGTTTCAACCAGTACGAACGGCAGTTCGAAGATATCTTTACCTGCCGGGCCACCGGCAGTGTTGTTGACCATAACTGCATAGGTCGCAAACAGGGTTGCAAAGATAATGCAGTCACTCATCAGGTAGATCCAGAAGCCAAAGACTTTATTGGCTCCTGCATCGTGATGCCCATGCTCCGCATGGGCGTCGTGGTGGTGTTTTACGGTTTCAGTTGACATTATTTCAGACCTGCTTTGCTGATGTCATCAAAGTGCTTCTTCTCGATCTGCTCGATTTCAGCAACCGGTACGTAGTAATCCACGTCTTCATCAAAGCTCTTCACAATCCAGGTCACAATTGTGCCCAGGAAAGTCAGACCTGCCAGCCACCAGATGTGCCAGATGAGGGCAAAACCGAAGACTGTCATGAAGGCTGCAATAACAATCGCCGCGCCGCTGTTTTTCGGCATATGAATCTCTTCATATTTTTCTGGCTGCTTGTACGCTTCGCCTTTCTCTTTCATCTCCCAGAACGCATCACGCTCGTGGATATGCGGGATTACAGCAAAGTTGTAGAACGGTGGTGGTGAAGAGGTTGCCCACTCCAGCGTACGGCCGCCCCACGGGTCACCGGTCAGATCGCGGTTCTGCTCACGGTCACGTACCGATACCCAGAACTGGATAAGCTGGCACAGGATACCGCAGGCAATCAGTGCCGCACCGCCTGCTGCAACAACCAGCAGAGAGTGGAACTGTGGATCGATGTCCTGGCTGATACGACGGGTCATACCCATGAAGCCCAGTGCGTACAGCGGCATAAAGGCAACAAAGAAGCCGATGATCCAGAACCAGAAGGCGCGCTTGCCCCAGGTTTCGTTCAGGGTGAAACCAAACGCTTTCGGGAACCAGTAGGTCACGCCAGCCATACAACCGAACACCACACCGCCGATGATAACGTTATGGAAGTGCGCGATCAGGAACAGGCTGTTGTGCAGCACGAAGTCCGCACCCGGTACTGCCAGCAGTACGCCGGTCATACCACCCACTGAGAAGGTCACCAGGAAGCCGATGGTCCACAGCATCGCCGAGTTGAACTCGATACGACCCTGATACATGGTGAACAGCCAGTTGAAGATCTTCACGCCGGTTGGAATCGCGATGATCATCGTCATGATACCGAAGAAGGCGTTAACGTTCGCGCCCGCACCCATGGTGAAGAAGTGGTGCAGCCAAACGATGAACGACAGTACGGTAATCGCGATGGTCGCCCACACCAGCGAGGTGTAACCAAACAGACGCTTTTTCGAGAAGGTGGCAGTAACTTCAGAGAAGACACCAAACACCGGCAGAACGAGGATGTACACCTCCGGGTGACCCCAGACCCAGATCAGGTTGACGTACATCATCATGTTACCGCCCATATCATTAGTAAAGAAATGGAAGCCAAGGTAACGGTCAAGCGTCAACAGTGCCAGCGTCACGGTCAGAACCGGGAACGCAGCGATGATCAGGACGTTGGTGCACAGTGATGCCCAGGTGAAGACAGGCATTTTGAACAGGTCCATGCCCGGCGCACGCATCTTCAGAATGGTCACGAAGAAGTTGATACCGGTCAGTGTCGTACCGATACCGGATAGCTGGAGACTCCAGATCCAGTAATCGACCCCGACGCCAGGACTGTACTCCGCACCCGAAAGCGGCGGATAGGCCAGCCAGCCGGTCTGCGCGAACTCGCCCACACCCAGCGACAGGTTAACCAGGATCACACCGATCGCAGTGAACCAGAAGCTCAGGTTGTTCAGGAACGGGAACGCAACGTCACGGGCACCGATTTGCAGCGGAACCGCGATGTTCATCAGACCCACCACGAAAGGCATCGCCACGAAGAAGATCATAATCACGCCGTGCGCGGTAAAGATCTGGTCGTAGTGATGGGGGGGTAATATGCCCGCTTCTCCGGCAGATGCCAGAACCTGTTGGGTACGCATCATCACTGCATCGGCGAAGCCACGCAGCAGCATGACGAAAGCCATGATGATGTACATGATACCCAGTTTTTTGTGGTCGATAGAGGTTAACCACTCCGACCACAGATACTTCCACTTACCAAAATAGGTAATGGCAGCAATCAGCGCCAGACCACCAATGATGATACCGGCGACCGTAACCATGATAATGGGCTCATGGTAGGGCACTGCATCCAGTGTTAATTTTCCGAACATCGTATTATTCCTCGGCTCCCGCAGCAGCGGCGTGATTCATGTCCATGCCTTCGTGCGACATGTCCATTTTCCCGTGGCTCATCATGAACTTATCAATAACCTGCTTGAACAGTTCCGGATTAGCAGTTGAGAAATATTCCACCGGATGATTTTCGCTTGGTGTTGCCACTTTTTCGAAATCTTCCATGGTGGTCAGCGTGTTAGGTGCCGCTTTAACTTTGGCAACCCACTGCTGGAATTCCGCATCGTCTTTGGTGGCAATGGCTTTGAACTTCATACCAGAGAAACCGCGACCGCTGAAGTTAGCAGAGATACCGTCGAACGTTCCTGGCTCATTGGCGATCAGGTGCAGTTTGGTCTGCATGCCCGCCATGGCGTAGATCTGGCTGCCGAGCGTAGGAATAAAGAAGGAGTTCATTACGGAGTTGGAGGTGATCTTGAAGTTCACCGGAGTATTTGCCGGGAAGGCAATCTGGTTAACGGTCGCAATACCCTGCTCCGGGTAAATGAACAGCCATTTCCAGTCCAGTGCCACAACATCGATCTCAACCGGTTTGACGTCCGAGGCCAGCGGTTTGCTCGGCTCCAGCGCATGGGTTGATTTCCAGGTCAGCACGCCAAGGAAAACAATGATCAGGATCGGAATGGTCCAGACCACGGCTTCCACTTTGTTAGAGTGTGACCAGTTAGGGCTATACTTCGCATCGGTGTTGGTTGCCCGATATTTCCAGGCGAACACCACAGCCATTAAGACTGCCGGAATTACGACGATCATCATCAAGCCGAAAGCTGTCAGAATCAGCGAACGTTGCTCCAGTGCAATCTGTCCTTTGGGATTTAACAACGCACTATCGCAGCCGCTGAGTAATACAGCGCCTGCAATTAATGACAAAATCCCCAAACTTTTATTGTATTTCCTGAGTCTCATTTAACGACCTCAATGACAAAGGGCTCTATTGTCGTTTAAGTGTGCGCGCATTTTACGGGAAGGTTTATGCAGTGTAAACCAGCTTAAGGATGTGTCAGAAGGCTGTTGACACCTTTTGCTAAGGGTGTCACAGATGTTGCGCAGGGTGACAAATTATTAACTGCGACAAGCAGTTGGCATTAATATAACAAAAACCGATGACAGAAACCGCAGAAAAATCAGGGAAAGCATAAACCGTACTTTTAATGCCCATTTATTTAACAATTCTGCATCATTCAGGTGATAAATTTTCTACAAAGTAATTGCGCACCGGATTTAAATATCGCGCAGGATTGTTAATTTAATGTTTCTAATTCGCGTTAAAAAAAATGCTATTGGTGAAAACGCAGCGGCGGATATTTTCTGCCAGATAAATATCCGCCGGCAAATAACCTGACGCTATTACAAATTATCGCGCGACATTTTTCGCTGTGCCAGACAATCCAGTATTACCCCAAGCATAACGGCAAAAAGCGCAAATATCATACCAGCTTCAAACAGATAGCTCAGGATGGCACCGCTTTGCCACAGGTCGGCTGCGTCCAGCGCCAATGTTAGCAGCCATGCTACCAGCAGCAGGCAGCCCGTGCCAAACAGGCGAACTGTCCAGCGATAGCCCTGCGGCCATAAGGTGCGTCGGGTAAATTCGCCGCTCTGCTGCATCGCCTGCAGCGTGTTACGGCACACCCACAGCAACAGCAAACCGGGGACGCCTGCGACAATGGTAAAGGCATAAAAGGTCGGCCAGCCCCACAGCTCAACCAGCCAGCCTGCCGCCGGACCGACATAGACGCGGCCCACTGCTGACAGCGCCGAGAGCAGGGCGAATTGCGTGGCCGAGAACGACTTATTGCACAGCGTCATCAGCAGGGCGACGAAAGCGGCCGTGCCCATCCCGCCGCACAGGTTTTCAATAAATACTGCACTTGCCATGCTCCACAGATGCGCCGGCGTAATCGCCAGCAGCCACCAGGCGAAGTTCGACACCGCCTGCAGCAGGCCAAAAATCATCAGTGCGCGGAACAGGCTCAGGCGCTGCATTAACACGCCGCCCCAGAGCGCGCCGATAATCGTAGCCAGCAAGCCGAGCGTTTTGTTTACCAGGCCAACATCGCCCGCGCTGAAACCGACACCGCGGATTAAAAACGTGGTGGAGAGCGAGGCGGCAAAAGCATCCCCGAGCTTATAGAGGACGATTAAGGTGATCAGCAGCCAGGCATTGTCGCGCTGGAAAAAGTCTTTAAGCGGGAAGGAGACCGCCTGACGCAGTGAGTGCGGCTCACGCGCAGGTGCGTCGGGCTCTTTCGCCAGCAGCGTAGCAATCAGACCCGGCAGCATCAGCAGGGCCATCAGCCAGTAGGTGGCTTGCCAGCCCAGATAGCGATCCGCCAGCCACAGCGCCAGTCCACCGGAGATCAGCATCGCCAGACGGTAGCCGAGCACGGTAATAGCCGCGCCGCTACCGCGCTCTTCCGCCGGCAGGATGTCCGTTTTCCACGCATCGAACACGATATCCTGCGAGGCGGAGCAGAAAGCCACTACGACCGCCAGCGCGGCCAGCAGCGTGAGATCGCGTGACGGCTGCATAAAGCCCATCGCAATGATGCCGGCTATCAGAGCCAGCTGCGTCACCAGCAGCCAGCCGCGGCGGCGACCCAGAAACGGCGGCGTATAGCGATCCATCATCGGTGACCACAGGAACTTAAACACGTAAGCCTGACCGACGAGGGAGAAGAACCCGATGGTTTTCAGGTCAACATTTTCCACCGTCATCCACGCCTGCAACGTACCGGCGGTGAGCGCCAGCGGCAATCCGGATGCAAAACCGAGCAGCAGCAGTACCGCAGCGTTACGTTGGGTAAAAATACGCAGATAGTGAGATGTCATAGCCAACCTGAGATGAAGCCCGGCCAGTGCTGGCCGGGCAAATTACTGCGGGAATTAACGTGCGTTCTGCTTAATAAAGTTATTAACGCTGGTGTCCTGCGCCATATCTGCGATCAGGTCGCTCAGCGTCGCGTTGATGGCATTAGTGATCTTATCATTGGTGGCGCTGAAGGCGCCCTCTACGCTGTAAGTCTGACGGTAGTTCTTCACCTGCTTGTTACCGTTTTTCGCGGTCGCGATGATAGAGATATCAGCTTTGGTCGTGATGCTGTAGCGCACGTTGCCCTGTGTAACATCGGCATACAGGCCATTCACCACGATCTGCAGGTCAACTGCGCCGTTCGGGCCAATCATGTAACCGCGTGAGGTCATCTGCTTCTCCAGAACTTCCTGCAGTAAGAAGCGCAGATCGCGTGATGGCGTCAGGGTAACCAGCTGACCGTCGCGGTTCACTTTCGCCAGGGCCTGATCGCTGCGCTGATCGGCGCCGTTCACGCTCACGGTAACGCCCATCAGGCTTGGGTCCTGCTGTGGCAATTGGATCTTCGGTTGGATATTCAGCGTCGTCGTGTTGCTGGCGCAGCCGGCCAAAATAAAGGCAGCCAGCAGAGGGAATAACAGTTTTTTCAACATACTCATTCTCGTTAGCATATGGGTTGGTTTGCAAAACTGCGGTCATCATAGCATTGCGGCACGGTTAAAAAAGCCCTGTACCAGGGGAAATTGATTGTAAAGGCTTTTTTCAGACAGGCTGAAATCGTAGCGGGTTGACCTGTACCCGGGGCCGGGTAAGATGCACAGCACTTCAGGAATTTTTTCCCGCTTCCCTGCGGGAAAGGTTAAAAACCTACTAATATTTAAACAGATGGGGCACAGCGCTCGCCGTTGAGGAGAGTTAACAATGATTCGCGAACAAATAGAAGAAAAGCTGCGTAACGCTTTTGAACCTGCACATCTTGAAGTGCATGATGAAAGCTATCGTCATAACGTGCCTGCCGGTTCTGAAAGTCACTTTAAGGTGGTGATTGTCAGCGACAAGTTTACTGGTCAGCGTTTTCTGCAGCGTCATCGCGCAATTTACGGCGAACTGGCAACTGAACTTGCAGGAAGTGTTCATGCGCTGGCACTGCACACTTACACGGAAAAAGAGTGGCATGGATTACAGGATACCGTGCTCGCCTCACCCAACTGCCGCGGAGCCGGCACCCTCGCCTGAAACCCCGTACTGTTCTGCTCTGTAAAACGGCCTGCGGGCCGTTTTCTTTTCCTTAATTAGCGTTAAACGCGATCTGCGGCGCAAAAAAGCAGCAAAACCGTTAAAAAGTGGTGAGTTTGCAGCCTCGACTCATTCCGGTGATGTCGCTATAATGCGGCGTCTATTTTTCCGGAATGTCTTCGGGACGCTTCTGGTAACAGGGAATTGGTTCTGCCTGCAGAGGCCGTCCCGGTTGTTGGATACGGCGCATTAATTGTGTGGTGTCTGAAGTTGACCGAGCACGTGATTTTTTGAGGTAACAAGATGACAGTTTCAGTAGAAACCACTCAGGGTCTGGGCCGTCGCATCTCTATTACTGTTCCTAAGGACAGCATTGAGAGCGCAGTGAAGAAAGAACTGGTGGAAGTGGCTAAGAAAGTCCGTATCGACGGTTTCCGTAAAGGCAAAGTGCCGGCTACCATCATTAACCAGCGCTACGGTGCTTCGGTTCGCCAGGACGTGCTGAGTGAGCTGATGACGCGCAACTTCGTTGACGCCATCATCAAAGAGAAGATCAATCCGGCTGGCGCACCTAACTATGTGCCGGGCGAATACAAAGAGGGTGAAGATTTCACCTACGCGGTTGAGTTCGAAGTCTATCCGGAAGTTGAGCTGAAAGGCCTGGATGCTATCGAAGTTGAGAAGCCAGTGGTTGAAGTCACCGATGCTGACGTTGATGCCATGCTGGATACCCTGCAGAAGCAGCAGGCAACCTGGAAAGAGAGCGATGCGGCAGCCACGGCTGAAGATCGCGCAACTATCGACTTCACCGGCTCTGTAGACGGCGAAGAGTTCGAAGGCGGCAAAGCGTCTGACTTCGTACTGGCGATGGGCCAGGGCCGTATGATCCCAGGCTTCGAAGAGGGTGTTGTTGGCCACAAAGCGGGCGAAACCTTCACCATCGACGTGAAATTCCCGGACGATTACCACGCGGAAAACCTGAAAGGTAAAGACGCGAAGTTCGAAATCGTACTGAAAAAAGTAGAAACCCGTGAGCTGCCAGAGCTGACTGAAGAGTTCATTAAGCGCTTCGGCGTGGAAGATGGTTCCATTGAAGGTCTGCGTGCGGAAGTGCGTAAGAACATGGAGCGTGAACTGAAAGGCGCTATCCGTAACCGCGTGAAGTCACAGGCGATTGACGGTCTGGTTGAAGCGAACGAGATCGACGTGCCAGTGGCGCTGATCGACAGCGAAATCGACGTACTGCGTCGCCAGGCTGCACAGCGTTTCGGCGGTAACGAGCAGCAAGCGCTGGAGCTGCCACGTGAACTGTTCGAAGAGCAGGCAAAACGTCGCGTTGTTGTGGGTCTGCTGCTGGGCGAAGTGATTCGCATCAACGAGCTGAAAGCTGACGAAGATCGCGTTAAAGCGCTGATCGAAGAGATGGCTTCTGCTTACGAAGATCCGCAGGAAGTGATCGAGTTCTACAGCAAAAACAACGAGCTGATGAACAACATGCGCAACGTTGCGCTGGAAGAGCAGGCAGTTGAAGCGGTACTGGCGAAAGCCAAAGTCACCGATAAAGCCACTAACTTCCAGGACCTGATGAACCAGACCTCTGCGGCCTGATCCATTAGTTAGCCGAATGTGCTGAAGCCCGCGACCGCTATGTCGCGGGCTTTTTATTTTCGGGTATATAGCGCACACATTTCAGCGCTATTTGACTAATTAACCGGCGAATTATCCGCTAAGCTCTTTTTCCGTGTTAGCGAATGGGGAAAAGGTTGTTATGCTTGAAACAACTGGGCAGCATCCCCAGATACAGGGAGAATGCGTGAAAACAGTGAGACTGGCTGATTAACCGTCCTGTGATGTCGGAACGAGACCGCTGCGCATAGTTTTCGCGGCGCGCCTCGCGTAAAATCGGTACAGAATGTTGCCAATGAAATTTATCAGGAGACGGTAATGTCATACAGTGGCGATCGTGAATTTACTGCACCAACCAATGCGCTGGTGCCAATGGTGGTCGAACAAACCTCGCGCGGCGAGCGTTCTTACGACATCTACTCCCGCCTGCTCAAAGAACGTGTGATCTTCCTGACCGGTCAGGTTGAAGATCATATGGCGAACCTGATTGTGGCACAGATGCTGTTTCTGGAAGCTGAGAATCCTGAAAAAGACATTTATCTCTACATTAACTCGCCAGGCGGCGTCATCACCGCCGGGATGTCGATCTATGACACCATGAAATTTATTAAGCCGGATGTCAGCACCATCTGCATGGGTCAGGCTTGTTCAATGGGGGCGTTCCTGCTGACGGCCGGAACCAAAGGCAAGCGCTTCTGCCTGCCGAACTCCCGCGTCATGATTCACCAGCCGCTGGGCGGTTATCAGGGCCAGGCGACGGATATTGAGATCCACGCGCGCGAAATCCTGAAAGTGAAGCAGCGTATGAACGAGCTGATGGCAGAGCACACCGGCAAATCGCTGGAGCAGATCGAACGCGATACAGAGCGCGATCGCTTCCTCTCTGCCAGCGAAGCGGTAGAGTACGGTTTAGTCGACTCTATCCTGACGCATCGCCAATAAGACACATCTGCCTGGCCCTTACGCTATAGTTAACGGGGAGCAGGCAGATGGGTTGCATGAATATCGGCCGTTGATGTGCGGCCACGCCGTACACCAATTGGGTCTGAGAACGAAAAGAGGTTAGCTGATGACAGATAAGCGCAAAGACGGTTCAGGTAAGTTGCTGTACTGCTCTTTCTGCGGCAAGAGCCAGCATGAAGTCCGTAAGCTGATTGCCGGACCGTCAGTGTATATTTGCGACGAATGTGTTGATTTATGCAATGACATCATTCGTGAAGAGATTAAAGAGGTTGCCCCGCATCGCGAGCGCAGTGCGCTGCCGACGCCACATGAAATTCGTCACCACCTTGATGATTACGTCATCGGTCAGGAGAAGGCGAAGAAAGTGCTGGCGGTTGCGGTCTACAACCACTACAAACGTCTGCGCAATGGCGATACCAGTAACGGTATTGAGCTGGGTAAAAGTAACATTCTGCTGATCGGTCCAACCGGTAGCGGTAAAACGCTGCTGGCAGAGACGCTGGCGCGCTTGCTGGATGTGCCATTCACGATGGCAGATGCGACGACCCTGACCGAAGCAGGTTATGTGGGTGAAGACGTTGAAAACATCATCCAGAAGCTGCTGCAGAAGTGTGATTACGATGTGCAGAAAGCGCAGCGCGGCATCGTCTACATTGATGAGATCGATAAGATCTCACGCAAATCGGACAACCCGTCTATTACCCGTGACGTATCGGGCGAGGGCGTGCAGCAGGCGTTGCTGAAGCTGATTGAAGGTACCGTAGCAGCGGTTCCACCGCAGGGTGGACGCAAGCATCCGCAGCAGGAGTTTTTACAGGTTGATACCTCGAAAATCCTGTTCATCTGTGGCGGTGCATTTGCCGGTCTGGATAAAGTGATCTCTCAGCGTGTGGAGACCGGCTCCGGTATCGGTTTTGGTGCCACCGTGAAGGGCAAATCACAAAAAGCCAGCGAAGGCGAACTGCTGTCGCAGGTTGAGCCGGAAGATCTGATTAAATTTGGTCTGATTCCGGAGTTCATCGGTCGTCTGCCTGTTGTGGCAACGCTGAATGAGCTGAGTGAAGAGGCACTGATTCAGATTCTGCGTGAGCCGAAAAACGCCCTGACCAAGCAGTATCAGGCGCTGTTTAATCTGGAAGGCGTAGAGCTGGAGTTCCGTGACGAAGCGCTGACCGCGATTGCGAAGAAAGCCATGTCGCGTAAGACGGGTGCACGTGGTTTGCGCTCTATCGTTGAAGCGGCGCTGCTGGAAACCATGTACGATCTGCCATCAATGGACGACGTCGAGAAAGTGGTGATTGATGAGTCCGTTATTGACGGTCAGTCAGACCCGATGCTGATTTACGGCAAGCATGAAGCCCAGGCTTCTGGCGAATAAATAAACAATCGCACCACATTGTTATCTTAAAAAAGGGGAAAATCTTTCCCCTTTGATTTTTCTCACCTCTCTGACATTGAATGTCGTACAAGCAACCCCATATACTCAATATCCTGTGGGTTTAACCGCATACAGCCTGTATTACGCGGTACCCATCACCTGGCGGACATTAAACTAAGAGAGAGCTCTATGAATCCTGAGCGTTCTGAACGCATTGAAATCCCCGTGTTGCCTCTGCGCGACGTGGTGGTTTATCCGCACATGGTAATTCCGTTGTTTGTTGGTCGGGAAAAATCGATTCGTTGCCTTGAAGCGGCGATGGATCATGACAAGAAGATCATGCTGGTTGCCCAGAAAGAGGCTTCAACGGATGAACCTGGTATTAACGATCTCTTCGCAGTAGGGACCGTTGCCTCCGTACTGCAAATGCTCAAACTGCCAGATGGCACGGTAAAAGTGCTGGTGGAAGGGCTACAGCGCGCACGTATCACCACTTTAGCCGACAATGGCGACCACTTTGTGGCCCAGGCCGAATACCTGGTTTCGCCGGAAATTGAAGAGCGCGAACAGGAAGTGCTGGTACGTACCGCCATCAATCAGTTTGAAGGCTACATCAAACTGAATAAAAAGATTCCACCTGAGGTATTAACCTCACTGAACAGCATTGATGATGCTGCGCGCCTTGCGGATACCGTGGCAGCGCACATGCCGCTTAAGCTGGCGGATAAGCAGTCTGTGCTGGAGATGTCCGACATCAACGAGCGTCTGGAATACCTGATGGCGATGATGGAGTCGGAGATCGATCTGCTGCAGGTTGAGAAGCGCATTCGCAACCGCGTGAAAAAGCAGATGGAGAAGAGCCAGCGCGAATACTATCTGAATGAACAGATGAAGGCGATTCAGAAAGAGTTGGGCGAGATGGATGATGCGCCGGACGAATATGAAGCGCTGAAACGTAAAATCGACGCGGCCAAAATGCCTGCTGAAGCGCGTGAGAAAGCGGAAGCGGAACTGCAGAAGCTGAAGATGATGTCGCCGATGTCTGCGGAAGCGACGGTCGTGCGCGGCTATATCGACTGGATGGTGCAGGTTCCGTGGAACGCGCGCAGTAAAGTGAAAAAAGATCTGCGTAAAGCACAGGAGACGCTGGATACCGACCACTACGGTCTGGAGCGCGTCAAGGATCGTATCCTTGAGTATCTTGCCGTGCAGAGCCGCGTCAGCAAAATCAAAGGGCCGATTCTGTGCCTCGTCGGACCGCCAGGCGTAGGTAAAACCTCGCTGGGTCAGTCAATTGCGAAAGCGACCGGCCGCAAATATGTGCGTATGGCACTCGGCGGCGTGCGTGATGAAGCGGAAATCCGCGGACATCGCCGCACTTACATCGGTTCAATGCCGGGCAAACTGATCCAGAAAATGGCGAAAGTTGGCGTTAAGAACCCGCTGTTCCTGCTGGATGAGATCGATAAGATGTCCTCGGACATGCGTGGTGACCCGGCTTCGGCTCTGCTGGAAGTGCTGGACCCGGAACAGAACATCGCGTTCAACGATCACTATCTGGAAGTGGATTACGATCTCTCTGATGTGATGTTTGTGGCGACGTCCAACTCCATGAACATCCCGGCGCCGCTGCTGGACCGTATGGAAGTGATTCGTCTTTCCGGTTATACCGAAGATGAAAAACTTAACATCGCCAAACAGCACCTGCTGCCGAAGCAGATTGAGCGTAACGCGCTGAAAGAGAAAGAGATCGAAGTTGATGACAGCGCGATCATCGGCATTATCCGTTATTACACCCGTGAAGCGGGCGTGCGTAGCCTGGAGCGCGAACTCTCCAAGCTGTGCCGTAAAGCGGTGAAAACCCTGCTGATGGATAAAGCGAAGAAAAGCATCAGCATCAACGGCGATAACCTCAAGGACTTCCTTGGCGTTCAGCGCTTTGACTACGGCCGTGCCGACAGTGAAAATCGCGTCGGGCAGGTGACTGGCCTGGCGTGGACCGAAGTGGGTGGCGATCTGCTGACGATTGAAACCGCCTGCGTACCGGGCAAAGGTAAACTGACCTATACCGGCTCGCTGGGTGAAGTTATGCAGGAGTCAATCCAGGCGGCCCTGACCGTGGTGCGTGCGCGTGCTGAGAAGCTGGGCATCAACGGTGATTTCTATGAGAAGCGTGACATCCACGTGCACGTGCCGGAAGGTGCGACGCCGAAGGATGGTCCAAGTGCCGGTATCGCTATGTGCACCGCGCTGGTCTCCTGTTTGACCGGTAACCCGGTGCGTTCGGATGTGGCGATGACCGGTGAAATCACGCTGCGCGGTCAGGTACTGCCGATTGGTGGCCTGAAAGAGAAGCTGCTGGCTGCGCATCGCGGCGGCATCAAAACCGTGCTGATCCCGGACGAAAACAAGCGCGATCTGGAAGAGATTCCGGCCAACGTCATTGCCGATCTCACCATTCATCCGGTGAAGCGCATTGAAGAAGTGCTGACTCTGGCACTGGAAAATGCGCCTTACGGTATGCAGGTAGCAACCGCGAAATAGTGATTAACGGCAAAAACCGTTAAAAAGCGAAGCTGGCAGGCTAAATCGGGCTTGCCAGCTTTTTTTTGTGCCGCTAATTTAGGGGGCTGCCGGATCAACGAATAAGATGAATACCGTTGTTTCAGCACCACTGGCTTGATATAACTGGCTGCGCGTTCGCACCGGGCGGGAAGCGCGGGTGCGATGTGAATAATAAAAGAGGGGATGAAGAGAGTGAATAAGTCACAATTGATCGACAAAATTGCTGCCGACGCGGACATTTCTAAAGCTGCAGCTGGACGTGTATTAGATGCATTCATGGGCTCCGTTTCTGACGCGCTGAAAAGCGGTGACGAAGTGGCTCTGGTAGGTTTCGGTACTTTCTCAGTACGTGAGCGTGCAGCTCGCACTGGCCGTAACCCGCAAACGGGTAAAGAGATCACCATCCCGGCTGGTAAAGTACCGGGCTTCCGTGCGGGTAAAGCACTGAAAGATTCCGTCAATTAATGACCGCTGATACCGCCATCGAAGCATTTTCTTCTATGGATTGAGGACGAAAAAGCCGTTCTCATGTAACATACGGGCACATCATTTTTGATGTGCCTTTTTTTATCTTGATGCGCGACTTTAGCCATTGGCTACAGTCTCCGCATGGTTGCCGGCTGCCAGCCTGAACCGCAGCTGCACGATGATGACATCGTGTCTGAGCTTTACATTCACACTACAGCGGAGTGTTGTCATACCATGATGGACAATTTACGCGCGGCGTCGAATCATGTCGTGCTCAAGATTATTCTGGGACTGATCATCCTGTCATTCGTACTGACCGGGGTGGGCAACTACCTGATCGGCGGTAACAGCGATTACGCTGCCAAAGTGAACGGCCACGAAATCAGCCGCGGAGAGCTGGAACAGGCGTTCAACAGCGAACGCAATCGCCAGCAGCAGATGCTGGGCGATCAGTTCTCACAGCTGGCGGGTAATGATGGCTATATGCAGCAGATGCGCCAGCAGGCGCTGTCGCAGCTGATCGATCAGGCACTGCTCGATCAATACATCAAAGATCTGCACATCGGCATTAGCGATGATCAGGTCAAGCAGGCGATCTTCAATCAGCAGGCTTTCCAGACCAACGGTAAGTTCGACAACGCCAAATACAACGGCACGATCACCAGCATGGGCTTCAGCGCAGATCAGTATGCGGAAGCGCTGCGTAAGCAACTCTCCACGCAGCAGTTGATCAACGCCATTGCGAATACCGATTTCATGCTCAAGGGCGAAACCAGCAAGCTGGTGGATCTCGTCTCGCAGCAGCGTGAAGTCCGTCAGGCGGTGATTGATGTGAATGCGCTGGCTGCCAAACAGAGCGTCAGCGACGACGAAATCTCGCAATATTATCAGCAGCACCAGAGCAGCTTCATGGCGCCGGAGCAGTTCCGCGTTAGCTACATCAAAATGGATGCCGCCAGCCTGCAGGAAGCGGTGAGCGAAGCGGATATTCAGAGCTGGTACGATCAGCACAAAGCGGACTATTCGCAGCCGCAGCGTAATCGCTACAGCATCATTCAGACCAAAACCGAAGCAGATGCTAACGCGGTACTGGATGCGCTGAAAAAAGGCGACGATTTTGCCACGCTGGCGAAAAGTAAATCTATCGATCCCATCTCGGCCCGCAAAGGCGGTGATATGGGCTGGCTGGAGCCTGCCACGACGCCAGACGAGCTGAAGAGCGCGAATCTGACGCAGAAAGGCCAGCTCTCAGGCGTAATCAAATCCTCGGTGGGTTTCCTGGTCGTGCGTCTGGAAGATATCCAGCCGGAGCAGGTTAAGCCGCTGGCTGAAGTGCATGCTGTGATTGCCGATAAGGTGAAGCAGGAAAAAGCGGTTGATGCTTTCTATAAAATGCAGCAGAAAGTGAGCGAAGCTGCCAGCAACGACAATGAGTCGCTGGCCGGTGCCGCACAGGCTTCGGGCATGAAGGTCAATGAAACCGGCTGGTTCAGCCATGACAATGTGCCGGCTGAACTGGATTTCGATGCGGTGAAACAGGCGATTTTCAATGGCGGTTTAACCGGGCAGAACGGCGCACCGGGTAATAACTCGGATATCATCAGCGTGGATGGCGATCGGGCTTTTGTACTGCGCATCAGCGAGCATAAACCTGAAGCGGTCAAACCGCTGGATCAGGTGAAAGCGCAGATTACCGATACCCTGAAGCATGATAAAGCGACACAGCAGGCGAAAGCGCAGGCGGACAAACTGCTGGCCGATCTGAAAGCCGGTAAAGAGGATGCCCTGAAAGCTGCTGGCCTGACGCTGAGCGCCAGCAAGTCGTTTGATCGCAATGCTCAGGACCCGGTTGCACAGTCCGCCTTCAATCTGCCACAGCCGGCGAATAACAAGCCGTCGTGGGGCGTGAGCGAAGATATGCAGGGCAACGTGGTATTGATCGCGCTGGATAAAGTCAATGCAGGCAACATGCCGCAGGCGCAGACTGATGAGATGGTGAAAGGTGTTACGCAGAACAATGCTCAGATCGCCTTCGAAGCGCTGCTGGAGAACCTGCGTAAAGAGGCGAAGATCAAGTACGGCGCAGCCGCACAAAACCAGTAAGCCTCACAAAAAAAGTTAATCCGCTGCAACACTCAAAGGCCGCTTCTGCGGCCTTTTCCATATCTGCAAATCCCCTTTTGAGTGCCGATTTTACTTGTGACACCCTGCAGTGGCTGTCAAACACAAGGAGAAATACAGCATGTTCAAATCAACATTTCATGCCTTTTGCATCACGCTGGCGCTGGGCGGCGCGGTTTATACTACCGGAGTGGCGGCGGCAGAGCGTCCCGGCGAAACGCAGGCAGTGCAGGTGTCCACGCCGCAGGAGGGGCAGGTCAGCATCAATCAGGCTACCGCCGAGCAACTGGCCAGCGCCATGAATGGTATCGGGTTGAAAAAAGCGCAGGCGATTGTCAGCTACCGAGAGGAGTACGGCCCCTTTACCGCCATCGAACAACTCAAAGAGGTGCCAGGCATCGGCAGTGCGCTGATTGAGCGCAATGGCAGTCGCCTGAAATTGTGAAGCGGCTCGCGACTCTGAAGGATTGGTAAAGCAGGAATTCAGGCTGTGCTATGCTCAACAGGTCCAACCAGTTGTCATTCTCAGCCTGAACAGGAGTAAGCATGCAGACCACGATCAAAGTGCGCGGTTACCATCTCGATGTCTATCAGCATGTTAATAACGCGCGCTATCTGGAGTTTCTCGAAGAGGCGCGCTGGCAATGGCTGGAGGAGGTCGATGCCTTTCACTGGCTAATGGAGCAGAAGCTGGCGTTTGTTGTGGTCAACATCAATATCAACTATCGCCGTCCGGCCGTGCTGGGCGATGTGCTGCACATTGAGAGCGAAGTGGCGCAGCTGAGCGGCAAGAGCGGCATCATCGCACAGCGCGTGCTGCTGGCGGACGATGAGACGGTGGTGGCCGATGCGATGCTGACGTTTGTCTGTATTGATTTGCGCACGCAGAAAGCGGTGCCGATGGAAGGAGAGCTGCGTGAGCGTCTCTCCGCACTAATGGCGGAGAGCTCATAACTGGCGCCAGCGACGCCAGCTTCAGTGATGGCGAGCGTCAGTTCAGGCCACTTTTCTGTTTCATCGCGGCCATAACGGCGGCAGCGTTGGCCTGGTAATCAGCCAGTCCGCGCGCGCGCAGATGACAGGCTGCGCACTCGCCGCAGCCGTCGCCTTTTATGCCGTTATAGCAGGTCAACGTTTCAGCGCGTACCAGCGGCAGCTGTTGCCAGTAATCGGCCAGTGCCCAGGTCTCTGCTTTGTTAAGCCACATCAGCGGTGTTTCAAAACGGATGTCACGCGCCATACCCAGGTTGACCGCATTATTCAGCGCCCTGACAAACTCATCACGCAATCCGGATAGCCGGAGAAATCCGTTTCGCATACGCCGGTAATCACCGCTTCTGCCTCAACCTGCCAGGCATAGATAGCGGCCAGCGTCAGGAACAGAATATTACGGCCCGGGACAAAGGTGCTTGGCAGTCCGCTTGCATCGGGATCGTAAGCCGGCACCGGAATGTTGTCACGCGTCAGGCTGCTGACGGCGAGCTCATTAAGCAGGGTGACATCCAGCACTTTGTGCGCGCGGGCACCCAGCTGGTGGGACAGGGCAGCCGCCACCGCGATCTCTTCACGGTGACGCTGGCCATAGTCAAAGGTAACGCAGTGCACTTCATCATATTGTTGCAGCGCCTGAATCAGGCAGGTGGTGGAGTCTTGTCCGCCACTGAATACGACAACAGCTCGTTTCATTTTATTCTTCCCCATAAAGCAGTGTGCTTATGGTACTGGCTCCGGCGCGCCCTGAACAGCATCCGCTGCGGCAGGCGGTGGAATCCAGGCGCGGGTAAAATCGAACCAGCCCAGACTGTTGAGCTGAATTCCCTCCACGCCGGGGGGCGCGAACACCTGATAGCGATAATTAAACAGCGGTAGCAGATGGCCCTCATGCATCAGCTGCTGAAATAGCTGATGGAGCGCTGCTGCGCGCAGAGTGGCATCCTGCTGACAGGCGATCGCGTGCAGCTCTGGGTGTAGCACCGTAGGGCGCAGCGGGCACCATACCGCATCGTTCTCCAGCCAGTTAGCGAGCGTAAACAGTGGTGCGTCGCCAATCAACCGGTCGCCCATCACCACGTCAGCCCCGCTAAGATCGATGTCGTCGCGCCAGCTTTTTACATCGTGGAAGACGCAGGTCAGGGTACAGCCGTGCTGCGCCAGTAAGGTGACCAGCGCTTCCGCCATTACGTGCAGCTCCACGGGGAGATGATAGTGCAGCGTCAGTGTATCCGGCAGACGCACAGAGGCTATCTGCTTCGGCATCCGCGGCACCGGCCAGCCGGGCAGCAGCTCATGGCTTGGCGTAATTAACCCTTCATCCAGCGGAAGCTGCTGAATCACGCCGCTTTGCTGGATTAAGGCAATAAGGGTGCGCGCCTGCGCAGCGCTGAAATGGTCCGAGATGCGCGGTGCCAGATAGCAAAAACCGAGGCTAACGCTGCGATCGACCGGGCGCAGGGCGTCCAGCTCATCAGGATCGCCAATCGCGATCTGTACCGGATGACGGCAGCTGGTGCCCAGACCGCGGGCAAACAGCTGCGGCGTGATCCAGTATTCCACCACCTGAATCAGCGGGCGCTGCAAATGCCAGCGTGCATGGCTCTCCAGCCGCACCAGCTCCGGGGTAAAGTGCACACTTTTCCACGGTCCGCTGCCGATCTCCGCGCATTCCGGATGCGTCAGCAGGCAGTATTGATGCGCCAGGCGCTGCGGCAGCCAGTAATCACTGAAACGCAGCCGGATACGCAGCGCCAGCGGGTGCGGCGCGTCGATCTGCTCAATGGCGGCCAGCAGTCGGCCACCTTGTGAGGTCTGCTTAATTCGTTGCAGCTGTGCCGCCAGCTGCGCGGCCTGTACCGGTTCATCGTTATGCCAGCTGAGCTGTGGTCGCAGCCAGAAATACCATTCGCGGCCGCTCTCATCATGCTGCCAGTGATGAGCAAGATCGCCTTCAACGTCCTCGCCGCAAAAGCGCGTCAGGCCGGAAAAAATCTGCCGCACCAGATGCTGCTCGGCGCGCCCGGTCAGGTGCAGCGGAGAGAGTGTCTCCATGGCGCGGTAGTAGGGGATACGCAGTACCGGTGCCTGGTTTTGCCACTGGCCACCCATCAGCGGACGCAGCATTCTCACCAGCCTTTCGGGATGCACGTCCAGCACCTGCAGCGCCTGTAGCGCTTCACCGGCATCCAGCTGCTGCGTTAAGAGCTGCTGACGCAGCTGCTCAGGCGATTGTAAAAAAGTCAGTTCACCCTGCTTGCCGCGCCCGGCTTCCGCCTGCCAGCGCAGCCAGCCGGCATCCTGCCACTGACGCAGCAGCGTGCGCGCATGACGGTCGCTGCAAAAGCAGCGCTGCGCGATGGCCGTCACGCTCATGCGTTGTGGTTTGCCCTGGCTCAGTTGCCACAGGCGCTGATATTGATTAACCCGATGAAGCTGACGCATATATAAACCCGGAACAGTTTGCCAAAAGTATTCACTATTAGTTCCGTAATTACCAGGCGATAGTAGAGGCCTTATTCAGACAGGAGATGGCTATGGCTCGCCTTGCGGCATTTGATATGGACGGCACGCTGCTGCTGCCCACGCACCGGTTAGGTCAGGAGACGCTCAGCAGCCTGCACGCGCTGCATCAGCGTGATGTCACACTGACTTTTGCCACTGGCCGCCACCTGATGGACATGCAGGCGGTGCGCGATCAAATTACCTTACCCGCCTGGCTCATTACCGGCAACGGCACACGTATTCATGCGCCTGATGGCACCCGGCTGTACGGGTGTGATTTACCGTCGGCGGTGGCGGAAGAGGTGCTCCATAGCCACTGGCAGACCCCGGCATCCATCCACATCTTCAATGACGAAGGCTGGTTTACCGACAAACCGCTGCCCGGCCTGCTGGAAGCGCACGCCATGAGCGGTTTTCAGTATCAGCTGCGCGACTTACGAAAGATGTCTGCGCATGACGTGACGAAAGTGTGCTTTATTGCCCCGCACGAGATGCTGCAGGCGCTCAGAACGGAGCTGCTGCAGGCGCTGGGCGATCGCGCCAATATCTGTTTTTCGGCCTGGGATTGCCTGGAAGTACTGCCGGTCGGCTGTCATAAGGGATCGGCACTGGCGCGATTGTGTCAGCATCTCTCGCTGACACTGGCGGATTGCATGGCGTTTGGCGATGCCATGAACGATCGCGAAATGCTGGAGCGCGTCGGGCGCGGCTTCATTATGGGCAACGCCATGCACCAGCTCAAAGCTTCTTTGCCGCATTTGCCGGTTATCGGTCATTGCGAGACACAGGCTGTGTCTCACTACTTAAATCACTGGATGACCACACCACACCTCGATTATTCCCCCGAATGCTGAGGCTTACAGTGAACCGGACAGGATGTCCGGTTTTTTATTGCAGCTCGCGCTGCCACGGCTGGATATCGCCAATATGCTCTGCCACCCACTGCGGATTGTAGTAAGTATCGGGATAGCGCTCCCCGCTGTCACACAGCAGTGTCACCAGCGAACCCTGTAAACCATTCGCTCGCATCTGTTTTGCCACCTGCATCATGCCCCAGAAGTTTGTACCGGTTGAGGCACCCGGACGGCGACCAAGAATCTTTTCCAGCTGCAGCATGGCGGCAACCGTCGCGCCATCCGCGACCTTCACCATCTCATCGATCACATCCGGCAAAAAAGAGGGTTCAACACGTGGACGTCCAATGCCCTCAATCAGGCTGCCGCGTGCGCTGCGCAGCGTTTTGTCGCGGCTGTGCCAGTAATCAAAGAACACCGAGTGCTGCGGATCGACCACCAGCAGGCGCGTGTCATGCCCCTGATAGCGTATGTAGCGGCCCAGCGTTGCTGACGTGCCGCCCGTTCCGGCACTCATGATCAGCGTATGTGGTACCGGATACGGCTCGCGCGCCATCTGGCGAAAAATGCTCTCAGCGATATTGTTATTGCCGCGCCAGTCGGTGGCGCGCTCTGCATAGGTAAACTGATCCATAAAATGGCCATTCAGTTCCTGCGCCAGGCGTTCCGACTCGCTGTACAGCTGGCAGGGATCGGCCACGAAATGGCACTCGCCGCCGTAAAAGCGGATCAGTTCAATTTTGCGCTTCGCCGTACTGGCGGGCATCACGGCGATAAAGGGCAGGCCAAGCAGGCGGGCAAAGTAGGCTTCCGACACGGCAGTACTGCCGGAGGAGGCTTCAATAATCGGCGTATTTTCACGGATCCAGCCATTCGCCAGGCCATAAAGAAACAGCGAGCGCGCCAGGCGGTGCTTCAGGCTGCCGCTCGGATGTGTGCTTTCGTCCTTGAGATAAAAGCCAATACCGGGAAAATCATCCAGCGTAAAGCGAATCAGATGCGTATCCGCAGAACGTTGAAAATCGGCGTTGATTTCGTTAATAGCGTGGCGAACCCAGAGCGTTTGCATGTGGCAATTCCGTGAAAATAACTGCGCCCAGTGTAAGGCACTGGCAGGAAAAAGAGGTTGCTAATATCGCGCTATAATGCCCGAATAAGAGAAAAATTTTCTCCTGAGGTGGCAGATGTTAGATAAAACTGACCGTACACTGCTGGCGATGCTGCAACAGGATTGTACGCTATCCCTGCAGGCGCTGGCGGAGGCGGTCAATCTCACTACGACGCCGTGCTGGAAACGCCTGAAAAAGCTGGAAGATGATGGCATTATTCGGGCACGCGTCGCCCTGCTTGATGGGGAAAAGCTCGGGCTTTCTCTGACGGCGTTTATGCTGATCAAAACCCAACAGCACAATAGCGACTGGTTCCGGCAGTTTGTCGCCGTGGTGCAACAGATGCCTGAAGTGATGGCCTTCTACCGCATGGCCGGCGAATACGACTATCTGCTGCGTATTCAGGTGGCCGATATGAAGAGTTACGATAGCTTTTACAAGCGCCTGGTCAATGGCGTACCGGGGCTGATAGATGTGACTTCCAGCTTCGCCATGGAAGAGATTAAATACACCACCGCATTGCCGGTAGCGCCCTGACGGGCAAGAACAGAGACTCTCTTGTGCGATTATTCAGCCAGTTAAGTTGGTATTTCCTGCGCGAGTGGCGGCGCTATCTCGGTGCCATCAGTTTGCTTATCCTCATTGCGCTGCTGCAGCTGCTGCCCCCGCATATTGTCGGGGTAATTGTGGATGGCGTAACGCAGCACTCGCTCTCTACGGGCCAGATCATGATGTGGATTGGCGTCATGCTGGTGACCGCCGTCATCGTCTATCTGCTGCGCTACGTCTGGCGCGTACTGCTGTTTGGTGCCTCTTATCAGCTGGCAGTCGAGCTGCGTGAGGATTTCTACCGCCAGCTGAGCCGCCAGCATCCGGCCTTTTATCTGCGCCACCGCACCGGCGATCTGATCGCCCGCGCCACGAACGATGTGGATCGCGTGGTATTTGCTGCCGGGGAAGGGGTGCTGACGCTGGTGGACTCCCTGGTGATGGGGCTGGTGGTGCTGGCGGTGATGAGCACGCAAATCAGCTGGGAGCTAACGTTACTGGCGCTAATCCCCATGCCGATCATGGCGCTTGTGATCCAGAAAGATGGCGCGCGCCTGCACAATCGGTTCAAAGTGGCGCAGGCGGCGTTCTCCAGCCTTAACGATCAAACCCAGGAGAGCCTGACCAGCATTCGTATGATCAAGGCTTTTGGTCTGGAGGATCATCAGTCGCAACAGTTCGCCGGTATCGCCCGCGACACCGGAAAAAAGAACCTGCACGTGGCGCGGGTGGATGCGCGTTTTGATCCCACCATCTATATCGCTGTGGGCTTTTCCAATCTGCTGGCGATTGCCGGCGGCGGCTGGATGGTCTGGCACGGTACGCTGACGCTTGGTCAGCTGACCAGTTTTGTTATGTACCTCGGCCTGATGATCTGGCCGATGCTGGCGCTGGCGTGGATGATTAACATCGTTGAGCGTGGCAGCGCAGCGTGGAGCCGTATCCGCGCGCTGCTGGCGGAAGCGCCAGCGGTGGAGGATGGAGAGCAGGCGTTGCCGGATGAGCCCGGCGTACTGCAGGTGGCGATTCGTGCGTTTCGCTACCCGGCAAATCCGGCACCGGTTTTGAGCGATCTCCATTTCCAGCTGAAACCGGGGCAGATGCTGGGGCTGTGTGGCCCGACCGGCTGTGGTAAGAGTACGCTGCTGAGCCTGATTCAGCGCCACTTCGACATCAACGAGGGCGACATCCGCTATCACAATATGCCGCTGCCGCAGCTGCGGCTGGATAGCTGGCGCAGCCGCCTGGCGGTCGTGAGCCAGACGCCGTTCCTGTTCTCCGATAGCGTTGCCAGCAACCTGGCGCTGGGACGGCCCGACGCCAGCCAGCAAGAGATTGAGCGCGCGGCACAGATGGCCTGCGTTCATGAGGATATCCTGCGTCTGCCGCAGGGCTATGACACCGAAGTGGGCGAACGCGGCGTGATGCTCTCCGGCGGACAAAAACAGCGCATCGCCATTGCGCGCGCGCTACTGCTCGATGCGGAGATCCTGATTCTGGACGATGCCCTTTCGGCGGTGGATGGCCGCACCGAACATGACATCCTGCACAACCTGCGCCTCTGGGGCAAAGGCCGCACGCTGATCATCAGTGCGCACCGTCTGTCGGCGCTGACAGAGGCCAGTGAAATCCTGGTGCTGCAGCAGGGTGCGGTGGTGCAGCGGGGCGATCACGATACGCTGGCCGCGCAGCCTGGCTGGTATCGCGATATGTATCGCTATCAGCAGCTGGAAGCGGCGCTGGATGAGGATGATGGGGCTGAAGGAGCAAACCGTGGCTAAATCACAACGTTTATGGCCGACGCTGAAACGTCTGCTCGCCTATGGCAAGCCGTGGCGTAAATCGCTGTGGATGGCGGTCGGCATGCTGTGGGTGGCCGCAGCGGCGGAGGTTACCGGGCCGATTCTGGTGAGTTATTTCATTGATAATCTGATCGCCAAACACCGCATGCCGTGGGGCATCGTGGCGGGCCTGCTGGTGAGTTTTATCCTGCTGCAGTTACTGGCGGCCGGCCTGCACTATCTGCAGGCGCTGCTCTTTAACCGGGCGGCGATTGGTGTGGTGCAGCAGCTGCGTGTGGATGTGATGAATGCCGCATTGCGCCAACCGCTCAGCGCCTTTGATACCCAGCCGGTCGGGCAGATCATTTCACGCGTCACCAACGATACCGAAGTAATCAAAGATCTGTATGTCACGGTGGTGGCAACGGTTCTGCGCAGCGCCGCGCTGATTGGTGCAATGCTGGTGGCCATGTTCTCACTGGACTGGCGCATGGCACTGGTGGCACTGGTGATTTTCCCGCTGGTCATCACGGTGATGCTGATTTATCAGCGTTACAGCACGCCCATTGCACGCCGCGTGCGCAGCTATCTGGCTGACATCAACAATGGTTTCAACGAAATCATCAACGGCATGAGCGTTATCCAGCAATTCCGACAGCAGGCACGATTCGGCGAGCGGATAGGTGAAGCGAGCCGTTCACACTATCTGGCGCGCATGGAGACGTTACGGCTGGATGGTTTTCTGCTGCGACCGCTGCTGAGTCTGTTTTCTGCACTGATTTTGTGCGGGCTATTAATGCTGTTTAGCTTCGCCACGCCGGGTGTCTTTGAAGTGGGCGTACTGTATGCCTTCATTACTTATCTCGGTCGTCTCAACGAACCGCTGATTGAACTCACCACGCAGCAATCGATGCTGCAGCAGGCTATTGTCTCCGGCGAACGTATTTTTGAGCTGATGGATGCGCAGCAGCAGGGGTACGGCAATGATATTCAGCCGCTGGCCTCTGGTCGTATTAGCCTGCGTGACGTGAGCTTCGCCTACCGTGACGATCGCGATGTGTTGAGTCATATCAACCTTGAGGTGCCGGCGCGCGGCTTTGTGGCGCTGGTGGGCCATACCGGGAGCGGTAAAAGTACGCTGGCCAATCTGCTCATGGGCTACTATCCGGTGACGCGCGGCAGCATCGAGCTGGATGGTCGTCCGCTACTGCAGCTCTCGCATGATGCGCTGCGCACCAGCGTGGCAATGGTGCAGCAGGACCCGGTAGTGCTGGCGGATACCCTGCTGGAAAACGTGCGTCTTGGCCGTGATATTGCGGAAGCGCAGGTGTGGCAGGCGCTGGAGACGGTGCAGCTGGCTGCGCTGGCGCGGTCAATGCCGGAGGGCATACATACGCGGCTGGGTGAGCAGGGCAACAATCTTTCGGTTGGACAGAAGCAGCTGCTGGCGCTGGCGCGCGTGCTGGTCTCTCTGCCGCAAATTTTAATTCTTGATGAAGCCACCGCGAACATCGATTCCGGTACCGAACAGGCGATCCAGCATGCGCTGCGCGCGCTGCGCCAGCACAGCACGCTGGTAGTGATTGCGCACCGCCTCTCTACCATTACTGAAGCCGACCAGATTCTGGTGCTGCACCGCGGTCAGGTTGTGGAACGCGGCACGCACGCTCATCTGCTGGCGCAGCAAGGGCGCTACTGGCAGATGTATCAGCTGCAGCAGGCGGGTGATGAACTCGCGACGAGCATACCCGCCTCTGCTGAAGGGTGATTTGCACCTTTTTTGACCGTATTTATCGGAATGTTCTGTAAGAATGCACTCCTTTGAGGCCATGAGCACCAAAGGAGTGCAAAAATACAACACTCCGCGCGCTTCTCTTCACTTCTCCTCTCACTTCCGGTCGTAACGAAGCGTGATGGCATGCGCCTGCATGACGCACGCGCCTCTTTTGCCATTTATGGCACAGCCTTTGCTTAACTCTCTGCGTGTCCGCGAAGACTCACTCATTTTTATATCCGGAGGGGAACGTATGAAGCTGGTTACCGTGGTAATCAAACCATTTAAGCTGGAGGACGTGCGTGAAGCGTTATCCTCCATTGGCATTCAGGGCCTGACCGTGAGCGAAGTGAAAGGCTTTGGGCGTCAGAAGGGCCATGCAGAACTGTACCGCGGGGCTGAGTACAGCGTTAACTTCCTGCCAAAAGTGAAAATTGATATTGCCATTGCGGACGATCAACTTGATGAAGTGGTCGATGTCATCAGCAAAGCCGCTTATACCGGCAAAATTGGCGACGGCAAAATCTTCGTCGCGGAATTGCAGCGCGTTATCCGTATTCGTACCGGCGAAACCGACGAAGCAGCACTGTAACTGGGGCTCTGAATTGTGATGGGATGGAATAAAATGAAAAAAGTAATGACCATGTTGGGCCTCACCAGCCTGGCGCTGTTACCGTCTCTGGCAATGGCCGCTGCGCCTGCCGTTGCGGATAAAGCTGACAACGCCTTTATGATGATCTGTACCGCGCTGGTACTGTTTATGACCATCCCGGGAATTGCCCTGTTTTACGGCGGCTTGATTCGTGGCAAAAACGTGCTGTCGATGCTCACCCAGGTGGCCGTGACCTTTGCGCTGGTATGCGTGCTGTGGGTGGTCTACGGCTACTCACTCGCCTTCAGCGAAGGCAATGCGTTTTTCGGTAACTTCCAGTGGGTGATGTTAAAGAATATTGAGCTGAAAGCGGTGATGGGCAGCTTCTATCAATATATCCACGTGGCGTTCCAGGCCTCATTCGCCTGTATCACCGTAGGGCTGATTGTGGGCGCGATTGCCGAGCGTATTCGCTTCTCGGCGGTGCTGATCTTTGTCGGCGTATGGCTGACGCTCTCCTATCTGCCTATCGCCCATATGGTGTGGGGCGGCGGTTATCTGGCGCAGGATGGCGCGCTGGATTTCGCAGGCGGTACGGTAGTGCACATTAACGCGGCGGTTGCGGGTCTGGTGGGCGCCTACCTGGTGGGTAAACGTGCGGGCTTCGGGAAAGAGGCATTCAAACCGCATAACCTGCCAATGGTGTTTATCGGTACCGCCATTCTGTATGTGGGCTGGTTTGGCTTTAACGCCGGCTCCGCGTCTGCGGCCAACGAGATCGCTGCGCTGGCGTTCGTGAATACCGTAGTGGCCACCGCCGGTGCCGTGCTCTCGTGGGTGTTTGGCGAATGGGCAATGCGCGGCAAGCCCTCTCTGCTGGGCGCCTGCTCGGGCTTTATCGCTGGTCTGGTTGCGATTACCCCGGCCTGCGGTTATGTGGGGGTGGGCGGCGCGCTGATTATCGGTCTGGCCGGCGGCCTGGCGGGTATCTGGGGCGTCACCACGCTGAAGAGATGGCTGCGCGTTGATGACCCGTGTGATGTGTTTGGCGTGCACGGCGTGTGCGGTATCCTTGGCTGCATCCTGACCGGCGTCTTTGCCTCCTCTACGCTGGGCGGTGTGGGTTATGCGGAAGGCGTGACGATGGGCCATCAGGTTTGGGTTCAGGTATTTAGCTGTCTGGTGACTATCGTCTGGTCCGGCGTAGTGGCTTTCATCGGCTTTAAGCTGGCCGATCTGATTGTCGGGCTGCGCGTGCCGGAAGAGCAGGAGCGCGAAGGTCTGGACGTGAACAGCCACGGCGAGAACGCTTACAACCAGTAATGCGCTGGATGAAGAGAAGCAGTGCGATAAAATAATAAACAGCAGAAGGGGCGACCAGGTCGCCCCTTTTTTTATGACTCGCGCTGGCGCATCACGCCCTCCTGCACCGTAGTTGCCACCAGCGTGCCGTCCCGGGTATAGAACTCACCGCGCACAAAGCCGCGCGCACCGGAAGCCGATGTACTGACCACGCTGTAGAGCAGCCAGTCAGAGAGATCAAACGGACGGTGGAACCACATAGAGTGGTCAATGGTAGCCACCTGCATATCGGGCTCCAGAAAGCCTTTGCCGTGCGGCTGTAGCGCAACCGGCAGGAAGTTAAGATCCGAAGCGTAACCCAGCAGATACTGATGAATACGCCGATCGTCCGGCAGCTGGCCATTAGCGCGAATCCAGACCTGGCGCACCGGCTCATCAACGCGGCCTTTTAGCGGGTTGTGAATCTGGACCGGGCGGATATCCAGCGGGCGCTCGGCGAGGAACTTCTCTTTGAGTTTGAGCGGCAGGTGAGCGGCCAGTTTTTGCGCCAGATCCTGCTCAGAGGGTAGGTTATCCGGGCCCGGCACCACCGGCATGCTGTTCTGATGTTCGAAGCCGCTCTCAGGTGCCTGGAACGACGCCGTCATGTAGAAAATGGGCTGCCCGTTTTGCACTGCGCTGACGCGACGGGCGCTGAAGCTTTTACCATCCCGCAGGTTTCAACGTCATAGATGATGGCTTTCTGGCTGTCGCCGGGCCGCAGGAAGTAGCTGTGGAATGAGTGGATAATGCGCGCTTCCGGCACGGTTTGCTTAGCTGCATAGAGCGCCTGACCAACGACCTGGCCGCCAAACACCTGGCGCAGGCCAGATCTTCACTTTGCCCGCGGAATAGACCCTCTTCCAGCTTTTCCAGATTCAATAAATTAAGCAGGTTGTGCAGTGCCTGGCTCATAACGGACTCCTCAGAGATGCCAATGGCGCAAGTGTGAAAGATCCGACCAGTTTCCGCAACGCTTTTACCGCGATTTCCCCCCTTCAGGCGCAATGGGGATTTTTGTGCCAGAATTAACAGCAATCGGCGGTCGAAAACCCAGCCAACAACTTTACCGCCGACAATCATAGTGTTCACAAGGAGACGACATCGATGAAACTCTGGCAAGTTATTAGCGGTATGACGCTCGCTGCGGCGATCACAGGGTGTGCCGATCACAGCAAGCCGGTGCCAACACCGACGCTGGGCTCAACGGTCGCCGGTCAGCAAGCCGCCATCGCGCAGCCTAACGTTAGTGGTTCGGTGTATATTCGCCAGCGCATTGCGCTGCCGCCGGATGCGGTTCTGACCGTGACGCTGGCAGACGCCTCGCTGGCCGATGCGCCGTCAAAAGTGCTTTCGCAGCGCGTGGTGCGTACCGAAGGGAAACAGGCGCCGTTCCAGTTTGTGCTGCCGTTCAACCCGGCTGACATCCAGCCGAACGCACGTATTCTGCTGAGCGCAGCCATTACGGTCGATGGCAAGCTGGCCTTTGTCACCGATACCGTGAAGCCGGTGATCAATCAGGGCGGAACCAAAGCAGAGCTGCTGCTGGTGCCGGTGACGAATATGGCGATGCCAACCCAGCCGGGTGCGGCAACCACGGTGCCATCTACGTCCCCGACTCAGGTCACGCCTTCAGCGTCGGTGCCTGCGCCAACCAGTATGTAATCACAGCACCGAATCAGGGGCACACAGGTCCGCTGCCGCTTTACTCTACGGCAGCGGACCTGGCGGCCCTTATCCTGCACCGCTAATTTAATACGCCCAGCGGTACTTCTCTAAATCGATTTCACCGGCATCATTCACTTCAATGCCTTCCGCTTCAAGCGCATCGCGCTGGCGAAATAAGTCCTCACCCTGTAGCGAGATACGACCGTGTCGATTGATTACGCGGAACCAGGGCAATTTGCTGCCCGGCGGCAGACGCCGAAGCACGCCGCCTACCTGGCGCGCTGCACGCGGCGATCCCGCCAGCAGGGCGACATCGCCATAGGTGGTCACTTTGCCTTTAGGGATAGCCGCAATGATTTGCCATACGCGCTCAGAAAAGTTGCTTTGCTCGCCCATGCAGCGTTTCGTCTCCTGCAAAAACATCAACTTTAGCATGGGGAAAGGCGGTTCAGCAGGTATTTACCGCCGCTCTGTTCAAGAAACCAACGGTTGTCCGGCCTGCGCTTGCAATTGCCAGGGGCTTACCTGATAATGCCAACGCTCTCGAAATGAGGGCTCGTCAATGGGGGCCCTGTTGGTTCTCCCGCAACGCTAACTTGTGAACTCGGTCAGGTCCGGAAGGAAGCAGCCGCAGCAGGCGACGCGTGTGCCGGGATGTAGCTGGCAGGGCCTCCACCATTTCTGCTCCCCAGAAAATCTTCAGAAACAGCAGACAGCACTACGCTGGCACTCCCTTGCCGGTGAATCATCCCTGCAGATAAACGATGGCGTAACGGAAAAGCGTGAAGGGCAGATCTTAGCGGACGTATTTCCAGACGGAGCCAGGCACTTTGTCGTACAGCTTGTTCATCGTCAGCTCTGCCAGGCGGTGATCGGCTGCGGAATAGAAAACCGCTAACTCATCTTCAGGTAATTCGTACTTATTTTTTTCGATAACCCGTTCAAGGGTATCAATTGAGCGACAACGACGCAGTCGCATCAAATAGTCTGTTTTGGTTAGGGCTTGGTTGCTCATAAATAAACCGGTCTCACTCTGATGCTAAAAGGAATGGCTGGGTTGCTGGAGATAAGCGCACTCTTCGGCAAACAGATTAAATAAGCGTTTTGCTGAACGTTGCCACCGCTGAAGATCCTGAGAATTGATTCCATAACTGCTGAACAACATAAAGGTATCGTCAAGATATTCATCGATTTGCGTAATCAGCGCTTCATCTTCAACGTGCTTAATTTTGTAATTCATCGTGAAAGAGGCGATATGCTCAATCAAATCGTTGAGCTGTAAATTGCCTGGCGAAGTGGGATCATTAACCCAGCCGTGGTGGCTATCCGTTAACGTCGCCATACTTTCGTCAAACAGGCTCTCACACAGAAATTTAAGCTGGGCAATATCATGCCGTTTCGGTGAGTATTCGTCCATCTTTTTCCCCTCCATAGCGAGCACAGGTACCGCAACGCGGCGAGATTTGGAAAAGCTACCAGGGAGCGATCACGAATAAAAGTAATTCAGCGACCTTTCAAATATAATCCACATTCATTAGCTTTGCTCACCCAATTACCAAATATTACAATTCATCAGCGGGTGATGGCTGCGTATTGTCGATCACGTCAAACACCAGCGCACCGGGCGTAATGTGGAATGTAACGGCTTCACGTCGCGTAAAGGTTTCATTTAAATCCAGGCAGGGATTAAATAAATCCCACGTGAAATCGTAAAGCATTTTAAATCGATCGTGATTGAACCGTTGAATGGAAATAATCTTAAAACTGTCCGGAACTAATTTCGCGTTTTGCGAATACCACTGTAAATCACCGGCGAGAGCTTCAGCTATTTTGAGAATATTCCCCTGTATTATTCTCTGTAGCTTGCCGCAATCATCCTCATCCACAGCGATATCACAATGAATAATAGACTGCATCTGGCATCCTCGTATAAGGAAGAGTGTATCTATCATTGTGTTTTCAGCACCACAAAGCAAGGTGCCCGTAAACAGAACGGGCGATTACTGCGATGGGGCACAACTTTCAGGCACATAAAGACAATACGTTAACCCAATCTTTCTGGCTGCCTGATTTTTTTTGAAACACTTTGCCCGCGCGGCATGGGACCGCGATCGGTTAGGATAAATGTTATGTTATAACATTTTGGTTTGCGGGTAATGAATCACAGTGGATTACTTTTGTCCCTTGGCGGACGCCTGACGGTTGCGCTGCTGCTGTGCGCACTGCTGGCGCTGGCGCTCTGGTGGGGGATACAGAAATGATGCGTTTTAACCAACTGCAGGGCGGTTATCAGGGCAGGGCGGTGACGCCGCAGGTCACCGGTGCGCTGGCCGCCGGCAGTATGACAGCGCTGGTCGGCGCCAACGGCACCGGAAAATCGACCTTATTAAAAACCATCGCCGGATTGATTCCTCCCGTTAGCGGCAGCTGCGAACTCCACATTTCACGCAATGCACTTGGCTGGTTGCCGCAGCGCAGCGAGCTGGAAACACGTTTTCCATTGACCGCTTATGAGCTGGTGGCCATGGGCTGCTGGCCACGCTGTGGCTGGTTTGGCGGTATCACCCGCGCCTTGCGTCAGGAGATTGATGCTGCGCTGGATGCCGTGCAGATGCGTGAGTTTGCCGACGCGCAGCCCGCCATGCTCTCCGGCGGCCAGCTGCAGCGCGTGCTCTTTGCGCGACTGCTGCTGCAGCAGAGCAGAGTCTGGCTGCTGGATGAGCCGTTCAATGGCATTGATACGCCCACCGTTACGTTACTGATGTCGATTCTGCAGCAGCAGCAGCAGAAGGGCACCACGCTGCTGGTGGTGCTGCACGATCGCCCGCTGGTCGCGCGTTACTTTACGGATGTGCTGTCGCTGGATGAGAGCAGTACGGTGCAGACGCCGCTGCTGCGCAGGGTGGCCTCATGACCCTTATTCAACCCTTCATCGAATTCGGTTTTATGCGCCGCGCCTTAGTGGCCTGCGTCGCGTTAGCCGTCAGCGCCACGCCGCTCGGGGTGTTTCTCTCGCTGCGCCGCATGAGCCTGGTCGGCGATGCGTTATCGCATGCGGTACTGCCGGGTGCCGCCATCGGCTATCTGGTCTCAGGATTATCGCTGGTTGCGATGGGTATCGGCGGACTGATCGCCGGGCTGGCGGTGGCGCTGCTCTCAGGGGCGGTTAGCCGATATACGCCATTAAAGGAGGACGCCAGCTTCTCTGGCTTCTATCTGGGTTCGCTGGCGCTGGGCGTTACGCTGGTGTCGCTGCGCGGATCCAGCGTTGATCTACTGCATGTGCTGTTTGGCTCACTGCTGGCGGTGGATAACAGCGCCATTCTGCTGGTGGGAAGCATCGCCGCGTTTACGCTGCTGACGCTGGCCGTGATCTTCCGGCCGCTGGTGATTGATGCATTTGATCCCGACTTCCTGCGGGCCCAGGGCAAGTGGAGCGCGCCGCTGGTGCACGGCATCTTTCTTACCTTAGTGGTGCTCAATCTGGTGGCGGGCTTCCAGGTGCTGGGCACGTTAATGTCCGTCGGCCTGATGATGCTGCCGGCTACCAGTGCACGTTTCTGGAGCCGCCACCTTGCCAGCATGCTCGGCATCGCCATGCTGCTGGCTATTGTTGCGGCGCTCATCGGTCTGATTCTTTCATGGCACTACTCGCTGCCCGCCGGACCGGCTGTGGTACTGAGTGCAGCCGTGCTGTTTTTACTGTCCGTGTTGACAGGACCATGTGGCGGCCTGCTGCGCCGTCGATAATGCAATAATAAGGGGATACGTATGAAGAAGTTACCGTTGAGCCTGGCCATCGCAGCCATGTTCATCAGCCCGCTGACGCTGGCGAAAACCGTGGATGCCGTGGCGAGCTTCACCGTACTGGCGGATATCGTTAAGCAGGTGGGCGGCGATCACGTTAAGGTGAAATCACTGGTTGGGCCGGATGGCGATCCGCACACCTTTGAACCCACGCCGCAGGATAGTCAGGCGCTGGCAAAAGCGGACGTGGTGTTTGTCAGTGGACTGGGCATGGAGGGCTGGATGGATCGCCTGATTAGCGCATCTGGCTACACAGGCAACGTGGTGGTGGCCTCAAACGGCGTGAACACCCGTAAGATGGAGGAGGAGGGGAAAACCGTGACCGATCCGCATGCGTGGAACAGCATGCAAAATGGCGTGATCTACGCCACCAACGTGATGAACGCATTGATCAAAGCCGATCCTCAGGATGAAGCGGAGATTCGTAAAAGCGGCGAGCGCTATATTCAGCAACTGCAACAGCTGGACGGCTGGGCAAAGAGATCGTTCGAAGCAGTGCCGCTTAGCAAGCGTAAAGTGCTTACCAGTCACGATGCGTTTGGCTACTTTGGTCAGCGCTATGGCGTCACCTTCCTTGCTCCGGTTGCTTCTCAACGGAAGCGGAAGCCAGCGCCAGCGATGTGGCAGCAATCATTAAGCAGCTGAAAGCTGAGCATATCAAAACCTATTTTGTTGAGAACCAGACCGACCCGCGCCTGGTGAAACAGATAGCCAGTGAAACCGGCGCTCAGCCGGGTGGTGAACTCTATCCGGAAGCTTTATCTGCGGCGAACGGGCCGGCAGCGACCTACGTTGCGGCATTTAAGCACAATGTGGATGCCATGCTGGCGACCATGAAGTAATAAAAAAGCCGGGGAGCATCCCGGCCAATTATCACGACACTTTCCTAACGTTTTTTCTTTCTTCCCTGCACCGCCTTAAAGCGCGGATTCGTTTTGCAAATCACATAAATCCGGCCTTTACGACGCACGACTTTGCAATCTTTGTGACGGGTCTTGGCAGACCGCAATGAACTGACCACCTGCATGCTGCTGCTCCCCGCTTACTTGCTGCGCGTCAGGAAGCTGCCGAAACGCTTGTTGAAGCGTGCGGCGCTGCCCTCTTTGGCAAACTCTTTCTGCTTACCGGTGTAGTAAACGTGCGATTTTGATGAGACATCAAGCGTCACGTACGGCAGCTCTTCCCCTTCAAACTGGATGGTGCGATCGGTCTTAATGGTGGAACCGACTTTGAAGTATTCGTCGGCGGTGGTGTCATGGAATACCACTGGACGATAGTGCGGATGGATATTTGCTTTCATAACTGCTCTCTCATGTAATGTTATAATATAACAATAGTATGAACCTGGCAGGATTTGATTGCAACCGCGATCGTTACGTGGGTATCACCGGGCGGAAGGCAAAAAAAAGGCCGCATTAGCGGCCTTGATAAGAGAGCGTAAAACTTAGTGGTTCTGCTCTGTCGGATGCCCTTGTTCCAGCTCCGATTTATTTTTGCTGAAACGGCGGCGCACCACCACGAAGAACACCGGCACGAAGAAGATCGCCAGCGCTGTCGCGGTCACCATGCCGCCCATCACGCCTGTACCAACGGCGTTCTGTGCGCCGGAACCGGCACCGCTGCTGATTGCCAGCGGCAGTACGCCGAGGATAAACGCCAGTGACGTCATCAGAATCGGACGCAGACGCATACGTGAGGCTTCCAGCGTTGACTCCACCAGGCCTTTGCCCTCCTTCTCCATCAAATCCTTGGCGAATTCAACAATCAGGATGGCGTTCTTCGCCGAGAGGCCGATGGTGGTCAACAGCCCTACCACGAAGTAGACGTCGTTACTCAGGCCACGCAGCGTGGTAAAGATCAGCGCACCAATTACGCCCAGCGGTACCACCAGCATGACCGAGAACGGAATTGACCAGCTCTCATACAGTGCCGCCAGACACAGGAACACCACAATCAGTGAGATCGCATAGAGCGCAGGTGCCTGGTTACCGGAGAGACGTTCCTGATAGGACATGCCGGTCCAGTCGTAACCAATACCTGCCGGCAGTTTGCCCGCCAGCTCTTCCATCAGGTTCATGGCATCACCCGAGCTCTTGCCCGGTGCAGCCTGACCCAGGATCTCCATTGATGGGAGACCGTTATAGCGCTCCAGGCGCGGTGAACCGTACTGCCACTTCGCCGAGGAGAAGCTGGAGAACGGCACCATGGTGCCTGCGCTGTTGCGCACGTACCACTTGCTGATGTCATCCGGCAGCATGCGCGAATCGGCTTTACCCATCACGTACACTTTCTTGACGCGGCCACGGTCAATGAAGTCATTGACGTAAGAGCCGCCCCAGGCAGCACCCAGCGTGGTGTTAATGTCAGACAGCGACACACCCAGCGCCTGCGCTTTCTCCTGATCGATGATCAGCTTGTACTGCGGCGTATCTTCCAGACCATTTGGACGCACGCCAACCAGCGTATCCGGATGCTGGGCGATCATGCCAAACAGCTGGTTACGCGCGGCAGTCAGCTTCTCATGGCCGAGGTTACCCTGGTCAATCAGCTGGAAGTCAAAGCCGGTTGCGTTACCCAGTTCGATAATCGCTGGCAGGTTGAACGGGAACACCATCGCATCTTTAATCTGACCCAGCGCCTGCATCGCACGTCCGGCAATGGCCGGCACTTTCAGGCTGGCATCGCTACGCTCATCCCATGGCTTGAGGCTGACGAAGGCGATACCGGTGTTCTGACCACGACCGGCGAAGCCGAAGCCGTTAACGGTAAACACCGAGTTAACGCTGTCTTTCTCTTTGGTCAGGAAGTAATCGGTCACCTGATCCAGCACTTTCTGGGTACGTTCCTGAGTCGCGCCGGCAGGCAGCTGCGCCTGTGCCAGTAACAGACCCTGATCCTCTTCCGGCAGGAAGGAGGAGGGCAGTTTCAGGAACAGGTAAGCCATACCGACAACGATCACCAGATAGATAACCAGATAGCGACCGGTACTACGGATGATATGGCCTACGCTATCGACGTAGTGGTTGGTGCTCTTATCAAACAAGCGGTTAAACCAGCCAAAGAAACCAGTGGTTTTGCCGTGGTCGCCCTTCTTGATCGGCTTCAGCATTGTGGCGCACAGCGCCGGCGTCAGAATCAACGCCACCAGCACCGACAGCGCCATCGCTGAAACGATGGTGATGGAGAACTGGCGATAGATAACACCGGTTGAACCGCCGAAGAAGGCCATCGGGATAAATACCGCTGACAGAACCAGCGCGATCCCCACCAGCGCACCCTGAATCTGCTCCATTGAACGGCGGGTCGCCTCTTTTGGCGGCAGACCCTCTTCCGCCATCACGCGCTCAACGTTCTCGACCACCACGATGGCGTCATCCACCAGCAGGCCGATGGCAAGCACCATACCGAACATCGTCAGCGTGTTTATCGAGTAGCCAAAGGCGCTGATAATGGCAAAGGTCCCCAGCAGGACGACCGGCACCGCAATGGTTGGAATCAGCGTGGCGCGGAAGTTCTGCAGGAACAGATACATCACCAGGAACACCAGCACAATGGCTTCAAACAGCGTTTTAACCACTTCGAAGATTGAGATCTTAACGAACGGCGTGGTGTCGTACGGGTAGACGGTTTTCATGCCTGACGGGAAGAACGGTTCCAGCTTCGCCAGCTCCGCTTTCACCGCGTCAGCCGTGTCCAGGGCGTTAGCGCCGGTCGCCAGTTTAACACCGATACCGGAGGCGGGTTTCCCGTTGTAACGCGCGATGATCTCGTAGTTTTCACCCCCGAGCTCGATCTTCGCAACGTCACGCAGGCGCACCTGCGAACCATCCTGATTCACCTTCAGCATGATATTGCCGAACTCGTCGGTGGAGGTCAGACGGGTTTGCGCAATGATGGAGGCGTTGAGCTGCTGACCCGGCGCCGGTGGCGTACCGCCCAGCTGACCGGCAGCCACCTGGGTGTTCTGGGTTTGCAGCGCACTGATCACATCCACCGGCGTCAGCTGGTAGTTGTTGAGTTTGTGCGGATCAAGCCAGATGCGCATCGCATACTGCGCACCAAATACCTGCGTATCACCAACACCCGGCGTACGGCTGATAGGGTCTTTGATGTTAGAGGCAACATAGTCAGAGATGTCATTCTGCGTCATGCTGCCATCTTCGCTAACGAAACCGGCTACCATCAGGAAGCTGCTGGAGGATTTCTTAACCTGAATCCCCTGTTGCTGTACTTCCTGCGGCAGCAGCGGCATGGCCAGCTGCAGTTTGTTCTGCACCTGAACCTGCGCGATATCCGCATCCGTACCGGACTGGAAAGTCAGCGTCAGCGTCAGCGTACCGGACGAGTCACTGCTCGAGGACATATACATCAGCCCGTCGATGCCGTTCATGTTTTGCTCGATAACCTGGGTTACCGAATCCTGCAGCGTTTTCGCATCTGCGCCCGGATAAGAGGCCTGAATTTCAACCGCCGGTGGCGCAACGTTGGGATATTGCTCAATCGGCAGGTTGATAATCGATAGCGCACCCGCCAGCATAATAATGATGGCGAGCACCCAGGCGAAAATGGGGCGATCGATAAAGAACTTAGCCATGTATCAACGGCTCCTGTTTATGACGATGATTTAGCAGACTGTGAATCTGGTAGTGCATTGGCATCGTCTTTGACTTCTTGTGGCGTCACCTGCGCACCCGGTTTCGCACGCTGAGTACCTACGGTAATCACGCGATCGCCCTCTTTAAGACCTTCGGTCACCAGCCATTTGTCGCCAAATGCCTGATTTGCGGTGATCTTACGCACTTCAACTTTGTTGTCTGCGCCGACAACCATGGCGCTGGCTTCACCGGTTGGCGTACGGGTCACACCTTGCTGAGGAACCAGCAGGGCGTTCGGGTTGGTGCCTTCATCCAGACGCGCGCGCACAAACATGCCAGGTAACAGACGATGGTCCGGGTTCGGGAAGATGGCGCGCAGGGTGATGGAGCCGGTGGTTTCATCCACGGTCACATCAGAGAACTCCAGCGTGCCGGGCTGCTTATAGGCGCTGCCGTCTTGCATCAGCAGGGTAACGTTCGCTTTGCCGTCGTTCTGCTTCAGCTGACCGGACTCCAGCTCCCCACGTAAACGCAGGAAATCATCGCTGGATTGGGTCACGTCAACGTACATCGGGTCGAGCTGCTGCACGGTTGCCAGAGCGGTGGTCTGACCGCTTGAGACCAGGGCCCCTTCGGTCACGGATGATTTACCGATCCGGCCGCTGATAGGCGAGGTCACTTTGGTATACGCCAGGTTGATACGGGCCGTCTCTACGTTGGCCTGTGAAGCCTGCACCGCTGCGGCAGTCTGGGCCGCTGTCGCTGCTGCGTTATCATAATCCTGCTGGCTGATGTACTTGGTACCCAGCAGCGGCTTATAGCGTTTCAGGGTCAGCTGGGCTACGCGTGCGTTAGCCTGCGCCTGGGCTAAATCGCCTTTTGCGCTATCGTAAGCGGCCTGGTAGGTGGCCGGATCGATCTGATACAGCGAGACGCCAGCCTTAACATCCGTGCCTTCAACAAAATTACGCTTCAGAATGATACCCGACACCTGCGGACGCACTTCTGCCACGCGGAAAGCCGATGTGCGGCCTGGCAGTTCAGTTGTGATTTTCAGCGGCTCATTTTTTAACGTGACTACGCCCACTTCCGGGGGTTGCTGCTGGGCGGATTGCTGGGATTTATTATCATCACATCCTGTTAACAAAAAGCTGCCTGAAAGCATCACGGCGGCCGCCAGAGGCGCTAATCCTCTGTTTTTATTCATAAATAAACCTCTAGTGTCCGATATCAAATGATCAATGGATCACAAACCGATAAACCCATTGCTGCGTTAAAACACGGGTCGTGCTATGGTACATACATTCACAAATGTATGTAAACTTGCCAGTTTGTAAAATAAGCCCTCTATGGCACGAAAAACCAAAGCGCAAGCACTTGAAACACGGCATCAAATTCTTGATGCCGCATTAGCTCACTTTTCTGTACACGGTGTGGCCGCAACCACACTGGCGGATATCGCCACAGCCGCCGGCGTCACACGCGGTGCTATCTACTGGCACTTTAAAAATAAAGCCGATCTGTTACAGGAGATCTGGCTACGTTGTGACGCTGGGCTTGACGATGTGGAACTTGAGTATCAGACAAAATACCCTGGCGATCCACTTTCTGTAATGCGTTCGATGCTGATCTATATCCTTGACGCCACAGCAAAGGACCCGCAAAGACGCGCATTAATGGAGATTATCTTCCATAAATGTGAGTTCGTTGGCGAAATGACTACCTTAATGGCCATACAGCAGGGACTCTTGCAGACCTGTTATGATCGTATCGAAGAGGTGCTGCGTCTCTGTATTGAGGCTGGCCAGCTGCCCGCCGGCCTGAACACCCGGCAGGCGGCCCTGCTAATGCGCGGCTATATTAACGGCATGATGGAGAGCTGGCTGTTCAATCCCGACAGTTTTGATCTGGCCGAGGAGGCGCCGCAGCTGGTGGACGCCTTTATCGATATGCTGCGGCTGAGCCCCACGCTGGCTGCCGGACGCTAAGCCTGCTGCTCGACAGCCTGCTTCTGCTGATAATCGCGCTGGACTATTGCCAGCGCCGCCAGCACGGTAGCGGCAGGTACATGGTTCTCTTCCAGCAGCTGAATCAAATCGACCGCCAGTTTGATCTCATCGGGTGCGGTTTCCAGCGACATCTTCTCTCCTAAATGCGTAATTTGGCGGCAACCAGTAACATAACCAGCGCACCAGCCAATGCCATGATAAATCCGGCCGGATGCAGCGTACTGAGATCGCCAGAGGTAAAATAGGCGGTAATATAGCCGCCGATCAGCGCGCCAATCACTGCCAGCACCAGCGTAGGGATAAATCCGCCGCCGGCCGGGAAACAGCACGCGCTTCAGCCAGCCGGCGGCCAGGCCAATCACTATCCAGATGACGAGTGTCATGATGACCTCCTGTTTCATGCTGCAATCAGTATAGAGGAGCATGCGCGCGATTCAGGCGCGGGTGGATTGCAGCTCCAGTTTTTGCATCGCGGCGCGACAACGCGCCAGACGCTCCTGTAAGATCTCCACCTCACGAATCAGCTGCTGCTGAACGCTCAGCGTTTCAACGCGCGCCAGATGCTGCTCGCGCTGTTGCAGCATCGCCAGCAGGCGTGTTTCATAGCCTGATATTCGTCACGCTTACGCTGGCGCGGATCGCTGCGGGGGCGTTCGCGCGCCACACGCAGCTGCTGGCTCTGGCACTCGCGCTGGAGCGCGGCGATCTGATCGAGAATCTTCTCCCCCAGCCACTGACGGCGCATCACATCCGCTGTCGCGGCAAGCTGCGCCGCATTGTGCTCCAGCTCAAGCAGATAGTCGGCCAGTCGCGTGCCTTTACAGCGAAACAGCTGGCTATCAAAGCGTGGCTGCCGGCAGGCACCGTCTGGCTGCTGCGCAATCTGCTGGCGCAGCTGGTCAATCATTGTGCTTAGACGCTGTTGGGCGGGCGGTTGGGGCATGACAAAAGTTCCGTCTGTGTTAACGTAGCGCTGTTATAACTCTTTTCAGGCATCCGGCATGCAGCGCATTTTACTGTTAAGCCTGGGCTGGCTGGCGATTGTGCTGGGCACGCTGGGCATTGTATTACCATTATTACCGACCACGCCATTCATGTTACTGGCTGCCTGGTGTTTTGCCCGCTCGTCACCGCGTTTTCATCACTGGCTGCTGTGGCGCTCACCTTTTGGCCGTTACCTTCGCCACTGGCAGCAGCATCGCGCTATGCCGCCAGGGGCGAAAGGGCGTGCCATGTTGCTGATTGTCATCACCTTTGCCCTTTCGGCCTGGCTGGTGCACCTGCTGTGGGTGCGCATCCTGCTGGGCGTGATGTTATGTCTGCTGCTGCTGTTTATGTGGCGCATTCCGGTGGTGGCAGAGAGTACCAACGTGCGCGAACCGTAGCGTCAGGGTTGCATTTAGCCGGCTGTTTGCTTAGATTTGGGCATCTTCGTGCGTGGCTTCCCATTGAGAAACGACTTTGCTTAACCCGGTCTCCGGGAATTGGCGCTGTCTGAAGCCGCGCGTATTAGATATTTTTCCAGGCGTAACCTTTATGACCGCAACTGCGCAGCAGCTTGAACTGATCAAAAACAGCATCAAAAGCATCCCTGACTATCCAAAGCCGGGCATCCTGTTCCGGGACGTTACCAGCCTGATGGAAGATCCGCAGGCCTATGCCGCGTCAATCGCCATCCTGGTGGAGCGTTATCGTAACAAAGGCATCACGAAAGTCGTGGGAACGGAAGCGCGTGGTTTCCTGTTTGGTGCGCCGGTTGCGCTGGGCCTCGGCGTGGGGTTTGTGCCTGTGCGCAAGCCTGGTAAGCTGCCGCGTGAAACCTTCAGCGAAAGCTATGAGCTGGAGTACGGTTCGGATGCGCTGGAGCTGCACAAAGATGCGATCGCTCCGGGCGACGTGGTGCTGGTGGTGGACGATCTGCTGGCAACCGGCGGCACCATCGAAGCCACCGTTAAGCTGATCCGCCGCGCTGGCGGCGAGGTAAAAGATGCGGCGTTCGTGATCAATCTGTTCGATCTGAGCGGCGAAAAGCGCCTTAGCGCGCTGGGCATCGACTGCTACAGCCTGGTGAACTTCCCCGGCCATTAAGGCTTGTGCGCTCCGCGCTTATGTGGGGCGCAACCCTCATCACGTTCTCCCTCTCCCACCAGCGTAAGCCCTACGGCGGAATGATGACGGGTATAGGCATATCGGGTTGTGGCTGTTAAACTACTGCCCAAATACACAGGGTTTGCGAAGCTGCATTTTTCCCCTTTTGCCTTATGGCGGAACCCGGTTCATTAGCCGTGCCGCTGTGCCAACTCAATAAACTCCAGTGATCGAATCCACATGAGCTATCAGGTACTTGCGCGAAAATGGCGTCCCCAGGCCTTCGCTGACGTAGTCGGTCAGGAACATGTGCTGACCGCGCTGGCTAACGGGTTATCACTGGGACGCATCCATCATGCTTATCTCTTCTCCGGCACACGCGGCGTGGGTAAGACCTCGATTGCGCGTTTGCTGGCAAAGGGCCTCAACTGTGAAACCGGGATTACGGCAACGCCATGCGGTCAGTGTGATAACTGTCGTGAAATCGAGCAGGGTCGTTTCGTTGATCTGATTGAGATCGATGCGGCTTCACGCACGAAAGTGGAAGATACGCGCGATCTGCTGGATAACGTGCAGTACGCACCGGCGCGCGGGCGCTTCAAGGTCTATCTGATCGATGAAGTGCATATGCTGTCGCGCCACAGTTTTAATGCGCTGCTGAAAACGCTCGAAGAGCCGCCTTCACACGTGAAGTTCCTGCTGGCGACCACCGATCCGCAGAAGCTGCCGGTCACTATTTTGTCGCGCTGCCTGCAGTTCCACCTTAAAGCACTCGATGTTGAACAGATTCAGCAGCAGCTGGCGCACGTGCTGCAGCAGGAGGCGATCGCCGCTGAACCGCGGGCGCTGCATCTGCTGGCGCGCGCCGCCGATGGCAGTATGCGCGATGCGCTTAGCCTGACCGATCAGGCGATTGCCATGGGCCAGGGCAGCGTCACGCGTGAAACCGTGGCGCAGATGCTCGGCACGCTGGATGACGAACAGCCGCTGGCGCTGATTGAAGCGCTGGCAGAGGGTAACGGCGAACAGGTGATGGCGCTGCTGAATCAGGCTGCCTCACGCGGTGTGGAGTGGGAAGCGCTGCTGGTAGAGATGCTGCGTTTACTGCACCGCATAGCCATGGTGCAGCTGCTGCCCGGCTCACTGGGGGAAGATGATGCCAGCCAGGCGCAGCGCCTGCGCGATTTAGCCCGCGTGCTGCCGCCAGCCGATGTCCAGCTCTACTATCAAACGCTGCTGATGGGACGCAAAGATCTACCGCTGGCGCCGGATCGCCGTCTTGGTATTGAGATGACGCTGCTGCGTGCGCTGGCGTTTCACCCACAGGCAACGATTGCTGAACCGGTTGCACGCCCGTCGCTGATGCCGCAGGCAGCACCGCAGGTTGCGCCTGCCGCGCCGGCAGCAAAAGCCGCACCCAGCCGCAAAAGCGCCGCCGGCACCAGCCGCGCAGCCGCAGATGGCGCCGCCCGTCAGCGATGAGCCGCCGCCATCCGATGATTATCCGGATATGCAATCGGCGCCGGAGACGCTGCCGGATGCCACCAGTCAGCTATTACAGGCGCGAACGCAGTTGCTGCGTCAGGGAGCCGGCAAGGCAAAAAAGAGTGAGCCGGCAGCGCGTTCCGCGCGGCCGGCAAATCCGGCGCTGGAGCGTCTGGCAAGCGTCACGGAGCGGGTGCAGCAGCGCGCCTCTGAACCGGCAGTAAAAACCCCGGCTAAACCGGAAGCTTATCGCTGGAAAGCGCAGCAGCAGGAGGCGATAACGCCGGAGCCGGTCGCAACGCCAAAAGCCTTGCGTTCTGCGCTGGAGCATGAGAAAACCCCTGAGCTATCCCTCAGGCTGGCAGAAGAGGCGCTGCAGCGCGACGCCTGGGCGGCAGAGATTGCCAGCCTGACGCTGCCCAAACTGGTGCAGCAGGTGGCGCTGAACGCGTGGAAAGAGGTGAATGAGCAGGGGGTTACGCTGCATCTGCGCAGCAGCCAGCGCCATCTTAACTCTGCTTCCGCGCGTCAGGCGATTCAGGAGGCGCTGAGCCAGGCAGCCGGCCAGTCGATTGAATTGGCTATAGTAGAAGATGATAATCCCGCGGTGTTAACGCCGCTGGAGTGGCGTCAGGCCATTTATGAAGAGAAGCTGGCGCAGGCGCGCCAGTCAATCGCAAGCGATACGCATATCCAGATGCTGCGTCGTTTCTTCGATGCGGACCTGGATGAAGAGAGTATTCGACCCGTATGATCACGCTGTCGCGCAGAGGTTGCGCGCAGCCCCAGCAGAGAGAGAAAACTATGTTTGGTAAAGGCGGATTGGGCAACCTGATGAAGCAGGCCCAGCAGATGCAGGACAAAATGGCCAAGGTTCAGGAAGAGATCGCCGCACTGGAAGTCACCGGTGAATCAGGTGCTGGTCTGGTCAAAGTCACCATCAACGGCGCGCACAATTGCCGTCGTGTTGAAGTCGATCCCAGCCTGCTGGAAGATGATAAAGATATGCTGGAAGATCTGATCGCGGCAGCGTTCAACGATGCGGCACGCCGTATTGATGAGACGCAGAAAGAGAAGATGGCCTCTGTCTCTTCCGGTATGCAGCTGCCACCTGGCTTTAAGATGCCGTTCTGATGCAAACCAGTCCACTGCTTGAATCTTTAATGGAATCACTGCGCTGTCTGCCGGGCGTTGGCCCGAAGTCGGCGCAGCGCATGGCGTTTCAGCTATTGCAGCGCGATCGCAGCGGTGGCATGCGTCTGGCGCAGGCGTTAACCCGCGCCATGTCAGAGATCGGCCACTGTGCCGATTGCCGCACCTTTACCGAGCAGGAGATCTGCACCATTTGCGCCAATCCGCGCCGTCAGCAAAACGGCCAGATCTGCGTGGTGGAGAGCCCGGCGGATATCCACGCCATTGAGCAGACCGGCCAGTTTGGCGGACGTTACTTTGTGCTGATGGGCCATTTGTCGCCGCTGGATGGCATCGGCCCGCAGGATATTGGTCTGGATCGCCTGGAGCAGCGCCTGGAGAAGGAGACGCTGCAGGAGGTGATTCTGGCGACTAATCCCACGGTAGAGGGTGAAGCCACCGCTAATTACATCGCCGAGCTGTGCGGGCAATATGGCGTTGACGCCAGCCGCATCGCCCATGGCGTGCCGGTGGGCGGCGAGCTGGAGATGGTCGATGGCACTACGCTGTCGCACTCGCTGGCCGGGCGTCATAAGATTAAATTTTAATCACTTGCCGGTATCGTTAAGCGATACCGGCTTGAAATTCTCTTCCCCATCCCCATCTCTGTCTCAACGTTTGATCAACCCCATTCTGTTGAGGTAGCAATGACCATGAAAGGACAAGAGACGCGTGGCTTCCAGTCAGAGGTAAAACAACTTCTGCACCTGATGATCCATTCCCTCTACTCAAACAAAGAGATTTTCCTGCGTGAACTGATCTCGAACGCTTCTGATGCGGCGGACAAATTGCGCTTCCGCGCGCTGTCAACGCCGGATCTGTACGAAGGCGACGGCGATCTGCGCGTGCGTATCTCGGTCAACAAGGAGAATCGCACGCTAACGCTGAGCGACAACGGCATTGGTATGCGTCGTGATGAGGTGATTGAGAACCTGGGCACCATCGCGAAATCCGGTACCAAAGCTTTCCTCGAATCAATGGGCTCTGACCAGGCAAAAGATAGCCAGCTGATCGGCCAGTTCGGTGTCGGTTTCTACTCGGCGTTTATCGTTGCCGATAAAGTTACCGTCCGCACGCGTGCCGCCGGGGCGAAAGCGGAAGAGGGCGTATTTTGGGAGTCCGCCGGTGAGGGCGAATATACCCTGGCCGATATCGAAAAAGCCGATCGTGGCACCGAGATCACGCTGCACTTCCGTGAAGGCGAGGACGATTTCCTTGATGCATGGCGCGTGCGTAATGTGATCAGCAAATACTCCGACCACATCGCGCTGCCTGTTGAGATTGAAACCAAAGACGAAGAGAGTGACACCACAACCTGGGAGAAGATCAACAAAGCCCAGGCGCTGTGGACGCGCAATAAGTCAGAGATCAGCGACGACGAGTACAACGAGTTCTACAAACATATCGCACACGACTTCAGCGATCCGGCCATCTGGAGCCACAACCGCGTGGAAGGCAAGCAGGAGTACACCAGCCTGCTCTATATCCCGCAGCGCGCGCCGTTCGATATGTGGAACCGCGACAGCAAGCACGGCCTGAAACTCTACGTACAGCGCGTGTTCATTATGGATGACGCCGAGCAGTTCATGCCGAACTACCTGCGCTTTGTGCGCGGCCTGATAGATTCCAACGATCTGCCGCTGAACGTCTCGCGTGAGATCCTGCAGGATAGCCGCGTCACCCAGAGCCTGCGCGCGGCGCTGACTAAGCGCAGCCTGCAGATGCTGGAGAAACTGGCTAAAGATGATGCAGAGAAGTATCAGCAGTTCTGGAAAGAGTTCGGGCTGGTGCTGAAAGAGGGGCCGGCGGAGGATCACGCCAACCAGCAGGCGATTGCTAAACTGCTGCGCTTCGCCACCACGCAGAGTGAAGGGGCGGAGCAGACCATCTCGCTTGACGATTACCTGAGCCGCATGGTGGAAGGGCAGGAGAAGATCTACTACATCACTGCCGACAGCTACGCCGCGGCGAAGAGCAGCCCGCATCTGGAACTGTTCCGCAAAAAAGGCATTGAGGTGCTGCTGCTGTCCGATCGTATCGACGAGTGGATGATGAGCTACCTGACCGAGTTCGACGGTAAAACCTTCCAGTCCGTGAGCAAAGCCGATGAGTCGCTGAGCAAACTGGCGGATGAAGAGACCGAAGAGCAGAAAGAGGCGGAAAAAGCGCTGGAGCCGTTTGTTGAGCGCGTGAAAACGCTGCTGGGCGAGCGCGTAAAAGAGGTGCGTCTGACGCATCGCCTGACCGATACGCCTGCTATTGTCACCACCGATGCCAATGAAATGACCACGCAGATGGCGAAACTGTTTGCCGCGGCGGGTCAGGATGTGCCGGACGTGAAGTACATCTTTGAAATTAACCCGGAGCATACGCTGGTTAAGCGCGTGGCCGATACTCAGGATGAAGCACGTTTTGCGGAGTGGGTAGAGCTGCTGCTGGATCAGGCGCTGCTGGCCGAGCGCGGCACGCTGGACGATCCTAACCAGTTTATCCGTCGCATGAATCAGCTGCTGACGGCGTAACCTCTTCTGATGCAGAGGTCAGTATCTGGCTGTGAGGTCGGCATAAATGCCGGCCTCACAGGGAACGGGTGCAGTGATTAAGATTTATTCGCAGGGGCGGCATTTATGCCGGCCTTTTTTATGCCTCGCGCTCAGCACTGCGCCTCATCCCGCACCCAATCACGGAACAGGGTAATCTCCGCATCATGCTGCCGTGAGCCCTTGGTCATCATCCACGTGGCGCGATTGACACGCACAAATCCCAGCGGCGCAATCAGCGTGCCGTCGTGCAACTCCTGCCGCACCAGCAAACGCGGCGCCATAATCACGCCTAGCCCGTTTCTTGCCGCCTGAATGCCCAGCGTCAGATTATCAAAATGCTTGCCTGTAAAGTAATTGCCGCGTGCGCCGCTGGTTTTGGCCCATTCGGCCCAGGCATGCAGGCGCGTATCGGCATGCAGCAGTGGCAGCGCGGCCAGATCCTGCTCACTGTGAAAACGGGCGGCGTACTGCGGCGCGCACAGCGGACCGATATAATCATCGCTGATCAGCGTGGCATCAATATCGTCATCCGGTGGCTGTTCATAGCTCAGGATCAGCACATCCGTGTGTTCGCTGCGCAGCTGATTGATCTCACCCTGGGGCTGAAACTGCACTTCAATGTCGGGATAGCGCTGATAAAAACTGCTGATACGCGGGATCAGCCATTGAGAGAGAAAGCTTGGCGCGCAGGAGACGCTAAGGTGGTGGCGCATACCGGTGCGGATGCTCTCACAGGTTGTAGAGAGTTCACTGAACGCCTTCTGACAGCTCACCAGCAAACGCTCGCCGTGTGAGGTCAATCTGACACGTCCGTTGGTGCGGACAAACAGCGGTTTCCCCATCCAGCTCTCCAGCTGACGTACCTGATGGCTGATGGCGCTATGGGTCACATGCAGGCGCTCAGCCGCCACGCTAAAACTGCTGTGCAGTGCCGCCTGATGAAAATAGTGCAAGGCACGTAACGACGGAAGCGTGGTCATACTCATCCCCTGTGTAAAAACCTAACAGGGATTGTCAATTTATATCATTTTAATGTCCAGACGCATTGGCCTAACCTTTCCCCCTGATTCTGGCGGGTTGACTGACAGGCCTCACTGTGTTTTAGCCGCGCTTATCTGCCAGCGACTACCGCCCAGCCATGACGACACGCCGCACAATAACACAGAGAAATGTCACGCGATGGCTGCACAACACGCTACTGCCGGAGCCGCGGCGCGCGATCGACTGCGCGTCTTGCTCTCCCGTCACTACCGGCTGGAAAATTACGATCTCTTCTTTGCTCCGTCGCTGCATATTGCCCGGGTACTGCTCTCACAGCTGTTCCTGCGCCAGGAGCAGGCACGCAATCAGACGCGCTACGCTTCGCACTATCCGGTCAGTGAACTCAGCGTTCTGCCCGCAGTGCCGATGATGGCCGGTAATATCGCGCTGATTACGCACGTTGAGGAGTCGCAGGGGCGGGTGCGACCGTTGAGCGAGTGCCAGAGCCAGGGCGTGACCGATGCGTCTGCCTCCTTTGCCACCGGCTTGCATAAACGATTAATCAGCGAGGCGCGTTTGTTCGTGGCGCACCTTGATCGTCATGCGGCATTGAGCGACGGTATCGTACTTATCGCCTTGCGGACCTATGATTTCAGCACGCTGGTGCGCAGCGAACTGCGTCTGTTTGAGCAGGGTTTAACCCTGGGCGATGCACCGCAACGCGCGCTGGATAGCATGGCAAACGGCGACTGGAAGCCCTTTAACATCGCCAGCGTTGATACCCTTACGCTGGAGACACCGGTAGCGCTGCAATCGATTCAGCAGCCGGGCTTGCCCTTTGCCCTGATCCCGCTGCCGTCCGGGGTTGTGCTGCCCACGCTGCCAGCGGATATTCGGCTGCTGTCCGACGGACGCGCGCTGTTGCTCACCGCCAGCGTACGCGGTAACGGCAGCAAAACGCAGAATATGACCGCCACGCTAAAAAAACGCCTGATGGCGTGCCTTTTTACCCGCCATGATTCTTAAAAACGCGCCGGTTGCTGGCGCGAACGGCCAAAGCAGGTCAAAGTAGGCCTTTCGTGGAAGCGCGCCCGTTGCCTTGTGGTGCGCGGGTCATAATGGTATGTTCTTGGCCTTCTCAGATTGATCAATGCGATTCGCAAGGGGAATTACGCAATGCGTATTATTCTGCTCGGGGCACCGGGCGCAGGTAAGGGCACTCAGGCTCAATTCATCATGGAGAAGTACGGTATTCCGCAGATCTCCACGGGCGACATGTTGCGTGCAGCAGTAAAAGCAGGTAGCGAGTTGGGCCAGCAGGCGAAAGCCATCATGGATGCCGGTAAACTGGTGACTGACGAGCTGGTGATTGCGCTGGTTAAAGAGCGTATCGCGCAGGAAGACTGCAAAAACGGTTTCCTGCTCGATGGCTTCCCACGCACTATCCCGCAGGCTGACGCCATGAAAGACGCGGGCATCAAGGTGGACTACGTTCTGGAGTTCGCTGTACCAGACGAGCTGATCGTCGATCGCATTGTAGGTCGTCGCGTACACGCGCCGTCTGGCCGTGTTTACCACATCAAATACAATCCACCGAAAGTGGAAGGTCAGGATGACGTGACCGGCGAAGCGCTGACCACGCGTAAAGACGATCAGGAAGAGACCGTGCGTAAGCGCCTGGTGGAGTACCATCAGCTGACCGCGCCGCTGATTGCTTACTACAGCAAAGAGGCTGAAGCCGGTAACACGCAGTATCACAAGATCGACGGCACCCGCCAGGTTGCTGAAGTGAGTGCAGAACTGGCCACTATCCTCGGTTAAGTGGTGAAGGGCCGGTTGTCCGGCCCTTTTGCAGCAATTGCTTTCCCCTCCGACGTTTTCCGCTACAATTCCTGCAGATTTTGACCCATTCGTTTCGACAGCAAGGAAATACAATGAGGCAAGAAAAGCCTGGGGTTTTACTGGTTAATTTAGGTACACCAGAAGCACCAACCACCGCCGCCGTAAAGCGCTATCTTAAACAGTTCCTTGGCGATCCACGCGTTGTTGATACGCCACGCTGGCTATGGTGGCCGATTCTCAATTTCATTATCGTGCCATTCCGTTCGCCGCGCGTCTCGAAGCTCTATGCATCTGTGTGGATGGAAGAGGGCTCGCCGCTGATGGTCTTCAGCAAACGCCAGCGTGCAGCGCTGGCACAGCGGCTGGATATGCCGGTGGAACTCGGCATGAGCTACGGCCAGCCGAGCCTTGACGGCGCCGTACAGCGTTTGCTGGCACAGGGCGTGACCAAACTGATTGTGCTGCCGCTCTATCCGCAGTTCTCCTGCTCTACCGTCGCTGCCGTGTGGGATGGCCTGGCCGCCAGCTTTAAACCGCTGCGTTCGCTGCCGGAAGTGGCCTTTATTCGCGATTACGCGGAACATCCGGCCTATATCGCCGCGCTGAAAGCCTCTGTAGAGCGCTCATTTGCGCAGCACGGTGAACCGGACCTGCTGGTGCTCTCTTTCCACGGCATCCCACAGCGCTTCGCCAATGAGGGCGATGACTATCCGCTGCGCTGTAAAGACACCACCGATGCATTGGCTGCCGCGCTGGGCATTGCCCCGCACAAGATCATGATGACCTTCCAGTCACGTTTTGGTCGCGAGCCGTGGCTCATGCCTTACACCGATGAAACGATGAAGAGCCTGCCGGCAAAAGGCATCAAACATGTGCAGGTGATGAGCCCGGGCTTCGCCGCGGATTGTCTTGAAACGCTGGAGGAGATCAGCGGAGAGAACTGCGAGATCTTCTTACACGCCGGCGGCGAAAAATTTGAATACATTCCGGCGCTTAACGCGGACGATGAGCACATCGACATGATGGTTCAGCTGGTTAACGCGCGCCGCTAAGGGGATGGCAGAGAGTGTGATATCATTCTCTGCCTGTTTTTCCCTGACGGCACTTTCATGAAATTTCCCGGCAAACGCAAATCTAAACACTATTTCCCCGTTAACGCGCGCGACCCGCTGCTCCAGGCCACTCAGCAAGAGCAGGAGGAGGGCAGCTGGGTGGTGGGTATCGACCAGACGCTGGTGGATATCGAAGCCAAAGTTGATGATGATTTCCTGCAACGTTACGGCCTGAGCGCCGGCCACTCCCTGGTCATTGACGATGCCACCGCTGAAGCGCTCTACAGTGAGCTGATGCAGGAACAGCTGATCAGTCATCAGTTTGCCGGCGGCACCATCGGAAACACCTTGCACAACTACTCGGTACTGGCGGATGACCGCTCGGTGCTGCTTGGCGTGATGTGCAACAACATCCAGATCGGCGGTTACGCTTATCGCTACCTGTGTAATACCTCCAGCCGGATGGATCTGAACTATCTGCAGGGCGTGGACGGGGCGATTGGCCGCTGCTTTACTCTGATTGGCGAGCAGGGCGAGCGCACGTTTGCCATCAGCCCGGGCTGATGAACCAGCTGCACGCGGACAATATTCCGGAAGCGGTGATCGCCGGGGCTTCGGCGCTGGTGCTCACCTCCTATCTGGTGCGCTGTCAGCCGGGTGAGCCGATGCCGGATGCCACACTGCGCGCCATCAATTACGCGAAAAAACACAATGTGCCGGTGGTACTGACGCTGGGTACCAAATATGTGATTCAGGATAACCCGCAATTCTGGCGCGACTTCCTGCGCGATCACGTCTCGATCGTGGCGATGAATGAAGAGGAGGCCTTTGCGCTGACCGGTGAGCCGGACCCGCTGCTGGCCTCGAATATGGCGCTGGACTGGGTCGACCTGGTGTTGTGCACGGCGGGCCCGACCGGCCTCTATATGGCCGGTTTTACCGAAGATGAGAATAAGCGTAAAACCAACCATCCGCTGCTGCCGGGTGCCATTGCAGAGTTCAACCAGTACGAGTTCAGCCGGGCGATGCGCCATCAGGATTGCCAGCAGCCGCTGCGCATCTTCTCGCACATCGCGCCATACATGGGCGGCCCGGAGAAGATCATGAACACTAACGGCGCAGGCGATGGTGCGCTGGCGGCGCTGCTGCACGATATCACGGCCAACAATTTCCACCGGCAGAAGGTACCGAACTCCAGCAAGCACGCGCGGGAATATCTCACCTATTCGTCTCTGGCGCAGGTGTGTAAATACGCTAACCGCGTGAGTTATCAGGTGCTGAACCAGCACTCACCGCGTCTGACGCGCGGCCTGCCGGAGAGGGAAGACAGCTGGAAGAGTCGTACTGGGATCGGTAACGTGGCAAGGTGCAGATTAACCTGCACCCTATAGGGTCGCCATTCATTGCGACCTGGTTTCCCGGATATCGGCAACTAAATCGGACACTCGCGTACAATCGGGTTCTGCGCGATCTCCTCCTGCAAAACATTCAGCATGCTGTTCGCGATCTCACGCTCCCCCATCACCACGCGATTGGCACCGCGCTCCATGATATAGGTCACTTCATCGTCATAGTGCGCGCGGGCGATAATCTCAATATCCGGGCGTTTCGCACGCGCGGCCGTTACGATTTCACCGGCCTCATAGCCATTCGGAATGGTCAGCAGCAGCCAGCGCGCGCAGTCAAGCCGGGCCAGATCCATGGTATCAATACGCGCCGCATTACCCAGCACCGCTTTAATACCCTGCTCACGCAGAGCCTCAACGCGCGGACGCGAATTCTCCACCACCACCAGCGGCACATCCGCCTCCAGCAGCTGCTGGCCCAGCAGACTTCCGACGCGACCATAACCGACAATGACCGCATGATTGCAGATATCCACCGGAATCTGCTTCTCCTCTTCGATAGCCTCTTCCAGCGTCTGCTCCTCCATCGTCTCGGTTTTGTCGAGATAGCGCTCCAGCAGGGTAAACAGAATCGGGTTAAGCATAATCGACAGGATCGCTGCGGCCAGCACCAGATTACGTCCCTCGTCACTCAGCATGCCGAGCGAGATGCCGAGACCGGCAAGGATGAAGGCAAACTCACCAATCTGCGCCAGACTGACCGAAATGGTCAGCGCGGTACGGCGTGAATGGCCGAGCAGGCTCACCAGCAGCCAGGCGGCGATCGATTTGCCCAGCACAATGATGGCCAGCGCGCCCAGCACGGCCAGCGGTTGCTCTACCAGAATCATCGGATCAAACAGCATGCCGACCGAGACGAAAAACAGTACGGCAAACGCATCGCGCAGCGGCAGCGTATCGTGCGCCGCACGGTGGCTGAGTTCCGATTCGTTCAGCACCATGCCGGCAAAGAAAGCCCCAAGGGCAAATGAGACGTCAAAGAACTCTACGGCACCAAACGCAATGCCCAGCGCCAGCGCCAGTACCGAAAGGGTAAACAGCTCACGTGAGCCGGTCGCCGCGCTTTTTGCCAGAATCCACGGCACCACGCGACGGCCGACCACCATCATCAGCACCATAAAGGCGGCGACTTTACCGATGGTCAGGAGCAGATCCCACACCAGCAGGGTGGGGCTGGCGTTACCCTGTTCCAGCATGCCGGCAATCGCAGGCAGCAGCACCAGCGTCAGCACCATCACCAGGTCTTCGACAATCAGCCAGCCGATAGCGATCTGTCCGCGCTGGCTATCAATCAGCTGCCGCTCTTCCAGCGCCCGCAGCAGTACCACGGTACTGGCCGTGGAGAGGCACAGCCCAAAGACCAGACCGGTCATCCACGACCAGCCCATGGCCCACGACAGGCCCATTCCCAGCAGCGTTGCCACAGCAATTTGTGCCACGGCACCGGGAATGGCGATCGACTTTACCGCCATCAAATCCTTGAGCGAGAAGTGTAATCCTACACCGAACATCAGCAGAATTACGCCGAGTTCAGCCAGTTCCGGGGCCAGATTGGTATCCGCGACGAAGCCTGGGGTAAAAGGTCCAGCCAGCACGCCAGCCAGTAAATAACCGACCAGCGGTGAAATGCGCAGGCGATTCGCCAGCATACCAAGGAGAAATGCGAGGACCAGACCCCCGACAATGGTGGTGATCAACGGTGTTGTGTGATGCATGCCTGTCTCCTTGTGTGCAAATGTATCCGCTTGTAACAACCAAGTGTAATGCACATTTGCTCACCACGTTTAAACATTTGAGCGGTGAAAAGCGAAAAAATTGAAAAAATGAGACCAAAACGCAGCCGAAGCGTCATTTTCGGCAGTTATCTCACGGTATCGGCAGGATTTATGCAGAGCGGAGGGGGGCGAAGAGAAATTGTTGCCCCCCGAAAGCGGGTTACCGGTGATGCTGATCAGGCAGGAAAGCGGTCAACAGACCAATCAGCGGCAGCCAGGCGCAGATTTGGTACACCCATGCGATGCTGGTGTGATCGGCAACTACCCCCAATATCGCTGCGCCCAAACCGCCCATACCAAATGCGAAACCGAAAAACAGTCCGGAAACCATGCCGATACGTCCCGGCAGCAGCTCCTGCGCATACACCAGAATGGCCGAAAACGCTGAGGCCAGAATCAGGCCAATAATGATACTCAGCACGCTGGTCCACATTAATGTGGCGTGTGGCAGCATAAGGGTGAAGGGCGCCACACCGAGAATGGAGGCCCAGATAACATACTTGCGGCCGATTTTATCGCCTATGGGTCCGCCGATGATGGTGCCCGCAGCGACGGCACCGAGAAAGGCAAACAGATGAAATTGCGATGCCTGTACCGAAAGCCCAAATTTTTGCATTAAATAGAAGGTGTAGTAGCTGCTCAGGCTGGTGAGATAAAAATATTTCGAGAAGATCAGCAGTAGCAGGATGCTGATTGCCAGCACCACTTTTTTGCGTGGCAACGGATTGACGGGCGCGCAGGTGGCTTTGGCTTTCGCCGCACGCTGCTGATGGCTGTACCAGCGGCTCACCTGTAGCAGCACGATAATCCCCAGCAGCGCAGCCAGCACAAACCAACCGAGGTGACCTTTACCGTAAGGGGCAACGATCACTGCCGCCAGTAACGGCCCCAGCGCACTGCCAAAATTACCGCCTACCTGAAACAGTGACTGCGCCAGGCCGTGCCGTCCGCCGGACGCCATGCGTGCCACGCGGGAGGATTCAGGATGGAATACTGATGAGCCGCTGCCAACCAGCGCGGCTGCCAGCAGGATTTGCGGATAGCTGCTGGCGAAGGTGAGCAAAACCAATCCGCACAGGGTAAACCCCATCCCCACCGGTAACGACCAGGGTTTAGGGTATTTATCGGTGTAGTAACCCACCAGCGGCTGTAGCAGTGAGGCCGTGACCTGGAACGTCAGCGTAATCAGCCCAATCTGCACAAAGCTAAGCGTGAAATCCTTCTGCAGCAGAGGATAGATTGCCAGCAGCAGCGACTGCAGCATATCGTTCAGCAGATGCGCCAGACTGATGGCGCCAAGGATCCCAAAAGCGGTGCGCCCGGCAGGGCGTGCCGGGGTTAATGTCTGTTCACTTGCCATAAGCGTCCTGAAAGAGAGGGGGCTGTTTCGTTATCAGATTGTTACTTCATAACGGACTCTATAAGTCTTTGGTCTTGAGTTAAAGCGCGAACTGTGCGACACAGAAGGGCGTTAAAGCAGGTTACGTTCACAGACCGTGGAAAAAACATCAAATAAGGAGAGTGTTTTGTTGTTAACACCGCGCAAAGGGCGCTGGCTGGCGCTGATTACGCTGTTGCTGCCCATACTGGCTCACGCATGGCAAACCGATCGCAGCTACCGCTTCACGCTTCTGCACACCAACGATCATCACGGTCACTTCTGGACGAATGAGCAGGGCGAATATGGTCTGGCGGCGCAGAAAACCCTGATGGACCAGCAGCGTTATGATGCGCAGGCCAAAGGCGGCGGTGCGCTGATCCTCTCTGCCGGCGACGTGAATACCGGCGTGCCCGAGTCGGATCTGCTGGATGCCGAACCCGATATCCGCGGCATGAATCTGGTGGGCTACGACGCCATGGCGCTAGGCAATCACGAATTCGATAAGCCGCTCAGCGTGCTACAGAAGCAGCAGAAGTGGGCGAAGTTTCCCTTTCTCTCGGCCAATATTTATCAGAAGGGCAGCGATCAGCGCCTGTTCAAACCCTGGGCGGTGTTTAATCGCATGGGGCTGAAGATTGCCGTGATCGGCCTGACCACCACAGATACGCTGCGTATCGCCAATCCACAGAACGTTGAGCAGATTGAGATTCGCGATCCGGTTAAAGAGACAGAGAAAGCGGTGGCGGAACTGCGTGCCAGCGAAAAGCCGGATGTGATTATCGCGTTAACGCATATGGGCCACTATGACGATGGCCAGCACGGTAGCAATGCGCCGGGCGATGTGGAGCTGGCGCGCAGCTTGCCGCCGGGCACCCTAAACGTAATTATCGGCGGCCATTCGCATGATGCGGTGTGCATGGCAAAAGAGAATGTCAGCGAACAGAACTATCAGCCCGGCCAGCCGTGCCAGCCCGATCGCCAAAACGGCGTGTGGATTATGCAGGCCAAAGAGTGGGGTAAATTTGTCGGACGCGGCGATTTCATCTTCCGCAACGGTGAACTGACGCTGGAGAAGTACCAGTTGATCCCGGTTAATCTCAAGCACAAAATCAAGAACCTCGACGGCAGCGAAACCTGGTTGCCGTATCAGGCGCTGATTCCCCCTAATACTGCGATGATGAAATTGCTGACGCCCTACCAGCTGCGCGCCGGTAAACAGCTCGACGTTAACGTTGGCAGCAGCGATGGCGTGTTTGCGGGCGAGCGCAATCAGGTGCGCTTTAAGCAGACCAACCTGGCGCAGCTGATTTTGCGCGCGCAGATGGCGGCAACCCACGCCGATTTCGCGGTGATCAGCGGCGGCGGGATTCGTACCTCGCTGGCGCAGGGAAGTATCCGCTGGCGCGATCTGCTACAGGTGCAGCCGTTTGGCAATCAGGTTGTGTCGGTGACGCTGCGCGGCAGTGAGGTGCTGGACTATCTGGCCACGGTCGCCAACATCAAACCGGACGCCGGTGGATTTGCGCAGTTTAGCCACATTAGCCTGGTCGCCGATGGCAAGCATGTCAGTGACGTAAAGATTAACGGTGAGCCGCTGCAGAAAGAGAAAACCTACCGCATGGCGACGAACAGCTTTAACGCCAGCGGCGGTGACGGCTATCCGCGCATCGATACCCATGCGGGTTTCAGCAACAGCGGTTTACGCGATGCCGATGTGCTGCGGGACTATGTCCGCCAGCACTCACCGCTGAAAACCGCCGATTACGTGCCGCAGGGGATTGTGCACCTGACGGAGGCGCAGGTGCAGGAGCGTGATAAAGCGCAGGAGAAACAGAAGAAGCGCAGCTATCCGCAGATGATCCTGGCGTGGATCTGGCCGCGTGCGGCGCACCAATGAACGACAGGCGGCCCGGCCGGGCCGCCTGATTCCTCAGGCTTCGCAGGCGCGCGGTTTTACCCAGCGCTGGCGCAGCTTATCCCACGCCCAGTTATACGCCATGGTATAAGGCAGGAAGAACAGGAAGAAAGCCACCTCCAGCAGGAACGCATCCAGCAGCGAGATATTCAGCATCCAGGCCGCAATCGGCAGACCGATTAAAATAAATCCGCCCTCAAAGCCCAGCGCATGCAGCGCGCGCAGTGCAAAAGTCCGTTTCACCTGCGGCGGCCAGATACGATCAAAACCGCTGTTGTAGATCATGTTCCACAGCATGGCGACGGTCGAAAGCATAATGGCCAGTGCGCCCATGTGAAACAGCGGCTTCTCCATCACCCAGGCAGCCAGTGGCGCAACCGTGATAATCGCAAGGAACTCAAATCCTGCAGCATGACAAAAACGTTCTTTAAGCGAACGGGTACGCATATCAACCTCCTCGACACTCATGCTGCGCATTTTCTCACTGTACAATGCTAAGATAAAATGATTACCTATCGATAAAAGCGATGGATTAGCATGAAGTACTCCCCGGAATCCCTTGAGGCGTTTGTGCAAACCGTAGCGAGCGGCTCCTTCTCTGCGGCGGCACGCGCGCTGGCAAAGAGCCAGTCCACAATCAGCAGTGCAGTCGCGAATCTGGAGGATGATCTCGGTTTTTTGCTCTTTGACCGGCGCGGGCGCCAGCCGGTGCTGACTGCGCAGGGGCAGCGTGCGCTGGCGCAGGTGCAGCAGATTCTGGCTGCCAGCCAGCGGCTGGATGAGCTGGCAGTGCGCCTGTCACAAGGTGTGGAGCCCCGCCTGAGCCTGGCCATATCGGACTTCTGGCAGGCCGATCACCATGAACATCTGCTGACGCGCTTTGATGCGCGCTACCCTGATATCGAATTTGAATGCATGATCGCCGAGGATGAAGACGTGCTGGATCTGCTGCAGGCCGGCCGGGTTCATCTTGGGGTCGTGCGGGCCCAGCCGGCACTGCCGCCGGATCTGGCCGTGGCGCGGTTGCAGGTGGAGGCGCAGATGGCGATCTTTTTGCATCAGGATCATGCGCTGGCGCAGGAACATCAGGTGACGGAGGCGCAGCTGGGTGAGCTGCGTCAGCTGCGCCTCAATACCTGGGTACAAACCCGCGAGCCGCTGCCCGCCGGGCGCGTCTGGTCGGCACCCACTTATCTGCTGCTGTTAGAGATGGCGGAGCAGGGCTTTGGCTGGAGTGTGTTACCGCGCTGGCTGGTGGAGCAGTTTGGACATCAGGTGCTGAAGGAGTTGCCGGTGCCGGGCTGGCCGCAACACATTGCGGTGGATGTTATCTGGTCACGGCGCAATCCGCCGGGCCCGGCCGGACGCTGGATGATCGATCAGCTATGCGCACAGCAGCCGGATTAGTCGCGTCGTGCGACATCGGCCAGTGGTGCATCCAGCAGCCGTGACAGATCCTGCGCTGCCAGTTCAATATCCAGCCCGCGCTTGCCGCCGGAGATAAAGATGGTCGCAAACTCAGCCGCCTGCTGATCGATCACCGTCGGTAGCCGTTTTTTCTGCCCCAGCGGGCTGATGCCGCCAATCAGATAGCCGGTAACGCGCTGTGCCAGCTGTGGATCGGCCATATCGGCTTTTTTCGCGCCCAGCGCCTTCGCCACTTTTTTCAAATCCAGCTGGGTAGAGACCGGCGTTACTGCCACGGCCAGCGCTTTTGCATCGCCATTAAGCGATACCAGCAGGGTTTTAAACACCTGACGGGCGTCAAGATTAAGCTTGCGTACCGCTTCATCACCAAAGTGGGTCTCCTGGCTGTCGTGATCGTACGGATGCAGGGTAAAAGCGACCTTTTGTTTTTCCAGCAGTTTTACGGCGGGTGTCATTTTCTGTCCTTGCTAAGAAAATTCTTATGCCAGATAAGGTGAATAGTACTGGCGAAATTCTGTACTTTGCGCGAGAATTGGCCGGCGCCAGCAACCCTGGCGATAACCAAAATCATAAACAAATTCCTCTTTGACGGGCCAGTAGCGATACTGGCCCTCTTTTTTTGCGGGTCATGATGTTTCGGGCGGTCGCCATGAATGGCGGCCCTACAGCACAGGCAGAAGAGTGGCGTCTTTATGCGCACCTGGCTGCGAGCACTGAGCAATCCATCTCCTGCGGTAACGTCGCCATGCTTTCACGACGACTTCAGTAATCCCGGTAAATTATCCTCGCCATACAGATGCAGCGCCCCCACTGCAACCACATAGCGTCCGTGCGGCAACGCATGCAGCAGCTCACGCCAGTGCTGGTTGCGATTACGCATCAGCGTGTCATTCAGCTCGCTACTGAATGTGGTGGGCAGGGCGACGGGCTGCCGCGCGGGCGGGGCATCCAGCCACCAGCTGATCATCGTTTGCAGCAGGCGCGCATTGGTATGCCAGTGCGCCAGCGTATCCAGCAGTAGCGCCAGCCCATCCTGCGGTAGCGACTTGAGGAGCGCGATCTGCGTATCCGGCCCCTCCAGTTCAATAATTTGCTTATTTGCCGCTTTTGCCGCCTGTAACAGCTGATAATCAATGCCGTATTGCGGACGCAGCCCTAAACGTTGTGCCTGCTGCGCCTGTAACATCAGCGCAATTTGCCAGAACGGCAGACGATCAAACAGGCTCAGACTCAGCGACAGCTCATCGCACAGCGCGGTCAGCTGCTGCAGCACCTCTGGTGCCAGCCGCGTTGCCAGCGGAGGATGCTCCTCAACGCCGGTAAACGGAGAGCCGCCCTGTGTGATATCAGCTTCAACCACCAGCGCATCGGCTTTGTGCAGCTGGCGCAGCAAACCGGCAGGCAGCGGCTGCATATCACGCGTACCCATATGAATGCTGCCGGCCAGATGCAGCCGGCGATCGCCAAGCCGGATATCCATGGCGGGCCAGCTGTAGCTGGCCGGGAAAAGGGTTGCTACCCGCTGCTGCAGGCGGTGCCAGAAACTGCGTCTCATGCCCGCTCCTTTTGAAGTGAAAAAGCCATGCTAGCGATTTCACCCGCTGAAAAACAGGGCAGAGGTTGCTATTGCCGCTGCGCCGGTTTAAAGCGCAGCAGGCGGTTAGCATTACTCACAACGGTAATGGATGAGAGCGCCATCGCGGCACCCGCCACAATCGGGCTCAGCAACAGCCCGGTAAAGGGGTACAGCACGCCGGCCGCAATCGGAATGCCAAGGCTGTTATACACAAAGGCACCGAGTAAATTCTGCCGCATGTTGCGCAGCGTGGCCTTCGCCACCGCCAGCGCATCAACGACGCAGTGCAGGTCATTGCGCATCAGCGTCATTCCTGCGGTTTCGATCGCGACGTCGCTGCCGCCGCCCATGGCGATACCGACATCCGCCTGCGCCAGCGCGGGTGCATCATTAATGCCGTCGCCCACCATGACTACGTTGCGCCCCTGCTGCTGCAGTTGCGTAATGGCCTGCGCTTTGCCGTCGGGCAGGACGCCAGCAATCACCTCATCAATGCCCGCTTCAGCAGCGATCGCCTGCGCGGTGGCCTGATGGTCGCCTGTCAGCATAATCAGTCGGTAACCCTGCTGATGCAGGCGCTGTAGCGCGGCTTTGCTCTCCGGACGCAGCGTATCGCGCAGGGCGAGCACCGCCAGCAGCTGATGCGCATCCGCCAGCAGGACCGGCGTAACACCCTGTGCAGCCAGACGATCGATATCTGCCCGCGCTACGGCATAATCGATGTCGTGCTCATCCAGCAACGCCTGGTTGCCCAGCAGCAGCGTGCTGCCGGCAACTTTAGCGCTAACGCCTTTGCCGCGTATTGTACGAAATTGCTCAACCGTAGTGCCGCTCACCGCCGGTGCTGCCGCAAGGATCGCCTGCGCCAGCGGGTGGCTGGAGCCCTGCTCCAGTTCGGCCGCCGCGCGCAATACCTGCTCACGGTGCCATGTGCTATACAGCAAGACATCGCTCACCTGCGGCGTGCCCTGTGTAAGAGTGCCGGTCTTATCGAACACAATGGTGTCGACTTCGCTGGCGCGCTGCAGCGCATCGGCATCACGCACCAGTACGCCCAGTTCGGCGGCGCGGCCGACGCCAGCAATCACCGACATGGGCGTTGCTAACCCCAGCGCGCACGGGCAGGCGATAATCAGCACCGTCGTCACAATTACCAGCGTATATGCCAGCTGCGGCTGCGGGCCGATCAGATACCACACCAGTCCACTGAGGGCAGCGATCGCGACCACCACCGGCACAAATACCGCGGAGATGCGATCGGCCAGCCGGCCGATATCCGGTTTACTGCTCTGTGCCTGACGCACCAGGTTGATAATCCGCGCCAGCGTGGTGTGGCTACCGGTAGCGCGGGCGACGAAGTGCAGCGTGCCGTCCTGCACCAGCGTGCCGGCAAATACGTTGTCGCCGGGTTGTTTGGTCTGCGCCACCGCCTCGCCGGTCAGCATCGCTTCATCCAGCCACGCCTCGCCGCTGACGACTTCGCCATCGACCGGCACGCGATCGCCGGTGACCAGCTTCAGCGTCATGCCGGACTGTACCTCGCTAAGCGGCAGCAGCGTCTCGCCCTGCGGCGTTATGACGCGCGCCTGCGCCGGGGTTAAATCCAGCAGCCGCTCCAGCGCTTTAGAAGCACGCTGGCGTGCGCGCTGCTCCAGCGCATGGCCAAGGTTAATCAGACCAATGATCATCACGCTGGCTTCGAAGTAGAGGTGGCGCGCCTGCATCGGGAAAAAGTCCGGCCAAAGCGCGACGCTCATGGAGTAGAGCCAGGCGGCGCCGGTACCCAGCGCCACTAATGTGTCCATGGTGGCCGTGGCATGGCGCAGGCTGCGCCATGCGCTGCGATAGAAGTGCCCGCCGGCGATCACCATTACCAGAAGCGTAATCAGGCCAAGCGAGCGCCAGAGTGTCTGGTTCGCTTCGCTCAGCATCATGTTGTTACCGAGCATGCCCCAGATCATCATGGGCACACCCAGCAGCAGCGCCAGCGCCGACTGCCAGCTAAAGCGCCGCATCGCCCGCTGCGCGCTAACCTGCTGACGCTCACGGCGGGTCTGCTCATCTTCGATGACTTCTGCTGAATAGCCGGCCCGATCGACGGATCCGATCAGCGCCGCTGCCGTAGCCGTGCC
>NZ_MLFS01000008.1 GCF_002095485.1 Pantoea wallisii | reverse complement strand
CGCCGCGGCAGCAGGCGCATATCCTTGAGCAACTGCTGGCGATGCCCGCTGGCGTAGCGGTGATCACGGCCGCGCGTGGCCGGGGGAAATCGGCGCTGGCCGGCATGCTGGCGCGCCATCATGCGCGTGCACTGGTTACCGCGCCGGCCAAAGTGTCGACTGCTGTGCTGGCAGCGTTTGCCGGTGATCACTTTCACTTTATGGCGCCGGACGCCATTCTGGCCGCGCCGGAGACGCCACAGGCAGAGTGGCTGATTGTGGATGAAGCGGCGGCCATTCCGGCACCGCTGTTACAGCAGCTGGTGCAGCGTTTTCCGCGCGTATTATTGACCACCACGGTGCAGGGCTATGAGGGCACCGGGCGCGGATTTATGCTGCGCTTCTGCGCGACATTGCCGGATGTGCGCCATTTCCAGCTCGATGAGCCGCTACGCTGGTCTGTGCACGATCCGCTGGAGCAGTGGCTGAGCCGGGCACTGCTGTTTGAGGATGCGCAGGCGTGTCCGCAGCAGGACGATGTGGTGCTCTTCCCTGCAACGCCGGAGCAGCACCTGAGCGAGCTGCACGCTGGCTATCGTCTGCTGGCGAGCGCGCACTATCGCACCTCGCCGCTCGATTTGCGCCGGCTGCTGGATGCGCCCGGGATGCATGTCTGGCTTGCCGCGCAGGGGGGCGCGGTGACCGGCGCGTTGTGGCTGGTGGAGGAGGGCGGACTGGATGCCGCGTTAGCCCATGCCGTCTGGGCCGGATGGCGGCGCCCGCGCGGCAATCTGGTGGCGCAATCGCTGGCGGCGCATGCCGGCTTTACCCGGGCGGCTACGCTGCGTTCGCTGCGCATCAGCCGGATTGCCGTAGCTGCAGCACAACGCCAGCGCGGTTTGGGCAAAGCACTGGTGCGCGCTGCCCGGCAGCAGGCGCAGGGCTGTGATTACCTGTCGGTCAGTTTTGGTTATACCGAACCGCTGTGGCAGTTCTGGCGCGCCTGCGGTTTTACCCTGGCGCGCATTGGTTCGCAGCGTGAAGCCAGCAGCGGTTGCTATGCGGCCATGGCGATGCTGGCGCTTACGCCAGCTGGCCTGCAGCTGCAACAGCAGGCGGCGCAGCGACTGGCGCGTGACGGACACTGGCTGCGGCAGATTATCGACCTGCCGCAGCAGCTGAACGAGACGGCAGATCAGCGGTTAAACGCTGACGACTGGCCTCTGCTGGCCGGATTTGCCTGGGCGCAACGCCCCTTTGAAGCCAGCTATCCCGCCCTGCAAAGGCTGGTCAGGCACGCCCCGTCGCCTCTGTTACAGGCGCTACTTGTGCAAAAACAAGCGCTGAGTGAAGTGGCCCACCAGAGGGGGCTGGGCGGGCGTAAGGCGCTCATGCTGCAGCTGCGTGCTGAGGCGGCTGCCGCGCTCACGCAGCTGGATGCCAGCGCAGCGGTGCACTGGCAGCAACGGCTGGCATCATTGCAATAAATCCATTATCTCGTTCAAATTTTCCCAATATCACTCTGAGACCAGCGGCGTATAGTGATGTAAGGAGGATCTTATGGCACTACATTATGTGATTGTTCAGCAGCCGGCTAACCCCGCGCAGCTGTTTCTGCTGTACCACGGCGTTAACGATAACCCGAATTCGATGGCGCAGATTGGCAGCTGGTTCGCCAAAGCGTTTCCTGAGGCGCAGGTTGTCGCGGTTGGCGCGCCCCATGCCGGCAGTGCGCCGCAGGGGCGCCAGTGGTTTGCGGATATCCCGGCACACGACCGCTCCGAGCAGCAGGGCGTGAATGCCGTAATGCCGTCGTTCATTGAGTCGGTCCACCACTGGCAGCAGGCAACGGGTGTGCGTCCGGAAGCGACCGCGCTGGTGGGCTTCTCACAGGGCGGCATGATGGTGCTGGAAGGGGTGAAAGCGCAGCCGGACCTTGCCGGACGTGCGATTGTCTTTAGCGGGCGCTACGCCACGCTGCCGGAGCGCGCCACTACGCGTAATACCATTCATCTGATTCATGGGGATTATGATGAGCAGGTGCCGCTACAGCACGCACAACAGGCGATGCAGCGCTTAACCGCGCTTGGCGGTGATGTGACGCTGGATATCGTGGACGATTTACCGCACGCCATTGATGATCGGAGCATGCAGCTGGCGCTGGATCATCTGCGCTACACCGTGCCGCGCCGCTATTTTGATGAGGCGCTCAGCGGCGCGAAGCCCGGCGATGATGATGTGATCATGATGATATAGCTGGGTGGATTACGGCCTGCGTCAGGGGCGCTCTGCATAGCGCCCCTGTGTTTTGCAATATATCTGGCCGTGATTACTTCTTCTTCGGCCAGTCGTCTTCATCGTCCCACTTATCGTTAAAGTCGCGATGCGGCGGCAGTTCCGGTTTGTTATCCATGTATTTTTTATGATCGATACGTTTCAGGTCTTTGTAAACGTTCATCAAAATACCGACCATCAGCAGGATAATCAGCACCCACCAGTACTCTTTTAACCACTCCATGACACGTCTCCTTTTGCGTAAGATCAGGCGATCAGCTGTTCCATAATGCGTTGGTACATGCGGCTCAGCAGCTGCAGATCTGATGCTTTCACACACTCATTAATTTTATGAATAGTGGCATTCACCGGGCCCAGCTCCACAACCTGCGCGCCCATACGGGCAATAAAGCGTCCGTCTGAGGTGCCGCCGGTGGTTAACAGCTGCGGCTTGATCTCATTATAGTGCGCGACGGCGTTAACCACGGCATCAACCAGATTGCCGCGTGATGTCAGGAAGGGCTGCCCGGAAACATTCCACTCCAGCGTATAGCGCAGCTGGTGACGATCCAGCAGCGCCGCGACGCGCTCTTTGATCATCTGATCCGTCAATTCAGTGCTGAAGCGGAAGTTGAACTGTACAAAAAACTCGCCCGGAATCACGTTGTTGCTGCCGGTGCCGGCCTGCACATTTGCAATCTGCATGCTGGTTGGCGGGAAAAATGCGTTGCCCTGATCCCACTCAGTGGCGACCAGCTCATTGAGTGCCGGCATCGCGCGGTGCACCGGATTGTCCGCCAGATGCGGATAGGCGACATGACCCTGCACGCCGTGAATCGTCAGATTCGCGGTCATTGAGCCGCGGCGACCATTCTTCACCACATCGCCAACCACTTCCGTACTCGACGGCTCGCCCACCAGGCAGTAATCCATGCGCTCGTTGCGCGCCATCAGGCGCTCAACCACTTTCACCGTACCGTTCACCGCGCTGGCTTCTTCATCAGAGGTAATCAGGAACGCCAGGCGGCCCTTATGGCGAGGATGTGCGGCAACAAAGCGCTCGGCCGCCACCACCATGGCCGCCAGCGAGCCTTTCATATCTGCTGCGCCGCGACCAAACAGCATGCCGTCCCGGATAGAGGGTTCAAAAGGCGGGCTGATCCAGCGGTTCGCGTCACCCGGCGGCACGACGTCGGTATGGCCGGCAAACGCCAGCGTTTCGCCCTGGCCGCGCGTTGCCCAGAAATTAAGCGTATCGCCGATGTGCATCTGCTCAACCTGAAAGCCGATCGCTTCCAGGCGCGCAATCAACATGGCCTGGCAACCGGCATCATCCGGGCTGAGAGACGGGCGACGTATAAGCTGCTGAGCCAGCTCAATGACCGGACAGAACATGTTAAGACTTCTCCTGAATAAAGGCCTGATAAAGGGAATCATTAAAACCGACCAGCAGCTCGCCACGCGGTGCCGCCAGCACCGGACGTTTGATTATCGCCGGCTGTGCCAGCATCAGCGCTTTGGCGCTGGCGGCATCGTTGATGGCTGCACGCTCCGCTTCCGGCAGCTTGCGCCAGGTGGTGCCGCGCGTGTTGAGCAGCGCCTCGTAGCCCAGCCGATCGATAAAGTGCTGCAGCAGTGCGTCATCAATGCCGTCACCGCGATAGTCGTGAAAACGATAGTCAATGCCAGCCGCGGTTAACGCGTTGCGCGCTTTTTTAATCGTGTCGCAATTTTTAATGCCGTACATCACCCACTGCGCTGCCATCACTTCTTCCCATACTTAAAAATTAGAGCGCGAGTTTACCATAGCCGCATTACCACGGTGAAAATTGCGCTAAACCCCATGCATATTTCATGACTTTTTCTCTGCCATAAATTCCATTAATTAGTACCAGAAAGCGCTTTCATTAACGCAGGAAATGATACCTTTCGGCATCATCAGCTAACTAAGGATTATCCTAAAGTGCAATTTCGTGCTACTGCATTTAAGAAGTGACTTTTTCCTGTCGCTTTAAAGGGTTGCTGAAATGTGCGTCAGCAATCAGATCCGAAAGATTGAAGCTTTTATACGCTTTTGCCGATAGTGATAAGAGGTGGAAACGTATTCACCTACAGAAAAAAACGGCGTAATATCGCCACTACAATAAGAGAGGGTATTATGGTTGAACTCGAACTGGGGAACTGGAAAGAATTCATCGAAGCGATGTTACGCAAGTAACGCGTGAAGAGAAAAGCAGGGCAATCCCCAACTTGCTGTTATTCTTACCACACACAACAATAAAGCCGCCACGGTCACCCCTGGCGGCTTTTTATTGACACTAATCCTTCGGCTTCTCCCGCAGCGGGAAGCGACGCCGCACCAGCACAAAGAACAGCGGCACAAAGAAGTCACCGCTGAAGTCATCCGGAGTAAGCGCTGGATTTGCCGTGCGCCAGAGTGCATCACATAGCTACTGGATTGTAGGTAATGTCCTCCCTGCCGTGGCCGACTGCGTTACCCGCACAGAATCTGCTATCAATAATTCACCCCGGGCACACTGCTTCAGCACATTTTTCCAATGGAAGGTATAGGGTAAAAAGTCCTGCCATTTTGGTATTGTTACTTTTGGCAGCGGCGCTAAAGGCAGTAAGTGGGGCGGAAAAGAGGCATCGTCTCCTCGAGGTACGTGTTGTGTACAGCCGGATAACGCTAAGGCTGAGAGGCTAACAAGTATGATATGACGGCATGAAGATCTCAAAGATTTTAATTTATTCATTACAATACCTCTTAATTAACATATTCTTTTAGGTCACGTTGAATACGTATGCTTCTGGTCGTTCAGTTAATTACGTAATAATTAATCTCAGGGGTAGGTTAACCGGCAAAGCTCATAATGAGGGCCATCCTTGAAATTAATCCAATCGCCGCCCCACTTAACGGGGATATTTAATTCAACTGCAGAGACTTTCATGGCGCAGGCGACGTGCTCGAAGGCACGCCAGTTTTCCCAGGGGATCTGATTATTAATTAAAGGAACAATATCGACGGCGTGTCCGGTTAAATGTCGGCTGCGCAGCGTCTGACTCTTACCATTTCTGACAAGCTGGCGCTGCCGGGCCATGTTTCTCACACCCTCAATCACCCGAAAGTCAATGGATGTCAGAGTTAGCGCAAAGCGAACCACGCTAATGAGATCCTGATGAACACCATTTAAATTTTTTTCACTTATAGCGCTTAATTTATAATGTGTCATGCTCTTCACCTAAGATGTTTGGAGACCAGGTTTTGTAAGATTAAAATGACTGAGCCACCCATCGAACCAAATAGCCCTGACATAATTAATGTCATGTGTTCGGTGAGCCCAATTTCAGAACTGATTAACCCTCCCATTAATCCTGCAAAGCTGGAAATTAAGATGTTGCTAATGATATCTGAAGATTTGATTTTATTATCAGGCGACTTCTTGTTGAGGATGTAGTTGACTAGCCCTCCCCATGCTGATATTCCACCAATCAAAAGCCAGAGTAGAGCCTGGCCCTCTTCAGGATTTAGTAAAATCATCACCTCTCCCCATGTCATTTTAATCAGCAACAATGTGGCAACATCTTACAGCGGTGTCGTGTTAATAAGGATTAATAAGTGCGGTAACTACCTTTTTTCAGGCTGGCTTTTTGTCGGATTAAAAAGGAACTGAATCACATCCAGTAGGATTCTGATAAAATGATTACGATGTTCCAGAATGAAGATTTTTTTCTCTGTCTTGAGTATGCATCCTCGTTTAAATGAGGCACAGATCGTTACCGGTACACCGGCCCTCTTTAATTTATCTCTGACCCTGAAGGCTAATTGAGACAGATTGTTCTGAACAATAATATCTGAGCGATCTCCCCATATGTTAGCGATAACCATTTGAGAATCAAGGCGTTGGCCCTGCTGCTGGATCATGATAAGAAAAAACTGATGCTCCTTTGGCGTGAAGGAAACACTCTTGCCGTTATAGTAAATAGCGGCCTTTTCGATATCAGAAAAAATAATCATATAATGACTCCTTGTCCTTTTATTGATAAAGACTATTCTTGCATGCAGCTTAAAAGATAAAAAGCTCTTAAAGATTAATTTTGGTTTAACTATGACTTAAGTCTTATTACTGGTATTTTGTTAGCGATTATAAGTTGTTGTTATGTTGGTTTGGGAAAGTGATATTCAAAGGTTAATGACAATATTTGCACAGTTTTAGCTCAGTAAACGTGAGCCTGAAGAGTGAGTTTCACTCCGTTTTATCGTAAGGTTGTTACTGCTTCTATTAATTGTATTAAATGTAATGCTAATGGTTTCTCCTTACGCTTAATGCCTTATAGAGGAAATTTCCTGCTTACGGACGGTAATTAATTCACAGGCGGTAAAAATAACAGGGTTTAAATATTGCTGTTATTTATTGCGGCATTGTTTTCATCTTTGTTTGGTTAATGCAAATGCAAGAGTAATGCTTTTTAATTGGGGTTTTGTTTCGAGTGTTGTTAAGTTTTGCGTGCTCAGAAAAAAGCGGACTTTTATAGATGTATGCCTGAACGCAACCAGGTCACGTTGCTTTATTTAGCTATAGCGTTCTGCTGATAAGCATCCTTTTAAATTTCATGTTTTTGATTCTGGGTTTCATTAACAGGTACCTACCTAATCTCCATCAATAAACAGGATTGTTCATGCGCAAAATAGCTAAACAACACTTGAAAGACGTTACACAGCGTGCCGGTGTGCACTCTGCGGCCAGTGCCGGCCTGCTGTCGTTGCCAGAGTTCGCAGAAAAGATGGATAGCAGCGCTGCTGAAAATGATGTTCATAACGCCTGGCTGGAAGCCCGCAAACAGCGAAACGACTTACTGATTCTGGAAAAAAATGTCCTTACACGTGGATCGCCGGTATTACCTAAGGCGGTTCGCCTGGGATTACGCCATCCTGAAGTTAGTTTGCTGGATTATGAAGAGTGGTTTCAGCGACAGGTAAAATATGCGAATCCTGGCGATATCAGCTCAGTATTTTCACCGGCAGCCTATCTGGCTGAGATGTATCAGGCCGCACGCAAGCTCTATCCTGAAAAATCGCGCTGGAATATTGATACGCGTCGTCCCGATCTTGCTGAGCTGGTACTGAGTCAGAAGCATATGGATGAAGAGGTGTCTGCGCTGCAGTTGTCCAATCAAATTCTGCTGCCGCACGTGCGCAAGCAGCTGGTGGAGCAATCGCTGCTGGATGAGAAAAACACGCACTCAGATGATGCCGTCCTGCAGGCGCTGGCTAAAGACATGCGCAGTGTGAATACCCCGTGGCACTACCACTATGCCCGTCTGCGGCAGAGCATTTTGCAAAAAGATCCAGAGTTAAAAAAATTACTGGCTGCATCTGAAGTTACTCAACATATAGGTGGCGGCGCGCGTTCGGCACTGCACTTCAACATTGCGCCTGCAATGCATCAGTTGCTGACCGAAAAGCTCACGCAAAGTAATGCTCAATTACTGTATAAAAAATACTTTTCTGCTATGGCACCCGAGCAGTTCCTTAACCCGAGATTTATCAGGGATTGGTACAGCCTGACTGATGAAGAGATGCAGAGGTTTCATCTGATGGAAGAACTTAACATTTACCAGAACGGCACAATGACCACTGTCATTGATAACATCTTTTATCGCGTTACGCTTACCCGGCACACCAATAATGATTCCATAAAAGTTTATCCCTTATCGAATAGTTCATTAAAGATTGAAGGAAGTACTGGCTTCAAAGCCTCTTCGAAAGGTTATGCACTTTGTCCGGGATACACGGCGACGAATCCAGCAATCAGATGGAAGAAGGATCAAAAAAAGTACAACGACAATCAACCTTTCAGTATTACTCTCAATATGAAGGATGCAGAGGGCGCGCATGCAGGTTCCACTTTCAAACTTAATGGACCGGACTCACTGCGTATTGGTAAATGGTGGCCGGGCACCTCTAGCATTGACGGAGAGTTTAATGTTGTTGAATGGAATAGCGTTTCATTGGGATCCATTGAGCTATACGCCCTTAAACTGAATAAAGCGATTCGGCTGTACAAAGCCACGGGCTTATCACCGCGCGAACTGGAAGACATTTCAGAGAGCGTTAGCGCTGATCTAACCATCTCTGAAGAGACGCTGGCGCTGCTGTCGCAAATTGCCGTTTTAACCCAGCGCTATGCTATTCCGCGTGAAAGTGCACTGATCATTGCCGGCGGGAATATCTCGTTAAAACCCGGGGAAAGCGGTATATCGCATTGGGATCGCCTGTTTAACTCAGCAGAGCAGGGCGGAAGCTATTTGGGCCTTCAGACAAAATAATCAGTCTGCTTCCTGACAAGGCCGGTGAAGACGCAGATATCAAAGCTATCCTCAAACGTGCCCTGCAGACCGATGATTACGGGCTCTACTGCCTGAAGCAGATCCTGAAAAAAAGCGATCCGCAGGCCAGCCTGCAGTTATCGCAGAAGATGGTTTCCGGCATGTATGCGCTGAGCCTGTGGGCGAAATACCATGGGCTCAAGCCTGCCGAACTGCAGCAGATTCTGGAACTGCTTAAGCTGCCGGCAGATTTTGCCTCCGCGAAGAAAAATGTCTGGCAGGGGATGCTGGAGAGCCTCTACCGTACCACTTGCTGGCTACAGCAGTACCGCTGGGATCTCACCGAGCTGTTTCTGCTTACCCGGCCGGAAAATCAGATCGCGGCAGGAAGTGAGATCGTCACTTTCCTGCGTCAGCTGCGGGACTTTATCCTTGGCGCGGGGCAGGTTGTCGCGAAGGATCAGATTATGCGCCTGGCACCTTTCATTAGCGGTGCGTTTGCCCTGAGCAGTGATACTGTGGCAGAGATGCTGCTTATCTGGGCCGATGAAACGCAACCCGGCGGCTGGAGTATCAACACCGCCTGGGCCGAGCTGAGCAAAGCAGGCGGCACAGAGGATAGCCGTGCCACTGCCTTCGCCTGCGGTCTCTCACAGATGGTACTGTTTTATAAAAAAACAGGCTTACCTGTTACCTCTTTGGGACTGTTTGTGAAAAATCCCCGACTACTGGGCCCGGAAGCCGCTTCGGGAAACAGGTCGGTACTGCAACGCAGCCTCTACAGTATCCGCATGGCGCAACATTTCGGCCACTGGCTGAGAACCTTGCCGGCGCCTGACGAAGCCACCAGCCTGCTGGTAACCGCATTTTCCGGAAAGGGCCTGACGGCGGCGCAGCTGGCCAGCTTAACCGGTTCCAGCGTGATGCTGATTACCCAGGCCATGCGCCGGGCATATGAACACAAACTGCTGCTCTCTGCAGAGACTATTGGCAGCTATGCTGAAATCCGTATGGTTATGCAGTGGGTTGAGGTGAGCGAGGCGTTCAGCGTAACGCCCGAGATGTTTGGCCAGCTGCTGACCACCAATTTTACCCATTATCGCGGCGACGCTGACCCGGCAACTGACTGGCAGGCGTGGCAGCAGTTAGCCGATGCGTTCGCCGCAGGGCTGACGCCAGTCGAAGCCCGGGTAGCTGAAGGCATCGTGCAGGAGGAGTGCAGTGCAGCGCTCTGCGGCTTTCTGCTCAACAGTGACAGCGATTTTGGCCACTTCGTTACTAATCGTGAGGGGCTCTATCAATATCTGCTGGCGGACAACCTGAACGGTGCGCAGCTGAAAACGTCACGCATTGCCGATGCCATCAGCGCCCTGCAGACCTTTATCCACCGCACCCTGACGGCTCCTGAAGCCCCGTCGGTGCTGGACCGGGCTGCTCCTGCCGACCAGTTTTTCCTGGAGTGGCAGCGCTGGAACTCACGTTACAGCCACTGGCAGGCCTACCGCAAGCTGATGTACTTCCCGGAGAATTACATTGATGCCACCACGCGCCTTGGTCAGACGCGGATGATGGATGAGATGCTGCAGGCGCTGGGCCAGGCGCAGATCAATGAAGATACCGTAGGTGACGCCTTCATGGGGTATTTAACCAGTTTTGAAGAGGTGGCAAACCTGACAACCTTCTGTGCTTATCATGATAATCCCGATCCGAAATCAGGAAAGACCTACTTTATCGGGCATAGTCAGGCGGGTACTCGCGAATACTGGTGGCGTACCGCAGATGAAGATAAACGGGATGACAGCACTAAATTTTTGCCGGCCAACGCCTGGTCTGCCTGGGAGAAAATTAACTGTATCCCGCAGGTCTGGAATAACTGCCTGCGTCCGGTGGTCTATAAATCCCGCCTCTATCTCATCTGGATTGAGATGAAAGCAACCAAGGATATAGGGGATGATGGGAAACTTCGTGATGTCTGGAGTTGGCAACTGAAAGTTTCGGGGCTGCGCTATGACGGTAACTGGCAGGAGCCGGTGGAGCGGGATATTACCGCAGCGATGTGGGCGTCCGGCATTGACCTGCACTATAACAAATATCAGGATATCGGCTTTTACGCCGCGACCTGGAGAAGTACGGAATCCATCATCATTTCACTTTATGAAATGAATCCCACAGATGAGGAAAAGCGGAAGAATATTGCATGGACCGTGGGCTCGGATATGGCCATTCAACCCCATAAAGTAAATTCAGAGCTTATGCTGTTGCATAAAAACAAACAGCTGGTATCGACAGGTTATCACCCGGTGATTAATGAATTTGTCGGGGCAAGAGTGGTGCCGGAAAGTAACTGGGAAAGTAATAATAACACACCTGACTATTTTGGTACGTTTGAGCTTGAGCTGCAATCGATTGATACGCCTACCAGTGAAGATGATAAAACGTACACTCTTGATATTCAAGTTCGTACCAATATTAAGGGCTATGATTATAGTTATATATCACCTGCCAATAGATTAGTTGAATATTTCCCGCAGCTTAAGGGTTATACCGGAAGGGCTAGCTTTATCTATCAGGGGGTGGGTTCTGATGGTATGCCAGAATTAATGATTGCATTAACTGATAATAATGAAGTCTATTTTTTACATAAAAATTATATGGGTTTTAAAAACTGGCGAGAGTGGTTTTATAAATATCCTGATAAGACTTTTTCTTGCCCTCTCACGACTAAAGAAATTAATTCAAAAGTTATTGTTCACTATGGCACTTTGAAAGTTAATGATAAAGATGCATCTGTAATTAAGAGAGGTATGGAAAGCGGTTATAGGTTGATTGATTTTAAAAGTCAGGATTTTAAAAATTTACGTATAAACTTGACCACGAATAGAACCAGGAAGAATCGGTGCATTAATTTCGATGACAACTTGTTAACCACGGTAACGAAAGATCGCCTTATGCTTCAGCTGGACGGAGGCAATTCCGTTACTGCCAGTAGCGACTGGGAAGTCAATAATAACTGGACCGGCGTTTTTAATTTAAAGGTAACTAATCTGGCTGTTAGTGATTGGGGAAAAGATTATCACCACCATAAAATTAAATTTAAAATTAATAAATTCCATAATGAACCTGCTCGCGAATATACCGTTAAGGTTAAGCGCCAGGGAGCCACTGTCTTTCCTGTTTCGCTGCACGTCAGTGAAACACAGGGCGCCCAGTACATGAAATATGGTGATGAAAAAGCTCACCTGACTCGCCTCAACACCCTGTTTGCCAGTGAGCTGACGCGGAAAGCCGTTACCGGCATCGCTACCATTCTGAACTGGGCAACGCAAAATGAGACGCCAGAACCTGACATGAATGGCAGCGGTAAAGCAAAAATGGACTTTACCGGGGCCAATGGCATCTATTTCTGGGAGTTGTTCTACTACACGCCGATGCTGGTGATGCAGCGCTTCCTGCAGGAGGAGCAGTATGACCTCGCCGAGCACTGGCTGCAGTACGTCTTTAACCCGGCGTATATAGAGAACCTGAATCGCAGCGAACGCATCTGGAACGTTCGGCCGCTGCATGAGGATACCAGCTGGAACGATCGTCCGCTGGAGTCTTACGATCCGGACGCGGTGGCGCAGAACGATCCGATGCACTACAAGCTCCACGCCTTTATGCGCCTGCTGGATATTATTATCAGCCGCGGCGATGCAGCCTATCGCAAGCTGGATCGTGACGCACTGGCCGAGGCCAAAGTATGGTACTCGCGGGCGCTGAATCTGCTGGGTGACAGGCCGTGGATTGAGCAAAATAGCGGCTGGCGCAATCCGCAGTTAAAAGAGATTAGCGATAAGGCGCGCCAGCAGGCGCACATGGATAATCTGAGCGCGCTGCAGGCGGGTGAGCCGCGTCCGCACGTACTACAGGTGGCAGGTGAAGTGGCCGGCAGCCATTTCAATATGGAAGTCAACGCCGCCATGCTGGCCTACTGGGACACGCTACGCCTGAGGATGTTTAACCTGCGGCACAATCTGTCCATTGACGGTCAGCCTCTGAACCTGCCGCTGTATGCGCTTGCTGCGGATCCTAAAGCGCTGCTGGCCGCTGCCGTAGCCGCGGAAGCCGGGGCGGGCGCAACGCTGCCGCAGATCAATACCACCCCTGCGCTGCGCTTTACCCCGCTGCTGGAGAGCGCCCGCAATATGGCATCTCAGCTCATACAGTTTGGCAGCAGCATGCAGCAGATTTTGCAAAGCCATGATGCTGCGGCGATGGCGCAGTTGCTGAACGAGCAGGGGGCCGATCTGGCGAACAGCAGCCTGATATTACAGCGGCAGACGCTGGATCAGCTTGCTGCTGAGCGTATAACCCTTGATAAAAACCGCGAAATGATTATCGGCCGCCGCGATCACTATGCCGCGCTGTATGAGGAGAATATTAACGCGGGCGAACAATCGGCCATGGATTTGATTGCCGCCTCAAACGCACTGTCGACCGGGATCAAGCCGCTCTACGTAGCAGCAGCAATAGCCGGTATGGCCCCCAATATATTTGGCTTCGCGGCGGGCGGTATGAAGTATGAGGGGCCGCTCAGAGCGGCCGGTGACGCCATCGAAATCTACTCTTCGGCACTGCAGATGACCGCGAACCGCATCGGCCAGGAGGAGCAGTATCGCCGCCGTCGTCAGGAGTGGGAGATCCAGTACAAAACCGCAGATAAAGAGCTCGGCATGCTTGAAGCACAGTACGCGGCGCTGGAAACGCGCGTGACGGCGGCAAACATGCTGTTAACGCAGATGGAGATGCAGAGTGCGCAAGCCAGCGCGCAGCTTGAGCTGCTGCTGGGGCAGTTTAGCGTGAAGGGAACATACAGCTGGCTGCGTGCCCGTCTGGCAACCATTTTCTATCAATACTATGACCTGACGGCGTCCTGCTGCCTGATGGCGGAGCGAGCCCTGCAGTGGGAGATGGGCGATACCACAACCTACCTGCGTACCGGCACCTGGAGCGGCGCCTGGGCTGGTCTGATGTGTGGTGAAGGGCTGATGTTGTCGCTGGCGCAGATGGAGATGGCATGGATGAAGTACCAGAAGCGCGAGCTGGAAGTGACGCGTACGGTATCGCTGAAAACCTTCTTTAGCAAACTGCAGGGCGAAAACGCGTTCAGCCTGCCTGAGGTGATTAACGCATTGCTGAATAAAAAGCCGGTGAATGCCGGGAGTGGAAAAAACAAGGCCGAGCTGAATCAAAACCAGCTGGCCGTGCACTTCAACCTGAAGGATCTGGGCCTGACGCAGGATTTCAGCGGTAAAACCTGCCGTATACGCAGCCTGGCGGTGACGTTACCGGCACTGCTGGGACCGTATCAGAATATCCGGGGTCGGTTGTTTACGAATAGCGGCGTCGGGAAGCTGCCGGTTGGCTGCAATGAGATCGCGCTCTCTCATGCGTTACAGGATAACGGTCTGTTCCGCGATAACCTCAATGATGGCCGCTCGGGAGCCCGCTGGCTGCCGTTTGAAGGCCTGTCTGTCGACGATGATAGTGGTATGACGCTGAGTTTTCAGGGCGCGCTGGATGACCAGAAAACGCTTCTGGAAAGCCTGAGCGACGTGATCATTCACGTGCAGTTCACCGCAAATTAACAGGCCGGGCGGCTGCTCATCCCGATCGGCCGCCTTTTTCTACACAGCAAGCGCGTGCGCGCTGTAAAGACTGAAAAAGGATTTCTGATGAACACAATGCAAACTACTTCTGAGCCCGCTTCAACGCCGACGCCTGACCGCGCAGGACCCCTTTTTACGCCGCCTTCATTACCCAAAGGGGGCGGGACTGTATCAGCAGGAGGCGGAATGTTATCCGTGGGTGGGCCCGATGGCGCTGCCGGCTGGTCGCTCCCTTTACCGACCCCCGGCGGGCTGAAACTCTCTCCGGCGCTAACTCTCTCTTATCACTCTGGCGGCGGCAACGGGACGTATGGCGCCGGCTGGGACGTCTCTCTTCCTGGTATTTTCCGCATGACCCGCTTCGGCGTCCCACGCTATACCGCAGACGATCGCCTGGCGGGGCCGGACGGTGAAGAGATTTTGCCCGATAACACCGCATCGCGGCAGGAGAGCGGATTGCCGTTCGGCACCGACAGCGTAGCGTATACCGTTACTCGCTGGGTAGCACGTAGCGGGAGCCGCGCCGATACGCTGGAACACTGGGTAGAAACGGCGGCACCAGCGTCGCCAGGGGTATGGGTGCAGTGGCATGCGGATGGCAGCCTGTCGCTCTTTGGCCGCTCGGCAACTGCCCGACTGGCAAACCCGCAGGATGCCTCACGCGTGGCCGGCTGGTATCTGGAACTCACCGTCAATGCGCTGGGTGAAAAGGTGCTGTATCGCTACGGCGGTGAGTCTGACGACGGGCTTAGCGCAGAGGAGAAACGTCAGCATCCTCACGTCAGCAATGTTTATCTCAGCAGTATCTGGTCAGGTAACGTTGTCGCTGACGATAAACTGAGCGCCCGGGAGGAGGACTTTCAGGATGTGACAACCTTCTGCTACCGGCTACGCTCAGATTGCCTCTCCTCCTGGCGTTACGGTTTTAACGTGCGCACCCGGCGGCTGTGTGAGCATGTAACGGTTTCACGCCGGCCCACACCAGGTGCCCCTTTGTCACCGATAACCCGTATGGAGTTCAGCTACGTATCAACCGGCCGCACCAGCGAACTGGTATCGGTGGCGGTGCGTAACCCGGAGGTTGAGACGTATCCGCTGCCGCCGGTTGAGTTCGCGCTCAGCCAGCCGGGGAGCCAGCAGCCTGGCTGGGAGCCGGTACCCGCCCTTAATGGATTCTGTCCACCAGGATGGCAAATGGCAGACCTTTATGGTGAAGGATTGCCCGGCCTGCTTTATCAGGATGAGGGCGCCTGGTGGTTTCGGGCACCGCAGCGGGCGAAACCGGGAACAGAGGAGGTCACGTGGGGCAGCGCACAGCGCCTGCCGCAGGTACCGGGTTTGAACCCGGGAAGCCTGGCCGATATTGACGGTGACGGATGCCCTGAGTGGCTGGTCAATGTTGAGGGACTAAGCGGATGCTTTACGCTCTCTCCCGATCAACGCTGGAGCCAGTTTATTCCGCTGGCCGCGATTCCGGCAGAACTGCAGCATCCTTCGGCGCAGTTGGTCGATCTCTCTGGCGGCGGCCTGCAGGATATTGCCATGATTGGCCCGCGCAGCGTCCGTCTCTGGCCCTCTGCGGCGGCCAGCGGCTGGCGCCGTGCCGCTACGGTTGACTATAAAGGTAAACAGCCTTTGCCTGCCGATAGTTCTGAGCAGCGGCTGGTGGCATTTACCGACTTTGCAGGCAGCGGGCAGGTGCAGCTTGCTGAGATCACGGGCGAGGGCGTGACCTGCTGGCCGTCGCTCGGTCATGGCCATTTTGCTGAAGCCATTACGCTGCCCGGCTTTAGCGTGGAGAATTTTGTCGCCAGTCGCGTTTATCTGGGAGATACGGATGGTTCAGGGACCACCGATATTCTCTACGTTGAGCCTGGACAAATCCGCGTTTTTGTTAACCATTCGGGTAACTATTTCAGCGAAGCTGAGCCGATCAGCGCGCCGGCAGGCGTAAAGCTGGATGACACCTGCATAGTGCAACTGACCGATATGCGGGGGCAGGGAACTGCGGAGCTGCTGCTGACCCTGCCGCATATGTCACCGCGCAGCTGGCTATACCGCTTCAACGATGTTCGTCCGTGGTTGTTGTCTGAAGTGTGTACCAACGCTGGCGGCCGCACGCTGCTGGAGTACCGTAGCTCAGCGCAGGGCTGGCTGGATGAGAAAGCCGCGCTGCTGGCTGCCGGCAAGCCTGCTGTCAGCCAGTTGCCTTTCCCGGTGCATATGCTGAGTAAGATCACCAGTATTGATGATATCAGTGGTCTGGTGACGATAAGGAAAATGCAGTATCAGCGCGGGATCTGGGACGGTCACGAGCGTGAATTCCGTGGTTTTACCCGGCTGATCCAGCATGACAGTGAAGTGAATGAACATTGTCAAACGCCACCGATTGAGATCCGTAGCTGGTTCCTGAGCGGAATAGAGGCGTTCGACACAGAAACCTCCGGAGCCTTTGATGCCAGCGATTCGGCTGAAGCACAGTTCTCCCTGCGCCCCCTGCGGTTCACTCAGATAAGTGCCGCAGGTAATGAGGTGGAGTATACGCCGGATGCAGAGACCCGCCGCTGGCTGCAGCGAGCGCTAAAAGGCGCTGCTGTGCGCACCGAGGTTTATGGCCTTGATGGCTCAGCACTTGAGGCGATTCCTTACAGCATCAGCCGTCAGCGCTGGCAGGTACGAGCCTGCGCCACCCGCGACAGCCGTAAACCGGCGGCACTGATTACCTCAATTGAATCACTCAACTTCACTATGGAACGGATTGCCTCCGATCCCGTGGTTTCGCAGTCGCTGGTACTTCAGCAGGATGAATATGGCGGCATCCTGCATCAGGCTGATGTGCGCTACCCGCGACTGCCTTCGCTAATACAGCCTGACGTTTATCCGGACTCGCTGCCGGCGGGTCTGGTCAGCGCAAGCCGTGATGAACAGCAAAATACCCTATGGCTGACGCATCATCGCAATGAAATCTGTAACCTGCGCACCGGCAGTTGCCACTTAACAGGCGTGATCCAGAGTCAGCGCTCGGATATCGTTCAGCTCACGCCCGGTCAGGTGCCGGAAGGCGGATTCAGCGTGGAGACACTGCCCAAGGTTCCGACTGATGCGACGCTGGGCGGGTATACGCGCACCGCATGGTATACGGACGATGAGACAATCGCCGGGCTGCCCACCAGGCAGGCACTGGTGGCCTATACCGAAACGGCCATGCTGGAGCCGGAATCGCTCGGCATGTTCAGCAGCATGATGGGAGAGAGTGAGCTTAACGAACTCCTGCTCCGGGGAGGATACAGACAGATTCAGCTGGATGGGAAAGCGTTATGGAGTGGCAGACACAACCTGGCGCGGTACGGCAGCGCCCGGGCATTTTTCCGCCAGATCGCTTTTCGCCCCAGTGAACTGTCAGGTGAAACGCAGATCGCCTGGCATGAGAATTACCAGGTTATTCACACCCTCAGAGATGCGGCAGGGCTTACGTCCACCTATGAGTATGACTGGCGCACCTGGAGCGTGACAGCCATTACTGACCCAAATGATAACGTGCAGAGTGTGGCACTGGATGTGTGGGGGCGCTTTTCGTATGGCCGCTTCCGTGGAACCGAGTTCAGTATCGAAGAGAATAAAGTGATAGAGACGGGTTACAGCCAGGGCGACTTCACGCCGCCTGCCGACGTCGCCGGCTTTTTGAAGCTGAAAAATATCCCTATTGCCACCGCGCAGCATATCGTTGCAGACAGCTGGATGCCGCTCAAAAGAAACGCGGATGGCAGCATCCCGGGAACAGAGCGTACGGGCGAACTGGCGCTGCGGCGCTTTATCCGGGAGCACGGCCTCCGGGAGATCAATATCCGCGAAGGGTGTGAGCCCGTACATATCATCAGCCTGCAAAGCGATCGCTACGACGATGACCCATTACAAAAGGTGCGCATTAGGATTACCTACAGTGACGGTGCAGGTCGACAGTTGCAAACGTCCGTGTTGAATCCTGCAGGTGAGGCGTTTTTACGCTCAGCCAACGGGGGACTGGTTGTTGATGAAAAAGGTAGGGCGGTTACAGCGCATGCAAATACGCGCTGGGCGGTAACAGGCAAGACGGTATATGACAACAAGGGACAGCCGGTGCAAACCTGGCTGCCGTTTTACCTGAATGATTGGCGTCCGGTCTATGACGACAGCGCGCGCGAAGGTCTTTATGCGGATACTCATATCTATGATGCACTTGGGCGGGTGATAAAGGTAATAAAAGCCGCAGGCTGGGAGCAGCGTACACAGTACTTTCCCTGGTTTACTGTTGCGTATGATGAGAATGATCTGGCAGAGGAAGTCTTGAACCGGCAGGTGTAGAGACAATCACAGCTAAATTTCAGGATTACCACCCTATATAACGTGAACCTGTTGTGTGGCTTTCATACATAGCTCTGATGGCGACACAACATAACCGGGAGCCCCCCATGAATGTATCTCTGTTCAGCAGAACCCCCTCCGTCAATGTATTCGATAATCGGGCTCAAATCGTTCGCGAAATTGGGTATCACCGACATCCGGACACGCCAGATATTACCTGTGAGCGTATTACCCGCCATGCTTTTAACGAGCGTGGATTTCCAGCCCAGAGCGCCGACCCCCGTCTGCACCATGCCGGACATGTGAATTTCAGGTATCTGACGGGCCTGAACGGGGCGCCTTTGCTCACACAGAGCGCTGATGCAGGTACTTCCCTCTCACTGAGTGACGTTACCGGCCAGCCGCTCCTTGTCATCAGTAACATCGATGTTGCGGATGAAAGTACAAACTGTGCCGTGACTAAAAATTTTACTTATGAGGAGAGAACTCTGGCCGGGCGCCTGCTTTCTGTCACAGAGCGTATAGGTGATGAAGCTGCCTGTATCACAGAGCGCTTCGTTTATGGCAGAGGCGGTGTTGAAAATAAGGTGCGAAATCTGGCCGGAGCCCTTGTCTGTCATTACGATACCGCCGGTCTCGTGAAGACGGAAAGCATTACTCTGACGGGGGTACCGAGTTCTGTTACCCGCCGATTTTTAAAGGATACGGATGCTTCGGCCACCATGGCCGACTGGCAGGGGCAGGATGCGTCAGAATGGAATAAACGACTGCAGGTAGAAACTTTCACTACCCGAACGACGGTGGATGCTGCCGGGGAGCCGCTGCTCATTTTTGATGCTAAAGATAACATTCAGCGGGTCACTTATGACGTGGCGGGCAGACTGGCCAGCAGCGGACTAAAACTGAAGAACGACACGGAGAAAATGGTTATAAAATCAGTAGAGTATACTGCTGATGGAAAGAAGCAGCGTGAAGAGCACGGCAATGGTGTAGTGACCACCTACAGCTATTTTGCGGATACACAGCGTCTGGCTGGTGTCAGAACGGAGCGCCTGGCTGGGCATCCCTCTGGCCAGAAATTGTTACAGGATTTGCGCTTTGAGTATGACCCGGTGGGTAACGTAATGCATACCAGTAATGACGCGGAAGAAACCCGCTTCTGGCGTAATCAGAAAATAGTTCCGAAAAACGCATACATTTACGACAGCCTATACCAGCTTGTCAGTGCGACAGGGCGTGAAATGGCTGATGCAGGCCAGCAGAGCAGCCGCTCACCCTTTACGGCCGCTTTTACCGATAGCTCTGCCCTTACCCACTACCTGCGTCACTATAGCTATGATGAAGCCGGGAATCTGACACAAATAAAGCATCATGCTCCTGCTGCCAATAACTGCTATACGAAGAATTTCACGATAAGTAACCACAGCAATCGGGGGGTACTGAGTACGCTTACTGAAAATCCAGAAGAAGTGGATGCGTTATTCACTGCAGGCGGACAACAGTCATGGCTGATGCCAGGTCAGAAGCTTGTCTGGACACATCGTAATGAGTTGCAGCAAGTCACCCCTGTGGCACGCGATGGCGATGCCTCTGACCAGGAGGTGTATCGCTACGATGGCAATAGCCAGCGCGTGATTAAATTGTCCAGACAAAAAAAAGGCAGCACTACACAGACGCAGCGGGTGCTTTATCTGCCCGGGTTGGAACTACGCACCACCACGATTGGAAGTACTGAAACAGAGATGCTACAGATCATTAATATGGGTAAGGCGGGGCGGGCAGACGCGCGTGTTTTGCATTGGGAAAGCGGTTGCCCGGCTGAAATCAGTAATAACCAGATACGCTACGGCTATAATGACCTGGTAGGCAGCGGTACGCTTGAGCTGGATGGTGACGGCGATGTTATCAGCGTTGAAGAGTATTACCCATACGGCGGCACCGCTGTTAAAGCAGGACGTAACCGGGTAGAAATGGATTACAAGATGGCGCGTTATTCAGGGAAAGAGCGCGACGCAACGGGTTTATATTATTACGGTTACAGATATTATCAGCCCTGGGCAGGACGCTGGCTTAGTACTGATCCGGCAGGGACAGTGGATGGGCTGAACCTATATAAAATGGTTATGAACAACCCGGTGACATTCCGGGATAATGCTGGAATGTTTACTGAGCTGGATTGGCAAAATAAGATGGACGCTGCTGCCAAAACTAGGGGCTATACACCAGCTCGCATGAATTTTACAACGCAATATGGAATGAATACTTACTCCAGTTTTAAGGGTGCATCTGACAGCCTTAACCCTTATGGATTAAATCAAAACTGTTATTACTGCACCGCGGCGGCACTAACAAATCAGACCGTCCAGGATTTAGTTTCTCAGACGCAAAATATGCAGCAGGATTCGGCCAGTATAGATGAGATGCTTACTTTAATGATGCGTGTGGGTGTCATGCCGGTATCACGAGAGTTTAATAGCAGTTTCACTGGTGCGGCTGGAGCCTGGTAAGAAACATACGATTACATGGATAAGGCCTTATCGAGTATGGAGGCATTAGGGCTGGCTTACGTGCGTCCGCCGAATACGGCTCAAAATACCTATTCACCCAGCGCCGGACATGTTGTCGTGGTAATGAGGGACTACTCGGGTTCTTTAGGTGTGCTGGATTACCAATCCGGGAACATGAGTGGTATTAATAGCGTAACGCCACCCGAAAACACATTACATCAAAGTTACCATGTCATACAAAAGTATGCGCCGCAAGCGGAAACTGACTGGGGAAAAGCATACGATTTTATGATCGAAAAATCCTCAAAGTGGGGTGCTTCACAGGGAGTGATCGGCGTTGAAGAGAATAATAGTATGAGTATGTATACATATGAAGTGGATGCAAGTAGTGATTTGTATTTAAATACAACCAATCCTCCCAGTCCGTTATTCAAAGATAGGGATCCAAGGGGTGCTTCTGTTACGAGTCCGACATTAAGAATATGGCCATGTATGTAAAGCTAAAATTACTTTCTATAAGTTTATAAGTATCAGGCTTAATAAGCAGGGTACATTTCTTTTCATTAGCTGATAGATGACATTACCTGAATCATTAATAGTTTCACTTTCTCACTGCGGCCTCTTTTTGGTCAGAAGGTGCAACAATAAAGCCGCCACGGTCACCCCTGGCGGCTTTTTATTGACGCTAATCCTTCGGCTTCTCCCGCAGCGGGAAGCGACGCCGCACCAGCACAAAGAACAGCGGCACAAAGAAAATTGCCAGCACCGTGGCCGAAATCATCCCGCCCATTACGCCGGTACCCACTGCGTGCTGGCTGCCGGAGCCGGCGCCGCTGCTGATCGCCATCGGCAGTACGCCAAAGATAAAGGCCAGTGAGGTCATCAGAATCGGACGCAGGCGCTGGCGCGATGCCTCCAGCGTTGATTCCAGCAGTTCACGTCCTTTGCTGTTGATTTCGTTGGCAAACTCCACAATCAATATTGCGTTTTTGGCCGAAAGACCAATGACGGTTAATAACCCCACCTGGAAATAGACATCGTTCTCCAGCCCGCGCAGCCAGGTCGCGACCAGCGCGCCAAACACCCCAAGCGGCACCACCAGCATCACGGAGAACGGAATTGACCAGCTCTCATACAGGGCGGCGAGACACAGGAACACCACCAGTAGCGAAATGGCGTACAGCGCCGGAGCCTGTGAACCGGAGAGCCGCTCCTGATAGGAGCGCCGGTCCACTGGAAGCCGACGCCGAGCGGCAGCTGGCCCACCAGTTTCTCCATCACATCCATGGCTGTGCCGCTGCTGACGCCATTCGCGGCTTCGCCCACGATCTCCAGCGAAGAGTAACCGTTGTAGCGCTCAAGACGTGGTGAACCGGTCTCCCAGCGGCTGGTGGCAAACGCCGAGAAGGGCACCATGCCGCCGCTGCTGTTACGCACGTACCATTTATTGATATCACCCGGCAACATGCGGAATTCTGGCGCGGCCTGCACGTACACTTTCTTCACGCGGCCGCGATCGAGGAAATCATTAACATAGGTTGAGCCCCACGCGGTCGTCAGGGTGTCATTAAGGGTATCCAGCGAGACGCCCAGCGCCTGCGCTTTACGCTGGTCGACATCAATTTGCAGCTGCGGGCTGTCGTCGAGCCCGTTGTGACGCACGCGTGACAGCGCCGGATTGCTCTCCGCCAGCGCCAGCAGCTTGTCGCGCATCGCCATCAGCTGCGTGTGCCCGATGCCGCCGTGATCCTGCAGCTCCATATCAAAACCGGACGAGCTGCCCATGCCGGTAATGGCGGGCGGGCTGCTGGCGATAACACGCGCCTCATTGATCTTCTGAAAGGCTTTGGTTGCGCGGTCAATAATGGCGAACGACGTGCGATCGCTGCCGGGGCGCGCCTCCCAATCCTTTAACCGCACAAACAGGCGCGCCACGTTCTGCCCGTTCCCGCCCGGACCTGCCCCGATAGTGGAGAACACTGACAGCACGTTCTCTTTCTCCTCCGTCAGGTAGTAGTTCTCCACTTTCGCTACCACGCGCGACGTCTGCTGCAGCGTGGAGCCCGGCGGCAGCTGCACCTGCGTCAGGAATACGCCGCGATCCTCCAGCGGCAGAAACGAGGTGGGCAGGCGGATAAACAGAAACGCCATCAGGCCAATAATAGCGAGATAGATCAGCAACCAGCGGCCGCCCTTTACCAGAATGCGCGCCACGCCACGCTCGTAACGGTCAGCGCTGCTGTTAAAGGTGCGGTTAAACCAGCCGAAGAAACCCCGGCGACCATGGTGTTCACCCTGCTGCAGCGGTTTGAGCAGGGTGGCGCACAGCGCGGGCGTCAGAACCATGGCGACCAGTACCGACAGCACCATCGCCGAAACGATGGTAATGGAAAACTGACGATAGATAGCGCCGACGGTGCCGCCAAAGAACGCCATCGGTACAAAAACCGCCGACAGCACCAGGGCAATCCCGACTAACGCGCCCTGAATCTGCCCCATTGATTTGCGCGTGGCCGCGCGCGGTGACAAACCCTCCTCGCTCATGATGCGCTCGACGTTCTCTACCACGACGATAGCGTCATCAACCAGTAGCCCAATCGCCAGCACCATGGCGAACATGGTGAGCGTGTTAATACTGAAGCCGCAGGCATACAGCACGGCAAAAGTACCAAGCAGCACCACCGGGACGGCAATGGTTGGAATCAGCGTTGCCCGGAAGTTTTGCAGGAACAGGTACATCACCAGGAACACCAGCAGGATCGCTTCCAGCAGGGTTTTCACTACGTCTTTAATTGAGGCTTTAACGAACGGGGTGGTTTCGAACGCCACTTTGGCTTCCAGCCCGTGCGGGAAGTAGCGGGAGAGCTCCTCCACGCGCGCGCGTACCAGCTTATCGGTGTTCATTTCGTTCGCGCCGGAAGCCAGCTTGATACCAAGACCGGACGCCGGCTGACCATTGTAACGGCTGAGATAGTCATACTTCTCTGCGCCCATGGCGATATCCGCCACGTCGCCCAGCGTCACAACCGAGCCGTCGGTATTGGTTCTCAACGTAATGGCGCGAAACTGCTCCGGCGTCTGCAGCATAGATTGCGCATTTACCGTGGCGTTAAGCGCCTGCTTATCCACTGCAGGCAGACCGCCAACCTGGCCCACCGCGACCTGCGTGTTTTGCGCTTCAATTGCGCTCACCACATCATCCGTGGTCAGCGCATAGTTAATCAGCTTATTGGGATCGAGCCAGATGCGCATCGCATACTGCGAACCGTAGGCATCCACCTGTCCGACGCCATCAATACGGCTGAGCGGGTCCTGAATATTACTGGCGACATAGTCCGAAATATCCTGTTTATCCATGCTGCCATCGGTGGAGACGAAGGCGATCATCAGGATGTTGCTGTCACCGGTTTTGTTCACCGTGACCCCTTGTGACTGCACCGCGGCCGGCAGTTTGCGCAGCGCACTTTGCAGCTGGTTCTGCACCTGCTGACGGGCTTCATCCGGATTGGTACCGGCGGTAAACGTAAGGGTAATCTGCGCCTGACCGGTGTTGCTGCTGTTAGAGGACATGTACATCAGGTTATCGATGCCGGTCATGTTCTGTTCGATAACTTGCGTAACGGTGTTTTCCAGCGTCTGCGCCGAGGCGCCCGGATAGTTGGCGGTGATGCGCACATTGGGTGGCGCAAGGTCAGGATATTGCTCAACCGGCAGCGCAATGATGGCCAGCGTGCCGCACAAGCACAGCAAAATAGCCAGCACCCAGGCAAAAATGGGGCGGTCGATAAAAAAGTTCGACATGAAACCGACACTCCTCAGCTGCGTATTATTTTACTTTTTATAGAAGAAGCGTGAGGCGCGGGCGGCTTCACGCTGGCGGAGTGCAAGGGGCGATCCTGAAAACTCCTGCTGCTGTCTACTCTACGCGGCGCAAATTAGAGAATCGTGGATAAATTATGGAGAAAGTGTAAATCTCACGGCAGTTTTATGTGCACTGCTACACATGGCGGCTCTCCAGCCATAGCACGGTAGCCGCCACGCGGGAGCGTACGTCGAGTTTACGCAACAGATTGCGGATATGCACTTTTACCGTCTCTTCAGAGATATGCAGCGTGGCGGCGATCTCTTTATTGGAGAGCCCGCGCGCCACCTCCTGCAGCACATCCAGCTCCCGTTCTGTCAGCTGTTTGAAGGGGTTGGCGCTGGGCTGGCGGATAGCCAGATACTCTGCCACCACGTCACTGAACACGCTCTCGCCCAGCGCGCCGCGCATCACCTGCGCCAGCAGACACTCCGGCTCGCTATCTTTAAGCAGATAGCCATCTGCACCGGCATCTACCATCGCGTAGATGTCACTGCGCGCGTCGGAGACGGTAAGCACCAGAATGCGTGCCGCAATGCCCTCATGGCGCAGCGCTTTCAGCGTATCGAGACCGGACATGCCTTTCATATTGAGATCAAGCAGAATGACATCGGGCGCCAGACGGCGGGCTTCGGCCAGCGCCTCGGTGCCGTTATTGGCCTCGGCGACCACTTCCAGCCGCGGCTCCAGCGCCAGCAGCTGGCGGATGCCACGGCGCATCAGCGGATGATCGTCAACGATCATGATTGTCAGGGAAGGGTGAGCCATAGATTCTCCAGTCATCGGTCCATGTAGTCGTGTAGTGCGTTAAGCCAGCCGGTGTGCGGGGCGGGCAGGAAAGCGCAGTGTGACGCGCGTACCCTGCGTCTGAGGCGTAATCATCAGCGTGCCGGACAGGCGCGCGGCGCGCTCGGCCATAATCGTCAGGCCGTAGTGGCCCGGCGGCTCTTCCACGCTGCGGATGCCACAGCCATCATCGTCAATAGTGAGCACGTGCTCCTCATCAGCGACACGTTGATAGCAAATCTGAATCTGCTGCGCCTGTGCATGACGAATCGCGTTGAGCAGCGCCTCGCGGGCAATTTGCAGCACATGTACCTGCTGCTGTGCATCCAGCGTTTGCAGGCCCGGCTGGTAGTCGAATGTAATGACCGCCTGCGACTGCTCCTGCAGGGGGGCGATCATCGCCTGCATCGCCTGCGCCAGATCGGCCTGTTCAATGGTCAGACGGAACGTAGTAAGCAGTTCGCGCAGCTGCTGATACGCCTCCGCCAGCGCCCGGTCAAAATCGGCGATGATCGCCTGAGCCTGTGGCTGGCTGTCATCGACGTTGCGGCGCAGCAGCGTTAGCTGAATGCGTAAGAATGATAGCGACTGCGCCAGCGAATCGTGCAGTTCGCGGGCGATGGTTGCGCGCTCTTCGATTAACATCATCTGCTGATACTGCTTCTGCGTTTGCCAGATCCATACGGCGCGTGCCAGCATATTCGCCAGGCTCTGCATCAGCTCGTCGGCTGGCGGCATGCGTCGCGTTTGCCAGCAGAGCTCGCCAAGGCGCTGATCTTCCTGCTGCAGCGGCAGACGCTGCCAGCTCAGCGTTTCTTCGGCCACGCCAGCCTGAAAGCTCATCTCGTCACTAACGATTTTTAGCACCACCAGCGCTTCACGCCGCTGTACCAGCCGCAGCAACCCCTGAAACAGTTCCGGATTGAGCGGGCTGCTGGTCAGCACCTGCGAACTCTCATAGAGCAGCGACAGCGTGCGGTTGGCCTGGGTTAAATCTTCTGTTTTATTGCGTACCGCCAGCTCCAGCAGGCGATAGTGCGAGTGCAGTCGCTCTGCCATGGTGGTAAAGGCCTGCGCCAGCACGCCGAGTTCAGTGGGCTGCGCAACCGGCAGAGCCGGAAAATTAAAATTGGCCTGCTCGATATACTGACTGGCTGTCACCAACGCATCCAGCGGGCGCACTACATTGCGGCGAATAAAGCGGATGGTCCACAGGGCCAGCGCGACAATCGCCAGCAGGCCAAACAGACTGCTGGCAGCCACCAGATGCATTTTCAGCTCAGCGTAGTGCTGCACCGCGAGCACAAAGCGGTCTATCTCGCTGACGTAGCTCGCTACCCGCTGCTGATAAACCTGCGCATGACCCGGCTGCAGAGTTTGCTGCAATCGCGGCCAGCTATCGCGCAGATAGCGATAGCGGCTGGTCACTTCCGCCGGTACCCAAAAATGTTCCAGATGCCGCAGCGCGGGCGATTCCAGCGTCTGCTGGTAGTCCTGCATGTGTTGCGCCAGCTGCTGCGGATCGCGCGTGCTGTCCCACGCCAGGCGATAGATTTGCATGCGCAGTGAACCGGCGACATTTACCGCTTCGGCGTCGCGCAGACTGCTTGAGAGCGTTAGCAGCGCCAGTCCGGTGGTCAGCAACGAAAGTAACACGACAACGCTGAGGGCCCGGGCCATGGTGCGGGTAACAGGACGTTTTACTATCACGGCAATAACCCTTAAAAGAGCGGGGGATTATAAGCCAGCCGCAGAGTTACGGCGAGCCTGAAATCGTCACATCAGGTTACTTTTCGCAGAGAAATCCATATCTCTTTACGGTTCCCTGGACTTTTTGCGCTTTACTGGCGATTTATTGAACGCCTTTACCGCAGGCGCAGCCTGGTTTGCACGCTTTCATGAATACTTTAAGGCGTAAACGGCTTTTATCCCGCAAGAACAGGAGCATCTGATGAAGACACGCTATGCCATTATGAGTGCTGCACTGCTTGCTACTGCAAGTTTTACCACGTTTGCCGCGTCACCGCTTAGTGAGCGCGAAGCGCAAAATCTGCAAAGCGCCGGTACCGTCACTATTAGCGGCGTACGCGGTTCGCTGGACGATGCCACCCGCCATCTGTCGCAAAAAGCGGAAGAGCAGGGCGCCAGCCACTATCGCGTGATTGGCGTACAGAATCCAGGCGATTCCAGCATGTGGAGCGGCAGCGCTGAGATTTACCGTTAAGCCCTGTATTACCCTCTGAGTAAAATTTTCCTGTAGCCCTCTCTTTTACCGGCCACCCTGTTGGCCGGTTTTTTTGTGCGTCGCGATGGATTATTACAAATCATCCCGTGCAGCCAGCCAGTATATTTTGCTTCGTTCATGCAGAACGGGTAGGATTCATCGCCGTAATTTCCCGGTTCGCCGCGCGACATCGTTCTGCCGCGTGGGCAGTGGGTTTTACCCCATTTCGCACCGTCGGGCGCAATCGATTGGTTACACGGTGATTGATGGTCAGGACAAACAGGAAAGCTATGAAATCTACTAAAAAAACTCCAGCCGAACAGCGTGCTGCGAGAAGGCGCTGGCTTAACTCTCACGACACCGGTTACCACAAAGCTATGGGTAACCGTCAGGTACAAATGATCGCTATCGGCGGTGCTATTGGTACAGGGCTATTTTTAGGCGCCGGCGCGCGTCTGCAAATGGCCGGTCCGGCACTGGCACTGGTTTATCTGGTATGCGGTATCTTCTCCTTCTTTATTCTCCGTGCGCTGGGTGAACTGGTGTTACACCGTCCCTCCAGCGGCAGCTTTGTCTCTTATGCGCGTGAATTCCTTGGGGAAAAAGCGTCATACGTGGCGGGCTGGATGTACTTCGTTAACTGGGCAATGACCGGGATCGTGGATATCACCGCGGTAGCGCTCTATATGCACTACTGGGGCGCGTTTGGCGATGTGCCGCAGTGGGTGTTTGCCCTCGGCGCGCTGGCGATTGTCGGCACCATGAACATGATCGGCGTGAAGTGGTTCGCCGAGATGGAGTTCTGGTTTGCGCTGGTTAAGGTACTGGCGATTGTCATCTTCCTCATCGTCGGCGTGGTGTTCCTCGGCAGCGGTAAGCCGCTGGATGGCAATACCACAGGCTTCCACCTGATCACCGACAACGGTGGCCTGTTCCCGCACGGTCTGCTGCCGGCGCTGGTACTGGTACAGGGGGTCGTCTTTGCGTTCGCCTCGATTGAGCTGGTGGGTACGGCGGCAGGCGAATGTAAAGACCCGAAAACCATGCTGCCTAAAGCCATCAACAGCGTGATCTGGCGTATCGGCCTGTTCTATGTTGGTTCAGTGGTGCTGCTGGTGCTGCTGCTGCCGTGGAACGCCTATCAGGCAGGACAGAGTCCGTTTGTGACCTTCTTCTCGAAGCTGGGCGTGCCGTATGTCGGCAGCATCATGAACATTGTGGTGCTGAGCGCCGCACTGTCGAGCCTCAACTCGGGCCTCTACTCAACCGGCCGTATTCTGCGCTCCATGTCGATGGGCGGCTCTGCACCCCAGTTCATGTCGAAGATGAGCAAACAGCAGGTGCCGTACGCCGGTATTCTGGTCACCATTGCCGTCTATGTGGTGGGCGTGGTGCTCAACTACTATGTGCCGTCGCAGGTATTTGAGATCGTGCTGAACGTGGCGTCGTTGGGCATCATCTCGTCATGGGGCTTTATCGTGGTGTGTCAGATGCGTCTGCGCAAAGCGATTAAAGAGGGCAAGGCGGAAGATGTCGGCTTTAAGCTGCCGTGGGCACCGTTTACCTCCTGGCTGACGCTGCTGTTCCTGGTCAGCGTGCTGGTGCTGATGGCGTTTGACTATCCGAACGGAACCTACACCATCGCCTCTATTCCGTTGATCGCCGTGCTGCTGGTGCTGGGCTGGTTTGGCGTGCGCAAGCGCGTGCAGGCCGAAGCGCTGAAAGAGCACGACCATCATCATGACGATCAGGATGATGCATCACGCAAACTGGCGGAAGATAGCTCGCGTTAATCGCAGCCATTCTCATCTGCGGGGGCCATTCGGCCCCCGTTTTTATTTCATTTACCTTTCCCTTGATCCGGCGTCGGCAATTACGCCTTTCGGGTGATATAGCCCTTAATAACGTCAGGTTATTTTACGCGCCATCGATCTATTCCCCGCATTGAGGTGAGCTGATGGCGCTGTCGCGACGTGAACTCTTTACCGGCCAGCGCGTTATGCCTGCCGGCGGCGTAGCTTTGCCCTGGTGGCGGGGGGATCGCGGCTGCGACGGCTGCGCGCGCTGCGTTGATGCCTGCGAAACCGGCATCATTACGCTGAGCGCAGGCGAACCACCGCAGCTCAATTTTTTGCAGGGCGAGTGCACGTTTTGTGCCGCCTGCGTCGGGGCCTGCCCCCAGCCGCTGTTCCACGCGCGTGAAAGCCAGCCATTTACGCAGCGCATCCGCATCGACAGCCGCTGCATCACCTTTGCCGGTGTGAGCTGTCGCAGCTGTCAGGAGAGCTGTGAACAGCAGGCCATCCGTTTCCATTTGATGCCAAACGGCATAGCACAGCCAGAAACCCTTCCGCAGCACTGCACCGGCTGCGGCGCCTGTATCGCGCCGTGCCCGGTCTCAGCCACAGGATTACATCATGAACCATAACGAAAGCTGGCACGTGTGTGGCCTGGTGATTCAGGCGCGTCCGGCGTCGATCCCGGCCGTAAAACAGGCGCTGCTGGCCTTTCCCGAGAGCGATATCGCCGCTGAAGACGCGGCACGCGGCACGCTGGCCGTGACGCTGGGCGCTGCTGACAGCGCTGCGCTGCTGAAAAATATTGAAGCCACCCGCAACATCCCGGATGTGCTGGCGGTATCGCTGGTTTATCACCAGCAGGATGAAATTGAAGAACCTTGTAAGGAAGCGTCATGAACTTAAGTCGTCGTGATTTTATGAAGGCCAATGCGGCGGCTGCTGCTGCAACGGCTGCCGGATTAACCATTCCTACCGTCACCCAAGCGGCCGGCTCACTGGCGGCACCGATTCGCTGGGAGAAAGCGCCGTGCCGCTTCTGCGGAACCGGCTGCGGCGTGCTCGTCGGTACCCAGGATGGGCGCGTAGTGGCCTCGCAGGGCGATCCGCAGGCCGAGGTGAACCGGGGCCTCAACTGTATCAAAGGCTATTTTCTGCCGAAGATCATGTACGGGAAAGATCGTCTGACGCAGCCGCTGTTGCGCATGACCAACGGTAAATTTGATAAGAACGGCGAGTTCACCCCGGTGAGCTGGGATCAGGCGTTCGATATCATGGAGGAGAAGTTCAAAGCCGCGCTGAAAGCCAACGGCCCGGATTCCGTCGGGATGTTCGGCTCCGGTCAGTGGACGGTATGGGAGGGCTATGCGGCCTCCAAGCTGATGAAAGCGGGCTTCCGCACTAACAATCTGGATCCAAATGCGCGTCACTGCATGGCATCGGCGGTAGTGGGTTTCATGCGTACTTTCGGCATGGATGAACCGATGGGCTGCTATGACGATATCGAGCAGGCCGATGCATTTGTGCTGTGGGGCTCCAACATGGCGGAGATGCACCCGATTCTCTGGTCACGCGTCACGGCACGTCGCCTGAGCAGCGACAACGTCAAAGTGGCGGTGCTCTCCACTTACCGCCACCGCAGTTTTGAGCTGGCGGACAATGGCATGGTGTTCACGCCGCAGAGCGATCTGGCGATCCTTAACTTCATCGCCAATTACATCATCCAGAACAACAAAGTTGATAAAACCTTCCTGCAAAATCACGTCACGCTGCACAAAGGCGTAACCGATATCGGCTACGGCCTGCGTCCGACCGATCCGCGCCAGGCGTCCGCGAAGAATCCGGACAGCGGCGAATCAACGCCGATCAGCTTTGATGAGTACGCGAAGTTTGTTGCGGAGTACACAGTTGAGAAAGCCAGCGCCATGAGCGGCGTTGAGCAGGATCAGCTGATCGCGCTGGCGGAGCTCTATGCCAATCCTGACATCAAGGTGGTCTCCTACTGGACCATGGGTTTCAATCAGCATACGCGCGGCGTGTGGGCCAATAACCTGTGCTACAACCTGCACCTGCTCACCGGCAAAATCTCCCGTCCGGGCACCGGGCCTTTCTCGCTGACCGGCCAGCCATCGGCCTGCGGTACGGCACGTGAAGTGGGCACTTTCTCTCACCGTTTGCCAGCCGACATGGTGGTGACCAACGATAAACACCGCGCCACCGCAGAGAAACTGTGGAAGCTGCCAGCGGGCACGGTACCGGCCAAAGTGGGCCTGCACGCCGTGGCGCAGGATCGGGCGCTGAAAGATGGCACGCTGAACGCCTACTGGGTGATGTGCAACAACAACATGCAGGCCGGCCCGAACCTGACGCAGGAGCGTATGCCAGGCTGGCGCGATGCGCGCAACTTTATCGTGGTATCCGATCCTTACCCCACCGTTAGCGCACTGTCGGCGGACCTGATTCTGCCAACCGCCATGTGGATTGAGAAAGAGGGCGCCTACGGCAACGCCGAGCGCCGTACACAGTTCTGGCATCAGCAGGTGAAAGCGCCGGGCGAGGCCAAATCTGACCTGTGGCAGTTGGTGACCTTCTCAAAACGCTTCCGCGTGGCCGATGTCTGGCCGCAGGCGCTGATTGCGCAGCATCCGGAGCTGAAAGAGAAAACCCTGTATGACGTGCTGTATGCCAATGGTCAGGTAAATCAGTTCCCGCTAAGCGAAGTGGCGGACGACCAGCTGAACGATGAAGCGCGTGAGTTTGGCTTCTACATCCAGAAAGGGCTGTTTGAAGAGTACGCCAGCTTTGGTCGCGGCCACGGTCACGATCTCGCGCCGTTCGACGCCTACCATCAGGCGCGCGGCCTGCGCTGGCCGGTGGTGGACGGCAAAGAGACGCGCTGGCGCTACCGCGAAGGCTACGACAGCTATGTGAAGGCGGGTGAGGGCGTGCGTTTTTACGGCAAAGCAGACGGCAAAGCGACTATCTTCGCGCTGCCATATGAGCCACCGGCAGAGGCGCCGGATGCAGAGTATGACCTGTGGTTCTGCACCGGTCGCGTGCTGGAGCACTGGCACACCGGCACCCTGACGCGGCGCGTACCGGAGCTGCATCGCGCTGTTCCGCAGGCACTGCTGTATATCCATCCGCTGGATGCCAAAGATCGTGGCTTCCGCCGTGGCGAGAAAGTGCGCGTGGTATCACGCCGCGGTGAAACCATCGCCACCATTGAGACGCGCGGTCGCAACCAGCCGCCGAAAGGCTGGTGTTTATGCCGTTCTTCGATGCGGGCGTGCTGGCGAACAATGTCACGCTGGACGCAACCGATCCGCTGTCGAAGCAGACCGATTACAAAAAATGCGCCGTTAAGCTGGTTAAAATTTAAGGCAGGATGCAATGAAACGCTTAATCACCCTTATAACCGTTGCCGCCCTGATGCTGGGCGGCGTGGTATACGCCGGTAACGGCGTCGATCTCAATCAGTCGCCGGAGGTGACCGCGACGCAGCAGGGCACCATCCATCAACCGAAAGAGCAGAGCCGTCAGCCGCTGAACTACGTGAACCAGCCGCCGGTGATTCCGCACAGCGTGGATGGCTATCAGGTGACGAAAAACATCAATCGCTGCCTGCAGTGTCACGGCACGCAGAGCTATCTCACTACCGGCGCACCGCGCGTCAGCCCCACGCACTTCACCGATCGTGACGGTCTGGTGAGCAGCACCGTTTCACCGCGTCGCTACTTCTGCCTGCAGTGTCACGTGGTGCAAACCGATGCCAAACCGGTGGTGGAAAACACCTTTAAACCGGCAAACGGCTTTGGTAAGTGAGGGGCGCGATGAAAGAGAAACTCTTACGTATCTGGCGCTGGTGGCGGCGTCCCAGCCGTCTGGCGCTGGGAACGCTGCTGATTCTGGGCTTTGCCGGCGGCATTATTTTCTGGGGTGGTTTTAACACCGCGATGGAGATGACCAACCGCGAGCAGTTCTGTATCGGCTGCCATGAGATGCGCAACAACGTCTATCAGGAGTACATGCAGACGGTGCACTACAACAACCGCAGCGGCGTGCGCGCCACCTGTCCGGATTGTCACGTGCCGCATGAGTGGGGCCCAAAGATGCTGCGTAAACTGCAGGCAAGCAAAGAGGTTTACGCCAAGATTTTTGGTCTGATTGATACGCCGAAGAAGTTTGAAGAGACGCGCATTGAACTGGCGCAGAATGAGTGGCGCAGGATGAAAAACAACAATTCGCAGGAGTGTCGTAACTGCCACAACTTCGATTATATGGATTTCACCGCGCAGAAAACCGTGGCCGGCAAGATGCATAAAAAGGCGGTCGATGAGGGTAAAACCTGTATCGATTGCCATAAAGGGATTGCGCACCATCTGCCGGATATGAAAGACCAGCCCAACGGTTTTTGATTGGCAGGCGAGCGATACCTGTACCAGGGTCGGCATAATTGCCGACCCGCTTCACAATTCAGATAGTTTTCCCCGCCGCTTCGGCCTATTATTCCTGGCTCCCTCATTTACGCAGTGGAGCGGTCATGTCGTTAAAGATCACTATCATCAAAGATAAGTTACTGTCGGATAATTACTTTACCCTGCGCAACTTCACCTACGAGCTAACCCGCAGCAATGGCGACATCGTGCGCCACAAACGCGAAGTCTACGATCGCGGCAACGGGGCCACCATCTTGCTCTACAACCGCGAAAAAAACAGCGTTGTGCTGATTCGCCAGTTCCGCATCGCCACCTATGTTAACGGCAACGCCAGCGGCGAGCTGATTGAGACCTGCGCCGGATTGCTCGACAACGACACGCCGGAAGATTGCATCCGTAAAGAAGCGGTTGAAGAGACCGGCTATCAGGTGGGAAAAGTTGAGAAGCTGTTTGAGGCCTATATGTCGCCCGGCGGCGTGACGGAGATTGTTCATTTCTTTGCGGCCGAGTATAGCGATGCTCAGCGTAAGAACGACGGTGGCGGCGTAGAAGATGAAGAGATCAGCGTGCTGGAGCTGCCGTTCCCGCAGGCGCTGGCGATGGTGAAAGATGGCCGCATCCGCGATGGCAAAGCCATTATGCTGCTGCAGTATGCGCAGCTGGCGGGTTGGTTAACAGCCTGATTAACCTGGTCGGCATGAATGCCGACCCTACGGATAGGGCGGGGCGTGCATAAATATTATTATTACGGGGCGCATGCATACCGCCATTCCGGACGTTGTAGGGCGCGCATTCATGCGCACCGTTACACGCAAACGGCTAAAGGCTCAGGCACGCACTCAGGATGCGCCTGCAGACGCGTCAGCGCTTCGGCGTACGACGGCATCGAATTCGCCGCACCCGAACGCTCAACGCACAGCGAAGCAAATGCTGAAGCGAACAGCGCGGCCTGCGGCAGATCATCGCCAGAGGCCAGCCGTGCTGCCAGCGCGCCGTTGAAGGCATCACCCGCGCCGGTGGTATCCAGCGGCTGGGCCGGAAACAGGGGGATACGCAACTGCTGCTGTTCCGTTGAGAGCAGCGCCCCCGCCATGCCCAATGTAATAATGACCTGACGTGCGCCTTTGCGGTGCAGTACCGCTGCCGCTTTTTGCGCGCTGGCAAAATCCGTCACGCTCACACCGGTAAGCTGCATCGCTTCCGTGCTGTTCGGCGTCAGTAAATCCACCTTTGCCAGCAGGGTATCGCTCACTCTCTGCCACGGCGCCGGATTCAGAATCACAAAGGTTCCGCCCGCCCGCGCGTTATCAATCATGCGCTGAATCGCGCTGAGGTTGTTCTCCAGCTGTACCAGCAAAATATCGGCCGCCGCGACGGTGGGCTGGCAGCGCGTCACTTCAGCGGCGGTCACCGTGGTGTTCGCCCCGGGATAAACCGAGATCATGTTCTCTGCATCATTCCCGGCGACGTAAATCAGGGCATTCCCGGTGGGCTTCTCTTTGCAGGTGAAGAGCGTAATCGCATCGAAACCGGTCTTCTCCAGATGTCGACGCGCAAAGGTACCGAAGTCATCATTGCCCACTTTACCAATGTAGTGCACGCGCGCGCCGGCACGCAGCGCGGCGGTGGCCTGATTGGCGCCTTTCCCGCCCGGACCCATCATGCTGTGCTGCGCGGTCAGCGATTCACCCGGCATCGGAAAACGGCTCATTACCGCCACGATATCGAGATTGAACGATCCAAACACACACACTTTTCCTTTCATCATGCGCTCCTGAACAGCCGTTCAGCGGCCAGGCAGGCACCGCGACAGCCGGTGTGATCGGTAGACTGGCTAAAGATAATCTTCAGACCGTCGCGGGTGGCGGGCGGCCGTAAGTGCTGCTGAATCTGGCTGCGCAGCTGCGCCAGCGGGAAATCCGCCATTGCCAGCACGCCGCCGCCAAGAATCAGGTACTCCGGGTCGAGAATATTCATCTCGGTCGCAATCAGCCGTGCCAGACGTTGTACAAACGCCTGCAGCTCGGGGTGCTCGCCGTGGCGGGTAAACAGCGCTGGCATCGCGGTTTCCGGCACGTGCGTCTGCGCCCAGCGGCTCAGCCAGTTGCCCGAGGTCATCGTCTCCGCGCAGCGTGATTGCCGCACGGGCAGGGCAGGTCGTTGCCGGCAATCGGTACATGGCCCAGTTCACCGGCGCCGCCGTGCTGGCCGTGGTAGAAGCGTCCGTTCAGCCATAAACTGTTGCCCATACCGGTACCGGGATAGAGGCCAACCGCATTATCCGGCAGCTGCTCCAGCTGGAGTAGATCCCACAGCATCAGATGGTTAACGTCTTTATCCATCGCGACCGGTACGCCAAGCCGCGCGCTGAGCAGGGTGGCAACCGGCTGGTGATCGAGCGCCTGAATAAACGGCAAAGAGATCACCTGCTGACGGTCGCGGCTCAGAATACCCGGCAGGCCGAGCATCACGCCGCTAACCGGCTGCTGCTCCAGCGTTTCGCTGATTAACTGCCCGAGCGCCGCCAGCGCATCAGGCTGTTGCGCCCAGCTGGCCGTCGGCACCTTGCGAAAACCGGACCAGATGCGGCCCTCCTCCATCAGCTGCAGACGGGTACCGGTGCCGCCAATGTCGATACCGAGCCAGCGTTTAGTCATGCGGACACCCGGGTTAATCCCTGCGCCTCATCAATGCTGTCGCGCATCATCTCCCACGCGGTCGCCAGGTCATCGTGAATATTGAACAGGCCGGAAGTGCCGACGATCAGCACTTCCGCCCCGGCGCCGACCAGCGTGTTGTAGGTGCGGGTGTTGCAGGATCCGTCAATCTCAATCAGGTATTTGTAGCCGTGCTGCTGCTTCAGCGCTTTCAGCTCCTTCACTTTTTCCACCATCTCCGGAATAAATGGCTGACCGGCGTAGCCCGGATCCACCGTCATCACGGTGATTTTATCCAGCTGGTGAATATAGTGATGAATGAAAGAGACCGGCGTGGCCGGATTGAGTACCACACCCACTTTTTTACCAAAGCTGCGAATCAGGTTAATCACGCGGAAGGCATCGCGGTTGATGGTCTCGGCGTGCGGGCAGATGTAGTCGGCCCCGGCTTTGGCGATCGTCTCTATGAAATCAGTGGGATGTTCCACCATCAAATGCACGTCGAGCGCCACTTTGGTGTGCGGGCGAATCTGCTCAATAAAAAACGGCGACAGCGTAATGTTCTTAACGTAATGACCGTCCATGATATCGATATGGAGGAAGTCGGCGCGGGAGTCCAGTACTTCCAGCTGGTGCTTAATCTCCATCAGATTCATACACATCAACGACGGGGAGACTTGAATACGCATCATACTTCCTTTTTTTCGGTCAGAGGTTTAAGCGCCGCCGCCAGCCTGCTGAGCTTTACGGCGCGGTGTTCGTTAAAACGGCTTTTAAATTGTTTGAAGGCCAGCACCACAATCAGCACCGCGCCCCACATCGCCAGGCTCACGTGCTGGCTGATGTTCATCAGGTTGAAACCGGTAGAGAGGATTTGCAGGGCGATCAGCGCCAGCACGACGCCGGTGACGCGGCCGAAACCGCCGTTCGGATCGGTCCCGCCGAGGATGATCGCCAGCACGGTCAGCAGCAGATATGCATCGCCGTAGCCCATGCGCGCCGAGTTGAAGCGCGCCATCATGATCAATCCGGCCAGTACGCACAGCAGGCTGGAGATGACATACACCAGAATCACCATGCGATGGGTGTTGATGCCGCTAAACCAGGTGGCGTTGATATTGCTGCCGCCCATATAAATGCACTTACCGGCGCGGGTTTTGCCGAGGAACAGCGCCAGCAGCGCAGCGGCAATCAGAAAGACCCATAGCGGCAGCGGCATACCCAGCAGCGTATCAGCACCCAGGGATTGCACGACGGTAGGCATGCCGCTCACGGCTGCACCTTTGGTCAGCCAGATGCCGATACCGTTCAGCGTCATCATGGTCGCCAGCGTCACCAGAATCGGGTGTGCACCAATGCGCGTTACCATTACGCCGGTAATTACGCCAATCAGCGCGGCGATCAGCATGGCGCCGATAATGGCGATGAACAGCCACAGCAGCTGCTGGCCGGTGCCGGCATCGGCGGGCAGGGCGTGCATCAGCGTCCAGGCGATAAACAGCGCCGTCAGGTTAGCGGTGGCGATGATCGCCAGATTCAGGCCGCCGCTGAGGATGGCGATAAACATGGCCAGCGTCAGCAACCCCAGCTCTGGCAGCTGAAATGCCATGCTCATAAAAGTGGAGTCAGTGAGAAAGCGCCCCGGCAGCATGACGGTGAAGGCTGCCAGCGCCAGCGCAATCAACAGCATCAGGCCGATATTGGTGCCGTCCGGGCGCAGAGCAGAGAGAGATTTCATATAAGTGCTCCTTGCGTCAGACGAAACTGACGTCAGTTTCTTTACGTTTTTTGTAATGGGTAACGGCAATCGCCACCATAATCGTGCCGCCCACCACAATGTTCATGAAGTAGTTGGAGACGCCGACCAGGTTGAGGCCGTTCTTGAGAATGGCAATCAGGAAGACGCCCATCAGCGTGCCGCTTACCGTACCTTTACCACCCATCAGGCTGGCGCCGCCCAGCACGGTAGCTGCCAGCACGTCCAGCTCGCCGCCGACCAGCGCATTCGGCACCACTTCACCCATGCGGTAGACCTGCACCAGACCGCCAATCGCCGCCATCGCGCCCAGCCAGCCGTAGGCAAATACGTGGATCAGGCCGACGCGAATACCGATACGCCGCGCCGATTCAGCATCCCCGCCCACCGCATAGAGCTGGCGGCCAAGGTTGGTTTTGTTCAGCAGCAGCGCGGTCAGTGCGGCAATCACCAGCATGATGACCAGCGGCAGACCCAGCTGGAAACTGTTGCCCTGCATATCAAACGGCAGCACGCTGCGCAGCGTGATCCACCACTCCGGCAGCGAGTAGAGGCTGCGTCCGCCGGTAACCCACATCAGCAGACCAAACAGCAGCGACTGCATGCTGATGGTGATGATGATCGACACCACGCGCAGCGAGGTGATCAGCAGGGCGTTGATCACGCCAAACAGCGTGCCGCAAACAATCGCCAGCAGAATGCTCAGCAGCGCGTTATCGAACTGGAACTGCACAAACAGCGAGGCGATCAGGTACTGCACCACCGACGCCACGGCGGCAAAGGAGATATCGATGCCGCCGGTCACCAGCACCACAAACAGGCCGAGGGCAAAAATACCGGTTACGGCGTAGCTCTCCGCCAGGTCCAGCAGGTTCTGTACTGTCAGGAACTGGTCGCTGGCGACAGAGAAGAACAGGATAAAAGCCAGCAGTACCCAGGCGAGCCAGCCCTGGCTGGAGTGCGGGCGTAAACGAGAAAAATCAGGCATTGATCACCTCTGCCAGCTGTTGCTGCTCAACGGTATCGGGTTGGTATTCGGCATGAACGGTGCCATCGCGGAAGTGCAGAATGCGGTCGCAGTTGTACCAGACCTCCGGCACCTCATCGGAGATGAGAATGATCGATAAGCCCTCCTTCGCCAGTTCATGGATCAGCTGATAGATGCTGGCTTTGGCGCCCACATCCACGCCCACCGTCGGCGAGTCGAGGATCAGAATACGCGGCTGGGTCAGCACCCATTTTGCCAGCACAATTTTTTGCTGGTTGCCGCCGGAGAGGGTAGAGATGGCCAGGTCAGGATCGGCCACACGCACGCCAAGTTGCTGAATCCAATGCAGAATCAGTTTGTTTTTGCGGTATTCATCAATGATATGGAAGCGGTTCTGCAGCTTATCGAGAATCGGCAGCACCATGTTGTCGGCCACCGACTGCTGCTGTACCAGGCCGAGCGTCAGGCGATCTTCGGAGACGTAGCCGATGCCCGCTTTGATGGCATCCTCGTGGCCACGAAACCGCACCGGCTTGCTATCAAGCCAGATTTTGCCGCTGTCGGGTTTGGTCATGCCAAACAGCGACAGCGCCAGTTCGGTGCGGCCGGAGCCGAGCAGGCCGCACAGGCCGAGCACTTCCCCTTCGTACAGCGTAAAGTTGACGTCGTGATACTGCCCGGCGCGGCTGAGACTCTCCACTTCAAGCAGCGTGCGCGCCGTGTTGCGGGTCGGGGTTTTTAGCTGGTAGTCGAGTTTCAGGCCGGTCATCAGCTCGGTGAGGTGGTGCGGCGTCATCTCGCGGGCGGCCCAGCAGCCCATTTTGCGCCCGTCGCGGATAACGGTTACCCGATCAGAGATCTCCAGCACCTCATCCAGACGGTGGCTGACAAACACCACACAGATGTTCTTGTCCTTCAGGTAGCGCACGGTGCGCAGCAGCTGGTTCACTTCGGTGCGCGTGAGTGAGGCGGTGGGCTCATCCATGATTACCAGGCGCGCATCGGCTACCAGCGCCCGGCAAATCGCGACCTGCTGGCGCTGCGCAATCGATAGCGCCGCGACCTTCTCATCCAGATCGAGGTCAAACTTCAGCTCATCAATGATACCGCGCGCGGTGTCGCGCAGCGTCGCTTTGCGGTGCCAGCCGAGCAGGCCCTTGAGGTTATGCTCAAAGGCGATGTTTTCGGCCACGCTCAGATTGGGAAACAGTGACAGATCCTGGTAAATCACCTGAATGCCGAAGTCACGCGCCTGGCGGGTGGTCAGACGCGGAAAGGCCGCGCCATCGCCAAGAGTAATGCGGCTGCCGCTGTCCGGGGCGTGCACCCCGGAGATGACTTTGATTAAGGTGCTCTTGCCACAGCCGTTAGTGCCAGCCAGACAGTGCACTTCGCCAGCCAGCAAGGTCAGCGAGATATCACTCAGTGCGCGGTTGCCACCAAATGTTTTCGACAGATTGTCGAGCGCAATTAGCGTCTGTGGAATCACCTCTTTCATATTACAGCCCCATTTTCACCAGTTTTGGCAGGTTCTCTTTGTCGAGACTCTCGGTGTTGTTGCCGAGGATGGTGTGCGTCGCCTCATCCACTTTCACCTTGCCGAGCCCGTCGATGGTCATGCCATCGGTGATAGGCTCTTTTTTCTGCATCATGTCGGCGATACGCACGAACACTTCGCCGGCAGTTTGCGGATTCCAGATGTAGCCGCCCTTAATCGCGCCGCGCTGCACCAGCGATGCACCTTGCCCCGGGCTAAATGCGCCAATCACGCACACCTGGTTAATCTTGTTGCGGTTCAGCACCGCACGGCCGGCGCCGATCGGGCCCTGTGAACCAAACGCCATGATCCCTTTCAGATCCGGGTATTTAGACATCAGCTCATTGGTGGTGCGGATGGAGTCATCCAGCGATTCGCCGACGCCAAACTTGTCGGTCACCAGCTGCATTTTCGGGTAGTGCTGTTTCTGATAGTTGAGCGCTGCGTCCGTCCACTCCTGATGCAGTGGGACCGTCAGGCTACCGACGTACATGGCGTACTTGCCCTCTTCGTGCATGCATTTCGCCAGCGCTTTCATATGATTAATACCGTGGGTTGGCGCATCAACCAGCTCGAAGTCCCAGTTGGCATCTTTCTGGCCGGGAGACTCATGGGTGATCACCTGAATACCGGCTTCGCGTGCGCGTTTCAGTACCGGCTCCAGCACTTTCGGGTCATTGGGCACCACGCCGATGATGTCCACCTTCTGCGCAATCAGATCTTCAATCGCGCGCACCTGCAGCGCCGGATCTGCGGCCGTCGGCCCCACCATCCACGCATCGATACCGCGTTTTGCTGCTTCACTTTTAATCCCTGCTTCCATGGCGTTGAACCACGGAATACCGCCAATTTTCACCACGATGCCCATGCGTAGTTTGTCAGCAGCCTGCGCGCCCGTGGCGGCAAACAGGGCAAGCAGAGAACAGGCGATAAGATGTTTTTTCATAAAGACTCCGGATTAATTTTTTATTAGCTGCATTGAATTGTTGCGCTGGGAACAGTCAATAATATTGACGCCGTTCCAGGCCAACTCCTGTTCCAGCTCTTTGTCTTTTAATTGGTCAGTGATGAGAAAGTCCACATCGCGGTAGTGACAAATACGCGCGAATGAGGGCCGCAGGAATTTACTGCCGTCCAGCAGAAGATGTTTTCTTTCTGCTGCTAACAGCATTTGCTGTTTTAAATGTGCGTTGTTTTCATTACCTTCACGTAAATAACCGTCATTGCCTAAACTGCTACAGGAAAAAAAGATCTTATTAATCTGAAATTCCCGCAGAGGCTGCTCAGCGACTACGCCGTGGAAATCTTCATAACGGTCTGAATACTCGCCGCCCAGGCAGATGGTGCGAATACTGCCGCGCGCGGCAAGGGTTTGCACAATCCTGATGGAATTGGTTAATACCGTTAATTCAATGTCCGGCAGCTGTCGCGCCAGATACCAGCAGGTGGTGCTACTGTCGAGTAATATACAGTCGCCCGGGCTGATGAAATCGAGTGCACGTTTGGCGATTGCCATTTTTGCCTCGACATGTTCATTCATGCGCTGACGGAAAGATAATTCATACTCGTTAATGCCACGTGTATTTCCCTGAATGTTAGCGGCCTGTCGTTTTGCTGGTACTGCGCCACCGTGACTGCGCTGTAATAAGCCACGTTTCTCCAGCTGAGTTAAATCACGGCGAATGGTCTCCTGAGAAACCTGACACAGCGTGACTAATTCAGCGACAATAACCCGACCATTTAAATTAAGTTCGTCAATAATTCGCTGCTGTCTTTCAATCGGCAACATAACTGCCCTCCGATGGGAATAAAGTACTGGATGGCGCAGCGGGAAAATGTGGACTGCGCACGAGTCCGCAGCCGTAAAAATGCCTGGCTGCGTTAAAGTGATTAAAGTCGAATTTTTTATGTAAATGCGATCTCACTTAAACAATTAATGGTGATCGCATTCACATAAATTCGCAGCTATATGCGAAAGCGTAAGAAGTGCGACAAAAAATAGCGGTCACGATTTTACACCCTGGCTTGACCGTATGTGACCGTTTATGTGTATTTGACCGTTTCTGTGCAGGGATACATTGTCCGACGAATCCGATTGAGCACAATTCAGGCGAAACGGAAGATGAGAGAGCGATGTCGTCCCGGTTACGCGTGCGCAGGGCGGCGGCTTTTTCAGCAGTTAACTTCGCTTTTCAGGCCACTTCACAGATTCGGCCTGCTGACCGTGCCGTTGATGCGCTATTATTTTCTTTCCAGGAATTTAGGGATCGGTCTGTTTAATGTCGTATTGGATGAAGTCGCTGCTAGTGTTGCCCTCTCTGCTGATTGCCAGCGTTCAGGGTGAACCGCTGCAAAAGTCGTTTTCCGACTGGCAGATCACCTGTAACAATGCGGCTTTCTGCGTGGCACGCAGTTTTCCTGGTGATAATGGCCTGGTCATGACCATCGCGCGCCATGCCGGGGTGAACGATCGCCCGCTGCTGCGGATTGATTACGGCAGCGCCTATAGCGGTGAGCTGCCCGGCGGACCGTTAAAAGACAATCTACTGCTGGATCAGCGCCGTCTGAATCCGGACCTCAAACACTGGACGGTGGAGCCGCACCATCTCGCCACCAGCAATGCTATCGCCATTGATGAATTCCTTGCGCAGACGCTGGATGCCAGCACTTTACAGCTCACCTATCAGGCCAAAGCCACGATTCCACTGCGCGGCATGAAAGCCGCGCTGCTGCTGATGGACGATGTACAGGGCAGGGTGAATGGCGCCAGTGCCTGGGTAAAACGTGGCGATCGCATACAGTGGGATGTGCCGCCGCCGCCGGCGCTTCCGCAGCTGCCGGCACCGCTGCCCGCACCCGCGCCGCTGACGCAGGAGGAGACCACCGGGCTGATAGATTACGGCACGTGGCGGGTCAATATCGATAACTGTTCGCTTGATCCGCTGCGGCGTGAAGTGAGCGTGGCCCCGCTGACCGGCAGCAAAGCGCTGCTGCTGATCAGCTGTGAAACCGGCGCTATAACGTCATTGATCTGGCTTTTGAGGTGACGCGCAGCCAACCCTATGTCTCACGCGGGCTAACGCTGACGCTGCCTTTCACGCCGCCTGCGCGCAGCGATAATCAGCTGGAGCTGATGAATGCGGAGTTCGATGCCAGTAACGGTTTGCTCTACACCTTCAGCAAAGGACGCGGCCTGGGCGACTGCGGTATCGCCACGCGCTGGCAGTTCGATGGCAGTGAGTTTGTACTGGCTGAGTATGCGGAGGAGAAAACATGCGATGCGTGGCATAGCAGCGATGACTGGCCCACCCTCTGGGTTACCCAATAATCCCCGTCATCCTTCGCGTTGCAGGTGCGTTGTCTGCGGCTGCTCACCCCGGTCACTTACTGATGTAAGCTCCCGGGGATTCAATCACTTACCGCCTTCCTGCAACGGGAATGATTTAGGGGATTATTTATTCTCGTTGGCTTTAGAACTGCAAACCGTTTAGCGGATGGCTTTGATCATCATCGGCGATCCGGTTTTATTTCCTACCAGTTCGGTGAGTAAATCGTTTACGCCATCGCTCATGGGCGTGAAGCGGGTCAGCGGCGAGCGCGTCACCACCACGAAAACCCCTACATTCTGCTGAGGCACCATCGCCATATAGGTGATGAAGCCGCCGCCGCCGCCGGTTTTCTGAATAATGCCCGGCCGGCCCGCTTTTGGCCCCATGTAGACCCAGCCCATGCCGAGCGCATCGGCACGGCCGGGTACGTCCATGCCTTCCACTTTCGTCAGCTGGTCACGGCGATAGATCAGCGTTTGCAGGCGGTCAATCTGCGGCGTGCGATGGTTCACCGCCGAGTCCAGGAACTGCTGCATCCAGCGGCCCATATCATCCGGCGTCGAGTAGACGCCACCGCTGCCGATGGCCGCCAGAGTGTTGTTGCACGGGCTGGCGCCCTTTTCCGCAATCATCAGGCGCTGGCACTGATCCGGTGAAGGCGTGAACGTCGTATCTTTCATGCCGAGCGGGCGCGTCACCAGCTGCTGCAGCAACGCCGGATAGGGCATGCCCGCCGCTTTAGAGAGCGCATCACCCAGCAGATCGAACCCGAGGTTAGAGTAAGCCGCCTGGGTTCCCGGCGTGGCTTTCAGGGTGGCGCCGCGCAGCCACTGCCAGCGGTCGGCTTTGGTTGGCCAGACAAACACCGGGCGGTGCGGTTTACCGCCCGGCTGCTCACGCGGCAGGCTGGCAGTGTGAGTGGCAAGGTTGACCAGGCGGATCGGCTGACCATTGTAGTTCGGCACGCGAGCGCCCGGCGGCGCATATTTGCTTAGCGGATCGTCCAGCCGGATCTGTCCGCGCTCGGCCATTTTCACCATCACTTCGCTGGTCATCAGCTTGCTCAGCGAAGCGATGCGAATCACCGAGTCCTGCTGTGGACGAACGTTGTTACCGGGGCGGGTTTCGCCAAAGCTGGCAAATACGCGCTGGTTGCCATCAATCGCCACCAGCGCCATGCCGGTCGCGCCGCTGCCGTAGAAGATGTGCTCGGCATAGCGATCAACCACCTGGGATGCCAGCAGAGGATTTGGCGAGACCTGCGCCATAGCGCTAAGCGGCAGTACAGAAACCAGTAAAGCCAAAAGTAAAGGAGTACGTTTTTTCAACAGGAAGACGTCCGCTATAAGAATCGGAGGAAACCTTATAGTAATCAGTTTGCGCGAAGCGGGAAGGGGGCGGTGCGGGTTTTTTTCTGTATCAGGCTGTGAAGAGAAGACGGCCCTTTCCCGTTAGCGGAAAAGGGCCGGATGATTATGCCGGTTTAAGTAACGATTCTGCCTGGCTCACCACGTTTTCAACGGTGAAACCAAAGGCCGGGAACAGCTTACCGGCCGGCGCTGATTCGCCAAACGTGGTCATGCCGACAATTTTGCCGTCGATGCCCACATACTTGTACCAGTAATCGGCGATGCCGGCTTCGACCGCCACGCGCGCACGCACAGTAGACGGCAGCACCGATTCACGGTAGCCGATATCCTGCTTATCAAACACATCGGTGCTTGGCAGCGAGACCACGCGGACTTTATGGCCGTCAGCGCTCAGTTTCGCTTCTGCACCCAGCGTAATCTCCACTTCTGAACCGGTGGCGATCAGGATGACATCCGGCGTGCCGTCGCAATCCTTAAGGATATAACCGCCGCGCGCAATATTCTCTACCTGCTGCGGCGTACGCTCCGGCTGCAACAGATTCTGACGGGACAGAATCAGCGCGGTCGGGCCGTGATGGCGCTCAACTGCCGCTTTCCACGCTACGGCCGTCTCCACCTGATCGCACGGGCGCCAGGTACTGAAGTTTGGCGTCACGCGCAGGCTGGCGAGCTGTTCCACCGGCTGGTGTGTAGGCCCATCCTCGCCCAGACCGATGGAGTCATGGGTATACACCATGATCTGACGCGCCTTCATCAGGGCAGCCATACGCGCTGCGTTACGCGCGTACTCCACAAACATCAGGAAGGTCGCGGTGTAGGGTACAAAGCCACCGTGATGGGCGATACCGTTGGCGATAGCGGTCATACCGAATTCACGTACGCCGTAGTGAATATAGTTACCGGCAAGATCCTCTTTGATCGATTTTGAACCGGACCAGATTGTGAGGTTGCTGGGCGCCAGGTCCGCCGAGCCGCCGAGGAACTCAGGCAGCAGCTTGCCAAAAGCTTCCAGCGTGTTCTGCGACGCTTTACGGCTGGCAATTTTCTGCGGATTGGCCTGCAGATTACGGATGAATTCTGCCGTGGTGCTCTCCCACTGCGCTGGCATTTCACCGTTCAGACGACGGCTGAACTCTTTAGCCAGTTCCGGGTGCGCCTGCTGATAGGCGGCAAATTTCTCATCCCAGGATTTCTCATGCTGCGCACCGGCTTCTTTGGCATCCCACTGCTGATAAATCTCCTGCGGGATCTCAAACGGACCGTAGTTCCAGCCCAGCTGCTTGCGCGTCAGCGCAATCTCTTCGTCACCCAGCGCCGCGCCGTGCGACTCCTCTTTACCCGCTTTGTTCGGTGAACCGAAACCGATCACCGTACGGCAGATAATCAGTGAAGGCTTATCGGTGACGCTCTGCGCTTCTTTGATCGCTGCAGCAATGGCGTCCGCGTCATGTCCGTCGATGCCCTCTTTGCTGCCGACAACGTGCCAGTTATAGGCTTCAAAGCGCTTATGGGTATCGTCGCTAAACCAGCCTTCGGTCTCGCCATCAATCGAGATGCCGTTGTGATCGTAGAAGCCGATCAGTTTGCCGAGGCCCAGCGTACCGGCCAGCGAGCAGACCTCATGCGAAATCCCCTCCATCAGACAGCCATCACCCATGAACACATAGGTGTGGTGATCGACGATGTCGTGGCCCGGCTGGTTAAACTGCGCGGCCAGCGTGCGCTCAGCGATGGCTAGGCCAACGGCGTTTGCCAGCCCCTGACCGAGCGGCCCGGTGGTGGTCTCAACGCCCGGCGTGTAGCCGATCTCCGGATGACCAGGGGTTTTTGAGTGCAGCTGGCGGAAGTTTTTCAGCTCTTCCATCGGCAGATCATAACCGGTGAGGTGCAGCAGGCTATACAGCAGCATCGAACCGTGGCCGTTAGAGAGGATAAAGCGGTCACGATCCGCCCATGCCGGATTGGTCGGGTTGTGCTTCAGAAAGTCGCGCCACAGCACTTCGGCGATATCGGCCATGCCCATCGGCATACCTGGGTGTCCGGAATTTGCTTTCTGTACCGCATCCATGCTCAGGGCACGAATCGCGTTAGCCAGCTCTCTGCGTGATGACATAAAGGTCTCCCTTGTGATTGGGCAACAGCGGACGGGCAAACGCCCGTCCGGCTTAAGCGGGTTGAGGCATTACAGGCGGGCAGCCAGCACGTCTTCCAGTTTCTGCTGGTCAACGGCGAACTGACGGATACCGTCCGACAGTTTTTCCACCGCCATCGGATCCTGATTGTGCTCCCAGCGGAACTCGGCTTCAGAGAGCGAGGCTGGCTGATGGAAGCCCTCGGTGGATGGCTCCAGTTTGCGCTCCAGCGGCGCGTCGCTGTTCGCCAGCTCCTCCAGCAGATTCGGTGAAATGGTCAGGCGATCGCAGCCGGCCAGCGCCAGAATCTGCTCCACTTTACGGAAGCTGGCACCCATGATCACCGTGTTATAACGGTGCTTTTTGTAGTAGTCATAGATACGACGGACCGATTTCACGCCCGGATCCTCATCAACCACATACGGGTCCATAGGCTTGCGCGAGTTGTAGTAGTCGAAGATACGTCCCACGAATGGCGAGATCAGGTAAACCCCGGCTTCGGCACAGGCGCGCGCCTGGGCGAAGGAGAACAGCAGCGTCAGGTTACACTGGATACCGTTCTTCTCCAGCTCCTCGGCTGCCTTAATGCCTTCCCAGGTCGAGGCCAGCTTGATCAGAATGCGCGAGCGATCGATGCCGTGCTCTTCATACAGACGTACCAGCTTTTCAGCTTTGGTTACGCACATGCCACGATCGAAAGAGAGGCGCGCATCTACTTCGGTCGAAACACGCCCCGGTACGCTTTTCAGAATCTCCATGCCGAGATTGATCGCCACTTTATCGCTGGCGTTGATAATTTGCGTCTCTTTGCTGCCGCCCTGTTTTTTCGCATAGTCGATGGCGTCATCAATCAGGTGTTTATAAGCGTCAAGACCGGAAGCTTTCAGGATCAGAGAGGGGTTGGTGGTAGCATCCTGCGGATGGTAGTTGCGAATAGATTCGATATCGCCGCTGTCCGCCACCACGGTGGTGAACTGTTTTAATGCATCTAGCTGGTTCATCGCTTAACTCCTTGATTAGCAATAATGTGGGCAAAAGGGAACCGGGGCGTCACTGCCTTATGTGCACCGTTTGCCGGGAATGCAGGTTCCACACAGTGCAACAGACGTCAGGGGAAGAAAATGCGTTTTCTCTGATTGTGGTGTCCGGATGCGTTTGTGCGGGTTGGACTGCCTGATCGGTTCAGCTCTGCGTTTTGCCATCCTAAAGAATAGCAGGCTGTGCCAAAGCCGCAGGCGAGACGGTGGCAATCTGTGCCCTTATGGCTGTGCATTCTTTGAGCGCCTTCACCCTCTTTTGCGCCGCGCGTTCCTATACTGGGGCTTTCAGCCGTGCAAAAGGAAGCCGAATGGACGACCAACTCAAGCAGAGCGCACTCGATTTTCACCAATATCCCACGCCCGGAAAAATCCAGGTCTCTCCTACCAAGCCACTGGCAACACAACGCGATCTGGCGCTGGCCTATTCGCCAGGCGTGGCGGCGCCGTGCCTGGAGATAGCCGCCGATCCGCTGGCCGCACATAAATACACCGCGCGCGGCAATCTGGTGGCGGTTATCTCTAACGGCACGGCCGTGCTGGGGCTGGGCAACATTGGTGCGCTGGCCGGTAAGCCGGTAATGGAGGGCAAAGGGGTACTGTTCAAGAAGTTTGCCGGCATTGATGTGTTTGACATCGAAATTGATGAGCACGATCCGGATAAGCTAATTGAGGTGATCGCCGCGCTGGAGCCCACGTTCGGCGGCATCAATCTGGAGGATATCAAAGCACCCGAGTGTTTCTACATCGAGCAGAAGCTGCGTGAGCGCATGCAGATTCCGGTGTTCCACGACGATCAGCACGGCACGGCCATTATCTGCACGGCGGCGGTACTGAATGGCCTGCAGGTGGTGGGCAAATCGATCGCTGAGGTGCGGCTGGTGGTATCCGGTGCCGGCGCCTCGGCGATCGCCTGCCTCAATCTGCTGGTGGCGCTCGGTCTGCAGCAGCACAACATCGTGGTGTGCGACTCCAAAGGCGTTATTTACCGCGATCGCGAACCGGATATGGCACCCACCAAAGCCGCCTACGCAGTTGCGGACAGCGGCGCACGCACGCTGGATGATGTGATGGGCGGCGCGGATATCTTTCTTGGCTGCTCCGGGCCAAAGGCGCTGACGCCCGGGATGGTGCAGAAGATGGCGCAGGATCCGCTGATTCTGGCGCTTGCCAACCCGGAACCCGAAATCATGCCGCCGCTGGCGAAGCAGGTGCGGCCGGATGCGATTATCTGCACCGGGCGCTCTGATTTTCCGAACCAGGTTAACAACGTGCTCTGCTTCCCGTTCATCTTCCGCGGCGCGCTGGATGTCGGTGCCACGGCGATCAATGAGGAGATGAAACTGGCGGCGGTACACGCCATTGCCGCGCTGGCGCAGGCGGAGCAGAGCGATGTGGTGGCATCAGCTTATGACGATCAGGATTTAAGCTTTGGCGCGGAGTATCTGATTCCGAAACCCTTCGACCCACGGCTGATTGTGCAGATTGCACCCGCCGTTGCGCAGGCGGCGATGGAGTCCGGCGTCGCGACGCGGCCGATTGAGGACTTCGAGGCTTACCGCGAGCAGCTCACCGAATTCGTCTATAAAACCAATCTGTTCATGAAGCCGATTTTCTCGCAGGCGCGTAAGGCGCCAAAGCGCGTAGTCCTGGCGGAAGGGGAGGAGGTGCGCGTGCTGCATGCGACGCAGGAGCTGGTGTCGCTCGGGCTGGCGAAACCGATTCTGATTGGCCGGCCAAATGTGATCGCCATGCGCCTGCAAAAGCAGGGGCTGAAAATCGAAGCCGGTAAGGATTTTGAGATTGTGAATAATGAATCCGACCCGCGCTTTAAAGCCTACTGGAACGAATATTATCAGTTGATGAAGCGCCGCGGCGTGACGCCGGAAACCGCACAGCGGGCGGTGATCGGTAATCCTACGCTGATTGGCGCGATCATGGTGCACCGCGGTGAAGCCGATGCGATGATCTGCGGCACCATCGGCGATTACCGCGAGCACTATGACGTGGTAGAGAGAGTGTTTGGCTTCCGTGACGATGTGAAAGTGGCCGGCGCGATGAATGCACTGCTGCTGCCGAGCGGCAACACATTTATTGCGGATACCTACGTTAATGAGGACCCCAGCGCCCAGCAGCTGGCGGACATTACGCTGCTGGCGGCAGAGACGGTGCGGCGTTTTGGTATTGAGCCGCGCGTGGCGCTGCTGTCGCACTCCAGTTTTGGTACCTCGAACGCGCCGGGCGCGCGCAAAATGCGTGAAGCGCTGGCGCTGATTCAGCAGCGCGCACCGGATCTGGAGGTGGACGGGGAGATGCACGGTGATGCCGCGCTGGTGGAGAGCATTCGACGCGAGCAGATGCCCGACAGTCCGCTAAAAGGCACCGCCAATTTGCTGATTATGCCCAACGTTGAGGCGGCGCGTATCAGTTATAACCTGCTGCGCGTCTCCTGTTCCGAGGGCGTGACCGTCGGACCGGTATTAATGGGGATCCGCAAGCCGGTGCATGTGCTGACGCGCATCGCGTCGGTACGGCGGATTGTGAATATGGTGGCGTTAGCGGTGGTGGAGGCGCAGACCGAGCCGTTGTAAGCGGCATGTCACATTTAATGGCCCAGGTCGCCATGAATGGCGACCTGGGCCACATAGTGCGCATTAATGCGCACCTGGCCGCACACGGCATACCAACCGGACGGCGTGGGATTTACGCCTGCACGCCCAGCCAGTCTCTCACCGGCAGGAAATCGGTATACAGCGCAGCTTCCGGCGATCCCGCTTCTGGCTGGTAGTCATACTCCCAGCGCACCAGCGGCGGCATTGACATCAATATCGACTCGGTGCGCCCACCGGTCTGCAGGCCAAACAGCGTGCCGCGATCCCACACCAGATTAAACTCTACATAGCGACCGCGGCGATAGAGCTGGAACTGCCGCTCGCGCTCGCCCCACGGCAGCGCTTTGCGTTTCTCCACTATCGGCAGATAAGCCTCACTGAACCCGTTGCCTACCGCCTGCATAAAATCAAAGCAGTGCGCAAAATCCGGCGTGTTCAGATCATCGTAAAACAGCCCGCCAATGCCGCGCTGCTCATTACGGTGCTTGAGGTGGAAGTAGTCATCACACCAGCTTTTGTAGCGCGGATAAACATCCTCGCCGAACGGCTGGCAGAGATCGAACGCGGTTTGGTGCCAGTGCCGCGCATCCTCGGCAAAACCGTAGTAGGGCGTGAGATCGAAACCGCCGCCGAACCACCACACCGGATCGGCCCCCGGCTTCTCGGCGATGAAAAAGCGGACATTCGCATGGCTGGTTGGCACGTACGGGTTTTCCGGGTGCACCACCAGCGATACGCCCATGGCCTCGAAGCTGCGGCCCGCCAGCTCGGGGCGATGGGCTGTGGCAGAGGCCGGCATCTGGCTGCCGTGCACGTGAGAGAAGTTTACGCCGGCCTGCTCAAACACCGCGCCGTTGCGTAGTACGCGGCTGCGTCCGCCGCCGCCGCCAGGGCGCTGCCACGCATCTTCGGCAAAGGTGGCGCTACCATCTGCCGCCGCCAGTCGGGCGCAGATATCGTCCTGCAGCGCCAGCAGAAAGGCTTTGACGCGCGAAATGTCGGGATTACTCATGAGTCACTCACTGCAAAAATTTGCCGCGATTCTACCACAGGAAAAGGCTATGCCTGGCGTCGATCGTACTCATCAAAGTAATTGACGATGCCATCGGCAATCGCGCTGGCGATCTTCTGACGAAACGCATGCGTACCCAGCAGCTGCTCTTCGCGCGGGTTAGTGATAAATGAGGTCTCGACCAGCACCGAAGGGATGGAGGGCGATTTCAGTACCGCAAATGCCGCCTGTTCAGTGTGCTGGCTGTGCAGATGATGCACCGGGCGAATCTGGTCGAGCACATGCTTACCCAGCGTCAGGCTGTTACGGATGGTGTCGGTCTGCACCAGGTCGAACAGAATCTGGTTGAGATAGTGATCTTTTTGCTGCACCTCCGCGCCGCCCAGCTTGTCGGCATCGTTCTCGCGCTGCGACATATAGCGCGCCATCGCGCTACTGGCACCGCGATTTGACAGCGCAAACACCGAAGCGCCGTTGGCTTCCGGGCTGGTATAGCCATCGGCATGGATGGACATAAACAGATTGGCGCCATGCTGATGGGCGATCTCCACGCGTTGATAGAGCGGGATGAAGTGGTCGCTGTCACGCGTCAGACGGACCTCCACTTTCGGATGGTTCTGCAGTAGCGTGCGCACGGTATTAGCGATCTCCAGCACAATGTGCTTCTCTTCCGATCCCTCCTGCCCCACCGCACCGGAATCAATGCCGCCGTGACCAGGATCGATCATCACGATACGTTTACCGTTGCTGGCAGGCTTTGGCGGCGCATGGCGCGGACGCAAAGTAGCCTGCTCCTCTTTTGCCTGAATGGCCCGCGGCGACAGAATGGCCAGCGCCAGTCCGGAGAGGATCAGCTGGCGGCGATTGGTCAGCCGCTTCAGCAGTGAAATCTTATTCATTAACGTGTCCCTGACAGGTAAACCAGCCCCGTGTTATAGCGTAACAATAAGTCCCCGGCGACCCTGCAATCATTTCAGGTCTTTACTTTGTATTTCATCTCGCTAACGGCTATTTAGCCGATTTTTTCCACCGTTGCATAGCGTGAGGGTTGCGCCAGGCAAAGAATGCGTGATAATCAGCGAATTGTGCCAAATTGCAGGGTAACGCCGATGGAAATCCGCTCTTTCCGCCAGGAAGATTTTGAAGAAGTGATCACGCTCTGGGAGCGTTGCGATCTGTTACGTCCGTGGAACGATCCGGAACTGGATATTGAACGCAAAATGAACCACGACCCGGAGCTATTCCTGGTGGCAGAGGTGGGCGGCGTGGTGGTCGGTACGCTGATGGGCGGCTATGACGGCCATCGCGGCTCCGTCTACTATCTGGCGGTGCACCCTGACTATCAGGGGCGTGGTTTTGCCAACGCGCTGATGAACCGACTGGAGAAGAAACTGATTGCGCGCGGCTGTCCGAAAATCAATCTGATGGTGCGTGAAGAGAACGAGCAGGTGAGCGCCTTCTACGAAAAACTCGACTACGAGCCGGTTGATTCAGTGCTGCTGGGCAAGCGGCTGATTGAAGATCGCGAGTATTAAGCGAGCGCCGGCGTGGCGTATGCGCAAAACAACTAAACTTTTTGCCGGTTTGTGACTCCAACAGGCACGCCAACCGGCACAAAAGATCAAGGAGTAAGCATGAAAGTTGTTCGTCCCGCCCTGCTGGCAAGCGCAATGATTCTGGCCGGGTGTGCCAGTTCCGGCTCCTCTTCCTCTTCCCGGGCGGAGGAGAGCCACTGGTATAACCCGCTCAGCTATCACTGGTCGGCGCTCAACCCGTTCAGCTGGTTCGGCGGTTCACTGACCGTAACTGAGCAGGGCGTAGCGGGGCTGAACAGCAGCACGGCGATGTCAGAGACGACAATCAGTAAGGCGCTGAACAATGACTATCAGCTGCGTCAGGGCATGCGCACCCAGGGTGGCCAGGTAGAGGATTTCTGGCAGGCACTGGATGATGGCAGCGTGAAGCTGGTTATCAGCGGCAAGCAGCGCGTTGAGCGCATTGAGGTGCAGGATGCCGATGCCACCAGCGCCGACGGCAGTAAAATCGGCGATCGCTTCAGTGATAAATACAGTAAAGCCTTCGACAACTGCAAAATGGTCGCCGGTCTTGATGCGCATGACGTTGAGTGCCGCGCGCCGGGTAGCCAGCATATCGCCTATATCTACAGCGGCGAGTGGCACGGCCCGGCCGGTCTGATGCCGTCGGATGAGACGTTAAAAGGCTGGAAAATCAGTCGCATCGTCTGGCAGCGTTAACCGGCAAAAAAGTTGCGCTAACGCATCTTCTGCCCGGGGCTTTCCGGTATGATACGGGCGCAAAAAAACGCCTTTAATTATCCTGCCGGAGAGCATTGCAATGTCTCACTTTCAAAGCGGAATTCTGCCGGAACACCGCCGTTTCGCCATTTGGCTTGAAGCCCGTGCCACGGGCGATCTCAACGCGCTGCGCCAGGGCAGCAAAACCCTTCTGCAGCAGCTGGCTGCGCTGCAACAGCAATTTCCCGATGCCGGTCTGGGCGCAGTAATCGCTTTTGGTGATGCGCTGTGGCGGGATCTGCGGGGTGGGGATTCAGCGCCTGAGCTCAAAGCTTTTACGCCGCTCGGAAAAGGCATCGCGCCGGCCACGCAGCGCGATGTGCTGATACATATCCAGTCGCTGCGCCATGACGTCAACTTCTCGCTGGCGCAGCAGGCGCTGGCCGCATTTGCCGGCGCGCTCCACGTTGAAGATGAGACCCACGGCTTTCGCTGGGTGGAAGATCGCGATCTTTCCGGTTTTGTGGACGGCACTGAAAACCCGCAGGGCGAGGCGCGCCAGCAGGTGGCGATCATCGCTGAGGGCCCGGACGCCGGCGGCAGCTATGTGTTTACCCAGCGCTGGGAGCACAACCTTACGCTGTGGAACCGGATGGATGTCGGGAAGCAGGAGGCGATTATCGGCCGGACCAAAGTGGATAACGAAGAGCTGCCGGGCGATCGGCGTCCTGCCACTTCGCACCTTAGCCGGGTAGATCTGAAAGAAGAGGGGAAAGGCCTGAAGATTCTGCGCCAGAGCCTGCCTTACGGCACCGCCAGCGGCACGCACGGCCTCTACTTTATCTCCTACTGCCACCGTCTGTATAACATTGAGCAGCAGCTGCTGAGTATGTTTGGCGAGCGCGACGGCAAGATGGATGCCATGCTGCGCCTCACCAGGCCGGTGACCGGCAGCTATTTCTTTGCTCCTTCACTCAGCGCGTTACAGGCGCTGTGAGGCGCTACGGCTGCCTGGCGCAATAAATTGCGCCGCTACGAAGCGTGTGTTTGGCGGGGCCATCATCAGCCGGCATATACCCGTAGCGGCGCGATTCATCGCGCTTATACATCTGCCTTGTTTGCCTGGCGCAATAAATTGTGCCGCTCCGGGCGTGCTCACACTCCCTCCTGACCGGGCTCACTTTCTGTAGCCACGCCCCCATTTTTGGTGCAAAAAACGCAGTTTTCCAGCGCGCTAACCCGTGGCAATTCATTCCCGCCTGACGCATAAACTCTGCCGTGTTCTTATGCCTTTTTAGACTTTGAAATCCCTAAACGATATATAAAACCGTTACAGCTTTACCCTGAGTTATAAATACACTGACTGCATCTAATGACAAGGCTCGTTCTCCACTTCTCAGGGTGCAGCATGACACTTCCGGTTTCGAAAAAATGGCTTGGCGGTATCGCGCTGTCGCTCTCGTTAGTGACGGCGGCACAGGCGACGGAGCTGCTAAACAGCTCTTATGATGTGTCGCGTGAACTGTTTGTTGCCCTGAATGCGCCGTTCGAGCAGCAGTGGGATGCGGCGCATCCGAACGATAAGCTCACTATCAAGCAGTCGCACGCCGGTTCATCTAAACAGGCGCTGGCGATTTTGCAGGGGTTGCGTGCTGACGTCGTGACCTATAACCAGGTCACTGATGTGCAGGTCCTGCACGATAAAGGCAACCTGATACCGGCTGACTGGCAGAGCCGCCTGCCCAACAGCAGCTCACCGTTTTACTCCACCATGGCGTTCCTGGTACGCAAGGGAAATCCAAAACAGATCCACGACTGGCGCGATCTGGCCCGCGACAACGTAAAACTGATCTTCCCTAATCCCAAAACCTCCGGTAATGGCCGTTATACCTATCTCGCAGCCTGGGGCGCGGCCAGTCAGGCTGATGGCAACGATAAAGCCAAAACCGAAGCCTACATGGCGAAATTCCTGCGTAACGTCGAAGTGTTTGATACCGGCGGGCGGGGCGCGACCACCACCTTCGCGGAACGTGGGTTAGGCGATGTGCTGATCAGCTTTGAATCAGAAGTGAATAACATCCGTAACCAGTACGGCAAAGATGAGTACGATGTGATCGTGCCAAAAACCAATATCCTGGCTGAGTTTCCGGTGGCCTGGATCGACAAAAACGTCGAACACAATGGCACGACCGAGGCGGCAAAAGCCTACCTGAACTATCTCTACACGCCGGATGCGCAGAAGATCATCACCCAATTCTACTACCGCGTGAACAACCCGCAGCTGATGGCGGCGCAAAAAGATCGCTTCCCGCAGACTGCGCTGTTCAACGTCAATGACGCTTTCGGCGGCTGGGATAACGTGATGAAAACGCATTTTGCCAGCGGCGGTGAGCTGGACAAACTGCTGGCAGCGGGGCGTGGCTGATGTTCGCTTCCGCACAGAAACGTGTCCTGCCGGGCTTTGGCCTGAGCCTGGGCACCAGCCTGCTGTTCACATGCCTGATCCTGCTGCTGCCCATCAGCGCGCTGCTGATGCAGCTGTCACAAATGACGCTGGCACAATACTGGGATGTGATCACCAATCCACAGCTGATCGCCGCCTATAAAGTGACGCTGCTCTCAGCGGGCGTGGCATCACTGTTTAACGCCGTGTTTGGCATGCTGATGGCATGGATTCTGACACGCTACCGTTTCCCGGGCCGCACGCTGCTGGATGGCCTGATGGACCTGCCGTTTGCGCTGCCTACCGCGGTTGCGGGCCTGACGCTCGCCGGACTGTTCTCCATCAACGGCTGGTACGGTCAGTGGCTGGCACATTTTGATATTAAAGTCTCTTACACCTGGCTTGGTATTGCCGTGGCGATGGCGTTCACCAGCATCCCGTTTGTGGTGCGAACCGTACAGCCGGTGCTGGAGGAGTTGGGGCCGGAGTATGAAGAGGCAGCCGAAACGCTGGGCGCTACCCCGTGGCAGAGCTTCCGCCGTGTGGTGCTGCCGGAAGTAGCACCGGCGCTGCTGGCCGGTACGGCGCTCTCCTTTACACGCAGCCTCGGCGAGTTTGGCGCGGTCATTTTCATCGCCGGCAACATCGCCTGGAAAACGGAAGTGACCTCGCTGATGATCTTTGTCCGCCTGCAGGAGTTTGATTATCCGGCTGCCAGCGCTGTCGCTTCGGTGATTCTTGCTGCCTCGCTTCTGCTGCTGTTTGCCATCAATACCCTGCAAAGCCGCTTTGGCCGTCGCTTAGGAGGCCACTAATGGCTGAGATTTCGCAGATCAATCATGCGGAGCGCCAGCCGGTAAACTGGGGCAAGTGGCTGCTGATCGGCACTGGCGCAGTGATCTCTATCCTGCTGTTAGTGGTGCCGATGATCTCCATCTTCTGGGAAGCACTCAATCAGGGGATCGGGCAGACCTTCAGCAACCTGCAGGATAGCGACATGCTGCACGCTATCTGGCTGACGGTACTGGTGGCGCTGATCACCGTGCCGGTTAACCTGGTTTTCGGCACGCTGCTGGCGTGGCTGGTCACGCGCTTTACCTTCCCCGGGCGCCAGCTGCTGCTGACGCTGTTCGATATTCCGTTTGCCGTATCGCCGGTGGTGGCGGGCCTGATGTACCTGCTGTTCTGGGGCGTTAACGGTCCGGCCGGTGGCTGGCTGGATGCACACAACATCCAGATTATGTTCTCCTGGCCGGGCATTGTGCTGGCAACCATCTTTGTCACCTGTCCGTTTGTGGTGCGTGAGCTGGTACCGGTGATGCTGAGTCAGGGCAGCCATGAAGATGAAGCGGCGGTACTGCTGGGCGCATCCGGCTGGCAGATGTTCCGACGCGTCACGCTGCCCAATATTCGCTGGGCGCTGCTGTACGGCGTGGTACTGACCAACGCGCGTGCCATCGGTGAGTTTGGCGCGGTATCCGTGGTCTCCGGATCGATTCGCGGTGAGACCTACACCTTACCGCTCCAGGTTGAATTACTGCATCAGGACTACAACACCGTCGGCGCCTTTACCGCTGCCGCGCTGCTGACCCTGATGGCAATTGTGACGCTGTTTCTGAAAAGCGTGGTGCAGTGGCGATTAGAGCATCAGCAGAAGCGCCAACAGGAGGAAAATCATGAGCATTGAGATCAAACAGATTAACAAAGCGTTTGGCCGCACCCCGGTGCTGAACGATATCTCTCTGGATATTCCCTCCGGCAAGATGGTGGCGCTGCTGGGCCCCTCCGGCTCCGGTAAAACCACGCTGCTGCGCATCATCGCCGGACTGGAACATCAGAATAGCGGCCAGATCAATTTTCACGGTAAAGATGTAAGCCGCATGCACGCGCGCGATCGCCAGGTGGGATTTGTGTTCCAGCACTATGCGCTGTTCCGCCATATGACGGTGTTCGACAACATCGCATTTGGCCTGACGGTGCTGCCGCGCCGTGAGCGCCCCAACGCGGCTGAGATCAAAAAACGCGTGATGCGCTTGCTGGAGATGGTGCAGCTGGCGCATCTGGCTAACCGCTATCCGGCTCAGCTCTCCGGCGGGCAGAAGCAGCGTGTCGCGCTGGCACGTGCGCTGGCGGTTGAACCGCAGATCCTGCTGCTGGATGAGCCCTTTGGTGCGCTGGATGCCCAGGTGCGTAAAGAGCTGCGCCGCTGGCTGCGTCAGCTGCATGAAGAGTTGAAGTTCACCAGCGTATTTGTGACGCACGACCAGGAAGAGGCCATGGAAGTGGCGGACAGCGTGGTCGTGATGAGTCAGGGCAATATCGAACAAGTGGGCGCGCCAGATGATGTGTGGCGCGAACCGGCGACGCGCTTTGTGCTGGAGTTCCTGGGTGAAGTGAACCGCTTTGAGGGTGAAGTGCACGGCTCGCAGTTCCACGTTGCTGCCCATCGCTGGCCGCTGGGCTATACGCCGGCACATCAGGGTGAGGTTGAGCTGTTCCTGCGTCCGTGGGAAGTGGACGTGTCGCGCCAGAGCAGCCTGGAGACGCCACTGCCGGTGCAGGTGCTGGAGATTAGTCCACGCGGGCACTTCTGGCAGCTGGTGGTGCAGCCGATGGGCTGGACGGGCGAGGCATTCTCCGTGGTCTATGATGGCGAACACACTGCGCCAGTACGCGGGGAGCGCCTGTTTATCGGCCTGCAACAGGCCCGGCTCTACCACGGCACAACGCCGCTGCGCCCGGTTGCCTTTGCCGAGAGCGCCTGATATTTTTGACACTCCTTCGGGCGGGATTTTCCCGCCCGATTTCTTTGTTTCTCTTTCGTCTGGAATGACACCGTGACCACTCTGGAAAATACCATCGGCAATACGCCGCTGATTAAGTTGCAGCGCCTGACGCCGGACAACGGCAGCGAAATCTGGCTTAAGCTGGAGGGCAATAATCCGGCAGGATCGGTGAAAGACAGAGCGGCCTGGTCGATGATCCATCAGGCGGAGAAGCGTGGCGATATCCGGCCAGGCGATCGGCTGATTGAAGCCACCAGCGGCAATACCGGCATTGCGCTGGCGATGATTGCGGCGCTGAAAGGCTATAAGTTACGTTTGCTGATGCCGGAGAACATGAGCCAGGAGCGGCAGGACGCCATGCGTGCCTACGGTGCCGAACTGGTGCTGGTATCACGCGAGCAGGGCATGGAAGGGGCGCGCGATCTGGCACAGGCGATGGCGGATCGCGGTGAGGGCAGGGTGCTCGATCAGTTTAACAATCCCGATAACCCGCTGGGTCACTACCTCACCACGGGCCCGGAGATCTGGCAGCAGACGCAGGGCCGTATGACCCACTTTGTCTCCAGCATGGGCACCACCGGCACCATCAGCGGCGTAGGGCGATACCTCAAAGAGTGCGCGCCAGCGGTGCGGGTGATTGGCCTGCAGCCGCAGGAGGGCAGCAGCATTCCCGGTATTCGACGCTGGCCGGCAGCCTATTTGCCAGGCATTTTCCGGCCCGAGCTGGTGGATGAGGTGATCGATATGGCGCAGCATGAAGCAGAAGCGACGATGCGGGCGCTGGCGCAGCGCGAAGGCATCTTTTGCGGCGTCAGTTCTGGTGGTGCCGTAGCAGGCGCATTGCGCGTTGCGGCCGCACAGCCGGGCAGTGTGATCGTGGCAATTGTCTGCGATCGCGGCGATCGTTATCTCTCTACCGGCGTTTTCCACTAAGTTCATCTCCTGCCTTTTAGCGGGCCTGTGCGATCGTTAACGCGGTGACGGGCCATTTTTGTCTATAGTCTCGCTGAGCATGTTCTGATGCGGTCACTGTAAGGATCGCGTAAAAGCGGCTGCGTTCGCAGCGTACTCAGGCCAAAATAGCGGCAATGTAGCCCGAGAGATAATGATGAAAATTCTGCTTGTTGATGATGATGTCGAGCTTGGCACCATGCTAAGCCAATACCTGATTGCGGAAGGCTTTGAAACGCAATTAGTTTTAACCGGCAGCGCCGGAATCGAAGGGGCGCTTTCCGGTAACTATACCGCAATGATTCTCGACATTATGCTGCCGGATATGAGCGGCATTGATGTGCTACGTCAGGTGCGGCAGAACAGCCGGCTGCCGGTAATCATGCTGACGGCCAAAGGCGACAATATTGACCGGGTAATTGGCCTGGAGATGGGGGCCGACGACTATATGCCAAAGCCGTGCTACCCGCGCGAACTGGTGGCGCGTCTGCGCGCGGTGCTGCGTCGTTTTGAAGATCAGGCACCCGTGTTGGATAAAAAAGAGCTGCTGCGGTGGGGCGATCTCAGTCTCAATCCGGCAACACGCATCACCGAGTGGCAGGGCAAAGCGTTTGACCTGACGGCCTCTGAATTTAATCTGCTTGATCTGCTACTGCGTGCGCCGGATCGCGTGGTGTCGAAAGATGAGCTGTCGGAGAAGGGGCTTGGCCGCCCGCGTGAAGCCTACGACCGCAGCGTTGACGTGCATATCAGCAATATTCGCCAGAAGCTGGCTGCGCTAACCGCCGACAGCGTGAATATCGAAACGGTGCGCAGTATCGGTTATCGTATTCGATGAAGCACAGCTATCGCGGCCGCATGTTCTGGAAGATCCTGCTGGGCTTCTGGATCGTGTTTGTGATTATCAGCCAGCTCCTGTGGCTCGGTTTTACCCTTTCCGGTAATCGCCATGAACCCCCGGAGATTGTCGCGATTCGGCGGATCGTGAATCTGCAGATGGCTTCGGCGGTATCGGTGCTGGAGCGCGGTGGGCCCGCCTCGCTTGACGATATGATGGCAGACTGGGAGCCAAACGATCGCCAGTTCTTTTCAGTGATTCAGCATGCGAAGCCGGACTCCACGCCAGTTAATGCCCCGCCCGAGACCTTTAATCAGCCCTTCCACGGCCCTTTCCCGAATGTGATTGTGCGCTGGGTACGGGGTGCGGACGGGAAAACCTACGAGCTGCGCTATGATGTGAAAGGCCTGCGTGAAGACAGCTCAATGGGCGGCGGCGGGCCGCGGCGTATTCTCAATATTCCTGAGCCGATGTTTACTTTCGCCGGCGCGCTGGGCTTGCTGTTCAGCCTGCTGCTGGCATGGAATCTGACGCGGCCAATGCGCCAGCTGCGTGAGGGCTTTGCCCGCGTCTCCAGCGGGGATCTATCGGTACGGCTCTATCCGGTCATGCGTAAGCGGCACGATGAGCTCTCAATCGTGGCGAAGGATTTCGATGCCATGGTCGAGCGTCTTGATACGCTGGTGAAAGCGCGTGAGGAGCTGCTGCACGACATCTCGCACGAGCTGCGATCTCCGCTGGCTCGACTGCAGCTGGCTACCGGCTGGCACGACAGACGCCGGAATCGGTGGTCTCATCGCTGAACCGTATCGACGAAGAGGCGCGACGTCTTGATAAGATGATTGGTGAGCTGCTGACGCTATCGCGTGCCGAGCATGAGAGCATGCCGGGTGAGCAATATTTTGATCTGACGGGTTTACTGCATGCGGTGGTGACGGACGTACGTTATGAAGCGCAGATTCCTGGTGTGAAGATAGCGTTTCAGGTGGATGAGCACGCTGACTATACGGTGCGCGGTAACGCCGAGCTGATTCGCCGCGGGGTGGAGAATGTTCTGCGTAATGCGCTGCGTTTTTCGCATCAGGGGCAGCACATTAGTGTGCTGCTGCAGGCGGAGAATCAGTGGCTGGCGATTCGCGTGCGCGATCAGGGCCCCGGCGTGGATGAAGAGAAGCTCTCCAGCATCTTTGATCCCTTTGTACGGGTCAATTCGCCGCTGATGGGCAAAGGCTACGGTTTAGGGCTATCAATTGTGCGCAAGGTGATTCTGGCGCATCACGGCGAAGTAAAGGCGGTGAATCGCCCGGAAGGCGGGCTGGAACTTACGCTGCGGCTGCCGCGCTGGCGCCCGGAGTGATATACGGGGCTTTTAACCACGGCACTGCTGAGACTGAAAGGGGGAGCGGCCACGTCTGTGCCGGCGCGCGCGTTGTCCGGTTTTTTCGTCCGCACAAAACAAAAACGGCACCCATCAGGTGCCGTTTTTTATGCTGCAAGCGCCGCTTACTTCTTGATACGGATAACCGGGGTTTCGCCCACAGTTACCTGACCGGAGAGCTTAATCAGGTCTTTGATCTCATCCATGTTCGAGATCACAACCGGCGTTAGCGTGGATTTCGCTTTCTCTTCCAGCAGTGGCAGATCAAACTCGATCACCACATCGCCTTTTTTCACTTTCTGGCCTTCTTCAGCGATGCGTTTAAAGCCTTCGCCTTTCAGTTCAACCGTGTCGATACCGAAGTGGACAAACAGCTCGATACCGTTGTCAGACTCGATTGAGAACGCGTGGTTGGTTTCGAAAATCTTGCCGATAGTACCGTCTACCGGTGCAACCATTTTGTTGCCACTTGGTTTGATAGCGATGCCATCACCCACGATTTTCTCAGCAAAAACCACATCAGGTACGTCTTCGATATTCACGATTTCGCCTGACAGAGGCGCAACGATATCGATAGTCCCTGACGCGCTCTCTGATTTTTCGCCAAAAAGTTTAGAAAACAAACCCATGATCTTCTCCTAAGCAGTAATTTGGGGCCAGCATCTCGTGGATCAGCAGAGCGTTTTTTCTTTAATGAACTTGTTCACCAGGTTCATTAAATCATCCGCTGTGGGTTGAGCCAGAGCCTGCTCCGCCAATGCCTTCGCATCTTCGAAATTGGTATTACGAATAATTTTCTTGATGCTTGGGATTGAAATGGCACTCATGCTGAATTCGTCCAGCCCCATTCCCAGTAACAGTAGTGTAGCACGTTCATCACCAGCCAGCTCACCACACATGCCGGTCCATTTCCCTTCGGCATGTGATGCGTCGATCACTTGCTTGATGAGGCCAAGAACAGATGGCGTCATTGGGTTATAGAGGTGTGAAATCAAATCATTACCACGATCGACCGCCAGAGTATACTGCGTCAGGTCATTTGTCCCAATACTAAAGAAGTCGACCTCTTTCGCCAGATGGCGAGCAATCACTGCAGAAGCTGGGGTTTCAACCATGATGCCCACTTCAATGGTTTCATCAAAAGCTTTACCCTCTTCACGCAGCTGCGCTTTCAGCATCTCCAGCTCTGCCTTCAGGAAACGCACCTCTTCCACCGAAATGATCATCGGGAACATGATGCGCAGTTTACCAAAGGAGGATGCACGCAGAATGGCGCGCAGCTGGGCATGCAGAATCTCTTTACGATCCATGGCAATACGGATCGCGCGCCAGCCGAGGAACGGGTTCTCCTCTTTCGGCAGGTTCATGTACGGCAGGTCTTTGTCACCGCCGATATCCATGGTGCGTACAATTACTGCCTGGGAGCCCATCGCTTCCGCAACGGCTTTATAGGCCTGGAACTGCTCCTCTTCGGTAGGCAGTGAATCGCGGTCCATAAACAGGAACTCGGTACGGTACAGGCCCACGCCTTCCGCGCCGTTGCGCTCAGCACCCGCGACATCGCGCACGGTACCGATGTTGGCGCACACTTCAACCTGATGACCATCCAGCGTTATAGCAGGCAGGTCTTTCAGCTTCGCCAGCTCATGTTTATCGGAAAGATACTGGGTCTGAATGGCTTTCAGCTCTTCCAGTACATCCTCAGTCGGATTGACATAAACGTTATTGTTTACGCCATCCAGAATCAGGAAATCACCGTTTTTCACGGTAGTGGTCACGGTGCCCGTACCCACAATGGCCGGCAGCTCAAGCGAGCGCGCCATGATCGAGGTGTGCGACGTACGGCCACCCAGATCGGTAATAAAGCCCAGCACCTTCTTCAGGTTCAGCTGTGCGGTTTCTGACGGCGTTAAATCTTTGGCCACCAGAATGGATTCGTCAGCAATGGCGCTCAGATCAACGATGTGCAGGCCAAGAATGTTCTGCAGCAGACGTTTACCGATATCACGCACATCGGCAGCACGCTCTTTCAGATACTCATCATCGAGCTCTTCCAGGGCTTTTGCCTGACCATCAACCACCGAGTGAGCGGCAGCGTCAGCGGTTAAGTGATCTTTTTTAATCAGGTCGATGATTTCCTGCTCAAGCTCTTCGTCTTCGAGCAGCATAATGTGACCTTCAAAGATCGCCGCTTTCTCTTCCCCGAAGGTTTCACCGGCTTTCACGCGGATGGCTTCAAGCTGTTCGGCTGCTTTACTGCGGCCATCGAGGAAGCGTGCGACTTCCTGCTCAACCTGGTCGTCAGTAATCTTTTTACGGCTGATGACGATCTCGTCTTCCTTCAGCAGCAGTGCTTTGCCGAAAGCGATACCCGGTGATGCTAAAATGCCTGAAATCATAACCCTACCTTTTAATCACGATGGCTCATTGACCCAATGCGTTGCCACTGTCGCGGAGCAGTACTCTAAGGAAGCAATAACGCGGACAGGTTGTCCGCGATCAAGATATTTGCACTCAATGGGGCAAAGGAGTCGGTTTAGTTGCTTACCTGAGCGGAATTACTCCAGCTCAGCCATCAGCTTGACCAGGTGCTCTACTGCCTGCTGCTCATCTTCGCCTTCGGCAGAGAGCGTAACAACCGTACCCTGAGTCAGACCCAGTGTTTGCAGTTTGAACAGGCTTTTTGCGCTGGCAGATTTGCCATTTGAAGTCACGGTGATTTCAGACTGGAAAGCCTTAGCTTCTTTAACAAACTGCGCTGCAGGACGGGTATGAAGGCCGTTAGGTGCGGTAATGGTAACTTCTTGCTGGAACATTCTATTTCCCCAACTTGATCAGGTTTGGTGTTATGGATCTAAAGTCTAGCCTGGAGCCGTAACTTTAGCCTGTCCAGGTACGCTGCTATGGCATCATGCGAACCAATAAAGCGCCTGAATGAATAAGTCATTTTCGATGACGCGTCAAAAACTGTGCGACTTCGTCACTTTGCTAATTATGCCGTGATTCGCCGTTTCACCAAATCAGTAAATCGATTCAGCTTGATCCACTTCAAAGGCAGATTAATTTCAGGCACCGAAATAATTGGAAGCTTAAATACCAGAGCCGTATCACCGAAATCAATCTGCCTGGTGATGAAAGTGAGATCTGCGCCACAAAAAAGCACCCATTCGGGTGCTTTTTTCGTCACTTTCAGACTATGGCACTCAGGCCTGCAGCTCTTTTTCGGTAAAGAGATCGGCAAACAGGGCAGTACTCAGATAGCGCTCACCGGAAGAGGGCAGGATCACCACAATATTCTTGTTCGCGAACGCTTCATCCTCCTGCAGTTTCAGAGCAGCAGCCACGGCGGCACCGGAAGAGATACCCGCCAGAATACCCTCTTCTTCCATCAGCTGGCGCGCAGTGCTGATGGCCTCTTCATTGGTGATCGCCACAACGCGATCCACCAGTTTAAGATCCAGGTTGCCCGGAATGAAGCCGGCACCGATACCCTGAATCTTATGCGGACCCGGTTTAATCTCTTCACCCGCGATTGCCTGGGCAATCACCGGTGAATCGGTGGGCTCTACGGCAACGGTAATCAGATCTTTTTTGCCTTTGGTATTTTTGATGTAGCGGCTTACGCCCGTCAGCGTACCGCCGGTGCCCACGCCAGAGATAAACACGTCAACGTCACCGTCGGTATCTTCCCAGATCTCCGGGCCGGTGGTTTTTTCGTGAATTTCCGGGTTAGCCGGATTGCTGAACTGCTGCAGCAGGACGAACTTGTCCGGATCGCTGGCGACAATCTCTTCCGCTTTGGCGATCGCGCCTTTCATGCCTTTCGGACCTTCGGTCAGCACCAGGTTGGCACCCAGCGCTTTCAGCAGCTTGCGACGCTCAATCGACATGGTTTCTGGCATGGTCAGCGTCAGTTTGTAACCGCGCGCCGCGGCCACATAGGCCAGGGCAATCCCGGTATTGCCGCTGGTCGGTTCGACCAGTTCAACGCCCGGCTTAAGAATACCGCGTTTTTCTGCGTCCCAAATCATATTGGCACCGATGCGGCATTTGACGCTGAAGCTCGGGTTACGCGATTCGACCTTCGCCAGGATGCGTCCATTACCGATGCGGTTCAGTCGAACCAGCGGCGTATGACCAATTGTCAAAGAGTTGTCTTCATAGATCTTACTCATAGCCCGTCCTTAACTGTATGAAATATTGGGAACCATCAGAGCATACCTGTTCTGACCTTCGGCGGAAGGAAAGAAATCGTATATCTATATAGCCGGCAACCATAAGCCCCACGCAAAAATGCATAAGGCTGATTGATGCATTAAGGGTGACGCGCATGCTGATGACGATAGCGATCAACCCACATCGCCGTCGCGCCGCACACGGCCACCGGCATGATCGCCAGGTTCAGAATCGGAATCATGGTAAACAGACTTACCATCGCGCCAAACTGCATGTTAGCGGTTTTGTGCTGGCGCAGCGCGCTACGCATCTGATGGAAGCTCACTTTGTGGTTGTCAAACGGGTAGTCGCAATACTGTACGGAGAGCATCCACGCACTGAACAGGAACCACAGCACCGGTGCAACGGTTTGACCAAAGCCGGGGATAAAGTAGAGTAGCAGTAACCCCAGCGCGCGCGGCAAATAGTAGCCCAGCTTCTGTAATTCACGTTTCATGATGCGCGGGATATCTCTCATCATGCCCATCCAGCCACTATCCGGTAGCGGTTTGCCGGTCAGCCGGCCCTCAAGTTGCTCTGCCAGCAAACCGCAGAAGGGCGCTGCAATCCAGTTTGCAATCGTAGAGAAGAAGTAGCTGAACACCAGCACAATCGAGATAACCGAGAGCGGCCACAGCAGATAGCTCAGCCACTGTAGCCAATCCGGAATGTGTGCCATCAGCTGCGGAATCCAGTGGCCCAGCTGCCGGAACAGCCAGATAAACGCACCGCCAAGCAGCACGATATTGACCAGTAACGGAATGATAACGTAGCGGCGAATGCCGGGCAGACGCACCAGCTTCCAGCCCTCGGCAAAGTAGTGAATACCATTAAATGAAGAGACCGAATTCTCTGCGGGCATAACGAGCCTTTCTCCTGAATGTGGCGGCGCGAACATCATAACCTGGCTTTTTATCGGTGACAGGCGCACTTTGCGCGAAAAAACAGCAAAAAAGCGTGGGTCAGCTATCTTATTTGTCAGAAAATACTGCACAGACTTGCACTTGTGTAGCTGGGCAAATACAGTTAGAGGATAAAGTTTGCCGTGGTGGCAAGGTATTGGAACAACAGAGAATACAATGATGCAGGATTTGCGTCTGATATTAATCGTTGTTGGCGCGATCGCCATAATAGCGCTTCTTCTTCACGGACTGTGGACCAGCCGTAAAGAGCGCTCTTCCGTGTTTCGCGATCGCCCGCACAAACGTCTGAAACAGCGCGAAGAAGCGGATGAAGATCTGCTGAGCGACGAAGATGAAGGCGTCGGTGAAGTGCGTGTCCGTCGTCATCGTGATGCCGAAGAAGAGCCGCCATTTGATGCGCCGGTTGCTAAACCGGCTGCGCCGCGCGTCGCGGAAGCACCACGCCAGCCATTCCCACGTCATGAGACGCCGCTGACAGGCGATCCGCTGCTGGACGATGAGCCTGTTCGTCAGCCTGCACCGCAACCGCAGCCCGCTGCTGCACCGCCTAAACCGCAGCCGCAGCCACAACCTGTTCAGGCCGATCCGTTACTGGATAATGAGCCGCTCCCGGCGATTCAGCCCGCGCCAGAATTCAGCGCTGCTGACGCGCCAGAGCCTGAAATCAAAGAAGAGACCGTGCCGGTTCAGGCGCCGGAAGCCTCTGCGCCTCAGCAGCCTGCGGCGCCGGGCAGTAAAAAAGAGGCCGTACTGGTGCTGCACGTTGCCGCCCATGCGGGTGGCGCGCTGAACGGCGAAGCCTGTTGCAGGGTATTCTTCAGGCGGGATTCCAGTTTGGTGAGATGAACATTTTCCATCGTCACCTCAGCCCGGCCGGCAGCGGCCCGGTGCTGTTTAGCCTGGCGAATATGGTTAAACCCGGTTCGTTTAATCCGGATGAAATGGGCGATTTTACTACCCCGGGCATCTCCATCTTTATGATGGTGCCGTCATACGGTGACGCGAATCAGAACTTCAAGCTGATGCTGCAGTCCGCCCAGCGTATCGCTGATGATGTTGGTGGCGTGGTGCTGGATGATGAGCGTCGCATGATGACGCCACAGAAGCTGGAAACCTATAAAGCGCGCATTCGCGAGGTTATTGGCTGACAGCGGCCGATAGCGAAGAATATCAACTAAACCCCGCTAGTCGGGGGTTTTTTATCGGATGAGACATTATGAAATCGGTTCAGGAGCAGATCACCGCGCTGCGCACCACGTTACGTCACCATGAATATCTCTACCACGTGATGGATACGCCGGAAATTCCGGATGCAGAGTATGACCGATTGATGGTGCAGCTGCGTGAGCTGGAGAGCGCCCATCCGGATCTCATTACCCCGGATTCGCCTACGCAACGCGTCGGAGCGGCGCCGCTAACGGCGTTTGAGCAGGTACGTCATGAAGTACCCATGCTTTCGCTGGACAACACCTTTGATGAAGCCGGGTTTTTTGCTTTCAATAAGCGCGTGCAGGATCGCCTGAAGAGCACCGACGACCTGACCTATTGCTGTGAACTCAAGCTGGATGGCCTGGCGGTCAGCCTGTTGTATGAAAACGGGCTGCTGGTGCGGGCAGCGACGCGCGGTGATGGCACTACCGGTGAGAACATCACGGCTAACGTGCGCACTATTTATGCTATCCCTCTGCGCCTCCACGGCGACAACATTCCGGCGCGCGTTGAAGTGCGCGGCGAAGTATTCATGACCGAAGCGGGTTTTGAAAAACTTAACGAAGAGGCGCGCCGTACCGGGGGCAAAGTGTTTGCAAACCCGCGTAATGCTGCGGCAGGTTCGCTGCGTCAGCTTGATCCCCGCATTACCGCTAAACGTCCGCTGACGTTCTTCTGCTACGGCTTTGGCCTGCTGGAGGGCGGCGAAATGCCTGCCAGCCACTGGCAGCGTCTGCAGCAGTTTAAGGCGTGGGGATTACCGGTCAGCGACGTATCCGCCTGGTGCATACCGCTGAGGAAGCGCTGGCGTTCTACCGTCAGGTAGAGCAGGATCGCCCGTCGCTGGGTTTTGATATTGATGGCGTGGTTATCAAAGTCGATTCGCAGGCCCTGCAGGAGAAGCTGGGCTTTGTGGCCCGCGCGCCACGCTGGGCGGTTGCCTTCAAGTTCCCGGCGCAGGAGCAGATGACGGTTGTGCGCGATGTCGAGTTCCAGGTTGGCCGCACGGGCGCCATTACGCCCGTTGCGCGGCTGGAGCCAGTGCAGGTTGCAGGTGTCATTGTGAGCAATGCGACGTTGCACAACGCCGATGAGATCGCGCGTCTGGGTCTGCGCATTGGCGACAAAGTGGTCATCCGCCGCGCCGGCGATGTGATTCCACAGGTGGTAAATGTGGTGGAGTCGGAGCGTCCACAGGAGACGCGCGAAATCCTCTTCCCCAGCCACTGTCCGGTCTGCGGTTCGGACGTTGAACGCGTTGAAGGTGAAGCGGTTACGCGCTGCACCGGCGGCCTGATTTGTGGGGCGCAGCGTAAAGAGGCGCTCAAGCATTTTGTCTCACGTCGCGCAATGGACGTTGACGGCATGGGTGACAAAATTATCGATCAGCTGGTGGAAAAAGAGTATGTCAAAACCCCGGCCGACCTGTTCCGCCTGACGGCCGGCAAGCTGACCGGGCTGGATCGTATGGGGCCAAAGTCGGCGCAAAATGTCGTTGATGCCCTGGAGAAAGCTAAACTGACCACGCTGCCGCGCTTCCTCTATGCGCTGGGGATTCGTGAAGTGGGGGAAGCCACGGCGGCAAATCTGGCGAACCATTTTGGTGAACTGGAGAAGGTGATGGATGCCGATCTGGATGCGCTGATCGCGGTGCAGGACGTGGGCAAAATCGTGGCCGCTCACGTACGCAACTTCATGGAAGAGGAGAGCAACCGCGAGGTGATCCGCGAGCTGACCCAGGAAGTGGGCGTGCACTGGCCGCAGGTAGTAGTAGTGAAAGCTGAAGAGATCGACAGCCCGTTTGCCGGTAAAACCGTGGTGCTGACCGGTTCACTTTCGCAGATGAACCGCGATGACGCAAAGGAGCGCCTGACCGCGCTGGGTGCCAAAGTCAGCGGCAGCGTCTCGAAGAAAACCGACCTGCTTATTGCCGGTGAAGCGGCGGGCTCTAAGCTGGCGAAGGCGCAGGAGCTTGGGATACCGGTCATCGATGAGGCAGAGATGATTCGCCTGCTTGGGGCCTGAGATGGACAAACATCAGCTGGTTGAGATTGCCAATACCGCCATGCCGTTTGGCAAATATAAAGGCAGATGCTGATCGATGTGCCGGAGGAGTATTTGCTGTGGTTTGCCCGCAAAGACGCTTTTCCGGCCGGTAAGCTGGGCGAACTCATGCAGTTGACGCTGGCGATTAAAATCGAGGGTTTACAGGGGCTAGTGAAGCCGCTGAAGCGCAGCGGATAAAAATAGGGCCCGCTTGTGCGGGCCTTAACGATCAGGACTTCTGAACCGTCACCTGTTGCTCTGCCAGGATTTTGGCATTACCGGCTTTATAACGCTGGGCAATAAAGGAGCACACCATCAGCTGCACCTGATGGAAGATCATCAGCGGCAGTACGATGATCCCTACGGCACTGGCCGGGAACAAGATGTTCGCCATCGGTACACCATTCGCCAGGCTCTTTTTCGAGCCGCAGAACAGCACCACAATCTCATCGGCGCGGCTGAAACCAAACAGCCGTGAGGCACCGACGTTGATCAGCAGTGCGATGCACAGAATCAGCACGCTGCCTGCCAGAATCCACAGCAGCGTATCCACGCCCACGCGATGCCAGATACCGTTCACTACCGCTTCACTGAAGGCAGAGTAAACCACCAGTAGGATAGATGTCTGGTCCGTTTTGCCAATCAGACCGCGATGTTTCTCGACCCAGCCACCAATCCAGCGACGCGACAGGTGTCCGATAACAAATGGCACCAGCAGCTGCAGCATGATTTTGCCAATCTGCTCCAGCCCGTTGCCGGGTGCTTCGCTGTGCACGTTCATTACCAGGTTGACCAGCAGCGGCGAGATAAACACGCCCAGCAGGCTGGAAGCCGAGGCGGCGCAAACTGCCGCGGCGACATTGCCACCGGCCATTGAGGTAAAAGCGATAGACGATTGTACCGTCGCCGGCAGAATACAGAGATAGAGGAAGCCGGTGTAAATTTCAGGCCCGACATTCACCGGATGCCACCACACCAGCAGCAAGCCCAGCAGCGGAAAGATGACAAAGGTGCTGCACATAATCCACAGATGCAGACGCCAGTGGCTGCTGCCGGCGATGATTTTCTCGCGCGATAACTTGGCGCCGTGCATAAAGAACAGCAGGGCGATGGCTGCGGTGGTCAGGTATTCAAAGAAATCGACAAATCCGCCTTTTGCCGGGAAGAAGCTCGCCAGCAGTACCGTGATGATGAGTTTGACCATCATCGGGTCAAGTCGTAAAAAGCCCATTGTTACAATCCGGTTAAATATAAAAAGATGTTGCTGATTGTGCGTCAGGCAGGTTTAGAAATAAAATTGATTTATTGCATCAATCTATGAGCGATTTCGATGAATTACACCTTACGACAGTTACGTACTTTTGTGGCGGTAGCGCGACACGGCAGTTTTAGCCAGGCAGGGCAGGTGATCGGGCTGAGTCAGTCTGCCGTCAGCCACAGCATTAAAGAGCTGGAGAGTGAGATGGGGGTACGCCTGCTGGACCGCACGACGCGTGAAGTGATGCTGACGGAAGCCGGTCAGCAGCTGGCAACGCGTCTGGAGCGGCAGCTGGAGGAGCTGAGCACCACGGTGCAGGATGTGCGCAGCTATGGCGAACAGCGTAGCGGAACGGTGCGCGTTGCGGCCAGCCAGACGCCCTCTGCACACCTGATGCCGCAGTGCCTGGCAAGCAGCCAGCAGCGCTACCCGGAGATTCGTGTCATCCTGCATGATAGGGTGCAGCAGTGGGTGCTACAAAGCGTACGCAATGCCGAAGTAGATTTTGGCATCGTGATCGGGCCATTGCGTGATGCAGATTTCGATGGTGAAGAGATTCTGCAGGAGCCTTTCCTGCTGTTATGCCATCAGGATGATGCGCTGGCACAGGTTGAGCAGGCGCAGTGGTCAATGCTGGCCGGGCGTCGGCTGGTCCTGCAGGATTACGCTTCCGGTAGCCGCATTCTGGTGGATGCCGCGCTTCAGCAGCTGGCGCTGAGTGTGGAGGTGGTGCAAGAGATCGGCCATCCGGCAACGCTCTATCCGATGGTAGAGGCCGGTATCGGTATCAGTATCTTACCCGCGCTGGCGCTGCCTTTGCCTTCCGGACGCCGACTGACGGTGCGCCGACTCTATCCAGAGATCAACCGCAGTTTGATGTTGATTAAGCGTAAAAACCGCTCGCTGACGCCAGCGGCTGAGGCCATCTGGCAGGAGGTGCGCCAGCAGGCCGCGCTGCTGACGCAAAGCCGCACGCTTAATCCGGCGTTTTAAACGTAGACATTGATCTGGTTAGTGTCTGTCGGGCGATTGATGCCGTCGGCTTTTACCTCAGTAATCTCCTGCTTCTCCTGTTTTTGTTCGGTTTTCTCTTTTTCCTGCTGCTGCAACTGCTGAATCTGCGCCTGCAGCATCTGGATCTGCGCGTTGATCGTCTCCTGTTTTTGCGTGCGCTGCTGGTCGGTCAACGTTTTATCTTTTGCCACATCTTTTAATTCATCGTTCAGGCTGGTGATCTGTTTTGTCAGGCTGGCGATTTTTGATGCGCTGCTGTCAGACGTGCTGCCGGAGCCTGAAGTGCTGCCGCTGCCAATTGTGGTACTGGTTGAAATGGTAGTCATTACGTTCTCCTTGCAAATGTGCCTCTCTGTTATCGGAAATACCGGAGCGGGACTTGATGCCAGGGAGTGTTAAGGTTGCGAAAATGTTTTGTCACCATCCGGGAAGGATTGGCATAGCAGAGCAAAATAGGGCAGAGCAGAAACGAAAAAAGCGCCCTGAGGGCGCTTCTTTCTGAATTTGGTGGGTCGTGCAGGATATGCCTCGGCCCATCCGGGGCCTCGCCCTGCGGGTGATGCTGACGCATCAGCCTGAATCGCTCCCGGCGATTCAGTCGAACCTGCTGCAGGTTCTCATCCTGCACGTTACGCTACGGCGCACAGAAACGAAAAAAGCGCCCTGAGGGCGCTTCTTTCTGAATTTGGTGGGTCGTGCAGGATTCGAACCTGCGACCAATTGATTAAAAGTCAACTGCTCTACCAACTGAGCTAACGACCCGAAGTGGTGGGCGATGACGGGCTCGAACCGCCGACCCCCTCCGTGTAAAGGAGATGCTCTACCAACTGAGCTAATCGCCCACTTCGGAACTGCTTAACAAGAGTGTCATCTGACTAAGATATGGTGGGCGATGACGGGCTCGAACCGCCGACCCCCTCCGTGTAAAGGAGATGCTCTACCAACTGAGCTAATCGCCCATATTTTACTCTTGCACACTGCGGACCACTTTAAGAGTGGTGGGTGATGACGGGCTCGAACCGCCGACCCCCTCCGTGTAAAGGAGATGCTCTACCAACTGAGCTAATCACCCCCGCTGTGTGGAGTCGCATTATAGGGATCCTTCAAAGTGAGTCAACGCTTTTTAAAAGCTTTTTAAAAGTTAACTGCGCGTTCGCTTTAAATTTAGACATCATGCAGTGCTTTTAGCCAATGTGCTGGTTTTATTAGCAGAAAAACCTCTTCCTCTCCACGCTGCGGCCGTGACAATGATTGAGGAATCAGCTTCACCTGTTAGAATATGCGCACTGTTTTTTCGCGTTAACCCGTTTTTTTGTCATCCAGACAATAAAACCTGCGCACTTAAGGCAATGCTGAATGAAAATCAAAACCCGCTTCGCACCCAGCCCGACCGGTTACCTGCACGTCGGCGGTGCGCGTACTGCGCTTTACTCCTGGCTCTATGCGCGTCATAACAAGGGCGAATTCGTCCTGCGTATTGAAGATACCGATCTGGAGCGTTCTACCCCGGAAGCCATTGAAGCCATCATGGATGGCATGAACTGGCTGAGCCTCGATTGGGATGAAGGCCCGTACTACCAGACCAAACGTTTTGATCGCTACAACCATGTCATCGACGAGATGCTGGAAGCCGGTACAGCTTATAAATGCTATTGCTCGAAAGAGCGCCTGGAAGCCCTGCGTGAAGAGCAGATGGCGAAGGGTGAGAAGCCGCGTTACGACGGCCGCTGCCGCGATAGCCATGACCATCACGCTGATAATGAACCCTGCGTAGTGCGTTTCCGCAATCCGCAGGAGGGCTCGGTGATCTTTGACGACCAGATCCGTGGCCCGATTGAGTTCAGCAATCAGGAGCTGGATGATCTGATTATCCGCCGTACCGACGGCTCACCAACCTATAACTTCTGTGTGGTGGTGGATGACTGGGATATGGGGATCACGCACGTTATTCGTGGCGAAGACCATATCAATAACACGCCGCGTCAGATCAACATCCTGAAAGCGATCGGTGCAGAGGTGCCAACCTATGCGCACGTCTCCATGATTCTGGGCGATGACGGGAAGAAGCTCTCCAAGCGCCACGGTGCCGTGGGCGTAATGCAGTACCGTGATGACGGCTATCTGCCGGAAGCGCTGCTCAACTACCTGGTGCGTCTTGGCTGGTCACATGGCGATCAGGAGATCTTCAGCGTACCTGAGATGACCGAACTGTTTACGCTGGATGCAGTGAGCAAGTCCGCCAGCGCATTCAACACGGAAAAACTGCAGTGGCTGAACCACCACTACATCAATACGCTGCCGCCAGAGTATGTGGCAACGCAGCTGCAGTGGCACATTGAGCAGCAGAAGATCGATACCCGTACCGGTCCGGAGCTGGCGAAGCTGGTTACACTGCTGGGCGAGCGCTGTAAGACACTGGTCGAAATCGCGGCGTCGTGCCGTTACTTCTATGAAGAGTTTGAGGCCTTTGATGCCGATGCTGCGAAGAAGCACCTGCGTCCGGTAGCGCGTCAGCCGCTGGAAGTGGTACGTGACAAGCTGGCGGCCATCAGTGACAGCGCATGGAGTGCGGAAAATGTGCATCATGCTATTCAGGCGGCAGCGGACGAGCTGGAGCTGGGCATGGGTAAAGTGGGTATGCCGCTGCGCGTCGCCGTAACCGGTGCGGGCCAGTCCCCTGCGCTGGATGTCACGGTTGAAGCCATTGGCCGCAGCCGTAGCGTGGCGCGTATCGAAAAAGCGCTGGCCTTTATTGCAGAGCGCGAAGCGCAGGCATAAGCAGGCAGACGGCAGCCAGCAGGCTGCTGTTATCCGTGCCAGTAACAAAAAAGCCGGAAGCTCACGCTCCCGGCTTTTTTACTCTTCCTGGATTCCCAGTCTCTCCAGCACGCCCCTGATTCCTTCCCGTAACAGCAGTGCCGCCAGTTGTTCCTGTTCGACAGTCGTCATTTGCTGGACAGAATTTATTAATAACGCAGGTAACGTATTTTGCTGCGCACCGTAATTAGCCGCCGGTTCGCTCGCGTGGCGAGTGGACTGAATAAAGCTCTTTACGCGTTCATCAATATGAATCAATCGCGCCTTACCGCCCTGTACACCGGGCTTGGGCGTGGTTGTCCAGTTTTCACGCTTGATCCATTTATTCACCGTCTGCCGACTGTAGCCCGTTTCCAGCGCGAGCTCTTCGGGGGTAAGCCATTCCTTTTTCACGATGCTGTCCCTGTTAAATACATTAGCTCTACATATTACAACAAAACGTTACGGGGAGAAGTAATCCAGGCAGAAAATGCCTTTTGCGGGGTGACAAAAGGCATATTTAGATTACTGCGCTTCGCTAACGGCCGGCTGCTCCGGACGGAAAGCGAGGAAATAGGTGAGGCCAACAAAGATCGCACCGCCCACACCGTTTCCTAAAAATACCGCAATAACATTGGGTAAAAACTCTGCCCAGCTCATCTGACCGGCAAAAATAGCCGCAGGCACGATGAACATGTTGGCGATAACGTGCTGGAAGCCAATGGCCACAAACGCCATTACCGGGAACCACATACCCATAATTTTACCGACCATATCTTTACTGGCAAAAGCCAGCCATACCGCCAGGCAGACCAGCCAGTTACAGCCAATGCCTGAGATGAAAGCGTGCAGGAAGTCAGCATTCACTTTCGCATGGGCAATGGCGACGGTTTTCTTCAGGTAGTCCCCTTCGGTCATGCCCAGCATATGTCCAAAGAACCATGCTACCGCAACGCTGCCAATAAAATTGGCGACGGTGACCCAAAACCAGTTACGCACCACGCTGAAACCGCTAATACGACGGGCAAACCAGGCAATTGGCAGCGTCATCATATTGCCTGTCAGCAGTTCGCCGCCGGCCAGCACGGTAAGAATCAGGCCAACCGGGAACACCGCCGCGCCGAGGAAACTGGAGAACGATCCCCACTCAGCCGGTAACTGGTTAATAACGTGCAGATCAAGCAGGAACCCGGTAGCAATAAATGCACCGGCCATAAAGCCAAGAATTAATAAGGTGGAAACCGGCAGGCGGCTTTTAGCCACGCCAGACTGAATCGCCAGCTGTGCGATCTCTTTTGGTGTATGCAAAGACATAATTCACTTTTCTTTTATTAAACAAGGAGGAAGTGCTGACCGGGCAACGAGTGTTAACCCTGGAGGGTTGTCCGGTTAATTAGCGCGCTAAGTTTTACACGCACCATTAACGAAAACAAGCCTGGCGCTAACATCTTTAACCTGAAATTAACCCCAGGGTGAGCGGTTGTTGAGCTGCTGTTTAATGAAGATCGGACAGAGAAGGGCAGGCGCGCCGTAATACGGCGGAAAAAAGGCCATTGTGGCATCGGGTTGCCGCCTTTTTCAGCGATCGAACACAGAACAGGAATTTGCCGTTGACACTCCAACAGCCGTTTCATATTATGCCGTCCGTCGGGTTAACCCGGCGGTTTTTTCGGTACGGGGCTATAGCTCAGCTGGGAGAGCGCTTGCATGGCATGCAAGAGGTCAGCGGTTCGATCCCGCTTAGCTCCACCAAACCGCTCCCAACGGTTTGAACCGAAGAAATACGTTCCAGATGTGGGGGTATAGCTCAGCTGGGAGAGCGCTTGCATGGCATGCAAGAGGTCAGCGGTTCGATCCCGCTTATCTCCACCAATTCTCTGTTCATCCTGAACATTCGTTGTTTATCCAATCCAGACATTTTTTGTATAGCAGCCAGCTATGGCTTCTCGTTGCGCCTGGCGTATTCATGCTAAAGGCGTTTGCCTGACTTTCGTCACTGACACGTTGTGTTGCCGCTATGCGCCGGGCTATCGGAGTATGGGAATGCGTTACATCTGCCACTGCGATGCTGTACGGGGAATAAAAAGAGGGGATAGCGACGACCCGTCAGAGCCGGTAGCAAACCGGGGTGATAAAGCAGAAGGTTATCAGAAGAGAAGGGCGAGCCGCAGCTCGCCCTTTTTGCATCAGAAGGCCAATACCAGACCGGCAATGGCAGCAGAGAGCACGCTCACCAGCGTTGAACCGTACAGCAGTTTCAGGCCGAAGCGGGATACCACGTTACCCTGCTCTTCATGCAGACCTTTGATCGCACCGGCCACGATGCCGATTGAAGAGAAGTTAGCAAAGGAGACGAGGAACACAGACAGAATCCCTTCCGCATGCGGTGACAGCTGTCCCGCAATCTTCTGCAGGTCCATCATTGCAACAAATTCATTGGAAACCAGCTTGGTCGCCATGATGCTGCCCACCTGCAGGGCTTCACCTGATGGAACGCCCATCACCCAGGCAAACGGATAGAACACGTAGCCCAGCACGCCCTGGAAGCTGATGCCGAAAATAAAGTCAAACAGCGCATTCAGGCCTGAAATCAGCGCGATGAAACCAATCAGCATGGCTGCAACGATAATCGCCACTTTGAAACCGGCCAGGATATATTCGCCCAGCATCTCAAAGAAGCTCTGCCCTTTATGCAGGTCCTGCAGCTGCAAATCCTCTTCGCTGTCGACGCGGTACGGGTTAATCAGCGACAATACGATAAAGGTACTGAACATGTTGAGCACCAGCGCTGCGACCACATACTTCGGCTGCAGCATGGTCATGTAAGCACCCACGATCGACATCGAAACGGTCGACATCGCTGTGGCTGCCATGGTGTACATGCGGCGCTGCGACATCTTGCCAAGGATATCCTTATAGGCGATGAAGTTTTCTGACTGTCCCAGAATCAGAGAGCTGACGGCGTTAAAGGATTCCAGCTTGCCCATGCCGTTCACTTTTGACAGTACGGTTCCGATACCGCGGATGACCCACGGCAGAATGCGGAAATGCTGCAAAATACCGATCAGTGCCGAGATAAAGACAATAGGGCACAAAACATTGAGGAAGAAGAAGGCCAGGCCTTTTTCATTCATATTACCGAACACAAAATTGGTGCCTTCGGCAGCGTACTTCAACAGGTGGTCGAACAGACCCGCAAACCCTTTAACGAAGCCCAGGCCCGCCTCAGAGTTAAGGAAGAACCACGCCAGCAGGACTTCTATCACCAGCAGCTGCACGATGTAACGGATACGGATACTCTTGCGATCGTGGCTGACCAGCAACGCCAGCACGGCGACCACGGCCAGTGCCAACAGGAAGTGCAAAATATGGGACATAGCGGCTCCAAATTTGAGGAGGGTTGTATTTTGGTGCGTATTCTATGTAACGCGTTACTTAAAAACGAGATCAAACCCGCAATATAAGTATTCAGTATCGCCTTTTTTCTCAGAATAGTCTCAGCACTCACAACCTCTTCACAAATCCTTCACAAGAAATATCCACAAAGAGATTGTCTATAATTTGACCCGGGAGTAGAGTGATTGCTGTTGCACATTTTTTAGCAAGGGCTATATTTACTCTGAGGTATAGCAATGGCTATACTTTATAGCACCATCTATTACTGCGATAACTATAATCAAATTTCACTTGCCTTGTAGGGCCGTTAAGCTGCATGGGTCAAACAAGCGTCAGGACAGGGTATCTACTATGTCAGAAAGTCGCACCGCCGAGCGCGCTGCTCGCGGAGCCAGAAAGATCAAACTCGCGCTGCTGGGACCGGCCTTCATCGCGGCCATTGGTTATATCGATCCCGGCAACTTCGCAACCAATATTCAGGCCGGCGCCGCTTACGGTTACAAGCTGCTGTGGGTGGTGGTCTGGGCCAATATCATGGCCATGCTGATTCAGCTGATGTCCGCCAAGCTGGGCATTGCCACCGGTAAAAACCTTGCTGAACATATCCGTGACCGTTTTCCGCGCCCGGCAGTATGGTTCTATTGGGTGCAGGCGGAGATCATCGCCATGGCAACCGACCTGGCGGAGTTTATTGGTGCCGCACTGGGCTTCAAGCTGCTGCTTGGCATCTCGCTTCTGCAGGGTGCGGTATTAACCGGTATTGCCACCTTCCTGATCCTGATGCTGCAAAGCCGCGGGCAAAAGCCGCTGGAGCTGGTGATTGGCGGTTTGCTGCTGTTTGTCGCGGCGGCTTACATTGTCGAGCTGTTTTTCTCGCAGCCAAAAGTAAGCCAGCTGATGGTGGGTATGGCGCTGCCTTCTCTGCCAACCTCTGACGCGGTATTCCTTGCCGCTGGTGTGCTGGGTGCGACCATCATGCCGCATGTTATCTATCTGCACTCGGCGCTGACGCAGCACGGTAACAGAGGCAGCAAGGCGGAGCGTTACTCCTCAACCAAACTCGACGTGGCGATTGCCATGACCATCGCAGGCTTCGTCAATCTGGCGATGATGGCGACGGCGGCGGCTGCGTTCCACTTTAGCGGCCACACCAGCATCGTCGATCTTGATCAGGCTTATCTGACGCTGCAACCGCTGCTGGGCAAAGCTGCGGCAATAGTATTTGGTCTGAGTCTGGTCGCGGCAGGCTTGTCCTCCACCGTCGTGGGCACGCTGGCCGGGCAGGTGGTTATGCAGGGCTTTATCCGCTTTCACATTCCGCTCTGGTTTCGCCGTACTATTACTATGCTGCCATCCTTCATCGTCATCTGGGCAGGCTGGGACCCGACGCGCATCCTGGTGATGAGTCAGGTACTGCTGAGCTTTGGTATCGCGCTGGCGCTCATTCCGCTGCTGTCGTTTACCGGCAACCGCGAGATCATGGGAGATGAGCTGGTGAATTCACGTCTGATGCAAAACGCCGGACGATTGATTGTGGTGCTGGTGGTGGCGCTTAACCTCTACCTGCTGGTGGGCGAAGCGCTGGGCTGGTAAAAACGCGCAAGATAAAAAAATCCCGGTGCGGTTATCGCGCCGGGATTTTTTTTAGTGGTGATGGTGGTCGTGGCGATCGTGGTGACGATCATGGCGATGATCGTGGCGCCAGTGTTCATGACGCTCGCGCTCATGCCAGCGGCGTTCGCGCTCGCGCTCCCAGGCACGGTGACGTTTCCACTCGGCGTGGCGCCACCAGCGGTGATCGTTGTACTGGTAACGGTCATGCCACCAGCGCGGTTCACGCCAGCGACCGCCGTCCCAGTAGTAGCCGCGACGGTCACGATCGCCGAGGTGCAGTGTCACGCCAGGAGCAAGGTTAATGGTGGCGCTATTGGCTTCAGCTGTGTGCATCGCCAGGGGGGATAAGGTTGCCAGCAAAGCGGCAAATAAAATGGCACGTTTCATCGTTTCTCCTTGCGGCAGCATCGAGGCTACCGTTGCGCCAGTGTGCCACATCGGACCAGCCCTACCTTGAGACTTATTCTGAAAAAGTGCAGAAGAGGGGTTAAGCAGAGTTTTGTGCTGGAGGAAACGCCCGATAAAGGCCGGGCGGGTAAACGCTTACACCAGAATTGCGCTAATGGCGTCGATCTCTTGCTGGCTCAGAGCGGATTGACCCAGCATCTCAACGGCATCATCAATTTGCGTCGTCTTACTGGCACCAATCAACACCGACGTGACGCGCGCATCGCGCAGCACCCAGCTCAGCGCCATCTGCGCCAGTTTCTGGCCGCGCTGCTGGGCAATGGCCTGTAGCTGACGCACTTTCTCCATCTTCTCCTGCGTCAGCTGATTCTCATTGAGGAACTTGCTGCCGCTGGCAACGCGTGAATCCTCCGGAATGCCTTGCAGATAGCGATCGGTCAGTACGCCGCCCGCCAGCGGGGAGAAGGCAATGCAGCCCACGCCGTTATCGCCCAGCACATCCAGCAAACCCTGCTCCGGCGCGCGTTCGAACATCGAATAGCGCGGCTGGTGAATCAGGCATGGCGTACCGAGATCGCGCAAAATGGCGATCGCCTCTGCAGCGCGATCTGCCGGATAGTTGGAGAGAGCGGCGTAGAGCGCTTTCCCCTGGCGCACCACCTGATCCAGCGCACACATGGTCTCTTCAAGCGGGTTTCCGGGTCCGGACGGTGATGGTAAAAGATATCCACGTACTCCAGGCCCATGCGTTTCAGGCTCTGATCAAGGCTGGAGATCAGGTATTTACGTGAACCCCAGTCGCCGTACGGACCTTCCCACATGGTGTAACCGGCTTTGGTAGAGATCACCAGTTCATCCCGCAGGCCGTGGAAATCTTCGCGCAGGATACGGCCAAAGTTGCTCTCGGCCGAGCCCGGCGGCGGCCCATAATTGTTGGCGAGATCGAAGTGGGTGATACCGCGATCAAAAGCATGGCGCAGCAGCGCACGACTATTGTCAACGCGCGTGCTGTCGCCAAAGTTGTGCCATAAACCCAGCGAAATAGCGGGTAACTTCAGACCGCTCCGGCCGCTACGACGGTATTGCATCTGCTGATAACGTTCGGGATGGGGAAAAGTACTCATGCAGCATTCCTGTCTCAAAGGGGGAGAAAGTGGCAACAGCTTATCAGTGTATGCGTTTACACCAAGGTGAAACGCGGCAATGATCGCAACTTACAGAATTATCTGCCGTCGTAACGAATCCTTGCCAACGATGAGCGTGCGATGATGGTGAAAATCTCGCCAAATCAGCCACCTCGCTAATACTCCAGATAACCCTTTGCGCTGGAGCTTGCGATGAAAACCCTCAATGTTGGCGACTATCTGTTAAACCGTTTACACCAGGCTGGCATCCGTCATCTGTTTGGCGTGCCTGGCGATTACAACCTGCAGTTTCTTGATAGCGTCATCGATCATCCTGACATCGCCTGGGTAGGCTGCGCCAACGAACTCAACGCCGCTTACGCTGCCGATGGGTACGGACGCTGTAACGGTGCGGCGGCACTGCTCACCACCTTTGGCGTTGGCGAACTCAGCGCCATTAACGGTATTGCAGGCAGCTATGCGGAGTATGTGCCGGTGATTCACATTGTCGGCGCACCGGCCAGCGCAGCGCAGCGTCAGGGTGATTGCGTGCATCACTCACTTGGCGATGGCGATTTCCGCCATTTTTTGCGTATGGCGCAAGAGGTGAGCGCTGCCGCGGCGGTGTTAACGGTGGACAATGCTGTGGCAGAGATTGATCGGGTGATTGATGAGGCGCTGCGCCAGCACCGTCCGGGCTATCTGCTGCTGGCGGTGGATGTCGCTGCGGCGGACGTGACCTTGCCCGCAGAGCGATCGCCGGAAGCGCCGGTCGTGCATGCCTGTGCTGCCGCAGCCTTTGCGGCGGCGGCGGAGCGACTGCTGGCACCGGCACAGCGCGTGGCGTTACTGGCGGATTTCCTGGCCGGCCGCTGGCAGTTGCAGGCGTCACTCGCGCACCTGCGTGAACTGCGCGCGATTCCCGCCGCAACGCTGCTGATGGGGAAAGGCGTGCTAAATGAGCAACAGCCAGGCTATGTCGGAACCTATGCCGCTGAAGGCAGCACAGCCGCGGTACGGGCCGCAATTGAAGAGACGGATGTGACCATCTGCGCAGGCGTGCGGTTTACCGATACGCTCACCGCCGGATTCACCCAGCAGCTGCCGGCTGAACGCCTGATCGATCTGCAGCCGTTTCACGCCACCGTGGCGGGCGAAACCTTTGCACCGCTGAGCATGGCGCAGGCGCTGACCGCACTTTTGCCGATTTATCAACGCCACTGCGCGCACTGGCACACCGCGCCGCCCGCGCTGTATGAGGAAACGGCGCCCACTGCTGCAGCGGTAATCAGTCAGCAGGCATTCTGGCAGGCGATGCAGCGCTTTCTGCAGCCAGGTGATATTATCCTTGCCGATCAAGGCACTGCTGCATTTGGTGCCGCCGCCCTGCGGCTGCCGCAGGGGGCAGAGCTGATCGTTCAGCCGCTGTGGGGATCGATTGGCTATACTTTACCCGCCACCTTTGGCGCGCAAACGGCGCAGCCCGATCGTCGGGTGATTCTGATCATCGGGGATGGGTCGGCACAGCTGACAATTCAGGAGCTGGGCTCTATCCAGCGTGACGGACTGCAGCCGATCATTTTCCTGCTGAATAATGATGGCTATACGGTTGAGCGAGCCATTCATGGCGCAGAGCAGCGCTATAACGATATTGCCCGCTGGAACTGGACAGCACTGCCGCAGGCGATGAGCCTGCAGTGCAGTGCGCAAAGCTGGCGCATCAGTGAAACGGCGCAGCTGGAGGGCGTGCTGGCGCTGCTGGCGCAGCAGCGCTGCCTGTCACTGATTGAGGTGGTGATGGACAAACAGGACCTGCCGCCGCTGCTGCGTAAAGTGACGGCGGCGCTGCATCAGCGGAATAGCCGCACAGTTTAGGACAGTTGCCTCTATACAGCGGCGCGCGCAATCGCCAGGCTGTGCAACGCACTCACTGAACAACGCTCATCGTGCTGGTGGGCGTTGTTGTTTTATTGGCAGGCTCTTATAGTGTCCTGCAATTGTTTATGACCCAAGCGGAGCAGCAGAAGAATGACAAAATACGCCCTGGTCGGCGATGTGGGCGGTACTAACGCTCGCCTCGCGTTGTGTGAGGTGGAAACCGGCACCATCTCCCAGGCCAAAACATTCTCCACATCAGACTACGACAACCTGGAAGCGGTAATTCGTCACTATCTCGACGAGCAGAAACAGGATATCACCCACGGTTGTATCGCCATCGCCTGCCCGATTACCGGCGACTGGGTGGAGATGACCAACCATGACTGGGCGTTCTCCGCCAGCCAGATGAAACAGAGCCTTGGCTTTGAGACGCTGGAGATCATCAACGACTTCACCGCCGTGTCGATGGCGATTCCGATGCTGGCAGAGAGTGATGTCATCCAGTTCGGCGGCAAAACGCCGGTGAAAGATAAGCCGATTGCCATCTATGGCGCGGGTACCGGTCTTGGCGTCAGCATCTGGTGCACGTGGCGCAGCGCTGGGTCAGTCTGCCGGGCGAGGGCGGTCACGTTGATTTTGCCCCGAACAGTGAAGAGGAAGATGCGATTCTGGAAGTGCTGCGCGCTGAGCTCGGTCACGTCTCTGCAGAGCGCGTGCTCTCAGGTGCCGGGCTGGTCAATCTGTACCGGGCGATTGTGAAATCGGATCAGCGTGAGCCGGAAAACCTCAAACCTAAAGATGTCACTGAACGCGCCTTGCAGGATATCTGTATCGACTGCCGCCGCGCGCTGACGCTGTTCTGCGTCATCATGGGCCGCTTTGGCGGGAATCTGGCGTTGAATCTCGGCACCTTTGGCGGCGTGTATATCGCGGGTGGCATTGTGCCGCGCTTCCTGGAGTTCTTTAAAGCGTCAGGCTTCCGCGCCGCCTTTGAAGATAAGGGCCGCTTCCGCGACTATCTGGTTGATATCCCGGTCTACATGATTACGCACGATCAGCCAGGCCTGCTTGGCGCCGGCGCGCACTTGCGTCAGGTGCTCGGCCGTATCCTGTAATTACCGCGGGCGAACGGCGCCTGCCGTTCGCCTTATAAGTGCATCAGCTGGCGAAACGCCTTCACTTTGCTGCGACTCACGGGCACCTGCGCATCCAGATCGCGCAGCTTCACCAGATAAGTGTTGTTAAACCAGGGTTCGATCTCGCGAATCTTGCTCAGGTTGACGCAGTACGACCGATGGCAGCGGAAAAACATCTGCTCAGGCAGCCGGCTGCAAAACTCGCTGATCGCCATCGACATGACGTAAGCTTCGCGCCGCGTATAGACAAACGTCAGCTTCTCATGCGCCTCAACGTAGTAGATATCGTTGATATCGGTCACGATAATGCGCTCATCTTTGACCAGATTAACGGTTTGCGGCGTACCGGCGGCGGGATTGGGCTGCTGTGCCTGCTGCTGCGCGGTGGCTTCCAGCTTATTCAGCATCGTGACGATGCGCGACTCATGATACGGCTTGAGGATGTAGTCAAAAGCCTCCAGCTCAAATGCCTCTACCGCATGCTCTTTCCAGGCAGTGATAAAGACAATCAGCGGCTTATGCGTAAACTGGTTGATGTTCTGCGCCAGCAACATGCCGTCCAGCGACGGAATATTGATATCAAGGAAGATGACATCAACCCGGTGAGTTTGCAGATACCGGAGCACATCCAGCCCGTCATCAAAACAGGCTTCAATCGTAATCTGGCTGTGTTGCTGAATCATCCAGCTTAGCTCTTGCTGCGCAAGAAATTCGTCTTCGACAATAATGGCTTTCACGCTGAGGTTTCCGTCTGACGGCTTAACGGCACGGGCAGCCGCTGACCACTTTTGCTGAGGGTAAAGGCGATCTCTGTACCCGGCTCCAGGCGGGTAATGCGGAGTCCCTGGCCGGAGAGCAGTTTCACCCGATGGTGCACATTAAGCAGGCCAATCTTGTTGCCTGGCATCTCATTGCGAGCGACCCGTTCAATCACCTCTTCACTGATGCCGGCACCGGTATCCCGTACCGCCACGCGCACGCGATCGCCCAAATCTTTGACGCTCAGCGTGACCACACCTTTGCCCCGGCACGGCTGGATACCATGCACAATCGCATTCTCCACCAGCGGCTGAATCAGCAGGCTTGGCAGGGTAATGTGCAGATCCTCATCCACATCAAAAATCATTGAGAGCTTATCGCCAAAGCGCGCCTGCTCAATCGCCACGTAATCCTTCACCTGCCACAGCTCTTTCTTGATGTCGATAGGCTCATCGTCGTTGAGCTCCAGGTTATAACGCAGGTAGCGTGAGAGATTGATCACCAGTTGACGCGCCGTATCCGGATTGAGGCGGATAGAGGAGGAGATCGCGTTGAGGGCGTTGAACAGGAAGTGCGGATTGATCTTACTTTGCAGCGCACGCAGTTCAGCTTTATTCGCCATCTCGCGTAGCTGTTCGGCGCGTGACACTTCCAACTGGGTGGAGATAATTTGCGACAGGCCAATCGCCATCTCTTTGAGTGAGCCAGTGATGCGGTGGGCGCGGCGATAGTAAATTTTTAGCGTGCCCGTTACTTCCCCTTTTTCCCAAAGGGGAATAACCAGCATTGAGTGGATATCTTTGGTGCGGTGCGCTTCATCATTGTTCCTGATGATGATTTTGCCGCTGCTAATGGCCTGTGAGGTGGTCGGACTGATGCCATCGTCGCCGTTGTGATAGTTCTGCTCGCCGTAACCAACATAGGCGAGGATCTGCCGGGTATTGGTTATCGCTACCGCGTCGGCGTGAATATCGCTGCGGATAATTTCACATACCTGACGCAATGAGTCGCTGTTGGTCTGGCGGAACAGCGGCAGGGTTTTGTTGGCGATCTCCAGTGCCAGCTTAGCCTGGCGCGCCGCAATCGCCTCTTTCTCCCCCTCGACGCTTTGCACCAGCAGCACAATCAAACCGATGCTTGAGGCGCCCAGCACCATCGGCAGCGCAATCTCTGACACAATGGTCAGGCCAAGCGTCATCGGTTTGGCCCACAGCACGATCATCACCATGGTCAGGCTTTCGCACAGCATGCCGCCGAGGATACCGGCCCGCCAGCGCTGCTCTTTGCTCACGCGCCGGTTAATCATCCCGGCTGCAATGCCGGCAATGATGCTGGTAATCAGGCAGGGCACGGAGGTGACGCCATCCATATCAATCAGGAAGCGATGCACGCCGGCGATGACGCCGGTGGCGATGCCCACCCACGGCCCAAACAGAATCCCGCCGGCCATCACCGCAATCACGCGAACGTTAAGCAGCGAGCCATCAACGTCAATGCCGGACCAGGTGCTGAACAGCGCAAACAGCGAGAAAATGGCCGTGACCACAATTTTTTCGCCGGGCGAGTGCTCATCTTTTTGTAATAGCTGACGGAAAACGCGCGTGCGGGTGAGGAAGAACAGGCAGATCAGCATTAGCGCGGCGCGATCAAACACCGCTAACAGCATGTCGAAGTGGGAGGGCACGGGCGTTCTCAGGCAAGACATCAGTGCAGCTATGATAAAAAATGTGATCGCGATCCGCCAGCACTGCCGGGTAAATAGGGAAATCCTGACGGTAAAAAAGAGGATTACCGGATCCGTGCGCCAGCCACTGGCTGTCACGAATGCTGTTTGCTATGTTGCCCTATGCAAAATAGCGGAGCGCAGCAATGCAACTATTTACCCCTCGTCTTATCCTCAGTCGCCTGCAGGCGGAAGACTGGCAGATCTTCAAAGCGGTACATGAAGATGCCGCCACCATGACCTGGGTTAGCGAGATACCCGACGAAAACGACATTCGCCAGCGCTTTACCGAACGGCTGGCGCCCTGGCTGCCGACCAGCTTTCACATGCTGTGCCTGGTCGCCGCGTGCGGGAAACCGGCGAAGCCATTGGTCTGTTTGGCTGTAGCGCCGAGTGGCATCCGTACCGGCAGGCGGAAGTGGGCTATATGTTGCGTCATGCGTTTACCGGTCAGGGCTATGGCAGCGAAGCGCTGGCGGCGCTCAGCACGTTTCTGCTTGACGCTGAATTTCATAAGCTCAAAGCGCTGGTGATCGAGGGAAACTGGCCCTCGCGCCGCATTCTGGAGAAGAACGGTTTCGTGCTTGAGGGAACATTGCGGGATAATTATCTGCTAAAAGACCAATGGGTGAACGATTGGGTGTTTGGCCGGCTGAATACGCAAAATTAAAAAAATTTTCTGCCACTCTCGACAATCCTGTTATCAGCACGTTATGTTCTTGGTTAGGTCACCGCAGTGACCAGCGTCGCTCGGACGGTCCGGGCGCTCACGTAATCCAGAGGACATCATGGCTGATAACAGCACACCCCGTCGTTTCTCGCGTATTGAACGCTTGCCCCCGTATGTATTTAACATCACCGCTGAGTTGAAGATGGCTGCGCGCCGGCGCGGCGAAGACATCATCGATTTCTCCATGGGCAACCCCGATGGTGCCACGCCGCCGCATATCGTAGAGAAGCTCTGCCAGGTGGCGCAGCGCGAAGATACGCATGGTTACTCCACCTCACGCGGCATTCCGCGTCTGCGTCGGGCCATCTCACGCTGGTATGCTGACCGCTATCAGGTGGAGATCGATCCCGAATCAGAAGCGATCGTGACCATCGGCTCGAAAGAGGGGCTGGCACATCTGATGCTGGCAACGCTCGATCACGGTGATACCGTGCTGGTGCCCAATCCCAGCTACCCGATTCACATCTACGGCGCCGTGATCGCCGGCGCGCAGGTTCGCTCCGTGCCGCTGGTAGCAGGCGTCGATTTCTTTAACGAGCTGGAACGCGCTATCCGTGAGAGCTATCCAAAACCGAAGATGATGATTCTCGGTTTCCCGTCCAATCCAACCTCACAATGCGTTGAGCTGGACTTCTTTGAGCGGGTGATTGCGCTGGCGAAGCAGTACAACGTGCTGGTGATTCACGATCTCGCCTACGCCGATATCACCTATGACGGCTGGAAAGCGCCATCCATTATGCAGGTGCCCGGCGCACGCGACGTGGCAGTAGAGTTTTTCACCCTGTCTAAAAGCTACAACATGGCGGGCTGGCGTATCGGCTTTATGGTGGGCAATAAAGAGCTGGTAGCCGCGCTGGCACGCATCAAAAGCTACCACGACTACGGCACGTTCACGCCGTTGCAGGTGGCGGCGATTGCTGCGCTGGAGGGCGATCAGCAGTGCGTCCGTGATATTGCTGAGCAGTATAAACGCCGGCGCGATGTGCTGGTGAAAGGGCTGCATGAAGCCGGCTGGATGGTGGATCTGCCTAAGGCGTCCATGTATGTCTGGGCAAAAATCCCTGACCACTATGCGCATCTCGGATCGCTGGAGTTTGCCAAATTGCTGCTACAGGAGGCGAAGGTGTGCGTGTCGCCGGGCATCGGCTTCGGGGACTACGGGGATACCCACGTGCGTTTTGCACTGATTGAAAACAGCGACCGTATTCGTCAGGCGGTACGTGGCATTAAAGCGATGTTCCGCGCCGACGGCATTTTGCCGGGAACGGTGAAAGCACTGGAAGAAGCAGAGTAAGCGCAAATCGGGGCGACTGAGAGGTCGCCCCGCCTGGCGGCTCTAGAGCATCAGCACAAAGGTGCCGACCCAAAGTAAGACGAAGAAAGAGATTCCCATCAAAGCGTATTTCACAAAACAACTCCTCTGAGCGGTTACAATAATGGCGATCCCAAACCAGCGTAACCCGAACAGAATAAGAGAAAGGTGGAGTTCATCATCGCTACACGCTTTCTACTCAGGTCGCTCCGGGCTGCCCCGGAACAGGATCGAGCGCTAATTTACGCGTAATCGATCCGAAAATAAATAGGTCACTTCTGAGAACTTGCTCACATTTTCATCGGGTCTCAATGTGCGGAATCGCCGACATGCCGACACGCAACTGCGCCAGATTGGGTTGACCCGCATCCAGGACAATTTTGACCGGCAAACGCTGAACCACTTTAGTGTAGTTGCCTGTCGCATTATCGGGAGAGATGGCTGAAAAAGTCGCCCCGGTGGCCGGTGCAATGCTATCAACGTGGCCGGTAAACGTCTTGCCGGGCAGCGCATCAATATTGATGGTCACCTTCTGCCCCTGACGCACATCCGCCAGCTGCGTTTCCAGATAGTTCGCGGTGATGTAGGTCTGCTGCAGCGGCACCACCGCCAGCAAACGCGTGCCCGCGCTGACATACGCTCCCGTGCGCACCGCGCGCTGGCCGACCATGCCCTCCACCGGCGCGATAATACGCGTATAGGAGAGATTCAGCTTCGCTTGATCGACGCTGGCCTGGGCGGCGGCGACATCTGCGTCCGCCTCGCGTAATGCAGCCTGCAGCACGCCGACCTGCTTCAATGCAAAGGCCACCGCAGCTTCGCTCTGGCGCACTGCCGCCGAAGCTGAGCGCTGCGTTGAGTTGGCTTTCTGCTGATCGTCAGCGGCGATGGTGCCACTTTTGTACAGCTGGTTATAGCGCGCCGCGCTCTGGCCGGCATACTGCGCTGACGCCTGGCTGGCGGCGAGTGTGGCTTTGGCCTGTTCGATAGTCGACTGCTGCTGGTCCAGCTGGGCCCGGGCGCTGAGTCGCTTCGCTTCACTGACCTGCAAAGTGGCCTGCGCCGTCTCCAGCGCCACGCGGTAATCGCGATCGTCCAGCGTGGCCAGCACATCGCCAGCCTTCACGTACTGATTATCCTGCACGTTGACGCTGGCGATATAGCCTGACACTTTTGGCGCCACCAGCGTGTAATCCGCGTTGACATACGCATCGTCAGTACGGTGATCGTTGCCGCTCATCGCTGACCAGACAGCAAATACCATCGCCAGCAGTATCACCAGCAGGGCGCTTAACAGCGCCGTTCTTTTCGTTGTAACTTGCATAACAGTTATCCCGGGGTGGTCTTAACAGGTTGAATCAGGGTTTGCGGCGGCCAGACGCGTTTCGCCAGGCACAACGTCAGCAGCAGGAGCAGCACGCCAAAACCGATCAGCATCAGCCAGGCATCGCTCAGGCTTAGCACCATAGCCTGATGCTTCAGCAGCGTCGCAAAGCCGCTCAGATTTTCCGCGCTACTGGCGCTGCCGTCCGGTAATAGAGGCAAACTGCTGCTGGCCTGGGCGCTGTTCGGCGCGGTCATTAGCCAGCTGCGGCTGGCGGCGTGATCCACCAGCACGCTGGAGTGAAACTGCTCGCGGTGGCTGATAAACCACTCCACCAGCGTGCCGGCAGCAATACTGGAGAAGCCGCGCACGGTGTTGAACATCGCTGACGCAAAGGGCCCTTCCGGCGGGGCCACAACGCTGGTGGCGCTCATCAATACCGGCAGGATCACCATGGGCTGACCGAACGCCTGCAGCACCTGAATCGGCCAGAAGTTCTGCCGCGCCCAGTCTGTAGTAATGTGCATGCCCATCAGGCAGGCGATTATCAACAGCGTTACGCCCGCCGCCAGTACCCAGCGGCAATCGATCCAGCGAATATTCAGCAGGGCAGCAACCAGCGGCGCAATCAGCAGCTGTGGCAGGCCGATGGTCAGCGCCAGTGGGGCGAACTGTAGCGTCCGGAATCCCTCAACCTGAGCGAAGTACGCCGAGGGCAATGCCGAACCCGAGAGCGCCAGAATCAGGACGCCCGCCAGCGCCAGCAGGCCATGCGCCAGATTGGAACGGCGCAGCATCTGCAACTTAAACAGCGGCAGCGGGTGAAACCATTCATTAATAAAGAACACAATCAGCAACGCCAGGGCGCTGAATAATAGCGCGATGAACAGCGGCGAGCTGAGCCAGTCAAGCCGTTCGCCCTGAGTCAGCGCCAGGATCAGCAGCGCCATCCCCGAGCAGCCCGTCAGCATGCCGAACAGGTCCATCTGCTTAAAGCGCTCAATGCGCAGCGGATCCTGCGGCAGGCCCCAGCCAATCAGCAGCATGGCGATCAGCATGGCGGGTACCACCTGCCAGAAGACGAACATCCAGCCAACATCATCGGTCCAGAAGGCGGCCAGCGGCGCGGCCATGTTCGGGCCAAAGGTGGCGGTAAGCGCGTAGGCACTGAGACCGTAAAGCTTGATTGGCGGCGGCAGGAAACGCAGCGCCACCGTCATCAACAACGGCGGCAGGGCGCCGCCAAATAGACCCTGCACCACGCGCAGGGCGATAAACAGCGGGGCGTCGGGCGCAAACGGCAACAGCAGGCCGCACAACATAAAGCCGGCAGAGACCGCTAATGCAAAGCGGCGCAGGGAGAAGGTGACCGCAAACCAGGGGGCGATCATCATTGCGGCCACTTCCGCCGCCTGGTAAGCAGAGATGATCCAGCTACCCTGATCGTAACTGATGCCGATCGCAGCACGAATATCGGCCAGCGCGATATCCGTTACGCGGTCATTTAAACCGGAAGTGAGCGCGGCGATCAGCACGCCAGCCAGCCCAAGCGCCAGGCGCAGGGTAAACGGATGGGGTGCCGGCGCCGCAGCAGGCTGGGCGTTCATAGCAGGTGTCTCGTTATATTGATGCAGTGTATTGCGATGTGATACAGGTTCGCATCTTACATCCCGATATGATGTATTGCAATGTGATACAGGGTGTAAAAGTGCGATCATTCGCGCTAAAGTAGGGCAGGCCAAAAAGGAACGCATCATGGTGGATACTCCCTCAAGCCGTGAGGATGAAAAAGCGGGTGGCATTCAGGTCATTGCGCGTGCGGCAAAAATTTTAAATGCCCTTGGCGAACACCCGGGCGGCATGAGTCTCGGTGAGATCGCGCAGGTGGTTGATCTGCCGCGCTCAACGGTACAACGCATTGTAGCAGCGCTGGACAGCGCGCAGCTGGTACGCAGCAGCGGAGCAGGCGGTTTGCGCCTGGGGCCGGCGCTGCTTAAGCTGATCTCCAGCGTGCACAGCGATGTGGTTGAGATTGTACGGCCCTTCCTTGAACAACTCTCGGCGGATATCAATGAAACGGTCTCGCTGGCGCGCGCCAGCGGCACGCAGCTGGCCATCGTCCACTATGTGGTGGCTACGCGTGAGCTGCGCGTTGTGCCGCGTATCGGCCTCAATCTGCCGCTCTACAGCACCTCCGGTGGTCGCGCTCTGCTGGCGATGGAGAGCGACGAAGATGTACGGCTGCTGGTAGGTGAAGCGTATAAAGAGCTGACCGATAAAACGGTGAAAACGTTGCCGCAGCTGCTGGCGCTGATCGCTGAAGTGCGCGCCAGTGGACTGGCGATCGATCGGGGTGAAACGCTGGAGGGCATCACCACGATGGCGGTGGCGATTGATACGCTCTTTGGACGCTTCTGCATTACGCTGCTGGTGCCCTCCGCACGCTTCCCTAAACATGAGACGCGCTACCGCGAGGCAATCATGCAGTGCAAAGAGGCGCTGATTCGCGAAATTGGCAAAATAACTGCTGTGGAGGGATAACCAACTGATGAAAACCTTGCTGATGGCCATTGATAATTCGCCGGTGGCAGAGAAAGTGATCGCCTTAACTATCGAGCAGGCGCTGGCGCAACAGGCGCAGGTCAGGGTGCTGTGTTGTATTGACCCGGCGTACTCCTCCTGCAATCAGCCCATGGAGATTGATGCCGGTGAAGATCCGGATGATTTTCTGGTGGCAAAAGATGAGCAAAACACCGCAGAACGGGTCGTGCGCCATGCGCTGGCACCGTTATTACGTGCCGGCATTGACGCGAAAGGGCTGATTGTGGCTGGTGAAGCGGCAGAGACGATTGTGGCGCAAGCTGCGGCCCTGCATGCCAGCATGATTATTATGGGACGCCGTCCGCTCTCGCCGTTTAACCGCCTGCTGAAAGGGTCAGTAAGCGCTGCAGTAATTGAGCGTGCTCACTGCCCGGTTTTGATTGACGTTCGCAAGGATTGATCCCGCACCATGCTTTCGCTTTTTCCGCTTACGCTGGCCGCATTTGTCGTGCTGGCCATCCTTATCACACTTCTGGTGCGCACCACTGCGCTGCGCGCCTGGCAGGGCGTGATTCTATTCCTGTTGCCGCTGGTTCTGGCAAACTTGCTGTGGTTCAGCTGGCTGCACCCGCGCCAGCAGCGTGAGGCGCTGGCGGCAGAGGTGACCTCACAACTGAGCCAGGCGCCGGGTTATCGCGTGCTTAAGATGCAGGAGCCTGCGCTGTGGCAGCTGCTCAACCGTGAACTGCTGCATAAATTGGGCGAAGGTGTACCAGCCGATCAGGCGCTGGGCGATATGCGCGGCTGGTTGATGGATTTGGTGAATCAGCGCATGACGCACGCCAGCGACGAAGCCGTCATCCACTATATTCGCGTGTCGGTACAGGAGATGCAGGCGCTGCAGCAGCAGGACCCGCAGCGCTGTTTCCGTTTTCTCTATCCCCAGGTCAGCGGTGGCGTCAATCTGCAGCAGGTGCTCTCGCCGGAGCTGAATCAACAGGACGGTCAGGCGCTGGAACAGCTGTTGCAGGCCAGCACAGGCCCGGAGCTGCCGGTCGATCAGGCGATGGCGCAGCGCGATCTTCAACACGTTGTGGAAACGCTGTATAGCAAGTGGGGCGATAAGCTGCAGCAGCTGAATATGCCGGCGGATACGGCGGTGGATCGCAGTGCGATGTGCGCGATGTCGATTGATCTCTATAGCGGCATTCTGGCATTGCCTGACAAACACGCCGCCAATCTTTTGCGTAAGATGGTCAGCCTGACCGGATAGCGGGCAAAAAAAAGCCCGCTCAGCACGGGCATAAAGGTCACTTTAGATATGTCTATTATGTGTATCACCTGGTGTGGTGCAGACTTCGTATTGTCTGAAGGCATACTCTCATGCTCTCTGTGATAAGAAAAACCGTTTAGTTTTATTGATTTGATTGGCAAAAGCTTTAGCTTTATAAGACATTTCGCGCTTTTTCCTATAGAAGCGCCCGGCGCTGGCTCGTAAAGTGCTACGCCTGATGAGGACACCCTAATGAAAAAAATCGTTATTAGCGCGATGGCGCTTTTTATGCTGGCCGGTTGCAGCGTCAGTAAACCAGGGGGATTTGAGCGTGTTGATGAAGACCATAGCTCAAATACCGTGCAGTACCGTTACGATCCGCACACGTTAAATAAAGATGCGCTGGAGCTCGATCTGGCAAATTACTGTAGCGAGCGCGGATTTGATAAAGTGGAATCACTGCCGGTGGAAGATAGCCACCTGCCCGGATTAAAGAAAGCCTGGTATCAGTGTAATTACGCAGTAAAGAGTTAAAAAATAGGGCGGGATAATTTCCCGCCCTTTCTCTTTTTTTATTATGTGCTGTGTGTGCTTTGCCCGATTAGCGGTGATGCCATCCGCCATGTCCGTGATGCCAGCCGCGGTCGTGTCCATGTCCCCAACCGCCACCGTGTCCACGATCGATAATACAACCGCTTAGCATCGTCATAATGGCGACAACTGATGCCACCTTTATTAACTTCTTCATGGAGAGTCCTCCTCTTTTCCAATGCAGTCAGATTAACCAGGAAAAGTGGAGTGAAGATGCAGCGAATGTAGAGTTATTTCTGCAACTATTTCCGGATGTGTCAATTTAAAGCTAAAAATTAAAAAGCGGGGAGTAAACCAATCGGAATAAACTGAATGCGCAGTAATAATAACCCGATTACTCCGAAAGGCAAGTTTAAATAATAGTCGTTCTCATCAGAGAATAATAGCGGCGATTAAGAAGAGAAAATGCGTGCCGTACTGACGCGGCACGCTGGCGCATTAATTATGCAGCAGAGATTGAGGAACATTTTGACGATTTGGCAGACGGATGCTGAGTGACAGCACAAAGGAGATCACCAGCAGCGTCATGATCAGGCTGAAGGTCACGGTAAAGCCGCCGAACAGCGACGCAACCAGTGAACCCAGTACGCTGCCGATACCGAAGCCCAGGTAGATCAGACCATAGTTTTTCGTGAGATTATTTAAGCCAAAGAAGTCGCTGATAAGGGAAGGGAACACGGTGATGGTGCCACCAAAGCTGAACGCTACGCAGGCCAGCGACAGGAAGAAGGTCGTCTCGTTCATGTGGGTGAACAGCAGGATACTCATCCCCAGCAGCGAAATAAGCTGCGCCAGCGAAATTACGCGGATACGTGCCATTTTATCGGAGAGTACGCCCAGGATCAGACGGCCGCTAAGGTTGGCGATAGCAATAACGGTTACGGCATTGGCTGCGGTTTGTGTGCTCAGGCGCACCATCCCCTCACCAATATCTTTGGCTACTCCAATAACGTACAGACCACTCATGCAGGCGGTGAGGAACATCAGCGCCAGCATCCAGTACTGTGGCAAACGCACCGATTGCGCCAGCGTGTAATCCTGCACGGCGCGCTGCGCATTGCCCTGCGAAGTTTGCACTGGCGCATCACGCATCATCAGCGCCCCGATGATGATCATACTCATCGCCAGCACGCCCCAGATCATGAAGGTGTTTTCCAGCCCCTGCGTGCTGAGCAACGCTCCGCAGATAAACTTAAAGCCAAGACTGCCAAGACCATAAGCGCCAATCGAACAGGCAGAGATCAGCCCTTTACGCTCGGGGAACCACTTCACGCAGTTTGAGAGCGTCAGCAGATAGCCAGCCCCATCCGCAAGGCCAACCAGAATGCCCGCGCTGAGATAGAGCATCATCAGATTGTCCGCATGCGCGGTGAGCCAGAAACCTACCGCCATTAACAGGCCTGCGCCAATGGTAACGTTACGCACGCCAAAGCGCTCCTGCAATTTACCCGCCAGCGAAGAGGCTATCGCCAGACCCAGGCTTAGCAGACCAAAAGAGAAGGCGACCTGGCTAACGGGTGCATCAAGCTTTTGCGCCAGCTGGCCGTTGAATAAACTCCATGTGTAAACTGAGCCCAGGGCAAACTGGGTGATGATGGTGCCAGTGAGGGTAAGCATGCGGGTACGCTGGTGTTGCGGAGTCGTAGCAGTGGTCATTTTTTATCTCCCATCCGGGAATACGGAATCTGCAGCGATAATAAACACCTCGCACGCGCAGGGGGTGCGCGATGGCATGAAGGGTCAATAGCTGGGAATGAAATGCAGCGAAACGGGTATGAATGGCATTGCCCGCCGGCCGGATAAGCGAAACGGTGATGTCAATACATGGCACGACGTTGCTGCAGATGAGCGTATGTAACAATCTGTTTTTCAGGCGGCCTTTTCGCTGCAGAATCCCGCATCTTTGCCAGGCTTAAGACTCATTCAACAGGAGGAAATATGAAAGACCGAGCATATGAATCCGCGACCAGCGAGAATGAAGTCTGCTGCATCATCGGTCAGGCGGTGATCGAGTTAAGCGATGAACATCAGCCTGTGAACAAGTCCACGCTGTCGCTAAAACTTTTGGCTATGGCCGATCGCGACAGAGATGATGACCGCGTTCTGCTTTACTGGATTGCCAGAAAAGCCATAAATAAACCTCACCAGCTCAATATCGGTGTCGGCGGCTGGCGCTAGAGGAGCAAGGGAGCGGGCGCAATGCCCGCTCTTGCTAGGCCAGACGCACCTTGCGATTCGCCGGCCAGCGAACAAACATCACCATATTGCCTGCCAGGATCATTACCAATCCCACAATCGCATTATTGTGCCACTGATATCCTTCGTACAGCGTCGAGAGCGTTAGCGCCACCAGCGGGAACAGCAATGTGCTGTACGCTGCCTGGCTGGCTCCGATACGTCCCACCAGCGTAAAGTACGCACCAAAACCTAATACCGAACCAAACAGGGCCAGATAGCTCATGGCGCCCAGCCACTGCAGATTGAGCGCCGGGGCCAGCGCATCGCCCTGCAGCAGCGCCATCATTAGCATCACTATTGCCCCATACAGCATGGCGTAACTATTGGTAGTAAGCACATCACGCTGCCGCCGCTGATGACGCGTTGAGATCATGTTGCCGAATGAGAAGCCCAGCGTGCCCAGTGCGCTCAAGCCCACGCCCCACAGCAGCTGCGGTGCCGGGTGCGCCGCCTGAATATCATGCCAGAACAGCGCCACAATGCCGCCAAGGCCGAGCACGGCGGCGGGCAGCAGGCGCGCTGAGGGGCGCTGACGGAAGAAGATCCAGCTGTTCAGCGCGTTATACAGTACCGCCATGGAAAAAATGACCGACTCCAGTCCGGTGCTGATTAGCGCGGCCGCATGATAAAAGCAGACAAAATTGAAGCCGAAGACGCAGCAGCCCTGCGCCATGCAAAACAGGTGATCGCGTCTATCGAGTGAACGTAACCGTTTGAACAGTTTCAATATTACCAGCATCACCACTGACGCCAGCAGGAAGCGCCAGAACACCGCGACATAGACCGGCGTAGCAGCGGCTTCCTGCTGTAAAAAAATAGCAATCCAGGTGGTGCCCCAAATCAGCACCACGGCGAGGTATAACATCAGATTCATCATGCGCTCTCCGGCAAAAACAGGCGAACAGTGTGACCGGCAGCGGGCAGCGCCGCTTGCACAGGTTTGCGCGCGACTTGCAAAATCTTGCGCTTTTTCCGCGGATGTCCGGCACTGGCCTGTTCTCTGTCCGTGAGGATGCGTAAACTGTAGGCTCATCTGGTTACTGCGATGCCGCCTCATGCCTGAATACCAAACCTTCACTCTACTGCAACGCCACAAAGCACAGCTACGTGACAGCGTACAGTTGTCGAGCGGTATCAAACTGGCGGCGTGGTTCAACAGTGGCGATCGGGTTACCAACCTGAGCGATCACCACACGCTGAGCCTCTATACGGCGGATGGTTACGACACCTGGCACAAAACGCCGCACGGCTGGCGTAACGGCGGCGCGCCGGATCGCTTCTGCCTGATGCCATCGGGCACCGAATCCACCTGGGATTTGCGCGCCGATCTCTCCTTTGTTCATCTCTACTGCACGGATGCCCATCTGCGCCACCTCGGCGAGCAGGTGTGGGATCGCAGCCCGGCACAGCTCACGCTGCATGAGAAGATCTTTGCGGATGACGATCGCATTACGCAGCTGTATCGCCATTTTCTGCTCAGCGCTGACTGGCAGCAGCCGGCAAATCAGCTGATGCTGAGCAGCGCCTCAACGCTGCTGATGACGCATTTGCTTCAGCGTTACAGCGATGTGCAGTGGCAGGCTCCGCAGGTGCGCGGCGGTCTGGCCCCGGCAGTGCTGCGCCGGATAGTGGCATACATTGATGCGCAGCTGGACCAGCCGCTCACCCTGGCGCAGCTGGCAGCCGAGGCGGCGCTGAGCGAATACCACTTTGCGCGGATGTTTCGTAGCAGCATGGGCGAAGCGCCGCATCAATATGTCATGCGTCGCCGCATGGAGACCGCACAGCAACTGCTTAAATTCAGCACCTTGCCCGTCACCGAGATCGCACTGCGCTGCGGTTTTCACTCCTCCAGCCACTTCAGTAACCGCTTTCGCCAGCAGCACGGCGTTGCGCCTTCGGTATGGCGGCAGTGCTGACATCGTTTCGTGGCGACTGAATCGAATTGCACCAGTAAGGTGATCTACTCCGTGTGATAGCAAAAATTTATATGAAGTGATAAAGCTAACACGGGATATTTTAGATATCTTGTGAGCCTTCATTAAATTCATTATTTAAATCAAGGGCTTTCACCTTTCTCAATGATCACCCAATCATGAAGTGACTGTTAACATATTGAACATACCTCTTCCGCTGGTTTTTCAGACAGTTGATCGATTATCCATTATTAGATTTTAAATCAATAAGTTAGCTGATGAGCTTTGATGCTCGAAATTTAATCAAATTATAAATTAATGTAAACACTTTGGTAAGTATCATAAAAATCCACAAAACAAATTTACATTCCAATACGCGATGATTATTATTGCGAAATAAGAATATTCTGTATCCTGCCATAATAAAATCATTTTAAAACAGCAGCTTATGGATTGTTGCCGTTTTTGATAATTTTTTTCGCGGTTAGCTACATTCTTTGAAAGGTAATTAAAACTATTGTATTTCTACTTTGATACTTTCTGGGTGGTAATGTTATGCAAAAAAACATATTAAAAACAATGTATTCTGAATGGGTGCTTCGAAACAGCCTCTATTGGATGAGTTCTATTGCCCACTGGAAGCTTGATGAAGACGATAAATATTGGCTGGTGTCGTTCGAACATTTGAACGACGAGATTGAGTTCGAGTTCGCGCGACTGCTAAATGATTATAAGCTCAGAGAAAAGCTTCAGGTCCATACCGTGCAGGTAAGGACTTCAATTATCGACAATGTTCTGAGGAGCATCGATTCGAGACTTGCCGAATGAATACGATGCCATTCAATTTTGACCGCCTGAGCAATGGCAAAGTCTTCATCAGCAACCTTGCTGGCTTTCACAGCTTCATCGATAACGAAGAACTACATCTTCTTGTCGATAACAAATTCCCTCCAGAACAAACAACCTCCCGGCTACTCAAAAGCAGATTGTTCATTGCAGACGATGCAACTCAGGCAGTTTCAAAAGCCTCACTGAGTTCTGCCTTTGCCAAGCGACTGATGAACGAACTGGCCGTCAGACCAATCTTTATGATTGTGCCGACTCTCAGGTGTGATCATACATGCAAGTATTGCCAGGTCAGCAGAGCATCGGTTACCGCTGATGGTTATGACCTCAACCCAGAACTGATACCGCAAATCGTCAGCACTATTAAGAAACTTGGCACTCCGCCATATAAGATAGAAGTGCAGGGCGGAGAACCGCTTCTCAGGTTCGATCTTGTTCGGGCAATTTATGAGGAATGCGAGAGTTCATTAGGTAGTGATGCTTTCGAAATGGTTATTGCCACCAGTCTCTCAATACTCGATGAAAGCATCCTCTCTTGGGTTAAAAGACGGAACATCACTTTCTCCGTCTCGCTGGATGGTAATGAAGCCGTCCACAACAAGAATCGTATCCTCACCGACTCTCAGGCTCACAACAAAGCTGTCACGGGCATTAGAAAAATCACAGAAGAGCTGGGAGCAAACCGGGTAGCTACGGTAACCACAGTTACAAAAGAGCTAACAAAAGAGCCAGCCTCCATAGTGGATGCTCATCTGTCTCTTGGCCTAACCGACATGTTTATCAGGCCAGTGAGTCCTTATGGGTTTGCTCAGAAGCAGAGCTTCACTTTTTCAATGCCTGAATATTTTGAGTTTTATAAGAAGTTAATGCAGGAAGTGTTGCTTCAGAACCTGAAGGGCATACCTGTCGTTGAGCATTCGGCTTCAATCCATCTAAAGCGAATTTTCAATTCGGGCTTCAGTGGTTATGCAGATCTGAAATCACCAAGCGGAGTCGTGCTGAACTGCATCCTGTTTAACTATGACGGCAAGATCTACGGCAGCGACGAAAGCCGTATGCTCCAGAAAGTAAATCCCGAAGCAGATTTCAGTGCAGGAGAGTTTGCTTCACTCTCATTCAGTAGCAACGAATACTACCGTTCCGCTCTCTCATCTTCATTTAATTTCGCCATGCCCGGTTGTGATACCTGTGCTTACCAACCTTTCTGTGGAGCAGATCCTTGTCAGAACATCAGTGTTCAGGGCGAGCCTGTGGGTGACAAGAGTCGGTCTACCTTCTGCCAGTATCACAAAGGGATGTTCCGCTTCCTGCTGAATGAAATCTCTCAGAATGGACCAATGGCTGAGATGCTCAAAAGGTGGGCTTATGTTTGAGGTGCTGAGAAACGATATTTTCCGGTTTTCATCAGACTTGCCAGTTCAGCAAGGCTTCTATTGCCTATGTAAAACCAAGCCCGAGAATCCTCAATTCTATCTGCCAAATTTGCTTGTCACTGCGACACAACTCAATTCCAGACTGCCTGCATATTTTGCAGACTCGATTGTGAGCCAGGAACTGTTCGATTCCATAGAAGATGGTGACATTGGGATCATTAACAACGGCAACATGCTCCGGGTGATACTGTCCCGTAGAGCAAACCATAACACTGTGCTGGTCACTGAAAGGTGCAACAACAGTTGCCTGTTTTGTTCTCAGCCTCCTAAAGCTGGAAACGATGACTGGCTTCTTAACCAGTCAGCTCTGGCTATAGCTTCTTTCTCTCTGAATGGAGTAGTGGGAGTGAGCGGGGGAGAGCCTTTGCTCTATGGCGAAGACTTCCTGCATTTTCTGGACTTCATAATCGAAAACTCCCCTGACACAGCACTGCATGTTCTAACCAACGGAAGGAAGTTTGCGGATGTCAGCTTTACCCAGCAGATGAAGGAAAGAAGCGATAAGATCAAAATCACGTTTGGGATACCGCTTTATTCTTCAAGAGCATCAGTGCACGACTATCTGGTCGGAAGCGAGGGAGCCTTTGATGAAACAGTCAGGGGACTGATCAATGCCGGTAACTCAGGTATCAACATCGAACTGAGAGTCATTCCTACTCAGGCGAACTATACAGAGCTTGATGACCTTGTAGAGTTTGCTGGCCGTGTGTTCTCGAACATTAACCAAATCTCTCTGATGGGACTGGAGTCGATTGGATGGGCCCGTAAGAACTGGTCATCAATCTTCATAGAGCACGACAACTACAGCGAACAAATCCTTTCGGCTGTAAACACTGCACACAGGTCAGGTATCCCTCTTACCATCTTCAATTACCCACTATGCCACCTTCCTGAAAGGGCATGGAATTTTGCAACTCAGTCGATTTCTGACTGGAAAAATTACTATCCCAAAGAATGTGATGAATGCACTCAGAAGTCTTCCTGTGCTGGTTATTTCAGTTCATCAAAAGGCCGTTTTCATCAACCTCCGAGACCAATAATATGAAAAAGTTTAATTTCGCGGCTCTCCTTCCTGGTTTTTTGGCTCTTAATAACTCTGTTTGGGCAAGTGATTCGTCTACTGGTGCCAGTGACTTACCTGGTATGACATTGAACGAACATGATTTGGTGATAGCCCCGCTCAACACCGAAGTGCCGTTCTACATTGCAGGACACAGAAGTCACAGTTCTCACCGTAGCCACAGCTCACACCGTTCCTCATCAGGCGGTGGCTACTATGGTGGAAGCACTCCTTATTATCCAAAAACATACAGTTCCCCTAGCACTTCAGACTCATCCAGTTCAGGAACTCGTTCGTCGTCTTCCTCCTCCTCCTCTGTCCGTTCACTTCGCTCTAATGACACAGATAGCACAACCACAACAAACTCAGCAGGAACCACAGGTGCTAATCGAGCAAGTAGTGGGCTGACTTCGGATACAGAAAAACGTAAGCGGTTGATCATGAGAGTGCAGTTCGCCTTGCTCGATAAAGGTTTTTACAACGGTAATATTGACGGGAGCATGGGACCTGCGACACGAACTGCTATTAAGAATTATAGAGTTGCAAATGGATTGCCTACACCGGTAAGGGAAACCTTGGATACTCAGTTGTTGAATTCATTAAGTATTTTAGCTCGTTGAAAGAAGTAAATAGTGCTCAAACCGATAATATCATCAATTATATTTTGGAGGTTATTATGACCCTTATAAATAAATCTGATTTACAATATACATATAGTTGGACTGCTATAGGTGATGACGATCCTAAAAAAACAGGTAAGCCTGACAGCACATTGCTCAGCAGAAACGAAGGATATGAAGTTCTTCATTTCATAAATAGGTTTGCAGAAAAGCATTCTTTTAAAAGTAAAGAGTCAGCACTTAAAACAGAGAAAATGATAAGAGAATATTTACCGGGAGATGTCAGAAGTCACAAGAATGTCACTTCGTGGCTTCAAGATAACTGGAATAACTATTGATACTTATCAATAAAATGGCTCATTAATGAGCCATTTTGAATATTATATTTGTGTCCTGCAGGATAAAAGGAAGGTATCAATGGCACAGTTAGTAATTAAAAATGTAAGAAGCTACTCTAAAGAAAGAAGCATTAACATAGATTTGAGTAAGAAAGTTAATCTTATTTATGGACAGAATGGAAGTGGTAAATCAACTATCTCAGGATATTTTTACAGTCCATCTAATGTGGCATACAATGAATGCTCTTTTAGTAGAGAAGGTGACTATAATTATATCGTTTATAATAGTCAGTTCGTAGAAGACTCTTTTTATCATAAATCAGAACAACCAGGAGTTTTTACTCTAAGCCAAAGTAACAAAGAAGTGATGGAGGAGATAAAACATTCAGATAAAAAAATAGCAAGTTTGAAAGGTAGGCTAATTCGTCTGGATAATGAAGTTAAAGAAAAAGATGAAATGCTTATAAAGCTTGAGAATAGCTGCAAAGAAGCTGTATGGAAAAAAACAGCACACATTAGAACAACTGAACTCACTGAGTTGATGACAAAGAGTTTAAGAAAAGATAGCCTGTATAGTAAAATATGCATACAGGATAAAAAAGATGAGGATAGTTCAGGTGATGTTTTAAATGAATATAAAAAATTAAAAAATAATAAAACTTCTTCTTTCAGTTCAATTTATCACCCATCAATGCCTATCTTAAATATACAGCAGGAAGAATTACTCCTAACGCCATTAATCCCATCATCTAATAGTTACCTTTCAAATGTTATTGAAGAGTTAGGCAATGCTGATTGGGTCAAGTTAGGATTAGGTTATGTTAGTGACACGAGATGCCCATTTTGCCAAAGTGATACAGTTAATAATGATTTCTTAAAAGCAATAAGAGATGTCTTTGACGAAACATATGAAAAAAAATTAAATGATCTGAAAGGTATCCATAATAACTACTCCAATGCTTGTGATGAATACATAAAAAACTTAGAAGATTCATTGAATGGCTCGGGTTATATTTCTAATGACGATAGTATCTGGAACCTCATCAAACAGATCGGGCAATCACTTGTACTGAACAAAAGCGCCCTCAAAGAAAAGATCGAAAAGCCATCAGCAGTAATATCACTTATTGATTCATCAAATATTCATGATAAGTTAAATGCAAGAATAAAAAGTTTGAATGGAGAAATAAAAGAAATCAATGAAAGATTAAATGAATATGAAATAAGTGTTTCTAACCTTTCAAATAAACTCTGGATGGTCTTAAGGAATTTATGCGGTGATTTAATTGATAATAATAAAGTCAATATGGATGAGTTGAATGGTGATAAGAGTTTAATGCTTGAAAGAAAGGCAGTCATTGAAAGAGAAGTTCAGCAGGAAAAAGATAGGCTTTCAGAACTTAGAAAACAAGTTTCTAATATGGATGAAACTGTAGATAAAATAAATTCTTCACTCAAAAGATTAGGCCTAAGTGGTTTAGAGATTAAAAAAGCACACGAAAGGAATTTCTTTCAAATACACAGAGGAAATGACAATGTTGAAATTTATAAATCTTTAAGTGAAGGGGAGAAAACAATAATAACCTTCCTGTATTTCTTAGAGTGTTGCGAAGGTCAATTCGAAGAAGGAGATCTTAAAGATAAAATAATTGTCATAGATGACCCTATATCAAGTTTATCACATGATTACATTTATGAGATATCGTCATTAATACATTATCGAATTATTCAAGGTATGCCATCAGATGCTAAAATTCTGATACTCACACATAATTTGTTCTTCTTTCAGGAGCTTCTAAAGTTAGCGCCTCCTAAAGTGAAGAATTTTGAAAAGCAATACAGTTTATTGAGAGTGGTGAAGAATGAATTTAGTGATGTTATTACTATGTCTAAAGGTGATATAAAAAATGAATATGAATCCTATTGGGAGTTATTAAAAAATGTGAAGGATGGTATTGTAAATCCTGTTATTCTTCCGAATGTAATGCGAAACATCCTTGAGTATTATTTTTCTTTTTCTTGTAAGCTGGATAACCTTAAAATAGCATTGGAACAACTTGCAGAATCAGAAAATGATATTACTTATAAGTCCTTCTGTCGGTATATGCACAGAGGGTCACATTTAGATTCTTCAAATATAAATAACTTAGGCAGGGGAAGTACTGAAAAATATTTCGATATCTTTAAGGATGTCTTTAATAAAACCGATGATTTACCGCATTACAACCGAATGTTTGGAGTGGAAATTGACAAAGAAATTGCAGAATAAAAAGGGTTACCACTGAGGCACCATCAATCATTAACGGTTAGGTAGGGAACGGAGGTGCTGACACACCGTTTCCCACCGTCCAAACCGAAAACGTTGATACTGGCATACCAGCACACATTTGTTATTCATGGTTTTTACTCAATCTTATCTCAGTCAGCTACTGATAGCCTTTACACCCCATGTGCAAAGCAAGCATACTATGGGAGTTGGCAGGAAAGAGTGCCTCAGTGGTAGACTGCATTTTAATAAAATAAATTACGAAAGCAAGCATTTTTCGATTCGAACTAACTAAACTGAATGATCATGCTTTTTTAAGCTAATTTCTCAATGTCAGATATCTTGGTAAGTTCACTAAGTTAATCTTGTTTATTCCTAAGAAGCCAATGGAAAACCTTAGGGTTTTCGAGTATTTTTTTATGTGAGAGATAACGATCGTTAGCTTCAAGCTATTGGAACCGTAGTTTTCTTTTATCTTTTGTGTATCGAAATGGACCTGAGTCATCTCTTTTTCAAGCCTTTCAATTGCTTTTCTATTACCAGATCTCTCATCAATGTTAGGTTTACCTTTGTCGTTTAAAAGCCCAGGTGATGAACTGTGATAAAGCGATTGAGCAAAAATCCTTGAATAATTATCAAATTTTATCATTAGGTTTGCACATTCTATTTGCCTAAAAGGGAACATTCTTTTTATGATCATAAATGTGTTTTTAGGTATATCTCTATCATTAAATAATTCTATAACCTCAGGGCATATGCCTTTAAGAACTGATAGATCACTTTTTAATGAATCTGAACTTATGTTCAAAGCTGAACAAAGCATGTCTTCAGGGACACCTACTCGAACAATATCTGTAATTTTTTTATAAAATATAAAAGCCAGGAATTGATTGCTGGCTCTTATACGGTTTGAACTTATTGATCCAAATCGCGGAGTTTCTTACCACAAATTTCAGATTTGTTTCGATATGCTAATGAATAACCCCATTGAACTTATATTACAAAAGGAAGCTTTGAATTCTTAATAGATATTCGCAGCCTACATCGAGTTCTCGATTATAAAATATTAAATACGTATCGTTTGTTACTCACTATTCTGAATGCTGAATAGAGAAGGAAAAAGGTGTCTGTGCTTCTTCTTTACAAGCTTCTAAGTAGTCAGCCCACCATTGCAACATGAGTTTCCGTTCTTCCAAATGCTCCGCTTTATGTATGTAAGCAGCCCGGACACTGTTGCGTTCCTGGTGGCTCATTTGTCTTTCCACAGCATCTCTCGACCATAATCCCGATTCGATTAAGGCACTACATGCCATAGTCCTGAAACCATGCCCGCAGACTTCAGCTTTCGTATCGTAGCCCATCGCCCTAAGTGCTTTGTTGACAGTGTTTTCACTGATAGGTTTGTCGTCCCCGGTAAAACCAATGAACATAAGTTCTTTGTTACCACTGATCGTATGAAGCTCTTCCATAAGTGCTTTGGCTTGTGAGCTTAATGGAACCAAATGAGGCGTTTTCATTTTTGCCCCTCTTGCAGAATATTTGACCCCTTTCATAGGTTGTCGCTTTCCGGGGATAGTCCACAGTGAATTTTTGAGATCAACTTCTGACCAGCGAGCAAATCGCAGTTCACTCGAACGGACAAAGGTCAGGAGTGTTAACTGCACTGCAATTTGGGTAATGCCTCTTCCTTTATATGCTTCCAAACGGTTCATAAGCTCTGGCAATCGTTCCAGAGAAAGGGCAGGGCGATGGACACTTTTAGCGGAAACAACTGCACCAGCGAGGTCGTTTGCAGGATTTTGTTCAATCAATGCATTGTGAACGGCATACCTCATCACCGCCGTAATGCGTTGTTGTAATCGGGAAGCTAATTCATTGTGTCCTGATGCTTCTGCTTTTTTCAGCGGAACCAACAAATCACGAGTCTTTAGATCGCTAAGATAACGTTTGCCGATGACAGGGAACAAATGGGTAACAAGGCTGTTCAATACGGTGGTTCTATGACTGTCTGACCAGGTTCTGTTACTGGTATGCCATTGTCGTGCAACTTGCTCAAATGTTAGCAAGCCTTTGTTCTCAATCTTTTCTGCTTTGCGCTTTTCACTTGGGTCTACATGGTTTGCAACGAGCTGACGGGCTTCATCTCTTCTTCGTCTGGCTTCTGACAATGAAACCTCTGGATAAACTCCCAGTGCGAGAATTTTCTGTTTACCAGCGAAGCGATACTGAAAACGCCAGTACTTGGAACCACTTGTGGTGATCAACAGGTGCATACCATTACCGTCGGTCATTTTGACAGGTTTATCAGAAGGCTTTGTATTTCTTACTTTTAACTCTGTGAGCGCCATACTAAAAACCCTCAGATGATGGTATCTGCAATATCGAACTTAACATACCAACATATGTACCAACTAAACAGAGTGGATTTTGAAATACAGTGGTGAACGTTAATGGGCTATTAACTTGAGGTAAGTGTTTGAAGTTAAAGATTTGACTAGACTTTGAGATACTTAGGTGGGCTAACATTTGGT
>NZ_MLFS01000007.1 GCF_002095485.1 Pantoea wallisii | reverse complement strand
TTACTCAGGCCGCACCGTCAAACGCTTTTCGGCAAAAATCGGCTGACTGATGCCTTTTGCAGCAACGTTCGGACCAACTGGTAAAAAGAACCGCTGACTACTAATTCTGGCGGTGGATTTCTAATCGCTTGTGCCGATAACCGTGGTGCGAACGTATACCAATAAAAAGGCCAACCATGTTTAGCACCATTACATCAGGTATTTTGTCACGTCTTGCGTGGCAGAAACGCAGCACCCGCTCCGCTACGCTAAGCTCTTTGCAGGACGCCATCGCTATGGTGGAGTTTACACCCGAAGGCAACATTCTCACCGCCAATGAACTGTTCCTGGACCGCATGGGCTATCGTCTGGCGGACGTTGTCGGGCAGCATCACAGTATGTTCTGTACGCCCGATATAGTGCAGTCAGCGGGCTATCGCGATTTCTGGCAGCGGCTCAATCGCGGTGAGAGCTTCAGCGATAAATTTCTGCGCGTAGCGAACCACAGCCGCCCTGTCTGGCTGGAAGCCAATTATGTCCCGGTGCAGGATCGTAGCGGCCGGGTGATTAAGATCGTCAAGCTGGCGAGCGATATCACGGCACACATTATGGATGCGCAGGAGCAGCGCGCCATGACCACCGCCATCGACCGCTCCATGGCAGTGATCGCCTTCAACCTTAAAGGCGAAGTGTTGATGGCAAATGATAACTTTTTCAAAACCATGGGTTACCGCGCCGGTGAGATTATCGGTGGCCACCATAGCCAGTTCTGCCCGCCCGATATGCGGCACAGCGAGGAGTATCGTCGCTTCTGGCACAAGCTGAATCAGGGCGAGTATATTTCCGGCCAGTTCCGGCGTGTGAATAAACAGGGCAAAACCGTCTGGCTACGCGCGACCTACAATCCGGTGTTCAATGAAGCCGGCGAGCTGTACAAAGTGGTGAAGTTCGCCACCGATGTGACGGCGCAGGTCGAGAAAAGCCAGCTGGAGCGCGATGCGGCGCAGCAGGCGTACCAGACGGCGCTGTTAACCAGTGAGAGCACGCGGCTGGGCGCCACGGTGATTGAGAATAGCGTGCAGACAATCAGCGCGCTGGCCGGTGAGCTGCACGGTATTTCCGGCGATATCAGCAACCTGAGCGACTCCTCCGACCGTATCGGTGCGATCGTGGAGAGCATTCGCCGCATCGCCGATCAAACCAATCTGCTGGCGCTGAATGCGGCAGTGGAAGCGGCCCGCGCCGGCGAGCATGGCCGCAGTTTTGCGGTGGTAGCGAATGAGGTGCGCACGCTGGCCGCCAATATCAACCGTGCGACCACCGAGATCGAAAACAGAGTGCGCCACAACCACTCGCTGGCTGAGAAAGCGTTGAAAGGGATTGAATCAAACCTGAAACGCGCCGATCAGGGCGTGATCCTCGCGCAGGAGGCCGGCGGTGTAATCGCCGGGATTCGCGGCAGCTCCGATGACGTGGTACGCGCCATCGGCCACGTGACTGAGACGTTGAAAGAGGAGTAACGTCTTTGCGCTGCGGCTGGCGGCCACGTGGGTCGCCACGCCGAAATCGGCAAGGTGCCGGGCTTTTAGCCATCGACAAAATCCCGGAACAGACGCTTCCCGCGACCCGGCCATCAATGCGCCATGACATAAAAGTGTCACAGCCGTGCCGTAATCTAAGATTATTCTTAATCGATACCAGAAACCACCCTATGCAGCTGCCTGATTTACGTGCAGGGCTTACCTCCCTGGCGAGCCGTGCACGCGCGCGTTCGTTGTGCATTGCGGTGCCGTTTGTCAGCCCGGCGATGGATAACACAGCGGTCATGGCACTGTTCACCGAGCACAAAGATCTGATCGGCCTGCCGGTTGTGGAAGAGGGTACGCCGTTTGGCATGATCAACCGTCACATCTTTCTGTCACAGATGGCACGCCCCTTTTTCCGCGAGCTGTACGATCGCAAAAGCTGCATCGCCTTCATGGATAAAGAGCCGCTGGTGATTGATGCTGATACCGGGCTCGATCAGGTGGCGCAGCAGGTGGTCGCCAGCGGCGATAAATCGGTCACCGACGGTTTTATCGTCACCGAACAGGGGCGTTACATTGGCATTGGGCTGGGCATCGACCTGATCCGGACCGTGTCAGATCTCCAGGCGCAGCAGCATCAGCAAATTTTGCAAAGTATCGATTACGCGCGCGTTATTCAGGACGCGATGCTCGATCGCTCTACACAGCAGATGAGGCAGCAGCTCAGCGACTGGTGCCTCTACTGGCAACCGCGCGACGGCGTAGGCGGCGACTATTACGCTTTTCACCGCGACGAGCAGGGTTGGCTGGCGCTGATTGCCGACTGCACCGGGCACGGCATTCCCGGTGCGTTTATGACGGTGATTCTGCAGTCGGCGCTGGAGAATGCATTACAGAATCAGCGCTGCACGCCGTCCGACCTGCTGCAGGCGCTTAACCGCCATATCAAACAAACCCTCGGCCAGCTCAATGCCACGCAGCAGACGTCGCTCTCCAACGATGGCTGCGATGCCATTGCGCTGCGGCTGGAGACGGCAACGCACCAGCTGAGCTGGGCCAGCGCCCGTATGCACGCGTTAGTGCAGTGCGCAGAGGGCCCGGCAGAGTCGCTTAAGGCGGATCGCGTTGGCATCGGCTACACCGATACACCGCAGGATTACCTCTGGCCGCAGCAGCAGCGCACGCTGCAGCGCGGCGATATGCTGCTGGTGATGACCGATGGCGTAACCGATCAGCCCGGCGGCGACCGCCACATCATGTTTGGCAAGAAGCGTATTCAGGCGCTGATCAATCAATACAGAACGCTGCCGATGTCCGCACTCTCCACGGCATTCGAGCAGGAATTTCTCCACTGGCAAGGCAACCAGCCGCGTCGCGATGACGTGACCTGGTTCGGCTTCCGCTATTAACGAGCATGTTATGAACCCAGGCTCCGGCACGCGCCGCCTTCTGCCCGACAACGTGGCGCTACACTACACCGGCTTTTTCTCCGCGCACAACATCACCGCAATGGGTGAAGTGATCAAAGCGTTCCTGGAAAATCAGCAGGCTCCCGTCAGCGTACGCCGCCGTCTCTTCTCCAGTTTTGTCGAGATCGTGCAGAACATCCTGCGCTATTCGCAGGATAGCCGCGCGATGATCCACGCCGATCAGGATTTCCGCTTCGGCACCGTGACGCTGCACATGGAGGGCGATAACTACGTACTGGAGAGCAGCAATCAGGTGGATGAAGCCGCCTGCGAGCAGCTGCGCCACTGGCTTGATGTCCTGCGCACAATGAGCAATGAAGAGATTAAGCAGGCGTACCGCGCTGGCCTGCGCACTGAGAGCCCCGCTACCAGCAGAGGGGCCAATATTGGTTTATTGACGCTGGCCCGTGACGTCAGCGAACCGCTCGAGTATGAGCTGCGTCCGCTGGCATCACGCGGTTACGCCACCTTCTGGCTCAAAGCCACCATTCACCAGGATTAACCTTGCTATGCAAAACCTTGCTGTTGCCGCCACCGAGAGCACCCCGGAAGTGAATTTTGATTTTGAAACCCGGCAGTTTACGCTGCGCGGCGAGTCCTGGCCGGAGAACGCGGCGGCGTTTTATCGCCCGCTTCTTACGGCGCTGGAGTGCTGGCAACCGGCACAGTCCGGTGCGATTGAAGTGCACATCGCGCTGCGCTACTTCAATAGCTCCAGCACCAAGATGTTATTCACCCTGTTCGATCTGTTTAACCAGCTGGCGCAGCGCGGTCAGAGCGTGGTGCTGAACTGGTTTTTTGATGCTGAAGATGATGTCTCAGAGGAGTTCGGCCAGGAGCTGGCTCTGGACTTTACCGCGTTACAGGTGAAACTGCGGGCGGAAATGGTGTCATGATCGATCTGCATGAGCTGTTCCGCGAAGAGAGCGAAGTGCTCACTCGCTCACAGGATGTGGCGGCTCAGACCACGCTCAGCGCTGAGGATTATCGTGATGCCCTGCTGATGCTTAACCGCCATTATCAGCGGCTGATGCGTGAAACCTGGCGGATGATCTCCCGCAGCGATCGCGCTGAGCGCGAGCTGAACCGCGTGAATGAGCAGTTACAACAGCTGGCGCAGGAGCTGGAGTACAAAGCCAGCCACGATCCGCTTACCGCCGTGTGGAACCGCGGCGCCATTATCCAGCGTATCAGCAACACGCTGATCCACGGCCCGGCGGCCCTGATCATTCTGGATATCGATCACTTCAAGAAGATCAATGATGAGTACGGTCACCCGATGGGCGATAGGGTGATCTGCGGGTTAGTGTCGCGTATTCAGGCGCACTGTCCGGACGCCGCCAGCATCGGCCGCATTGGCGGTGAGGAGTTCACCGTCCTGCTGCCGCACTACCGGCTTTCCGATGCGGTGATTGTCGCGGGTGCCATTCACGCCTCGCTCAACGCCTCGCCGCTGGCGGTGCTGCCCGGCCAGCTGGTTACGGCCAGCCTTGGCGTCAGCTACGGCAAGCCGGGTTCCGATTTTGAAACCCTGTATAACAACGCCGATGCCGCGCTGTATGACGCCAAACATCACGGTCGTAACCGGGTATTCTTCCGCTGATTACTGCGCCACGGCGGCGCTGGCCGTCTGCATTACCGGGGCCTCTGACGGCGGCGGCAGGAAGATGTGATCGAGAATATTGCGCATAACCGGCGCCGCCGTGATGCCCTCACTGCCGCCGTTTTCCAGGATCAGCGCGACCGCGACCTGCGGATCGTTGAACGGGGCGAAAGCGGTATAGAAGATGTGGTCACGCAGGCGTACCGGAATCATCTTCGCGTTGTAGGTCTGGTTTTGTTTCAGGCTGAACACCTGCGAGGTCCCGGACTTGGCGGCAATGCCGTAGGGTGCCGTATGGAAATACTTGTAGCCGGTGCCGTTTGGCGCATTCGCCATGCCAAACATCGCGTGGCGCACCAGTGACCAGTAAGGCGATTTGGGGTCGCCAATTTGCGGCTGCGGATCTTTCGGCTGATAGGGCTGCTGCCAGTTGCCGCGCTGCGCCTTTTCCAGCAGATGCGGGTTGATCACGCGGCCGTTATTGATCAGCGCCACCATCGCTTTCACCATCTGAATCGGGGTGGCAATCCAGTAGCCCTGCCCGATACCGACAGAGACGGTATCTCCCTGATACCACGCATGTTTATGGACCTTCTGCTTCCATTCGCGGCTCGGCAGCAGGCCCGCGTACTCCTCGTTGAGATCGATACCGGTATCTTTGCCGTAGCCAAACTGGCTGAGCATCTTGTGAATGCGATCGATGCCCATCATAAATGCCACCTGATAGAAGAAGGTGTCCGCAGACTCTTCAATCGCTTTGGTGACATCCAGCATGCCGTGGCCGGATTTTTTCCAGTCGCGGTATTTGCGGTCGGTGCCCGGCAGCGTCCAGCTCGGTGCGCCGAAGAAGGTGGTGCCGGGCGTAATCACTTTGGTCAGCAGCGCCGACATCGCCATGTAGGGTTTCACCGTAGACGCCGGCGGATAGAGCCCCTGCGTCACGCGGTTAATCAGCGGCAGATTCTTATCTTGCAGCAAGGTTTTATAGGCTTTATAGCTGATGCCCTTCACGAACGGATTGGGATCGTAACTGGGCGCAGAGACCATCGCCAGCACGCCGCCGTCGTGCGGATCCTCAATCAGCACCGCCGCACGCTGACCGGCCAGCTGGCGCTCAACGTACTGCTGCAGATGCAGATCGAGCGTGAGCCAGATGTTCTTACCGGCCACCGGCGGCACCTCTTTAAGCACGCGCACGATACGACCGTGGTTATCCACTTCCACTTCCTGATAGCCGGTTTTGCCGTGCAGCAGGGATTCATAATAGCCTTCAATGCCCTGCTTGCCGATGTTGTGGTCAGCGGCGTAGTTCTCACCTGCGCCCTCTTCGTTTAAGCGTTTGTAGTCGTTATCGTTGATCTTCGAGACGTAACCGACCACGTGCGCCAAATCAGCGCCATAGGGGTATTCACGATCCTGATAGGTATCAATGGTGACGCCGGTAAAGCGGAACTGGTTAACGGAGAAGCGCGCCACCTCTTCATCGGTCAGCTCGGCTTTCAGCTCCACAGGTTTATAGCGGCTGCTCTGTTTGAGCTCATGCCGGAAGGTGTCGATATCCTCGGGCGTCAGGTCAACAATCGGCGCCAGCGCGTTAAGCGTCTCCTGCATATTGCTGATTTTGTAAGGCGTAATGAGGATGTCGTACCAGGTTACGTTGCGCACCAGCGGGATACCGTTGCGATCGTAAATCAGCCCGCGCGTGGGCGCGATCGGGATCATTTTGATGTCGTTTTCGTTGGAGCGCGTCTGGTAGTAGCTGTGCTGTTCGACCTGCAAGTGATACAGGTTGATGCCAAGAATGGTGAAGCAGATGACAACCAGGACAAAGGCAACAAGGGCGCGGCGGGCAAACAGTCTCTCTTCGGCTTCGAAATTTCGGAAATTCATCAGGGGCGTTTAGTCTCTTCGTTATCACGCTAATGATAAGCGGAGAGCGCACCATAGCCAGCGGGAAGATGCACAAGCCTGGGCAAAAGTGTGTCAGATGTTTACGGTGGGATTATCAGGTCACCCGAAATGGCGGCCGGGCGCACCCGATATGGTACAGGTGCGCATGCATGCGCACCTGCAAATGCTGTCGTAGGGTGCGCGTGGATGCGCACCTGACTACAGCCAGCATCAATCGCCCAGCAGCACCGACTCCAGCGCGATCTTAATCATATCGTTGAACGTCGTCTGACGTTCCGCTGCGGTGGTCTGTTCGTGGGTACGGATGTGATCCGACACAGTACAGATGGTCAGCGCTTTTGCACCGAACTCGGCGGCAACACCGTAAATACCGGCCGCTTCCATCTCAACACCCAGAATGCCGTACTTCTCCATCACGTCGAACATCTGCGGATCCGGCGTATAGAATAGGTCCGCAGAGAAGATGTTGCCCACGCGTGCGTCAACGCCCAGCGCTTTTGCCGCATCCACCGCGTTACGCACCATGTCGAAATCGGCGATTGCCGCGAAGTCGTGATCTTTGAAACGCAGACGGTTCACTTTGGAATCGGTGCAGGCGCCCAGGCCAATCACCACGTCACGCAGTTTCACATCGGCACGCACTGCGCCACAGGAGCCCACACGGATGATCTTCTTCACGCCAAAATCGGTGATCAGCTCTTTGGTGTAGATAGAGCAAGAGGGAATGCCCATACCGTGGCCCATCACGGAGATTTTGCGCCCCTTGTAGGTACCGGTAAAGCCCAGCATGCCACGCACGTTGTTCACTTCCACGACGTCTTCGAGGAAGGTTTCAGCAATGTGCTTTGCGCGCAGCGGATCGCCCGGCATCAGCACCACGTCCGCGAAATCGCCCATTTCGGCATTAATATGAGGAGTTGCCATTGTTGTTATTCCTTATGAAAAATTGGTCGCTGTTTTACAGCAAGCTTTTGCCGTAGTCCATGCTGGACAGGCCAAAATATTTGGCGATGGTCTGGCCGATATCGGCAAAGGTATCGCGATAACCCAGCGAACCTGGCTTGATATTCGGGCCGTAGATCAGAATCGGAATGTGCTCACGCGTGTGTTCGGTGCCGCGCCAGCTTGGGTCACAGCCGTGGTCCGCGGTGAGGATCAGAATATCGCCCTCTTTCACCAGTTCCATCAGCTCCGGCAGACGGCGGTCAAACAGCTCCAGCCCACCGGCATAACCGGCGATATCGCGACGATGGCCCCAGGTTGAGTCAAAATCAACGAAGTTAGTGAACACAATCGAGGTGTCGGGCGCTTTTTTCATCTGCTCAATGGTGGCATCAAACAGCGCATCCAGACCGGTAGCTTTCACCTTCTGCGTAATTCCCTGCTCCGCGTAGATATCGGCAATCTTGCCCACCGAGATCACTTCGCCGCCCTTCTCGTCCACCAGCTTTTTCAGCATGGTGGCCGAAGGTGGCTCAACCGCCAGATCGTGACGGTTACCGGTACGCTGGAAGTGACCCGCTTTGTCACCCACGAACGGACGCGCAATAACACGACCGATGTTGTAGCCGCCGTTGGTCAGCTCTTCACGGGCGATTTCGCACAGTTCATACAGGCGATCAAGGCCGAAGGTCTCTTCATGGCAGGCAATCTGGAACACCGAATCCGCCGAGGTGTAGAAGATCGGCTTGCCGGTTTTCATGTGCTCTTCACCGAGCTGGTCGAGAATAACCGTCCCGGAGGAGTGGCAGTTACCGAGGTAGCCCGGCAGATTAGCGCGTTCTACCAGCGTATCGAGCAGCTCCTGCGGGAAGCTGCTCTCTTTATCGCTGAAGTAGCCCCAGTCGAACAGCACCGGCACGCCGGCGATCTCCCAGTGGCCGGATGGCGTATCTTTCCCGGAGGAGAGCTCGCTGGCATAAGCGTAAGCGCCAATGATCTCCGCATCCGGATCAAGCCCCGGCGGGAAGCGGCCAGTGGAGAGTTCCGCCGCTTTGCCAAGGCCCAGCGCGGTCATATTCGGCAGATGCAGCGGCCCTTCGCGCCCTTCGTTGGCACGGCCTTCGAAGCACGCTTCGGCGATATGACCAAGCGTATCCGATCCTTCATCACCGAATTTATCGGCGTCTTTGCTGGAGCCGATCCCGAAGGAGTCGAGAACCATAATAAAAGCACGTTTCATGCAAGTCTCCTGCGCTTCAGCGCGATGACAAGTCAAAAAAAAGCGATCAGATCAGTATACCCGAACGGCCGCTGCCTGGCACGCAGTTACGCCACTATTCGCTGATGCGGCGATACACCACCGGCGTGGCCTGCGGTGCACGATCGCTTAACGTAATGGCGGCTTTTACCGCAGCAGCAGCCTGCTGCCACTGCGCTTCCGATGACGCGTGTACTATCGCCAGCGGGCGCTGCGTATCCACCTGTTCGCCCAGCGTAATCATATCGCTTAAACCAACGCTGTAGTCGATGCTGTCGCTGGCGCGCTGACGGCCGCCGCCCAGCGCCACAACCGCCATACCCAGCGCACGCGTATCTATGGCGCTGACCACGCCAGGCGCATCGGCATACACCGCTTTGCTCAGCGTCGGCGCAGGCAGATAGCTGTCCATACGCTCGATAAAATCGGTCGGGCCGCTTTGTGCAGCCACCATGCGGGCAAACACCTCTGCCGCTTTGCCGTTATCCAGCACCTGCTGCAGTTTTTGCCGCGCTTCGCTATCGTTCGCCGCCAGTTTGCCGGAGATCAGCATCTCAGCGCACAGCGCCATCGTCACCTCCAGCAGGCGCGGATTACGCACCTCGCCGGTCAGGAACTGTACCGCTTCACGCACTTCCAGCGCGTTACCGGCGGCAGAGGCCAGCACCTGATTCATGTCGGTGAGCAGCGCGGTGGTTTTGCAACCTGCACCGTTCGCCACGCCAACGATCGCCTGCGCCAGCTGTTCGGAGGCCTCAAAGGTTGGCATAAAGGCGCCGGATCCCACTTTCACGTCCATCACCAGCGCATCCAGCCCCTCCGCCAGCTTTTTCGCCAGAATCGACGCGGTGATCAGCGGAATGGAGTCGACGGTCGCGGTGATATCGCGCGTAGCGTAAAACCGCTTGTCCGCCGGTGCCAGTGAGTTGGTCTGGCCGATAATCGCCACGCCGACCTCTTTGATGATCTGGCGGAAGCGATCGTCACTCGGGAAGATATCGAAGCCGGGAATCGCCTCCAGCTTATCCAGCGTGCCGCCCGTGTGGCCGAGCCCACGCCCCGAGATCATAGGAACATAGCCACCGCAGGCCGCCACCATCGGGCCGAGCATCAGCGACGTGACATCGCCCACGCCGCCGGTGGAGTGTTTATCCACAATCGGGCCGTTGAGGTTGAGCGACTGCCAGTTGAGCACCGTGCCGGAGTCACGCATCGCCATGGTCAGCGACACGCGCTCCTGCAGGTTCATGTCGTGGAAATAGATGGTCATCGCCAGCGCGGCGATCTGCCCTTCAGAGACGCTGTTATCGCGCACGCCGTTGATGAAGAAGCGGATTTCCGCATCGCTCAGCGGCTTGCCGTCGCGTTTTTTGCGAATAATTTCTTGTGGCAGAAACACGGTTGTCTCCCCGGAAGAGCAATAAGTTATCAAATGACATTGGCCAGGTGCGCATGAATGCGCACCCTACAACAGGATAGGGATCTCGTAGGGTCGCCATTAATGGCGACCGCCAGCAAATCAATAACCCGCTTTACTGGTCGCTGTGGCATGGCCCAGCGTATTGAGCAGGCTGGCCAGCAGGCTGGACGCGCCAAAGCGGAAATGGCGCGCATCGGCCCAGCCGGCACCAAGAATATCGTCAGCCAGCTGCAGATAGTGCGCCGCATCTTCCGCGGTACGTACGCCGCCCGCCGGTTTGAAACCAACCTGCTGCTGCACGCCTTTGTCGCGGATCACCTGCATCATGATCGCCGCCACTTCCGGCGTAGCGTTGACCGGCACTTTACCGGTGGAGGTTTTAATGAAATCGGCACCGGCATCAATCGCAATCTCGGAAGCCGCACGAATCAGCGCCTCCTCTTTCAGCTCGCCGGTTTCGATGATCACCTTCAGCAGCACGTTAGCCGCCGCGCAGGCCTCTTTACAGGCTTTGACCAGCGCAAAACCTGTGTCGCGGTCGCCGGCGATCAGTGCGCGATACGGGAACACCACGTCCACTTCATCGGCGCCATAGGCGATAGCCGCGCGGGTCTCTGCCAGCGCGATATCAATGTCGTCATTGCCGTGCGGGAAGTTGGTTACCGTAGCAATACGGATCTCCGGCGTGCCCTGCTCGCGCAGCGTTTTACGCGCGATCGGAATAAAGCGTGGATAGATGCAGATGGCTGCGGTATTGCCGGCCGGCGATTTGGCCTGATGACACAGGGCAATCACCTTCTCATCGGTGTCATCGTCATTCAGGGTGGTCAGGTCCATCAGTTGCAGTGCGCGCTGCGCGGCAGCGTTGAGATCGGTCATGGTACTCTCCAAAAGTCGAACCGGCAGCGGACTGCCCGGAAATGTGACAATTCTAACAATTCCTGCCTGAGCAAATTGCGGCTTCTGTCACACTGAAAAAGAAAATTTGCTGCTTACATACCATTAAATAGCGACAAAAATCACAAATAACGCCGGCAAGACCGCATCAGGACGGAAAAAGGCGTTGTGATTATTATCACAAATAGCAGCGTAAATGTGTATCGCTTACTGCATTAAGCGTAGTGAATACGTGACGATATGGCGTCCGGAAGGAGAGTCAGGCGGGGAGCGCGAACAGGCGCAGGCTGTTGTGCCACAGCGCATCGGCAATCTCTGCCGGGGGTTCGCTGCGTAGCTGGCACAGCACCTCAAACACGTTACGCGCGCGCTCCGGGCGGTTGGGCTGGCCCTGAAAGCCGTGCAGCGGCATGTCCGGCGCATCGGTCTCCAGCAGCAGCGCATCCAGCGGCAGGCTGGCGATGGTGTTGCGCGTTTTACTGGCGCGTTCATAGGTGATGGTGCCACCGACGCCAATTGCATAGCCAAGCTGGATAAACCGCTCCGCCTGCTGCTGGCTGCCGGCGAAGCCGTGCACCACGCCACGCCGCGGCACATCGTGACGGCGCAGATGCATCGCCAGCTGGTCGTGCGTACGGCGCGAATGCAGGATCACCGGCAGATCGTAGCGTTTCGCCAGTTTAAGCTGCGCATCCAGCAGCCGCGTCTGTTTGTCAAAGTCCGGATCGTTCATGTAGAGATCGAGGCCGATCTCGCCGATCGCCACGCGTTTCGCATCGGCGGTTTGCAGATGCTGCTCCAGCCGATCGAGGTGATCCTCCTGATGCTGCGCGATGTTGATCGGGTGCAGGCCGAGCGCAGCATAGAGGGCCGCATGCTGCTGTGCCAGCTGGCTGACGAGCGCAAAACGGCTGGCATCAACGCACGGCACAATGATGTGTTCCACACCGGCCTGAGCGGCGCGCGCAATGCTGTTCTCCGCGTCATCCACGAACGGCGGGAAATCGAAGTGGCAGTGGGTATCGATAAACTTCATGCCAGCGACCCCGCATCCAGATCGGCGTCATTATCCGCCAGCGGCGGCGTGTTGACGGGGCGAATGTCCGGTTCGTTAGCCACTGCCGCCGGCGGCGTCACCCGCACCGGACGCATCAGCGGTTCCGCATCGCTCAGCCACTGCCCCAGCGTGGCGAGGAAGTAACGCCCGCTGCGCCGTCCCAGATGGTAATCCTGATTCAGCGACGCCAGACGGCTGCCCAGCGCCATACTTGCCAGCGGCTTCGGCGGATAGATCTCAATGATGCGCAGATCGTCCGGCGGCTGATCGATAAACTGCTGAATCTCGCGGTAGCTCTCTTCATGGTGATGCAGAACGTTGATCATCGGCTGCAGCGCGCTGTCACCCAGCCAGCGCTCCATGCGTTTAAACCACTTTGGCGTGTAGGACATCTGCGACGGCACGGTGCGAATCACCACGATGGTATCCGCCCCACGGCGCGCCGCTTCGCGCACCGGAATCGCATCGCTGATCCCGCCATCAAGGTAACTGACGCCATCCATCAGCACGCCGCTGCGGTAAAAGCCCGGAATCGCGCTGGAGGCTTTAATGATGTCATGCCAGGTGAGATCGGTCGGATTGAAGTACTGCGCACTGAAATCATCGCTGCGGCAGGCGCACATGTAGAATTCGCTGCCGTTCGCAAACAGCTTTTGCGCGCTGCTCAGCGCCAGTGGAAACTCCTGGCGGGTGATATCCACCAGCCAGTCAAGATCGATCAGGTGCCCGCCGCGCACAAAGCGCAGGGGATCAAAAAAGAGTTTGCTGGTGGTGTAGCGCGTAATAACGCGACGCGCATAACCGGGCTGCGCGCAGACAAAGGCAGAGAGATTTTGTGCACCGGCGGAAGTGCCAAGCATCAGCTGAAAGGGATTGAAACCTGCGCGCTGAAATTCGTCGAGCACGCCTGCGGTAAAGATACCGCGCTGGCCGCCGCCTTCGCAGACTAACGCTATTTTTTTGGATTTAAAGGGGGTGAGCGCCAGTGGCTCAAAGGTGTCCAGCGACACCGGGATGCGTATGCCCAATGGATGTCCCTCAGTAAGTATTATTGCTCTGAGGGAGCCCGCCATAAAAGCATCCCGGAGAACCAGTCATTGTCACTCCCTGACCGACGACAGTGAAACATCGTCACGCGGCGTACCATTATGCCGCAAATGACTGGCCTCCGCTTTACGTAACTCGCGGGTTAACCATGTTAACGCAGTGGGTCAGGGTCGTTTACGCCCGGTGAACAGGCTTACGAGGAACAGAATAATACCGACAATAAAGACAATTTTAGCTGCCCATGCTGCCGTACCCGCCAGACCGCCAAATCCTAATGCCGCAGCAATCAGAGCGATGACCAGAAAGATAATACCCCAACGAAACATAAGCCTCTCCTTTACCATAGTGAAAATCGAACTGCTTATTTCTTCACATCACTGTTTTAATACGCCCTGCATCGGAAAGATGTCAGGGCGGACGCGTTAAGATTTTACCTTGAGGTCATTCTTCACGCTTTTCACGCCTTCAATGGCTTTGGCGATCTTTTCGGCACGATCGGACTGCGCCTGGTTCGCCACTTCTCCTGACAACTGCACGACGCCGTCGGTGGTCTCAACCTTAACGTTGCGCGATGGCACAATGTCATCCGCTAAAAGTTTAGCTTTGATTTCACTGGTGGTTGCAGTATCACCCGCATACCCCTTCAATGAACCCTGTTTGCTGTCACGAACGTGTAGTTTGTCACTGACGGATTTAACCCCTTCAACTTTCTGCACCAGAGCAACAGCCTTTTCAGCCTGATCCTGTGAAGTGACAAAACCGCTCAGCGTCACCACACCCTGCTGCGTTTTGACGGAGATATCCGTGCTTTTAATGGCTTCATCATCCACCAGCGCCGCTTTGGCTTTGGCAGTGATGCCGCTGTCATCCATAAAACCATCGACTTTTTGCATAGAACTATCGATTTTGGAACCCGTGCTGCTGGTGTCTGCCGCAAACGCCGCGCCGCTCAGCAACGCCGTACCGGCCAGGGCAGCAATCAGGGTTTTAGCAATCTTAGTCTTATTCATCGATATCATCCTTCTATCAGTTAACTCATCCGCAAACGCAGATGCGCCAGCAACGAACCGCGTTGCTGCATTGATGGACGTAATCAGCCCTAAGCTGTTTCTTCGTCCGACAGGATAATCATAGTAGGGTTTGGCGGTTTTGCTGGCTCTTGTGGTTGATATATCGCCAAAAAGAGAAAAACGTAGCGCAATTAGGAGGAGTCTGTAACAAAGAAAACAGGGCCAGTGAAAAGCGCTGACCCTACTGACGCGGCGAAATCAGTGCTCGCGCGTTTTACGGAAGGTCACGTCAGGATAGCGCTCCTGCGTGATATTCAGGTTAACCATGGTCGGGGCAATGTAGGTGAGGTTGTCACCGCCATCGAGTGCCAGGTTGACCTCATTCTTACGCTGGAAGTCATCAAACTTCTTCGCGTCGCTGCACTCAACCCAGCGCGCCGTGGAGACGTTGATCGCTTCATAGATCGCTTCAACGTTGTACTCGCTCTTGAGGCGCGCAACCACCACGTCAAACTGCAGCACACCCACCGCGCCCACGATCAGATCGTTGTTGTGCACCGGACGGAAGACCTGAACCGCGCCCTCCTCCGAGAGCTGTACCAGCCCTTTCAACAGCTGCTTCTGCTTCAGCGGATCGCGCAGGCGAATACGGCGGAACAGCTCTGGCGCGAAGTTCGGAATACCGGTGAACTTCATGGTTTCACCCTGGGTGAAGGTATCGCCAATCTGAATGGTGCCGTGGTTATGCAGGCCAATGATATCGCCCGGATACGCCTCTTCCACGTGCGAACGGTCGCCCGCCATAAAGGTCAGCGCATCGGAGATCACCACATCTTTGCCGGTGCGCACCTGGCGCAGCTTCATGCCTTTCTCATATTTACCGGACACCACGCGCATAAAGGCGACGCGGTCGCGGTGTTTCGGGTCCATGTTGGCCTGAATCTTAAACACGAAGCCGCTGAACTTCTCTTCGCTGGCTTCGACGGTACGGGTATCAGACTGACGCGGCATTGGCGCCGGCGCCCAGGAGACCAGGCCATCCAGCATATGATCCACACCAAAGTTGCCAGCGCGGTACCGAAGAATACCGGCGTGATCTCGCCGCTCAGGAACAGCTCTTTATCGAACTCGTGCGAGGCGCCCTGCACCAGCTCCAGCTCATCACGCAGCTGCTGCGCCAGCTCTTCACCGATGGCCGCATCCAGCTCCGGATTATCCAGACCTTTAACAACGCGCACCTCCTGAATCGTGTGGCCTTTGCCGCTCTGATACAGGTAAGTTTCGTTGTTATAGAGGTGATAGACGCCCTTAAACAGTTTGCCGCAGCCAATCGGCCAGGTGATGGGCGCGCAGGCAATTTTCAGCTCGCTCTCCACTTCATCCAGCAGCTCCATCGGATCGCGGATGTCACGGTCAAGTTTGTTCATGAAGGTGATGATGGGCGTATCACGCAGGCGGGTTACTTCCATCAGCTTGCGGGTACGATCCTCAACGCCTTTGGCGGCGTCGATGACCATCAGGCAGCAGTCCACCGCCGTCAGCGTGCGGTAGGTATCTTCCGAGAAGTCTTCGTGCCCCGGGGTATCCAGCAGGTTGACCAGGCTTTCACGATACGGGAACTGCATGACCGACGTGGTGATTGAGATGCCGCGCTGCTTCTCCATCTCCATCCAGTCAGATTTCGCATGCTGGTTAGAGCCGCGCCCCTTGACGGTGCCGGCGGTCTGAATCGCCTGTCCGAACAGCAGGACTTTTTCGGTGATTGTGGTTTTACCGGCGTCCGGGTGCGAGATGATCGCAAAAGTACGGCGGCGCGCCACTTCTTCTAAAAAGGGAGCAATAGACATGAGTGAATTCTTCTTCAGGGCAACGCACGGGCGGCGCGCTGCGGATAAATCGTGCCGGAGCGTCTCCGGAGGATAACGGAACCAATGGCGACGCAGTGGCGTCGGTTCACAGCAGAAGGTGTGCGATCTACATTGGCGGCGGTCCGCTATCCAGTTAACTTTGAGGCGGCATAGCATACAATATTTCAGCAGACGGGGAAATCGTACGATGCCGCCCGGCCATGCCCTTACCCACGCAGGGGCATGGGTAAGGATGCGACGTTACGCCTGGCCCAGCACGCGCACTACTGCCGCTTTGAAGATCTTTACGCCAATTTCCAGCGCAGTCAGATCAAAGCGCATCTCCGGGTGATGCAGGCCCGGCACCAGATCCGTCCCCAATCCCCAGAATCCCGCCTTGACCTGTGGCCGCTGCACCGGGTAGAAGAAGAAATCTTCGCTGCCCGGCGTGGTTTTGGCATCCAGCAGTCCCTCTTCACCCAGCACGTCCACGATCGCCGCACGCAGCAGCGCCGTGGCCTCATCGTGCAGTTCGGCGGCGGGCATCTCTTTCAGCACGGTAACTTCCGCACTTGCCCCCAGCGCGGCCACGCTGTGCTGGATCGCCTGCGTGACTTTTTGCTTCAGTACTTCCATCGGCGCGTTCTCCTGCGAACGCAGATCCCATACCACGCGCGCCTCATCGGGCACGGAGTTGGTTACGCCCGCATCGCACAGGAAGCGTGTGGCTTTTACGCTCCAGGCCAATCCCGGCGCCAGATGGATACTGTTCACCGCCTGCACCGCGTGTACTGCGGCATCCAGCGCATTGACGCCCAGATGCGGCCGCGCAGCATGCGCCGGCACACCTTTGATGGTGGCTTCCAGCGTACTGCAGGCGGAATAAATCACCGCAGGCGTTGCCTGCCCGACACGGCACTCATCCAGCGGCCGCACGTGGAAACCGAGAATCATCTCCACATCGTCCAGGGCACCGCCTGCAATCATCTCCAGCGCGCCGGCCCCCAGCTCTTCCGCCGGTTGAAACAGCAACTTCAGCCGCCCTTTTTTGATGGCGCCCTCTTGCAGCAGCTCCTGTGCCGCCGTCAGCACCACCGACGAGTGACCATCATGGCCGCAAGTGTGGCGCGCGCAGGCGATGCCGTTAATCACATGCCCGAGCGCATCCATGTCCGCGCGCAGCGCCAGTACCGGCCCCGGCACGCCGCTGTCGATCTCCGCCACAATACCGGTGGTATTATTCACGCCCCGCGTTACGCGAATGCCGGCCCGCTCCAGCTGGTCAGCAATATAGGCCGAGGTTTTAAACTCCTGAAAGCCCAGCTCCGGGATTTCATGCAAATAGTGGTAATGCGCTAAAACGTTCGACACCGCTAAGCTCCTGAGAAGTAAAGGCAAGCGCCAGCATTGCGCGATGCGCAGCGAGAAGCAATCCGCTATGAATGAAAATTAATCAAAAGTGAGAATCCTTCGCATTCAACAAGTGAAACAATTCCATTTATAATCAATAAGATAAATTCAACTTTTTTGCGGAAAAGCCTTCACAAAAAAGTATAGATTGATGCATAATTCGCCTCACTTCACCTGATAAATTAATAAGGACTCAGCCATGTTAACTGCTGAAATGACCTCACGCCTGAATGACCAGCTGAACCTGGAGTTCTTCTCGGCCAATCTCTATCTGCAGATGAGCGCCTGGTGCAGCGACAAAGGTTTTGAAGGTGCCGCCTCCTTCCTGAAGATGCATTCACGCGAAGAGATGGAGCACATGCAGCGTCTGTTCGATTACGTTAGCGATGCCGGTGCACTGCCGGTGCTGGGCAGCATTGCCGCGCCGGCGGTCAGCTGGAATTCGCTGAACGATGTGCTGGAAGAGGCGATGAAGCACGAGCAGCTGATCACCAAAAAAATCAATGAGCTGGTGCATAACGCACTGACCTCGCAGGATTACTCTACCTTCAACTTCCTGCAGTGGTATGTTGCCGAGCAGCATGAAGAAGAGAAACTGTTCAAAACCGTGCTGGATAAACTGGCGATGGTGGGTGACAAAGGCGAAGGTCTGTTCCTGGTGGATAAAGATCTGGGCCGCATGAATGTTGAAGGCCACGGCCAGTAAAAAAATAATAAAAGATTACGCACAGCAAAATGCATAACGCCGACTCTGTCGGGCGTTTTTTATGTCTGCACAGCGTCTGGCGCTCACTCCAGCACTTTCAGGCGTAACTCCGAAGGCTGCGGACGACCAAACAGATAGCCCTGGAACAGCGTACAACCCTCTTCCCGCAGCTTCGCAAACTGCTCACTGTTCTCAACGCCTTCAGCGGTTATCTGGATATCCAGACTGCGGCTCATGCCGGTGATCGCGCGGATGATCGCCAGCGCCTCGCGGCTGTCGCCCATGTCATTAATAAATGACTTGTCGATTTTGATCTTGTCGAACGGGAAGGAGCGCAGATAGCTGAGCGAGGAGTAACCGGTGCCGAAATCATCCAGCGCAATCTGCACGCCCAGCGTTTTCAGGCTCTGCAGGGTACGGATATTGCCCAGCGTATCGTCAAGCAACACCGATTCGGTAATCTCCACCTCCAGCCGATGCGCGGCCAGGCCCGATTCACGCAGCGCGCCCTCAACCACCGATACCAGCGAGCTGTTCTTAAACTGCAGCGGCGAAAGGTTAACCGACACCGACTGTTCGGTGCCCCAGCTCTGCGCTTCCCGACAGGCTTCGTAGAGCGCGTAGGCGCCCAGCATATGGATCAGCCCGGTCTCCTCCGCAATCGGAATGAAGTCATTCGGCATGATCAGCCCCTTTATCGGGTGGTGCCAGCGCATCAGCGCTTCATAGCCGATGATGCCGCTTTCGCTGGTGATGGGCTGATAGTAGAGCTTCAGCTGGCGGCCGGTGATGGCATCGCGCAGATCGTTCTCAATAACGCGACGGCTGCGCGCCAGGTCATCCATCTCCAGCGTGAAGTGCTCATAGCGATTGCGCCCGTTGCGCTTGGCTTCATACAGCGCCATATCGGCGCAGCGCAGCATGTGCTCCGGCGTATTGGTGGTTTGTGAAGTGAGCGCAATGCCCACACTCAGCCCGACCGACAGGTTGTGCCCTTCAACATTTATCGGCGGCCGGATGGCTTCAATCAGCCGCTGCGCCACCACCGCCGCTTCATCGGCCAGCCGGATATTGGGCAACACGATGGCAAACTCATCGCCGCCAATCCTGGCCAGCGTATCGTGATCGCGCAGCACGCTGCGCAGGCGTTTTGCCACCACGCGTAACAGCTCGTCGCCAATCTGGTGGCCCAGCGCATCGTTGACGTTTTTAAAGTTATCAAGATCCAGGCACAGCGTGGCGCTCAGCTGGTTGTGCTGACTATCGACGCGCAGCGCTTCACTCAGTTTCTGGCGGAACAGAATGCGGTTCGGCAGGCTGGTGAGGTTATCGTGATGCGCCATATGGTGGATGCGCGCGTCGGCTTCGCGCTGGTCAGTGACGTCTTCGACAATCAGCATCACATAGTTCTGCCGCATGTCTTTGCCGCTGATGGTGGTTGCGCGGGTGTGCAGCACGCGTTCACCGCCTGCCGTCAGCATCAGCTGTTCGCGCGCATGAATACCTTCACTGCGCAGGGCGATATCCGCCAGGCTATTAAAGTAGTCGCTGAGCTCCGCTGACATACACTCATGCGGGCGCTTGTGCAGCAGCAACGACTTACTGACGCCGAACAGCTGCTGCGCTTTGTCGTTGACCATCAGGATTTCGCGGCTGATGGCGTCCTCAACGATCACACAGGAGGGGATGTTGCTGATCACGGTATCGAGGAAGCCGGAGAGCTCTGACATTTTGGCGCTCTGCGCCTGTGCGAGGTCGCGCGCGCGCAGCAGCTGCTGCTCATTCTCGCGGCGTTCGGTCACATCCCGGGTAATCTTGGCAAAGCCGATCATTTTACCCGCTTCGTCATGAATGGCGTCGATCACCACATGCGCCCAGAACGCGCTGCCATCTTTGCGGTAACGCCAGCCCTCATCTTCAAAGCGGCCGGTTTTCAGGGCGATGCCCAGGTTGGCATCGGGCGTGCGCGCCTGCCGATCCTGCGCCCCGTAAAACACCGAGAAGTGCTGTCCCACAATCTCGTCCGCCAGGTAGCCTTTCGCGCGCTGCGCCCCGGCGTTCCAGTTGACGACGCGCCCCTGTACATCAAGCATGTAGATGGCGTAATCGGTAACGCCCTCCACCAGCAGACGGAAGGTTTTTTCATGTTCGCGCTGTTTACGCAGCAGCGCCTGCTGTTCAGTGCAGTCGCGGGTGATTTTGGCATAGCCGATGAGCTTTCCGGCGTCGTCACGGATGGCGTCAATAATGACATGAGCCCAGAACGCACTGCCATCTTTACGGTAACGCCAGCCCTCATCTTCGAAACGGCCGGTTTTGAATGCCGTGTTGAGGTTCTTTTCCGGGATGTGATTAAGCCGATCCTGCGCGCTGTAAAAACGGGAGAAGTGCTGCCCCACAATCTCCTCGGCCACATACCCTTTGGCGCGCTGCGCGCCGGCATTCCAGTTTTCGACGTTGCCGTCCAGATCCAGCATATAGATGGCGTAGTCCGTTACGCCTTCAACCAATAAACGGAAACGCTGCTCCTGTTCACGCTGCTTGCGCTGTAACGCCTGCTGCTGCGTACAGTCGCGGGTGATTTTGGCAAAGCCGAGCAGCTCACCGTAATCGTCGCGGATGGCGTCGATCACCACATGCGCCCAGAACGCGCTGCCATCTTTGCGGTAGCGCCAGCCTTCGGTCTCAAAGCGCCCCACCGCCGTCGCAATGGATAATCCCCGCTGCGGCGCGCCGTTTTTTCGATCTTCTTCGCTGTAAAACAGCGCAAAATTTTTCCCGACAATCTCATCGGGCGTATACCCTTTAGCGCGTTGCGCGCCGGTATTCCAGTTCGCCACGGTTCCGTCAGGTTTGAGCATATAAATGGCGTAATCCACCACGCTCTGTACCAGCAGCCGATACATGACGTCAGAGTTATTATTCATTTTTATTCGCCTATTCTGGCCTGGTAATGTTCAGCGATTCAGAAAATTCTTAATTGCCTGGCAGACTTAAACGCAAAAGCGCACGGCTTACAAGCGTAAATCGCTGGCAGACTAAAGTTGGTAGTTAGGTTATCGGCAGTGGCGAGAAAATGTTCAGTCGTATACCAATGTCGTTCGACTTAAGGATGAGATGTGGAACCCTCCGGTACCACCATGCTGCTACGTGTCATACAGAACACGGGATGCTCTGACGCTCAACATAACGCTTAGGGAACTGAATATATGTAAACCAGCGGCCTGATTGTTTTCTCCATTTACAGATGGACCTGATTAAGTATTATCAAATTATTGGCCAATCAAAGGAACGATGAAATGGATGAAGCTCTACTCGCTATGATGCGCTCACATGGACGCAATAAGGCTTGGGCAGAAACGATGATAAATCTTGAAGCCCGTAAACTGATTGAAACAGCTAACCGTGTAGCCGGGTTCCACATCAGGGATGGACTTACACGTCTCCAGTTTGTGCAGGAAATAAGGGACGTAATTGAAGGTCAGTTCTCGATCGCCAGGCGGGCAAAGAGTGACGAAGAGTGCATTGGCTGCATAAAGAATCTTCGCGAAGAGTCAGAGAATCTGGTTGAGCAAGACAGGCTGCTAAGGATTAAGACGGCGCAACTGTACGCGAAGGTAGAGTTTGTCAGGCAGAATAATAAAATTGTTGGTTACACCCTCTCAGCTGTCCATATTGCCATATCGGGCATCGCTCTGTTCACCGGGCTTGCGATGATAACTTCAATGCCGCCAATCGGTATGTTAGCTGGCGCTATATTGGTAAGCGATGGCGTTAATGGCCTTTCTCAGGAAATCATAAACAATTTTGCACCTCCGGATGATGCTCATTCTGAAGGGATCTTCGGTGACGCGGCCATGGTTGGTGCAGAATTTCTAGGATTCAAGCCCGAGACAGGTTTGGCTTTGTATAATGCGGCCACTTTATCTGCCAGCGTTTACGGTATTTTGGGCGCGGCAAGAAAAGCCGGTGCATGGCGCTTGTTCAGATGGATGCCCAGAGACTATTATCGCAAAGTAGATAGCATGAGTAAGCCCAGGCTGACTATGCGTATTGCTGGCTATGGGCTCAAAGCAAAAGTCGTTTTTGACCTGCTCACGGTCGATAACTCACCGCACTAAGACTGAACCGCCCGCCAGTATCGCCATGATTTGTAGCAAAGTACTGGGGGTTGGGCCAGTAGCATAAAGCCAATACCCAGCACGAGAGATATGCCACCGGCGATTATTTTAATCCCTGAACTGAATAGCACCAGGATAATAAAAATTGCCAGAAAAATCGCCGCTATCCAGATCATTCTGCTAAATCGCCTTGCCAGATCGTGGATTGCCTGCTCAAGCGTCCCGCCATAACTTTCGACGTTGTTTTTAACTGCCTGCAATTCGGCAGAACTGAAGCCAGAACGTAATAACTCCTCTTCACTGACCAGCATAACCTTCATCCCTAAATTGCTTAAATCTGATAGCAGGCAGATATAGCAGAATTTTTGCTATCAATCGACCTTAGCAATTCGGACCACTATTTATTTTAATCAACCAGATCCCTGCAGCCGTGACCGCTCTCATTATGCCTGCTCCTCCCCCATCGCTTTATCCTTGCTCTCTGCCTGCAGATGCATGCCGATATAGCGCGCATAACGCGATGGCTTTACGCGTGACAGATCAACCAGCACCAGCCCATCAACACAGTTATTGAAATCGGGATCGCTGCCGAAGTCGATAAACTGCACGCCGCCGGGCTCGCAGACCTCTGAATACTGCTTATACAGGGTGGGAATCGCCGTACCGAGATTTGCCAGCAGGTGCTTCAGCCGGCACAAATCGGCAGCATAATTATCGCCGGTGAACTGCGCCAGCACCTCCGGCAGCGAGGCCGGATAAGGGCGGCGCGAAGTTGCCAGCGGCAGCTCCGTCGGGAAATAGAGACGATAAAATGTCACCAGCAGATCGCGTGCGGCCAGCGGCATGCCACCGGAAATCGAAACCGGACCAAACAGGTAGCGGGTTTGCGGATAGCGCGCGATATACGCGCCAATGCCCATCCATAAATAGTCCAGACCGCGTTTGCCCCAGTAAGCCGGCTGGATAAAGCTGCGACCCAGCTCCAGTCCCTGCTGGATAATTGGCAGCATACGCTCGTCATAATGGAACAGGCTGTGGCTGTAAATTCCCTCCAGGCCACGCCGTGCCAGCTGCTCTGCGCCGGGAATAAACCGGTAGGCACCCACAATCTCCAGCGCATCGTCATCCCACAGGATCAGGTGATAGTAGTCGTCGTCATATTTATCCAGATCGCGCCGGCGACCGCTGCCCTCGCCAACGGCACGAAAAGCAATCTCTCTTAAGCGTCCCAGCTCACGCAGCAGCGGCACCCAGCTGGCACCGTTACGTCGCCACAGATAGATCTGCTTACCATCCGGCAGCGTGCCCAGCCGCTCGCTCTCCAGCAGGGCTCTCTTCAGTTCAGCGCGATCTTCCGGCCGGGCGATAGCCGCTTCGGTCTGGAACAGGCCGCGCCGTCCCTGGCCGATGCGGTAGAGGTGTTTACGCAGGCGCTTCGCCAGCGCTTTCCCCGGCGTATGGCCATCGTGCCAGTGGGCGAAGGGGATCTGCTCGCCAATCTGTAGCTTGATGCGGGTCCCCCGCTGGCGGAACATCTCACGCACCAGCATCAACAGCGCCAGCGGTGCGGCGAGTTTGGCTGCCGCATAGAATGCCATGCTGTTCCGTCCGGCGACGTGCACCGGCACAATCGGCGCGCGGGCGCGGGCAGCAAGACGCAGAAAGCTGTGATGCCAGCGGCCGTCGCGTACGCCACGGCTGGAGAGGCGGGATACTTCGCCCGCCGGGAAGATAATCAGCGCGCCTGGTGGTTGAGATGCTGCTGCATACGTGCGAGCTGCTCACGGCTGGTTCGGTTACCCATGTTATCCACCGGCAGCATCAAATTGTTGATGGGCTCCAGCATCATCAGCATGCGGTTGGCGACGATTTTCACATCGCGCCGCACCTGTGATACGGCGGCCAACAGCGCCAAACCATCCAGCGCGCCCAGCGGATGGTTAGCGATAATGACGACCGGGCCGTGGGTCGGAATCTGCTCCAGATCGCGCTCGCTCAGCTCGCAGCGCACATCAAGGTGTTCCAGCACCTGTTCAACCATATCCACCCCTTTCAGATGCGGGTAACGGGCAGCAAATGACTGAAACTCCTGTTCACGCACCGCCCACCTGAGCAGACTTTTTTGCCAGCTCGCCGGTTGATGTCCAGGCCAATAGGTCGTGAGAAGCTGATCGACAGAAAACATTATTCACCTTTTATGCGCAGTGATTTTCTGCCTCGACGTTAATTCGGCATGTTTTCAGATTTATGACCAGCGCAAAGATGAATCGGAAAAAAATACCCAGCGCCATGTTCTGGCGCATAAAAGCATCAAATACACATTAAATCAGCCATTTCCAGACAGGACTTAAATCTTCTCAGTAATACCCATGAATTAATCTGGTCACACCTCCGCTTATGAAAATTTTCCTGGAGTTTATTTCCTGCATTTTTTTCGTTTATTTTCGGACTACGCATATGATTCATTCGGTATTTATTGTTGATGACCATCCATTAATCTGCGCAGGTATTCAGGCATTCCTTAGCGCTTACCACTATTCGATAGTGGGTACGGCGAACAAGGGCGATTTTCTGCTGAGTGAGTTGAATCATACTCAGCCGGATGTGCTGCTGCTGGACCTGACAATGCCGGGCCGGGCCGGCATTCCGCTGATAGCCGATATTAAACGCATCCTGCCGCAGCAAAAGATTATTGTATTTACCGCCTCGGAAAGTCTTTTTTATCAACGCTGTTGCCTGCAGTTAGGCGTTGAAGGGTATGTGTGCAAACGTGGCAATCTGGATACGCTGCTGGTGGCAATTAAAGAGGTTGAACGCGGTAAACGTTTTTATCCGGTTACCCATACGCCTGCGGATGCGCATGATTTGATCGGCAGCGAAAAATTGATGAGCCTGACGCGACGTGAACTGATGGTATTAGTCAAATTGGCCTCAGGAATGAGTAATAAAGAGATTGCCTCACAATTGCAGTTGAGCAGTAAAACGGTGAGCACCTATAAAATTAAAATTCTGCGAAAGTTGGGCCTGAAAGGAATTAGCGGAATTAATACGGCGGCGAAGGAGAATGGGCTGGTATAACACAAACCCGGTCGCGGCCGGACAGCGCCGCGACCCTCTTCTATCCCTGATGCAATAACTGCTGCGCCACCGGCAGCCAGATATCCGTCATGGCGCCTGTACCGCCAGTAAAGGGATCGCGATCCGGCAGTGGAACCTGCTGGATCTGCTGTTTTGACATCCGCAGCCGGGAAGGCTCGTCGCGTACTGTCTCCGGCTCCATGCCGTGCGGATAGGCGCCGACGGTGAAGAACTCCTCGGAGGCAAACACCTGCTTGTGACCGACGCCGGCGGGAATCAGCACGGCATCGCCCTCGCGCAGCGTTACCATTCGGCCACTGTCGCCGCCAAACAGCACTTCCGCCCAGCCAGCGCCAACGCCCAGCACTTCATGGGTGTTCGGGTGGTAATGTGTCCAGGGAAAGATCGGCGCGCGCCAGGCTGCAGGCCAGCCGCTGGCGGTAAAGGTTCTTTCAAACCAGGCCGCACTGTCCTCCTCTTCGTCTGGCACCACCTGCGGCCAGATGATCAGCGGCAGCGGATTGTTGGGCACGCCGCCTGAGGGCAGCGACAGCATCAGATGCTGCGGGTTACTGGATGCACCTGCAGAAAAGGTGCCAGCGGCGAAAGACATCAGTAACAGCAGGCTGGAATGTTGGGCAGTCATACTCTTTCTCCGGAAAGCCACGTTGTCTAATTGTGGCAAAGCCGGGCGCCATTGCAATGTGCGCATGCCAACAAAATTCACATAAAAGAGTGATTTAGCTTACTAAAGCCAAATTAGTTATTAACATATTTAACATTACGTGCCATTGCGTTTTCACAGGTGCCAAAGCGTTAAACCGCAGCGGCTGGTGGCGCTATGGGAGGGGCGCGCAGCGGCGGCCAGGGCCGCCAAAAATCCGGCGCAGAATATCAGGCAAAAAAAAGCCGGTGGATTTCGCCACCGGTCGAATCAAAAACGCGATTCAAAGGCACTGACAGGTTATCGGAGGCGATCCGCAATGGGTTTCACAACGTTCTCCCCTTCGCGACCATAAAACTGGAACAGGGTTTCGGCCGCCGCATCGGTTAACACCATGATTTCGATACGGCGATTGCGTGCGCTCAGCGGGTCCGCTTTATCCAGCGGCATACGTGAGGCCATTGCATTGACCTGCAACACGCGGGCACTCTCCAGCCCACCGCGCTCCAGCGCACGCCGCGCGGCCAGCGCACGGTCACCGGAGAGATTCCAGTTGTTATAAGCGGCACTGCCGCTATAAGGCGCGGCATCGGTGTGGCCGCTGATCATGATTTTGTTATCGATGCGATTAAACACCGGCCCGAGCTCGGTTAGCAGGCGCTGGAAAAACGGCGTCAGCACTGCACTGCCGCGCGGAAACATCATGCGATCCCGATCATCCTGGATCAGGATGCGCAGCCCCTGCGGCAGCGTCTCCAGCGACAGATGATTTTGCGCATTGTGGTTGTTAATAATGCTCTGGATAAGCTGGCGCAGCTGCGCCAGTTCGGCATCTGAACGCGACAGTACGCTATCCAGATCTTCCTGCTTATCGGTACCGGCGCTCAGGCTATTATCGTGGCTCTCCACGGTGGATTCGCTGACCGTCGCCCCCTGGGTGGGCGGCGCTATCGCCAGCGTTTCGCCGATAAGCGCGTTACCCCGGCCGGTTTCCACATCAAAAGGATTAAAACCCGAACCGTTAAACACGGAGGTGCCGTTAAGCTGCGCGACGATCTCTTTCCGCTCATCCTCGCTGACCGATCCCATAATCCACAGCACCATAAACAGCGCCATCATCGCCAGGGTAAAATCGGCAAAGGCCACTTTCCACGCGCCGCCGTGGGCACTGTGATGGGCCTTACGCGCGGCCCGCTTAATGATCAACTTCGTGGTCGTCACCAAAGGGGCCGAGCGTATCTCTGAGGTCTCGGCGCGCTTCACCCTTGATGCGCTACCGGGCAAGCAGATGGCGATCGATGCCGATCTCAACGCCGGACTGATCAATCAGGAGCAGGCGCGCGTGCGCCGCCAGGATGTCGGTAACGAGGCTGACTTCTACGGTGCGATGGATGGCGCCTCCAAGTTCGTGCGCGGCGATGCGATTGCCGGGATCATGATCCTGCTGATCAACGTGCTCGGCGGGATCCTGATCGGCGTGTTCAAACACGGCTTACCGGCCGGCCAGGCGTTCGAGCAGTATGTGCTGCTGACCATCGGTGACGGCCTGGTGGCGCAGATCCCGTCGCTGCTGCTCTCGACGGCGGCAGCGATTATCGTGACGCGCATCAGCGATGGCGCGGATATCGGCGAAGAGGTGAAATCACAGCTGCTGGCGAAACCGGCCACGCTGTTCACCGCCGCCGGCGTGATGTTTGTGCTGGCGATTGTGCCGGGCATGCCGCACCTGGTATTCCTCGCCTTCACCGCCCTGCTGCTGTTCGCCGCATGGCGCCAGAGCCGGGCGGTGCAGAAGCCGACGCAGAGCCATGTAGACATGGAAGCGATCAACCAGGCGCTGGCGCAGCCGGAAGATCAGCCCGCCATCAGCTGGGACAACATCCCGATGGTGGAGCCGATTGGCCTCAACCTGGGCTACAAGCTGGTGACGCTGGTGGATAAAGGCAAAGGCGCGCCGCTGACCCAGCGCATGCGCGGCGTGCGCCAGGTGGTCTCCGAGACCAGCGGCGTGCTGCTGCCGGAGATCGCCCTGCGCGAGGATTTCCACCTTAAGCCGGCGCAGTACGCCATCAAGATCAACGGCGTGCGCACCGCGGTGGGCGAAGTGCATGCCGATCGCCTGATGGCGATCCCGACGCCGGATCAGTATGGCGAGATCGACGGCCTGCTGGATACCGATCCCGCTTACGGCATGGCGGTGACGTGGATCCTGCCGGAGCAGAAAGCCAAAGCGCTCAACCTCGGCTATCAGGTGGTGGATTGCGCCAGCGTGATCGCCACGCACGTGAATAAAGTAGTGCGCGAGAACCTGCCGGAGCTGTTCAACTACGACGACATCACCCAGCTGCACCAGCGCCTGGCGGGCGTGGCGCCGAAGCTCTCTGAGGATGTGAACGCGGCGGTGAACTACAGCCTGCAACTCAAGGTGTACCGCCTGCTGCTGAACGATCAGGTGTCGCTCAAGGACATCACCACCATCGCCACCACGCTGCTGGAGAGCGTGGCGGTGACCAAAGATCCGATTCTGCTGACCTCCGATGTGCGCTACGCGCTGCGCCGGGCGATGGTGGCCGCAATTGCGCCGGACAGCAAACCGCTTTCGGCTTACACGCTGGAGAGCAACCTGGAGAACCTGCTGCTGGCGGCGCTCAACCAGGCGCAGCAGGGCGGCAAAGTGGCGCTCGACAGCTTCCCGGTTGATCCGAACATCCTGACCCAGCTGCAGAGCACGCTGCCGGTGATGATGGAGCAGCTGAAAGCGCAGAACCTGACGCAGGTGCTGCTGGTGACGCCACAGCTGCGTCCGCTGATTGCGCGCTACGCGCGGCTGTTTGCGAAGGGGCTGAATGTGCTTTCGTATAACGAAGTGCCAGACGACGCGAATCTGCAGATTGTCGGGCAGGTATCGTAGCCGGGTAGGTGCGGTGATCCGCGAGGGGCAATTCTGACGGGGCGGTGCGGGGCGGGTGCGGTTGATGGAATCGGCGCGGAGATTTTGGGAGGGGCGACCCGCCAGGGCCGCCCGGAACGGGGCTCCGCTGTTTGGGGCGGGTGCAATTCATAATACGGGCAGCTCTGTAGAGCGCCGCCGTGCAGGTTAATCTGCTGTAAAAAACAACGACTCCTGAATCGCAGTACATACCTTTCGTGACAGGCAAAAATGCTGATACCGTCATGCTGACATACTGTGCAGCCAGCCACCTGACCGCAGTATTGACCGGTAATTTCAGAATTTTCCTCCTTACAGACATGTCTTGTACTGCGCCCTTTAGCGCTTCCTCTAACATCCCCTGCCGATACATCACCGCCCTGCTGTCACGCCGGACGCTGCTGATGATTTTGAACACTTTACACAACACTGAATGATGGAATATCTGATGAATATTTTGACCAACGCCAAAGAGTTCTGGACTACCAATCCGCAACGCACCTTCACTGGCAACGCGCCGGGCGAGAACGGCGCCACCGTCGAGATCGTGGTGGATAACAAAACTTACAGCGTCACCGTGGTGGACGGTAAGTGGGAGTGGACACCGCCGGAAGCGCTGAGTGAAGGCGAGCACGTAATCAGCGTCCGTATTATCGACCGCGCCGGTAACATGGGCTCGCCCACCCTGCTGCTGATGCACGTAGACACCACCGCACCAAACAAGCCGGAGATTACCCGCGTGGTGGATAACGAAGGTAGCGAGCAGGGCTGGCTTTCACCGAACGCCAAAACCGATGACAACACGCCAACCTTCAGCGGCAGCGCAGAAGCCGGTTCGGTAGTGAAGCTGTACGACGGCGACAAGCTGATTGGCAGCGTAGTCGCGAATGCCAACGGCAGCTGGGAGATCACCCCGGAAACCGCGCTGGATAACGGCACACACAGCTTCACCGTTACCAGCACCGACAGGGTTGGTCACACCAGCGTGGTGTCGGATAGCTTTGATCTGACGATTGAGCACCACGGCAGCCAGCCGGGCCCGGACAGCGTGAGCATCGATTACGCAGTGGATGACGCCGGCAGCGTAACCGGTAACCTGAGCAATGGCGCATTCACCGATGACCACACGCCGGAGCTGCGCGGCTCTGCTCCGCGCGGCAGCGTGGTAGAAGTGCAGTACCGCAACGCGGGCGGCGAGTGGGTCAGCGGCGGCACGGCCACGATGATCGGCACTGAATGGAGCTGGACGCCGAACCCGGCGCTGGGCCAGGGCAACTGGGAGTTCCGCGCCGGCTCAGCAGGCAACTGGAGCGACACCTTCGGGCTGGATATTCGCGACAGTATTGATGACCAGGCCGAAATCACTCACGCGTGGGACGATGCCGGCCACTTCACCGGCATGCTGGGCAGCGGCGCGGTCACCGACGACCACACGCCAACCCTGCACGGCCGCTCAACGCCGAACGCCATTGTTTACCTGCACTACCGTAACGGCTACGGCCAGTGGGAAGTGCTGGGCAGCGTGCAGGCGGGCACAGATGGTCAGTGGCAGTATGAAGCGCCTGAACTGGCGGATGGCAACTACCAGTTCACCGCCGGCACCACGCCGTTCTACACCGGCACCGGCAACCTGTTTAACCTGAGCCTGGTGGCGCCGGGCAGCTACGCGCCGCGCATCGACAGCGCCTGGGATGACGTGGGACCGCGCCAGGGCCGCATCGACAACGGCCAGACCGACGACACCACGCCCACCCTGTGCGGCAAGGCGGAAGCCAACAGCACTATCATGATCGAGTACCGCCAGGAGGGCGAAAGCCAGCCGCGCATTGGTACGGCAAAAGCCGACAGCACCGGTAACTGGACGTTTACGCCACCGGCACTGGATATGGGACGTTGGACTTTCAGGCCGGTAAATGAGAGCGGGAAAGGTGGCCCGGAGTATAAGCTGGATATTGTAGCTGATGGTGAGGGACGGTCGAGTAATTTCTGCAATTTCTCTGAAGTCATTGAATATACGGTTATAAGAGAATTAACAACACTTGAATTCAATAGTGGATTGAAGATATCAAATAAAAATAAAGCGCTAGTTTTTTCGCCATTCCTGACAGCTCAACCATTTTTAAAACCGTACTTCAATGTCTCAAACAATGAGACCGTAAAGCTCGAGTTGAATGGTGCGAACTATATTAAATTCTCATTTCAGCTAGTAAGTCCAGGACAAACTATCGCATATACTTTCAAAGCTTATGATAGTTTAGGAAAGGAAATACCAAGCTCTGCGATTACTCGCGTCAACTATGAATATTTTATTGATAAGAGGTACTCCGCTGAGTACATTACACTAACTACTGGAGATAATAATAGCTTCGGTCTAACCAGTATTGAATGGGATGCTCCCACTCAACCTCCCGTATATAAAGTTGATTTTGAAAATATACTACCATCTCTCCCAGTAGGGGTGTTTTCCACGGGAAGAAACTACTATATCAAAGATGGTGTAGCACTCAATAACTTAAATGGAACTAATATATTTTTAGAAAGCGTATCATCAAATTCGCCATCTTCCCTAATAGGAAAAAGATCGTTGAGCATTCCGACCGATAGTGTCTTCTCAATTGATTTCAAAGGTGCAAGTGAAATTTCCTTTGACATGCTGAGTAAATCAGGAAACACCTCTCGAGTCAGTATAAGCGTCTATGACATATATCATAAACTTATTGGAGAATACACAATAAATCTGCTCGAAAACAATTTAGAAAAATTCATATTCAGCGGGAATTACGGGGAACCCATTGGGCTGGTTGAAATGAAAAATATTGGAAACTTCTATCTGGACAATATTAATTGGGAAAGTAAGGGTGAGCATGAGCGCAATGCAGATATGATCTATAACTTTGATGAGCTTAACGTAAAAACGCCTGTAACATTTATCAGATATGGGGATGTGAAATTATCTGCAGACAATCAAAAGATCCTTAGCGTTAAGCTAACGCAATATAAAGAGCTCAAAAACTCAGATTCTTTATATGCCGAAAATGGTACAAACGTTCAAATAGAATTTGAGAAAAAAACCAGCTACGTCTATTTTGACATCTCCAACGTAGACTCCGTGATCGATTTCTATAACGCCGCCGGCGTTAAAATAGGCAGCAAAAAAGTCACTGCCGGCACCGATCCCGCCGGCGTGCGCTTCGATGCCCCTAACGGTGAAGATGTTGCCTCAATTGTGATCCAGAAGACCAAAGGCACCTATATCGATAACATCACCGTGCGCTATCACGACGAGCAGCCGCCACAGCTGTTCGATCAGCCATTGCAGAACGATGCGCTGACGCTGATGGGCGTGGAGGAGCTGAACACCGTCTCGATGTTTGGTCATGAGAAAGCCATCGATACGCTCTATATCACCGGTGAGAACCAGCTGCTGGATCTCAACAACGTCAGCCATAAGATCTCTTCAGTGGAGATTTTTGACATCACCGGCAGCGGCGACAACACGCTGCGCCTGAACGTTGAGAACCTGCTGGAGCACGGCGGTAAGGATATCTTTATCACCGACGGCAAAACCCAGCTGGTGGTCAACGGCGATGCGGGCGATGTGGTACAGCTGGCGGATATCCTGCCGGAAGGCGATGACCTCACCGGCTGGCAGCAGCAGGCCGGCACCGTCACCATCGCGGGTGTGCATTACAACGTCTTCAGCCACGGTGATGCCGAGCTGCTGGTGCAGGAAGGGGTGAAGACTGAGCTGGTATGATAAATCGGGGTCCGCAATGATGCCTCGTATACTCCAGGTTCCGCATTAATGCGGACCGGGTAAAACAGAACAGTGAAACAGAGCCGCAGCAGAGATGCTGCGGCTTTTTTGTGGGTGCGGTTTGGGGATTTGCGCAATGTATTGCGCGGGTGCGGTGCATTTGACGGCCTTCGGGTCGCCACTCCGGAGATCAGGAGGGTTGCCGCTATAGCTGCGCCATCGCCTCGGCTTCGTCGACGACGTTCGGCAGTTTGGAGGCCGGCCCCGGTTTGAAGCGCAATAAATTGCGCCGCTACGTTTTTTTTGCCGTTGGTAGTGGCCGTCCCGCAGGGCGGCCAGGCAGCGTGCAGAGGTGTTTGAAACCAGCACAGGTTTAAGGCGCAATGAATTGCGCCACCACGTTTTTTGCCGTTGCCAGGCCGGGAGGGTTGCCGTTACAGCTGTGCCAGCGCGTCGGCTGCGTCGACGAAGTTCGGCAGTTCGCTGATGCGCTCCGGCGGCAGCGGTTTGCCGAGCAGGTAGCCCTGCAGGGTGTTGCAACCCAGGCCGGTGAGGAAGGCCTGCTGGTCGGCGGTCTCGACCCCTTCGGCCACCACTTTAAGATTCAGCGACTGCGCCAGCGCGACGATGGCGGAGACAATGGTGGCATCTTCCGAGTGCGCCTGTAGCTCATTCACAAATGCCCGGTCGATTTTCAGCTCGCTGGCGGGCAGGCGCTTGAGGTAGAGCAGGCTGGAGTAGCCGGTACCGAAATCATCGATCGAGGCTTTGACCCCCATGCGCGTCAGCTCGGTGAGGATGCGTACGCTCTCTTCCGGATCGCGCATTGCGGTGGTTTCGGTGACCTCCAGCGTCAGCAGCTCGGCGGGAATCTGGTGCTTCGCCAGCGCCGCCTGTACCGTCTCAACCAGGCCGCTCTGCTCAAACTGCACCGCCGAGAGGTTCACCGCCACCGACCAGTGCGGATGCCCCTGCAGATGCCACATGTGCAGCTGGCGGCAGGCTTCATCAATCACCCAATTGCCGATGTTGACGATCATGCCGGTCTTCTCGGCAATCGGCAGGAAGATGTCCGGGGCCAGCAGGCCGCGCGTCGGGTGCTGCCAGCGCAGCAGCGCCTCAAAGCCAAGAATCGGCCCGCTCGGCGCGCAGTACTTTGGCTGGTAGAACAGGCGCAGCTCCTGATTGTCCAGCGCCTGCCACAGGTCGTTATTCAGCTGCAGCTGCGACTGCGCCAGCGTGTTCATTGAGGGCTGGAAGAAGTTGTAGCCGTTACGGCCATTGTTCTTGGTGTGGTACATGGCGGCATCGGCGTTGAACATCAGTTCGCGCTCATCGTTGCCGTCGCCAGGATAGACCGCGATGCCGATACTCAGTGACACCATCAGCTCATAGCGGGAGATATTAAACGGGCGATCCACCGCCTTCACCAGCATATCCGCTACCGCTGCGGCATCGTTCGGGTCACCAATCTCAATCAGCAGCACAAACTCGTCGCCGCCCATGCGCGCCAGCGTGTAGTGCCCTTTCATCATGCCGGTCATGCGCTCTGTTACCGCAATCAGCAGGTTGTCGCCCACGTGGTGACCAAAGGCGTCGTTGACCGCTTTGAAGCCGTCGAGATCCATAAACATCAGCGCAAACTGAGACTTCTCCCGGTTGGATTTGTTGATCGCCTGCTCCAGGCGGTCCTCCAGCAGGATGCGGTTCGGCAGTCGCGTCAGGTTGTCGTGCAGCGCCAGCTGCGCCAGCTCGCGGTTCGCCTCCGCCAGCGAGTGCGCCAGAATGGTGGTGCGCGCCTGCATGCGCGCATCCAGCATGGAGACCAGCAGCGTAATGCCGAGGATCGCCAGCGTGACCACGGTCACCAGAATCGCCAGCCACTCGCTGTTGACGCCGCTGTGTGCGCCGTGGCTGTGCATCGGAAAGTTCGCCGCCACCATGCCGGTGTAGTGCATGCCGGCGATGGCGCAGCCCATGATCACCGAGGCGCCCAGGCGCAACAGCGTGACGCGCCCCTGCCCTTCGCGCAGATGAAACGCCAGCCACAGCGCCGCGCAGGAGGCCACCAGCGCAATCAGCACCGAGACCGCCACCCAGCCCCAGTTCCAGCTGATGCCCGGCGTAAACACCAGCGCCGCCATGCCGGTGTAGTGCATCGCCACCACGCCGGAGCCCAATATCAGCGCGCCGCCCAGCAGCCGCCGCCACGATAAATGGGTGGAGGAGCAGACCAGCCACAAAGCAAAAATCGAGGCGGAGATCGCGACAATCATTGAGATGGCGGTAAGCAGCGGATCGTAGCTCATCACCATCTCCAGGCTCATTGAGAGCATGCCGATGAAGTGCATCGCCCAGATGCCCACGCCCATGGCAAAGCCGCCACCGAACAGCCAGGCCAATGCCACCCGGCCAGTGGACGAGGCCACGCGCCCCGCCATATCCAGCGCGGTAAAGGAGGCCAGCATCGCTACCAAAATCGAGACGATAACGGTAAACGAATCGTACGAAGTCACTAACATAGTGATTTCCCATATAAAAGCTGTGTTACGTCAGCTGTGGTGTTGTGAGATTTAACGGAGTGTTATTGGTTTTGTAGTGGAAATTATCGGCAGACGCGCTGCCGATGTGAGTCACTGAACGATGAAAGCTTCCGATGCGGAGGAATATTAAAATTGCTGGTCACGCGCTGGTCAGCGGTAAGGCACTGTCTGGAAAATGCCCGGTCAGCGGCGGCGCGGTGAACTCGCCGATGCGCTCAGCCGGCGTAGGTTTACCCAGCAGATAGCCCTGCAGGGTATCAAAGCCCAGGCCGGTCAGCAGCCGCTGCTGCTCTTCCGTCTCCACGCCTTCGGCCACCATGCGCAGGTTAAGGCTCTGCGCCAGCGTCAGCATGGCGGTCACCACCGTGGCATCTTCGCTGTCGGCGCGCAGGCTGTTGATAAAGGCGCGATCGATCTTCAGCTCGCTGGCTTCCAGATGTTTAAGGTGCAGCAGATTGGCGTAGCCGATACCAAATTTATCGATCGCCACGCGCACGCCCAGCTGGTGCAGCTCGGCGATGCGCCGCTGGCTGAACTGCGGATCGCGCATGGCGATAACCTCGCTGATCTCCAGCATCAGCGACGCTTCCGGCAGCTGATGGCGCTGTAGCGCCTGGCGCAACGTTTCGATGAGATCGCGTTGATGAAACTGCAGGGCGGACAAGTTGACCGAGACGCTCAACGACAGGTGGCCTTCGTCGTGCCACTGGCGCAGCTGGCGGCAGGCTTCGTTGATTACCCAGTTGCCCAGCGCCACAATCTGGCCGGTCTTTTCGGCGCGCGGCAGGAACATATCCGGCATCAGCAGGCCACGACGCGGATGCTGCCAGCGCAGAAGCGCCTCAAAGCCCATCAGCACTGTGCCGCCGGCGCGGAATTTGGGCTGATAGAACAGGCGCATCTCGTGGAACTCCAGCGCGTTCCACAGATCGTTCGCCAGCGCCAGCTGATGCTGCGCCACGGCGCTCATCGTCGGCTCAAACAGGCTAAAGCCGTTACGTCCGCAGTGTTTGGTGTGGTACATGGCGGAGTCAGCGTTGAACATCATCTCCTGCTGGCTGCGCCCGTGCTCCGGGAAGATCACAATACCGATGCTGAGCGACACGCGCAGCGAGTAGCGGTCCAGCTCAAAGGCGGCATCAATGGCGTGCACCAGCCGCTGCGCCAGCGCTTCGGCCTGCTGGGTGATGTAGTGCGGGCAGAGCATAACAAACTCATCGCCGCCGAGGCGCGCCAGCAGAATCTCCGGGTCCAGCTGGCTGCGCAGCCGTTCGGCCACCGCAATCAGCAGGCGATCGCCCACGTGATGGCCCCAGGTGTCATTGACCGCCTTGAAGCCGTCAAGATCCATAAACATCAGCGCGAAGGTTTCGTTGTGCAGCGTGGCGTGTTTGATCTGCGCCTGGAGCTGCTGCTCCAGCATGACGCGATTCGGCAAGGTGGTGAGGTTATCGTGCATCGCCAGCTGGCGCAGTTCGCTGTTGGCGTGTCGCAGCTTCGCCGCCAGCCGCGCGGCGCGCAGCTGCGCATCCAGCATCGAGATCAGCAGCGTGAGCCCAAGGATAGAGAGCGTGATGATGGTCACCCATACCGCCAGCCCATCCTGCTGACGCCGTGATGCTGCATACTGCCCGGCATAGTGAACTGCGCCGCCGCCATGCCGGTGTAGTGCATGCCGGCGATGGCAATGCCCATCACCAGCGCGGCGCAGGCGCGCATCAGCAGCAGGTTTTCGCCCTGGCGCAGGTGAAACGCCAGCCACAATGCCGCGCCGGACGCCGCATAGGCGATGAACACCGAGAGCGCCACCAGCGACCTGTTCCAGCCGATGGCAGGCTCAATCAGTAGTGCATTCATGCCGATGTAGTGCATGGCGACCACGCCGCTGCCCAGAATCAGCGTGCCGCGCACCAGCCGGCGGCGGGTCAGATGGCTGCCCTGCACGGCTTGTGCAAAGGCCATAATGCTGGTGACAATCGCCACCAGCAGCGAGAGCGAGGTCAGCGGGATGTCGTAGCGCATGGACATCGGCATCATCATCGCCAGCATGCCGATAAAGTGCATCGCCCAGACGCCAATGCCCATTGCCGTGCCGCCGCCCACCAGCCACAGTTTTGCCAGCAGCCCACGTGAGACGGCGACGCGCCCGGCAGTATCCAGGGCGGTAAAGGCGGCAATAAACACGACGATAAGCGAAACGGCAATCAGAACGCTATCCCAGGTAACCAGCAACATGTGCGCTCCTCAACTCAACCCGCTGCGGAGCAGGTGCTGTATCGTCAAATAAACAGGGAAAAATAGCGATCAAAGCGTAATGACCATGCGTGACGCGGCACGGCGTACTGTTATTTTCATCGTCTTTCGCGGCCGGAAAATTAATGTTATCTGATTAATGCATGAACATAGCATTGAACCGCTGGCCGCGGTAGAGGGTGAAATCACTCGCCGTTTAGTTTTTTTAACAGCTCGTTAGCCCTTGTTGTTACTGCGTTATCGGCAAAAAGTGTGAATTGATTAGTGAAAAATCCGCGCCCAACTGCACAACCGGCAAAATGGTGTTCTATAGTAAAGAAAACTGATATAAATCACTAACTCCAGCTCCGGTGATTCTCTTTACGGGCGGGGCATTACGTTTGTTGGCCGTTCGCGGCACCTTCGTACTTTTGGGTTCATTTCATAAATAAACTACCAGGTGAAAAAGCACTGACTCCCTATAATCAGTAAGGAATGATTATGAAATTCAAGCTTTTTCTTTTGGCTTCCAGCCTGAGCGCCGCGCTCGCCCCGGTTGCTGCTTTTGCTGCCACCACAACGGGAACCATCAATGCCACGCTGACCTTAACCACCGGCTGCCTGGTGAACGGTCAGTCTGCCACCACCGGCGTTAACTTCGGTACCCTGAACTTTGGTAGCAGCGCGGCCACGTTTGACACGCTAAACGCCACCTTAGTGGGCGCCGCCGGGAACGGTATCTTCGTGCGCTGCACCACCGGACAGACCTTTAACGTGCAGGTGACCAGCAGCAACACGGCGCCGGCCACGGTCTACGGTACGGTAAGCGGCCAGCCGCGCTATCTGGTGCTAGGCTCCGATAACACCCAAGCATCGCGTACACCCTCTACAGCGACAATGCCTTTACGACCGCGATCGCCAACAATACCAACATCGCCGCCAGCGGCACTACGGACCCTACGCTCGGCACCAACTACGCCATCTATGGTCGCGTGGTGGGCGGCGGCTTTAACCCGCTGATACCGGCCGGCACCTACACGGATGTCATCAACGTGGCGGTGAACTACTGAGGCCAGCTTTAAGGTAATCAGGGTGGCCGCAGTGCAATGTTGGGTGCACCGCGCAGGCGGCCTCGCCCTGCTGATAGGGAGCGTCTCTGCCTGGGGATTGCCAACGGCATCCTTCCAGGTCTCTGCGTCAGTGGTGGCAGGCTGTGTTGTCTCCGGTACCAATACCGGGGTATTCGGCACGCTTAATTTCGGTACGCAGTCTGGCGTCTCCAGGAGCAGCGTCAGCGCCAGCTACGTGCAGAGCACCACCATCAACCTCGCCTGTACGCCAGGCACCGCCGTGAGCATGAGCATCAACGGCGGTGCTAATTACGCCTCCAGCCGCAACCTCAAGCACACCAGTAACACTAATACCGTGGCGTATAGCCTCTATACCAACGCGGCGCACACCACGGCGATTCCCGTGAACTCGCCCGTGGCGCTGAGCTACACCAATGCCAATAACATCGTGTTGCCGATCTACGGCCTGTTAACCCTGCCCGGCCCGACGCGCGCCGGGACCTATACCGATACATTAACCGTCACGCTGAGCTGGTGACGGTGGTACTTAAAAAGGATGAATGATGATGAGCCTGCGCGCCCTGTGTCTGTTGTTTCTGCTGGCCCTGACGCCCGCCGTCCACGCCGCCAACTCGCTGATGATCTGGCCGATCGATCCGGCGATTGATCCGGAAGAGAAAGCCAGCGAGCTGTGGCTGGAGAACCGGGGCAATGCGTCCACCATCATGCAGGTGCGCATCTTTAACTGGCAGCAGGTGAACGGCCAGGAGCAGTATCAAACCCAACAGCAGGTGGTGGCGAGCCCGCCCATGGTGCGGCTGGAACCCGGGCAGAAGCAGCTGGTGCGTTTAATCAAGCAGACGCCACCAGAAGCCGGGCGCGAGATGGCGTATCGCGTGGTGCTGGATGAGATCCCGACGCCGCGCACGCCGGGCGATAATCAGGCCGGGCTGACCTTCCAGATGCGCTACTCAGTGCCGCTGTTTGTCTACGGCAACGGCTTAACCAAAGCGAGCGCCAAAGCCGATCTGAGCTGGCAAACCGTGAACAGCGACGGCAAACGCTGGCTGGAGCTGACCAACCGCGGCAACGGGCATGCACGCCTGAGCAATGTGACGGTAGGCGGGCGCGCACTTGGCAACGGCCTGTTTGGCTACGTGCTGGCCAACAGCCGTTACCGCTGGCCGCTGACCAGCAACGTGAGCGGTGAGCTAGCGGCCGACGTTAACAAAGGCCACTGGCGCAGCGCTGCCGCGCGCTGATGAAACGCACGCCGCATCCGTGTGCGCTGGCGATTGCCAGCGCGCTGTCACTCTTCCCCTTTAGCAGCAGCGCGGAGACCTTCTCCGAGCTGCCGCCCCCGCCTGCGCTGCAGAACAGCGCCAGCGGTCAGCAATATATGCTGGAGCTGGTGGTGAATCAGGGCGAGCGCGGCAACATCGTGCCGGTGGAGCGTAAGAACGGCGACTTCTGGCTGCGCAGCGGCGATCTGCAGCGCGCCGGTATTCCGGCGGAGAAGCTGCAGGGCCAGCAGATTGCGGTGAGCCAGCTGAGCGGCGTGAAAGTGGAGTATGACGAGCGGCGCCAGCGCCTGTTGCTGACGGTGCCGCCGGCCTGGCTGCCGGAGCAGACCATCGGCCAGGCGCAGAGTGTCCGCGCTATCCCGGCCGCGCCAGCAACGGTGCGCTGCTCAACTACGACTTCTACGCCACGCGCACCGATAACGCCGGCTCGCGCCTCTCCAGCTGGAACGAGCTGCGCCTGTTTGGCCCGGCCGGGCAGTTCTCTACCAACGGCGTCTATACGCAGCAGCTGGAGGGGGGCGCCAGCGGCCAGCAGGAGGGCTATATCCGTTACGATACCTGGCTGAGCAATGAGAACGAAAACGCGGCGCTGAGCTGGCGCGCCGGGGATGTGATTACCGATGCGCTGGGCTGGAGCAACAGCGTGCGCCTTGGCGGCGTGCAGATTGCGCGTGACTTCAGCGTACGGCCCGATCTGGTCACCTATCCGCTGCCCGCCTTTAATGGCCAGGCGGCGGTGCCCTCCTCTGTCGATCTGTTTATTAACGGCTACCGCAGCGCCCAGGCCGATGTGCAGCCGGGGCCGTGGTCGCTGACCAATGTGCCGTTCGTTAACGGCGCCGGCGATGCGGTGATCACCACCACCGATGCGGTAGGTCGCCGCGTGACCACCACCCTGCCGTTCTACGTCTCCAGCAGCCTGCTGAAGCAAGGGCTCTCTGATTACGCCTTCTCCGCCGGGGCGATTCGTGAAAACTACGGCGTGAAGAACTTCGATTATGGCGCCGCCGCTGCCAGCGGATCCTGGCGTTACGGCGTGAATGACTGGCTGACGCTGGAGTCACACGCCGAAGGCAGCAACGACGTGGCGATGGGCGGGGCCGGCGGGCTGGTGAAGATGGGTAGCCTGGGCGTAGTGAACGGTGCACTGGCGCAGAGCCAGATGGCGGGCAAGCCCGGCACGCAGTACAGCTGGGGCTATCAGTACAACAACAGCTGGTTCAGCCTGGGCACGCAGCACACGCTGCGTAGCGCCGATTTCGCTAACCTCGCGCTGGTGAGCAGCCGCGGCGATAGCGCCAATACCAGCTACTCGCTGGCGCGCCGCAGCGCCCAGTACACCGCCAGCGTCTCGCTTGATCGCTACGGCAGTCTTGGCCTGGCGTATCTGGATATCGCCGGAAGCGCCGGCGATCGCACCCGGCTGTGGAACCTCTCGTGGAGCAAAAACCTGTGGGGCAACAGCAGCCTCTATATCTCCGCCAGCCGCGATCGGGAACAGGGCGACTGGAGCGGCGCGATCTCACTGATCATCCCGTTTGGCGAGCAGAGCAGCGCCTCCGTCAGCATTGAACGCGACCAGCAGGGCCGCAACAATCAGCGCCTGTACGTGTCGCGCGCCATGCCAACCGACGGCGGCTTTGCTTATGACGCTTCATGGGCCCGCCAGGGCGGTGACAGCGGCGACTATCGCCAGGGCAGCCTGCGCTATCGCAACAACAAAATCGACACTTCCGCCGGTTTTTACGGGGATGATGACAACACCACGCAGTGGGCCGACTTCACCGGTGCGCTGGTGCTGATGGATGACCGCGTATTTGCTGCGAACGACATCAACGATGCATTTGTGGTGGTGAAAACCCACTATCCGGATGTGACGGTGCGTTATGAGAACCAGTCAATGGGCCGCACGGACAACGACGGTTATCTGCTGGTGCCCTCGATCAGCAGCTATTACGGCGCGAAGTACGATATCGATACGCTCGATCTGCCCGCCGATATGACCGCACCGAAAGTGGAGCAGCGCTTTGCGGTGAAGCGCAAGAGCGGCTATCTGCTCAATTTCCCGGTGGAGCGACTGCGCGCCGCCAGCGTGGTGCTGCACGACAGCGACGGCCAGCCGCTACCGGTCTCCAGCCAGGTGCTGCGGCCGGATCGGGCCACTGAATACGTCGGCTGGGACGGCATCGTGTGGATGGAGGATCTGGGCGCCAGTAACCCGATACGCGTGGTGACGCCGGACGGACGCCAGTGCGAAACCACGCTGGCGATTGAGAATGGCCAGCCAAAAGCCCTGCAGACCTATGGACCGCTCACCTGCCCGCTGCCACCGGCGCCGCCTGGCGCGGCAACGCCCGGCGCAACCTCTTCACAGTCAGGGATCTCACCATGAGAAAAATTCTGTTATTGCTGCTGATTTTGCTGCCCGGCAGCAGCTATGCGCTATGCTCGCTCTCTGCGCCCGCCGCCAGTTTTGGCCCGCAGACCACCTTTTATGTGCAGTCTACGGTGGTCCCGACCTCCAGTACGACCAACGTGAACTGCGGCACCGGCACGCTTAACCTGCTGGGCACGGATTACATCGCTTACGCCTTTACCACCGCCAGCTATCTGACCGGCACGCGCGCCACCATGAAGGCCACAGCGGCCGGTACCGATAACGTGCCGATTGAGCTCTGTATTGACAGCGCCTGCGCCACCGAGCTGCAGCAGGGCGGCAGCTATCGCTGGAACTCATCCGCCTGCTGGGGCTGGGCAATAGCCTTAATTTTAATATTCCGCTCTATTTCCGCACCGTGCCGGGCCAGGTGATCGCCGCCGGAACCTATACCACCACCATTACGTTGACGGTGAGTTATAACGTCTGTGCCGGATTGAACGTGGCGGGTTTGTGCGTGGGAACGGTGCAGAGCAGCACCGGCACCGCGATGCCGATTACGGTGAATATGGTGATTACCAATGATTGCACCACCATCACCGCGCCCAACGTGAGCTTTGGCAGCGCGCCACTGGTCGGCAGTTTTTCCACCGTGCAGCAGACCATCAATGTGGTGTGTTCAAAAGGCAGCACCTATACGGTGGGGCTGAGCAACGGCAGTTATTACAGCGGCACCACGCGCCAGATGGCGAGCGGCACCAACCGTCTGGCATACGATATCTATAAGGGCACCACCACGACAACACGCTGGGGACCGACCGGCACCGACCGCTGGAGCAGCAGCACCTCGACCTCGCTGAACGCCGATACCGTGACGCGCAATTTTACCTATACGGCGCGCATTCTGACCACGCAGAACACGCCCGCCGCCGGGAATTACACCGATAACGTGGTGGTGGATGTGGCGTTTTAGGTGGCGGGCCGGGTCGTGCACGGTCAATTCCAGGGTGCGCACCTGGCATGTAACAGGCACATACCTGTAGGGTGCGCATTCATGCGCACCTGGATTTACAGCGGAGCACCGACCGGCGCTGCGGTGTGCTGCGCCTGATACTGCTTCACCATCCGGCCGATCAACAACGTCCCTGCCAGGCCGCACACCGCGGCAAACGACAGCCAAACGCCCGGCATCGCTTTATCCCCTGTGGCGTGAATCAGATAACTGGAGATGGCCGGGGTAAAACCGCCAAACAGCGCCGTTGCCAGGCTATACGCCAGCGAAAAACCTGATGCCCGCACCTCCGCTGGCATGATCTCCGCCAGATACACCACCATCGCGCCGTTATAGCTGGCGTACAGGAACGACAGCCACAGCTCGGCCTCTACCAGATGCGCAAAGGTGGGCGATCCCACCAGCCCGTGCAGCACCGGCCAGGTGGTCAGGATCATCAAAATGGTAAAGACGATCAGCAGCGGACGACGGCCGATGCGATCCGACAGCGCGCCCATCACCGGCAGCCAGAACAGGTTGGAGATGCCGACAAACAGCGTCACAAGGAAGCTCTGCTTATCGCTCATCAGCAGCACCGTCTTACCGAACGTCGGCGTAAACGCGGTAATCATGTAGAACATCACGGTGGTGGTCACCACCATCAGCATCCCGGCCAGCACCAGCGCCCAGTTCTGCCCGACCGAACGTACAATCTGCCCCATTGACGGGTGTGATTTGCGCTGGCTGAAGGCTTCGGTCTCCTCCAGCATGCGGCGGATCCAGAACAGGAACGGCACAATCAGGCAGCCGACCACAAACGGAATACGCCAGCCCCACTCGGTAACGGCATCCTTCGCCAGCAGATGGTTCAGGGCCAGGCCGAGCAGTGCTGCGAAGATCACCGCCACCTGCTGGCTGCCGGACTGCCAGCTAACGTAGAAGCCTTTGCGCCCTTTTGGCGCCACTTCAGCGAGATAAACCGAGACGCCACCCAGCTCCACGCCGGCGGAGAAGCCCTGCAGCAGACGGCCAAGCAGAATCAGAATCGGCGCTGCGGCACCCAGCGTGGCATAGCCCGGTACCAGGGCGATGGTCAGCGTGCCCAGCGCCATCAGGCCGAGCGTCAGCAGCAGGCCTTTGCGGCGACCGTGATGATCGATATAGGCGCCCAGAATGATGGCGCCAAGCGGACGCATCAGGAAGCCCGCGCCGAAGGTCATCAGCGTGAGCATTAACGAGGCAAAGGGATCGTCACCGGGGAAAAAGGTTTTGGCTATCGCCGTGGCGTAATAGCCAAACACCATGAAATCGTACATCTCAAGGAAGTTACCGCTGGTAACGCTAAAGATGGTTTTGGCCCCACTTCTGGCCGGCTTTTGTAAAGATGAATGGGTGCTCATAGTATCCTTCCAGGTTTTTGAGCAGTTGTAGCCTGCCATGCCAAGAATAGATGTGATCGCAATCACCATTGCACTTTACAATCGCAATACCAAAAGTAACAAAAGATTAACATGACTAATCCAATCAGCTTATGAGAAAAGTTAATTATACTGGGCTTTTCCGGTTGCCGCTGCGGGACAGCTATCGACCTTTCCAGTGGCATAACTTCAGCTACATAAAGCCTCATCGAGAAATGCCATGAGCATTATCTTGCTGTTTTTAATCTCTTTTTAATTAGCAGAACTTATTAAGATCAGTCTTAGAAACGAGACGATTCTGGTACATGGTGCCATCCTCTCCCCCGTTATGCTGGGCTGGCAACGGTAATCACGCCGTTGCTGATTTTGGTGGAGAATACTTGTGCTAACACCTTTCAGCTTTGACCCCTTTTCATCCATTAATACCTTACGAGTGGGAACACCTTATCCCGTGCTGAGCGGCAGCCTGCCAGCGCAGGCCGATGAAATCATTGCATTCCTTATCAACGATCACCGCTACAGTACGAGAATAGCTGCCGACGGCAGCTGGTCATTTCAGCCGCCGTTCTCGCTGAGCGAAGGCAGCCATGACATGGTGGCGCGCATCGGCGATAGCGGCGAACCGCATCCGTTCTCTGTAGACGTCGCGCTCTCGGCACCGGACAAACCAGCGATCACCGCGCTGTTTGATGACGTCGGCAGCGAAACCGGCCCGGTCGGACGCGGCCACACCATTGATGACACCACGCCCAACGTGCAGGGCTATGCGCAGCCGGGCAGCACGGTGCGGCTGTACGATCACAGCAAGCTGATTGGCAGCACCGTAGTCAGTAAAAGCGGCGAATGGTCGCTGGAGCCGCTGCTGAGTGCGGGCAGGCATCAGCTAACCGTCACTGCGACCGACGAGTTTGGCCGCGTCAGCGAACCTTCTGAACACTTCGACATCACTGTGGTGGAGAGCGGACCGGTACCGCCGACCATCAGCTACGCCATTGACGATGTCGGCACCGTGCAGGGCCAGCTCGCCAACGGTTCCACTACCGACGACTTCTCGCCGCTGATCGTGGGCCGCGCGGAGCCGAATAGCATCGTTTATCTGTTCGCACAGAACGATCACGGCGGCATCGGCTATAAAGGCAGCGTTAAAACCGATGCCAACGGCGACTGGATGATTCAGTCGCGCGCGATGATCAGCGGTGACGGCATCTACACCTTCCATGCCTCCTACGAGAACAGCAAAGACGACTACCGCCCGGATTTCAGCCTTAACCTGTCGGCGCTGGAAAATCTGCGTCCGGCTATCGACTTTGCGCGTGACAATACCGGTGCCCATACCGGCCAGGTGTACCATCGCGGCACCACCGACGATAAAACGCCGGTGCTGGAGGGTCGCGGTGCGCCGGGCAGCATCGTTGAGATTGAGTACAACCTGAGTAACAGCGGCTGGCACAGCGCGGGCAGCGTGGTGGTCGATGCCCAGGGCAACTGGCAGTTCGCCGGCTTTGAACTGACCTATTTTGGCGAATGGGGTTTCCGCTCACGCGGCGTTGCGGATGGCAAGGCCAGTGCGTGGAGCGATAAGTTCGAGCTGCTGGTGATCCCTGGCGCGCCGCTGGAACCGACCATCGACTACGCCTGGGACAACGCGGGCCCGCTGCAGGGGCCGGTTTATCAGCAGGGTTCAACCGATGACACCACGCCCACGCTGCACGGCAGCGGCACACCGGGCCAGGTGATTGAGATCAAGTTTGGCGTGCAGGGCGAAGGCCTGCGCCACGCCGGCAGTGTGCTGGTCGATGCCGACGGCAAGTGGAGCTTCACCTCTCCGTATTTGCATCAGCCTGGCGTGTGGGAATATCAGGCGCGCGCCTCAACCGGCGAGATGAAGAGCAACTGGAGCAGCAAATTTGTGCTCGACGTCAGCCCTGACGTCGCATTCGATCAGCAAGTACAGGATGAAGCCCAGCCAGACGCGCTTTCGCTGCACCAGCTGCTGAGCGAAGGCAGCAAAGGCCTGTTCATTGACGATGGCAAAATCCAGCTGTGCGTCAGCGGCCAGGTCGGCGACAGCGTGCAACTCAGCCACATCCTGCCGGAAGACGACGCGGTCAGCGGCTGGACGCAGCTGGCGGGCACCGTAACCATCGCTGGCAACCTGTATCATGTGTTCAGCCACGGTGACGCGGAGCTACTGGTGCAGGACGGTGTAACGGTGAATCTGGTCTAACTGCGGTTCGGCACCGCATCGTAAGATGGCGGCCTGCTCTGGCCGCCGCAATAAAAAAGGTCGTCATAAATGACGACCTTGCGGATAAAGTGGCTGGGTTTACGCCGGCGAAACTATTTCTTCACCGTCTCCATGCCCATCAAACCAATCTTCAGGTAACCGGCTTCACGCAGCTGATCCATTACAGACATCAGCGTTTCGTAATCAACGGATTTGTCGGCCTGGAAGAAGATGGTGGTCTCTTTGTTGCCTTCGGTTTGCGCGGTCAGCGCATTGACCAGCGTCTCTTTGGTTACCGCATCGTTGCCGATGTAGATCTGCTTATCCGCTTTGATCGACAGATAAACCGGCTTCTCCGGACGCGGCTGTGGCGCGCTGGTCGAGGCGGGCAGATTAACGCGGACATCCACCGTGGCTAACGGCGCGGCGACCATAAAGATGATCAGCAGAACCAGCATGACGTCGATAAACGGCGTCACGTTGATCTCATGCATTTCGCCATCGCCTACCGAGTCATCGTTTAAACGCATCGCCATAATACTTACCCTACGCGCAGTTTCTGTGCCGCCGCCGGACGGTTGGCTTCTTTAGCGGTATCAACGTTGCCGAGATCCAGATCGCGGCTCTGCAGCAGCATCACCTGCGCGGCCACATCACCCAGCGAGGCTTTGTAGCTGGCGATCATGCGGGCGAAGACGTTGTAGATCACCACGGCAGGGATCGCCGCCACCAGGCCGATAGCCGTAGCCAGCAGCGCTTCGGCGATGCCCGGTGCAACAACGGCAAGGTTGGTGGTCTGGGTTTTGGCGATGCCGATAAAGCTGTTCATGATGCCCCATACCGTGCCGAACAGGCCGACAAACGGCGCCACGGAACCGATGGTGGCAAGGAAACCGTTACCGCGACCGGCGTGACGGCTGAAGGCGGCGACGCGGCGATCGAGACGGAAGCTGGTGCGATCTTTAATGCCCGCCAGATCGTCAGTGCCGGCGGAGAGCTCCAGCTCGTTGCGCGCATCGGCAAGCAGGACAGCGCTATGGCTGCCGGATTTGAAGCTTTCGGCCGCGCGGTACGCATCGTTTAACGAGCGGGCTTCGCCCAGCGCCTGCTGTTCGCGCTTCAGGCGACGTTTCGCCCCGCTCAGCTCAGCGAATTTACCGAAGAAAATTGCCCAGGTGACGACCGAAGCCAGCAACAGGCCAATCATCACAATCTTTACCACGATATCGGCATGCTGATACATGCCCCAAACGGAGAGGTCCGTTTGCATCAAGTCACTGGCTACCACGCTGCGTCTCCAACTTCTGTTGCACAGTTCACGATTGAAGGGCGGATCATAGCAAAAAAAGTGAGCGAAGTGATAGTGGTTCTCATTACTATTTACAAAGTAGCCTGGTGCGCATGAATGCGCACCCTGGAAGGGCCAACCCGTTCTCGCACCTGTAGGGTCGCCATTCATGGCGACCTGGGGCCACTCTGATATTCGGCAAACAGGCTCAACCCCGCGCCGCGATTCATGGTAAGTTGGTTGCTTTGTGAGACGTGTCAGGAAAGGCAGTGATGGCAACGAAAAAAATTGATACTACGCTGGTCAGCGCGGGACGCAGCAAACGTTACACTCAGGGCTCCGTTAATAGCGTGATTCAGCGCGCATCGTCACTGGTTTTTGATACCGTTGCGGATAAAAAACGCGCCACCGCCGGACGTGCGCGCGGTGAGCTGTTTTATGGTCGTCGCGGTACGCTCACCCACTTCTCGCTGCAGGACGCCATGACAGAACTGGAAGGCGGCGCGGGCTGTGCGCTCTACCCGTGCGGTGCGGCGGCGGTCTCTAATGCCATTCTGGCGTTCGTTGAGGCTGGCGATCACATCCTGGTGAGCGGCGCGGTGTACGAACCGACGCAGGACTTCTGCAGCAAAATCCTCAGTAAACTCAATGTCACCACCACATATTTCGATCACTGCATCGGCAGCGAAATTGGCGAGCTGGTGCAGCCCAACACCCGCGTGGTCTTTCTTGAATCGCCCGCCTCTATCACCATGGAAGTGCAGGACATTCCGGCGATCGTCGCCGCCGTGCGCGCTAAGGCGCCGGACGCGATCATCATGCTGGATAATACCTGGGCGGCGGGCGTGCTGTTTAACGCGCTGGCGCACGGCATTGATATCTCTATTCAGGCCGGCACCAAGTACATCATCGGCCATAGCGATGCGATGATTGGTACAGCCGTTGCCAATGAGCGCTGCTGGCCACAGCTGCGTGAAAACTCCTACCTGATGGGCCAGATGGTGGATGCCGATACCGCCTATATGGCAAGCCGCGGCCTGCGTACGCTGAGCACGCGTTTACGCCAGCACGAAGAGAGCGGCCTGCAGGTGGCAGAGTGGCTGGCCGCGCAGCCGGAAGTGGCGCGCGTTAACCATCCGGCCCTGGCGCAGTGCAAAGGGCACAGCTTCTGGCAGCGCGATTTCAGCGGCAGCAGCGGGCTGTTCTCGTTTATCCTGCACGAAAAACTTAGCCGCGAGCAGCTGGCAAATTATCTCGATCACTTCCACCATTTCAGTATGGCGTACTCGTGGGGCGGCTATGAGTCGCTGATTCTGGCAAACCAGCCGGAGGAGCTGGCGGCGATTCGTCCGGCCGGCGGCGTCGATTTTGACGGCACGCTGGTGCGCTTACACATTGGTCTGGAGCATGTCGATGACCTGCTGGATGACCTGAAAGCGGGCTTTGCGCGCCTGAAAGCGTAAAATAATAAACAAAACATAAACCATCTGGCGCGGGCGATCGCAGATCAACGAATACGCCGCGCCAGAGGGTTAACATAGAAGCCTTGTGACTCGATGGGATAGCTGATGGGTGTTTTACATGAGATTGTCCAGGCGCTGTGGCATCAGGATTTTGCCGCGCTGGCCAATCCGGAAGTCGTGTGGATTGTCTACGGCGTGATGTTTCTGACGCTGTTCCTGGAAAACGGTTTGCTGCCCGCCTCATTTCTGCCGGGCGATAGCCTGCTGCTGTTAGCGGGGGCGATGGTCGCGAAAGGCGTGATGGATTTCGTGCCGACGATGGTGATCCTGACCACCGCCGCCAGCCTTGGCTGCTGGCTGAGTTATCTGCAGGGGCGCTGGCTCGGCAATACCAAACTGGTGAAGAGCTGGCTGATGCACCTGCCCGCCCAGTATCACCAGCGCGCGTGGCACCTGTTTAACCGCCACGGTCTGATGGCGCTGCTGGTTGGGCGTTTTCTCGCCTTCGTGCGCACCCTGCTGCCGACCATGGCGGGGATCTCCGGTCTGCAGAACGGCCGTTTTCAGCTGTTTAACTGGCTGAGCGGCGTGCTGTGGGTCGGGATTGTGGTGACGATGGGATACGGCATTAGCCAGGTGCCGTTTATTAAGCGGCATGAAGATCAGATGATGGCGATTCTGATGGTGCTGCCGATCGTGCTGCTGTTTGCCGGTCTGGCGGGGAGCATTGTGGTGATCTGGAAGAAGCGCCGCCAGAAGGCGTGATGGCGCTGCATACCTGGCGGCCCTGACGGGTCGCCACTACCAAATACGTAGCACGGACGGATCGTCAGACGCAATCTTTTACGCGGCATCGAACGGCAACAGCGGCACCGCCTGGCGGGCGCGGTTGACCTCTTCGCCCGGCGTCACGCCAAAATAGCGCTTAAATTCACGTGAAAACTGCGACGGGCTCTCATAGCCTACTCGTACGGCGGCGGTGCTGGCCTTCATGCCATCCTGCAGCATCATCAGCCGGGCCTGATGCAGACGATAACGCTTGAGATACTGCAACGGCGATGTCTGCGTCACCGCTTTGAAGTTGTGATGAAACGCCGACACGCTCATGTTCACTTCCGCGGCCAGCATCTCCACGCTCAAACTCTCTGCAAAGTGATTCTCAATGCGGCGCAGTGCGCGGGCAATCTGGCTGAACTGCGTCTGGCGATTCACCAGCGACAGCAGCGCGCCGCCAATCGGGCCGGTCAGCACATAGTAAATAATCTCCCGCACTAGCTGTGGCCCCAGCACGCGCGCATCCCGCGGCGAATCCATCACATCCAGCAGGCGCTCAGCGGCGCACAGCATCTCTTCGCTGAGAAAGGCCGAATGAATACCGGAAGTCTGCGGCTGCGGCTGGAACTGATCGTCATCGCCAATGCTCATCAGCAGATCCTGCAGGCTGGCGGTATCCACGTTGACGCACATCCCTGCCAGCGGTGCCTCCGGCGTCGCATCGGTTTCACACTCCACCGGCAGCGGCACGGTCAGCATCAGATATTTGGTAGCGTCGTAATGGAATACCGTACTGCCGAGGTAGCCGGTTTTACGCCCCTGAAACAGGATCACGATGCCGGGCTGATACATCATCGGCGTGCGCGGCAGCGTTTCACAGGCATAAATCAGCCTGACATTCTCCACCGCGCATAGCGGCTTATGTGTGCTGCTCATCAGCGCAATCACGCGCTGCGCCAGCTGGCGACAGAGGGCATCGTGCGGCATGGTTTTCTCCCCGGCGGCAAAGCAGACAGTGTGCCGCATCGCTGTGCGAATCTCCATCATCCAGGAGAATCAGGCAAGATTCCGGCAGAAATCACGCAGGCAAAATGGCGACGAGGTTGCCACAATGATCCGTGGGTTACATTTGTTGTCTAGACTTAAGCACATCGTTTCTACGGTAAGTCACTGCGAAAGATAAGGAGCAACTATGGCAGATCAACCGATTATTAAATTGCACGACGGCAATATGATGCCGCAGCTGGGTCTTGGCGTCTGGCAGGCGAGCATTGACGATGCACGCAACGCGATTGTTGAGGCGCTGAAGGTCGGCTACCGCTCCATCGATACCGCCGCTATCTACAAGAATGAGGAAGCGGTCGGTCAGGCGCTGCAGGAAACTGACGTGGCGCGCGACGATATCTTTATCACCACCAAACTGTGGAATGATGACCAGCAGAACGGGCAGCAGGCGATTGAAACCAGCCTGAAGAAACTCCAGCTGGAGCAGGTGGATCTCTATCTGATGCACTGGCCGTGCCCGGAGAAAGATACCTACGTGGATGCCTGGAAGAAGATGATTGAGCTGCAGCAGCAGGGCTTAGCCAAGAGCATCGGCGTGTGTAACTTCCATGAGGTGCACCTTAAGCGCCTGATTGATGAAACCGGCGTGACGCCTGTGGTCAATCAGATTGAGCTGCACCCGATGCTGCAACAGCGTACGCTGCACGCGTGGAATGCGCTGCACCAGATCCAGACTGAATCCTGGAGCCCGCTGGCGCAAGGCGGTGAAGGGGTGTTTGATCAGGATGTGATCAAGCAGCTGGCGAAGAAGTACAGCAAGACGCCGGCGCAGATTGTGATTCGCTGGCATCTGGATAGCGGCCTGGTGGTGATTCCGAAGTCCGTTACGCCAGCGCGAATTCACGAGAACTTCCAGGTGTTCGATTTCCGCCTGGATAAAGCCGAAGTGAGCGAGATTGCGAAGCTGGATCAGGGCAAGCGGTTGGGCCCAAATCCGGAAGAGTTTAACGGATAACGCGGCGTGTCAGCGGTCGCCATGAATGGCGACCCTACAGGTATCAGCGCCGTTGGGCCGTAGGGTGCGCATTAATGCGCACCCTTTACTTATGAAACCGGATTGACCACCATCTGCCCTGCCGTACCGCGATCGGCCAGCTCCAGCGTCTGGCTGTAGTACATGAACGGGAAGTGATCCGACGAGCTCTGCGGGAAACTTACCAGTAGTTCAACAGTGCCATCTACCCACACCGTGTCTTTCCAGCCGCGATCCTCACCCATCGACTGCGCACCGTTTACGCTCTTAATCAGGAACATGACGCCCTGAATGTGCAGCGCTTGCGGGCGATCGGCGTGAATAATCCAGCGCTCGAAGGTGCCCTGCTGTACCGTGGTGTCGATGCGACTCATGTCCCACACCGCACCGTTAATGCCCGGATCGCTATCGCCCAAGCGGAACTCCCGCGTGCGCACCGCTACGCCATCCAGAATCTGGTCCGCCAGCAGGCGCATCGGCAGGTTGTCGGTGACCAGCGGCAGCAGCCCGGTCGGCCGCAGCGTCAGCACCAGCGTGTTGGTCAGAATCGATGAGGGCTCAAACAGGCCGCGCAGGCGATCCATAATCCCTGCTGCCGTGCCTGCCGTGATCGAGACTTCATCGCCCTGTGACATATCCACCAGCACTTCGCGACGCTCACCTGGCGCCAGTGACAGCGTCTGCACGGCAACCGGTGCCGGCAGGAAGCCCTGATCGCTGGCGATAACCGTGAATGGCCGGTTATCGGAGAAGCTGAGATCGAAGCGGCGCGCGTTGGAGGCGTTGAGCAGACGTAGACGCACCCAGCCGCGTGAGACTTCAACGAACGGGTTCTGCACGCCGTTGACCAGCAGCGTATCGCCGAGGAAGCGCCTGCAGAAGGCGGGTTGTAGACCGGCGTGGCGAAGTTATCGAGGCGCTTATCCTGAATAATCAGCGGGAAATCATCCACGCCGTAGTGTTTCGGCAGCGGCAGCGCCTTGCTGATCTCATCCTCGATTAACCACATGCCGGCCAGTCCGTTATAGACGTGCGGTGCCATGCGGTTAGGCGTGTTGGCGTGATACCAGAGCGTGGAGGCCCCCTGGCGAATCGGCAACACCGGCGCCCAGTCAACGCCCGCTGACATCATGCGCGGTGCGCCGCCCATCAGTGCGCCCGGCACCTGAAGGCCGCTGACGGTCATTGAAACCGGTTCGTTCAGGCGGTTGCTGTAGATGAGTTTGACATCGTCACCGCTGTAGACGCGCACCGTCGGGCCAAGATAGAGGCCGTTGATGCCCCATACCGGTACTTTGCTGCCGGTACCGCTGAAGGACCAGTGGCTGCGTTGCAGGGTGAGAAACAGCGGCTGGCCGCGACGCGATTCAATCAGCGGCGGTACCGGCAGAGGCACATCGCCCAAAGGCGCGGCGGCGCGGGCGGCATAAGGCATAGCACTGGAAGCCAGTGCAACACCGGCAGAAAGCTGAATAAACTGACGTCTGCTGCAAGACATAAAACTTCAGACCTTTTGAGCGTGGCGTAGAGACGCCGTGTCCATGTTGTTTTTTTAATCGTGTGAAGCGCCCGGGATGGGCTGCTGTGTGTCTGGTTACTATTCGGTGCGCATGCATGCGCGTTTTGTACATTTTTTGGCCTGGTGCGCCTGAAGGCGCACCCTACAGATTCTGCGGCCTGCGTACGGGTTTTGGCCGCTCAGAGTTTACCGTTTTTTTCGCGTTCGGCGACTTCGGCGTTCAACTCTTCCAGCTTAGCAGACATTAATTCGCGGCAGTGGGTTGCCAGCTTACGCACCGACGTGGTTTCAAACTGTGAGGTATCCACCGGCGGCAGCATCTCCACAATCACCAGACCATTATTCCAGCGGTTGAGCTTGATTTTGCCGTGGGTATTGGAGACCACGATCGGAATGATTGGCACACCGGCGGCAACGGCGGCGTGGAATGCGCCGGTTTTAAACGGCAGCAGGCCGCGGCCACGGCTGCGCGTCCCTTCCGGGAACATCCAGAATGAGATCTTCTTCTTTTTAAACTGCCCTACCAGCTCACCAATAGTGCCGTGCGCTTTGGCGCGATTGTCACGATCGATCAGCAGGTTTCCGGTCAGCCAGTAGAGCTGGCCGAAAAACGGAATCCACAGCAGGCTTTTCTTGCCCACGGTGACGGTGGTTGGCTGCACGATCTTCGCTGCCGTGATCATATCGAAATTATTCTGATGGTTAGCGATATAGATCGCGTTGCCATAGTGCGCCGCTTCGGCCGGTTTGCGCAGCTCCACTTTCACGCCAAATACCGTAGACAACCGGCCAAACAGATGGCCAAAGGTTGCGACGTGGCGCGGATTACGCGGCGAGAACAGACACCAGATACTGCCAAATATGCACACCAGAATCGAATAGATAACAACGATTATCGACCGTAAAATTAGTAACATAGCTTCCTCAGATAAGGCATTCCTTTGCCTGTTATGACGTTATTCTTCGCTGGTATCCGCTTTCGGTCGTGCGGGCGCATTCACTTCTACGCTGTCGATGCGTTGCAGACCGCGTGACACGCTACCGCGACGGCCACGCTCGGCACGGACTTTTTGCAGATCCTCATCGCGCATAATCAGTTTGCGCTTGCCAACGTACAGGGTGATAGCACTGCCCGGCGGCAGAATCAGCAGCCACTGCAGTTTATCAACGCCGGCTGCCGCATCAGCGGACGGAATCGAGATAATCTTGTTGCCTTTACCTTTGGACATCTGCGGCAGATCGGCCACCGGGAACATCAGCATGCGGCCGGCCTGCGTAATGGCCAGCAGCATGTCGTCGCCCGAGTGCACCGCCAGCGGCGTCATCACTTTGGCGTTCTCCGGCAGCGTCAGCAGCGCTTTACCGGCACGATTGCGCGACACCAGATCGGCAAAGGTACAGATAAAGCCGTAACCGGCATCAGAGGCCATCAGCAGCTTCTGATCGTCCGCTTCCATCAGCACCTGCTCCATCACCGCGCCCGGCGGTGGCGTCAGCTTGCCGGTGAGCGGCTCGCCCTGGCCGCGTGCGGACGGCAGCGACGTAGGATCCAGCGTGTAGCTGCGCCCGGTGGAGTCGATAAATGCCACCGGCTGATTGCTCTTGCCGCGCGCCGCCGCACGGTAGCTGTCACCCGCTTTGTAGCTCAGGCCGGTTGGATCGATATCGTGGCCTTTGGCGCTGCGCACCCAGCCCATCTGCGACAGCACGATAGTGACCGGCTCCGCACTCACCAGCTCGTTTTCGCTCAGCGCTTTGGCCTCTTCGCGCTCGTGCAGTGGCGAACGGCGATCGTCACCGTAGGTCTGGCTATCGGCCTGCAGCTCTTTCTTCAGCAGGTTGCTCATCTTGCGCTCAGACGCAAGCGTGGCCTGAAGCTGGTCGCGCTCTTTCTCCAGCTCCGCCTGCTCGCCGCGAATCTTCATCTCTTCCAGTTTGGCGAGATGGCGCAGCTTCAGCTCCAGAATCGCTTCGGCCTGGGTTTCGCTGATGTCGAAGCGCGACATCAGCACCGGCTTCGGTTCATCCTCGCTACGGATGATATGAATAACATCATCAATATTGAGGAACGCCACCAGCAGACCTTCCAGGATATGCAGGCGACGCAGCACGCGATCCAGACGGTAATTGAGGCGGCGCGTCACGGTATCGCGACGGTAGACCAGCCATTCAGACAGGATCTCCAGCAGGTTCTTCACCGCCGGACGGTTATCCAGCCCGATCATATTCAGGTTAACGCGATAGCTCTTTTCCAGATCGGTCGTGGCGAACAGGTGGTTCATCACCTGATCCAGATCGACCCGGTTTGAACGCGGCACAATCACCAGCCGGGTTGGGTTCTCGTGATCTGACTCATCACGCAGATCCTCCACCATCGGCAGCTTTTTATTGCGCATCTGCGCGGCGATCTGCTCCAGTACGCGCGCACCGGAAACCTGGTGCGGCAGCGCGGTGATCACCACTTCGCCCTCTTCTCTCTTCCATACGGCGCGCTGGCGGATCGATCCTCTGCCGTTCTGGTAGATTTTACGGATCTCGTCGCGCGGTGTGATGATCTCCGCTTCGGTCGGGAAATCCGGCCCCTGTACGATCTCCAGCAGTTCATCCAGCGTGGTGTTCGGCTTCTCAATCAGCTTGATCGCCGCTTGCGCCACTTCACGCAGGTTGTGCGGCGGAATATCCGTCGCCATCCCCACGGCAATACCGGTGGTCCCGTTCAGCAGGATGTTCGGCAGGCGCGCCGGCAACATTTTGGGCTCCTGCAGCGTGCCGTCGAAATTGGGGATGAAATCCGCTGTGCCCTGGCCCAGTTCAGCCAGCAGCACTTCCGCATATTTAGACAGGCGCGATTCGGTATAACGCATCGCGGCGAAGGATTTGGGATCGTCCGGTGCGCCCCAGTTACCCTGGCCATCCACCAGCGGATAGCGGTAGGAGAACGGCTGCGCCATCAGCACCATCGCCTCATAGCAGGCGCTGTCACCGTGCGGGTGGTATTTACCCAGCACGTCACCGACGGTACGCGCTGATTTCTTGAATTTTGCGCTGGCGCTAAGGCCAAGCTCTGACATCGCATAAATAATGCGACGCTGCACCGGCTTAAGACCGTCGCCGATGTACGGCAGTGCGCGGTCCATGATCACGTACATGGAGTAATCCAGGTACGCTTTTTCGGTAAACTTGTGCAGGGCAAGACGCTCTGCACCATCCTGCGTCAATTCGCTCATTAAGCTTGCATCCTCACTTCGTGGCCCGCAACGGCGGGTCATCCGGCGCTCATTTGGCGAGGATAGTACCTTATCCGCAGGATTTAGTCACAGGGAAGCCGAGAGTAAACCTGAGAAGCGTCCGGCGTTAAATAACGTGATATGGCTTAGAAAAATAAAACGGAATGGGAGCAACATCACAATTTATTTGCATGTCAGGCTGTGAGCGAAATCGCATTTAATTCTCTCTTTCCGCCAGCGTATTAATGATGTCCTGGCGCATGGACAACATTTAGTATTGTTGCTTCCGCCTTCCTTTCCTAAATTCATACTCCATAAGACGCATCTTTTTTAGTTCCTGATTTCTGGCACGGAGAGTAAGCACGAGAATTAAATAAAAATACCTTTGCCAAATAAAGGGTGACCGCATGCAAATACTGACTTCGCGACAACACCGATTAGTGAAACTGCTGTTACAACAGGCCGCTCCGCAGCCAACCCGTCAGTTAGCCTTGCTGCTGGGCGTTTCAGAGAAAACCATCCAGCGCGATTTACAGGGGCTGGAGAGCTGGCTCAGCAACTGGACGCTGCAGCTGGAGCGCGTTCCGGGGCGCGGCGTAGGGTTACGGGCTGACGATATTCAGCAGCGCTGGCAGCTGGAGCAGCAGCTCAACAGCGAGGAGTCAGGCTCAGACGCGCTGAGCCACAATAGCCGCCGGATTAAAATCGCCTCGCAGCTGCTGAGCGAAGCGCCGCGCGTAACGTCGATCAGCAAGCTGTCAGAGCGCTACTTTATCAGCCACGCTTCCATCGTAAATGATCTGAAAGTGATTGAAGAGTGGCTGCAGCCGCTGGGTTTAACGCTGCAGCGCGGTCCGGGCGGCACGCACATTGAGGGTAACGAACAGACGCTCCGTCAGGCGATGGTGTCATTAATTAACGATGTGATGCAGCAAAACGTTGCCGGTACGCCGCTGTTGCCGCGGCTCGATCCGGGCAGCCAGCAGGCGCTGGTGCACTATTTTGGCGATGAGGATGTGGCTTTTGTGCAGGCGCTGCTGCAGCAGATGGAGCAGCAGCTGAGTTACCCGCTGGGCGATGCCTGGTACCTCAATCTTTGCACCCATATTCTGATCATGATGCACCGGATGGCGCAGGGCAACGCGCTGGCGCTGGCTACACAGACCAGCATGCAGGATCTTGATCAGCGCACGCTGGCTATTGCTCAGCAGATGGTGGCACGCATCGAGCAGCGTATCGGCCGCGCACTGCCGGCGGATGAGGTCGGCTTTATTTATCAATATATCGTCTCATCCGGCATTGTCGTCGAAGAGCGCGGCGATCAGGTGCCTGCGCATAGCCAATTTTCAACCGCTGAGTCCGTTAAAATAACCTGTGAATTAATCGATCGCTTCTCGGCATTTATTCAACAGGATTTAATTCAGGATCGCCTGTTATTTGACGGATTACTCGTGCATATAAAGCCATTATTAAACCGGCTCAAATACCATATTCATATCCGTAATCCTCTGCTGGAGGATATTAAGCAGGATATGCAGGAGATATTTTCGCTTACGCAACAGGCCATGCAATTAACCGCGCGTGCCTATGCGCTTTCACCGGTGGCGGAAGATGAAATTGGTTATTTGTGCGTGCATTTTCAGGCGGCGCTGGAGCGGCAAATTGCCCATAAACGCATTCTGGTGGTGTGCTCCAGCGGCGTGGGCACTTCGCACCTGTTAAAGAGCCGTATTCTGCGCGCTTTTCCGGATTGGGAGATTGCCGGCGTGGTATCGGCCAGTAATCATGCCGCGTTTTGTCAGAGCCATCCCGTGGATTTGGTGATCACCACCATTCATCTTGATGCCGGTGCCACTCCGGCTGTGTATGTCAGTGCATTTTTTAACGATGACGATATCCGGCGGGTAACCGACGCCATGATTGGACGCCAGTTGCCCGACGGTGCGCCCTGCGCGCTGGCCGCCCATTAATTGAATGAGGATTGACGATGGATATTTCCCGCATTCTGACGCCACGCCGCGTTAACCTGGCGCTGAACGCCACCAGTAAAGAGGAGGCGATCAACGAACTGACTGACCTGCTCTTTCACGATGGGGCTATTAGCGACCGTGCCGCTTTTATTGAGGATGTCTGGCTGCGCGAGGCCGAAGGCTCCACCGGCTTTGAGAACCATATCGCGATTCCGCATGGGAAATCCGCCGCCGTGCAGCAAACCACCCTGGCCATCGGTCGTACCCGGCAGGATATCCCCTGGGAAACGCTGGATGGCAGCCAGGTGCGCTGCATCATCCTGTTTGCCGTGCGGCTGGAAGATCAGAACACCACCCATATTCGCCTGTTGTCGCAGGTGGCCAGCGCGCTGGCCGATGATGAGGTGATAGCCCAACTGCTGGCGGAAAATGACCCTGGCAATATCATCCGGCTGTTTAGTCAGTACGCCGAAACCGATCTCTGTTAACCCACTGAGGTGACTTATGAATATCGTCTGTGTAGCGGCCTGCACCGCAGGCATCGCGCATACCTATATTGCGCGCGAGAAACTGATTAAAGGGGCGCATGCGCTGGGGCACACCATCCATGTTGAAACCCAGGGCACCATCGGCACGGAGACGCCGCTGACGCGGGAGGAGATTGAAGCGGCTGATGTGGTGATCCTCGCTGTTGACGTGAAGATTAAGGGTGAAGAGCGCTTTCAGGGCAAACCCATTGTGCGAGTGAAAACCGAAGTGGTGATCAAATCACCGGTGAAATTCCTCGAAAAAGTGGCGGATTCACTGGCGCGCGCCTGAGGAGATCCATCATGAACGATCGTAAACGTCAGTACGGCCAGGAGATCAAAGGCCACCTGCTTACCGGTATCTCATGGATGATCCCCTTGATTGTCGCCGCCGGGATCTGCATTGCGCTTGGTCAGGTGCTTGGCGGGCCGGATGTGGGTAAACATCCCGGTACGCTCGCCTGGATGCTTAACCAGATTGGTGGCTGGGGCATGGGGCTGATTGTGCCGCTAATCAGCGCGGCAATTGCTTACTCGATTGCCGATCGCCCCGGCTTTGCGCCAGGGCTGATCGTAGGCTTTATCTGTGGACAGATTGGCACCGGCTTTATCGGCGGCATGCTGGGCGGTTTTCTGGTGGGCTACACCGTGGTGGTGCTGCGTCGCACCATTAAGCTACCGCACTCCATGCAGGGACTAATGCCGATTATGGTACTGCCGGTATTGAGCACCATTATCGCCGGTTTACTGATGATGACCTTGATAGGCCAGCCGATTGCCTGGCTGCAGCAGGCGCTGATCCATCTGCTGGAATCGATGCAGGGCGGCTCGAAGTTCGTGATGGGCGCCATTCTTGGCGCGATGGCGACCTTCGATTTCGGCGGGCCGATCAATAAGACCATGTCGCTGTTCGCCGATGGCATGCTGGTGGATGGCATCTACGGACCGGAAGCGGTGAAGTTTGTCGGATCCATGATTCCACCCTTTGGTATCACGCTCTCGTTTCTGCTGACGCGGCATAAGTACACCAAAGCGGAGAAAGAGGCGCTAAAAGCGGCCTTCCCGATGGGGATCTGCATGATCACCGAAGGTGTTATTCCGATTGCGGCACGGGATCTGCTGCGTGTGGTTGCCAGCTGCGTGGTGGCCTCTGCGATTGCCGGCGGGCTAATCATGGTGTGGGGCGTGGAAGCGCCAGTGCCGCACGGAGGCATGTTCGTGGTGCCGCTGTTCACTAAACCGCTGATGTTCTGCCTGGCACTCGGTATTGGTACCGTGGTGTGCGGCGTGATGCTCTCACTGATCAAAAAGCCTGTCACCCAGGCGGATGAAGAGTTTGATGATGTGGAGGCCCCGGGCGTCCGCGATGAAGAGATTACATTCACTCTGGAATAAGGAGCCACCATGTTTGCCATGATGAACGACCTGATTCAGGCCGCTTTCCGGCAGAGATACGCGGTGCTGGCGATCAACTGCTTCAATCTTGAAACCGCTCGCGCCGCGATTCAGGCTGCCGAACAGCAGCGTGCGCCGCTGATTCTCAATGTCTATCAGGGCCACACTACGCACTTTCCTCCTGTGGTGGCGGTGCCGCTGGTGCAGGCCCTGGCAGCCAGCGCCGCCGTGCCGGTTGCGCTGGCGCTCGACCACGGTAAAGCTTTTCCGCTGATTGGTCAGGCGTTTCGCGCCGGCTTTACCGGTTTGATGATTGATGCCTCGGCTGAGCCGCTGGCAGAGAACATCCGCCAGACTGCGGCAGTGGTAAAGATGGCGCATACCGCTGGCGTGTGCGTTGAAGGCGAGCTTGGGCATATCGCCGATGCGCCGACATATGAACTGGCGGATGCCTCCGTGAAGATGACACAGGTGGCCGATGTGCTGCCGTTTATCGAGCAGACCCATATCGATCTGCTGGCGATCTCCGTGGGCACCGCGCACGGGATCTATCCGCCGGGCGTAAAGCCAAAGATCGACTTTCAGCGTTTACAGGCGCTACATGCTGTCTCTACCCGACCGCTGGCGCTGCACGGTGGTTCCGGTACGCCCGCCGGGGATATTCGCCGCGTCAGTGAGTTTGGCGTCGCCAAGATCAACGTTGGAGCAGCGGTGTTTGAGGCCGGCAAGCACGCAATGCACCAGGCGTTAAAACAGCATCCACACGCGGAGCTGGCCGATCTGCTTGGGCTCATGGAGTCCGCCTGCCGCGAAGTGGTCACAGAGTATCTGAGCTGGTCGGGTTCGGCAGGCAGAGTGTGAACGCCGGGCACAGCCGAACACCCTAAAGGTGCCGCTGAAGCGCAGCGGGCAAGCCCAAAACGCGCATACATGCGCGCCATATGACTATCACATTTTTATCCATCATCGGGTCGGCACGCGCCGGCTCTGGTAAAACTCACCCTGAGGAAAATAGACATGTTGATTTCAATGAAAGAGATGCTGGCGCCTACCCGTGAACATCGCTTCGCCATTGGTGCTTTTAACGTGGCTGACAGCTGCTTTATTCGTGCCGTGGTAGAAGAGGCGGAGGCCACTAATACGCCCGCCATCATCTCCATCCACCCAAGCGAACTGGAGTTTGTGACCGATGAATTTTTTGGCTATGTGCGCGAACGGACGTTAAAAAGCCCGGTGCCTTTTACGATCCACCTCGATCACGGCGCTTCGGTGGCTCAGGTGCTGCGCGCGATTCAGTGCGGCTTCACGTCGGTGATGATTGACGGTTCGCTGCTGCCGTATGAAGAGAATGTGGCGCTGACGAAAGAGGTCGTGAAGCTGGCACATGCTGTCGGCGTGTCGGTAGAGGGCGAACTCGGCACCATCGGTGACACCGGCACGTCGGTTGAAGGCGGAGTGAGTAAAGTGATTTACACCGAGCCGGCACAGGCGGAGGATTTTGTGCAGCGCACCGGCGTGGATACCCTGGCGGTAGCCATTGGCACCGCGCACGGTATCTATCCAAAGAATATGAAGCCGGCGCTGCAGATGCATATTCTGAAGGATATCTCACAACGTGTGGATATTCCGCTGGTGCTGCACGGCGGCTCTGCTAACCCGGACGCCGAGATTGCTGAGGCGGTTACGCTCGGTGTGGGTAAGATCAATATCTCCAGCGATATGAAGTATGCCTATTTCGCGAAGCTGCGTGAGATCCTGGCGCGCGAGACCTGGTGGGATCCGAATGTGATCTACCCGGACGCGATTGACGCGGCAAAAGCGGTGATTCATTACAAGATGAATCTGTTTGGCGGATTGGGGAAAGCGGGTTTGTACCGTTAATGGTTTGAGTGCGCAGAGGCAGGCGCGCATGAATGTGTGACCTGCAGGGTCGCCACGATGGCGACCCTGGCGAGGCCGGCACGTAAAATTAATGGATAACACCCAGCCACTGCTTCGCGATCTGCGCATATTCGCCAGTGGCGGTGCTGAGGTGTAACCACTGATCGACATACAGCTTCCAGCCCATATCATCACGCGGGATCATGTAGGCCTTCTCACCATACTGCATCGGCTTATCCGGATTAATGGCGCACAGCGATGGATAGTGCTGCTGCTGGAAACGCGCTTCTGAGGCATCGGTGATCATCACATCGGCTTTTTTATCCACCAGCTGCTGAAAAATGCCGGTATTCTCCGCCAGCTGCAGCGTTGCCTGCGGCAGATGGCTATGCACAAAGGCTTCGTTGGTGCCGCCTGCCGGCTCAATGACGCGCACCGCAGGCTTATTGATTTGACCTACCGTCTGGTACTTCGCTTTATCTTCGCAGCGCACCAGCGGGATTTTGCCATCCACGCCCAGCGGCCGGGCAAACCAGGCGATCTGCTGACGTTTTAGCGTAACCGACACGCCGCCCAGCGCGATGTCGCACTGCTTCGCGACAAAATCTTCACTCAGGGTTTTCCATGTGGTGGGCACCCACTGCACGCGGGCACCGAGGCTGGCCGCCAGCGACTGCGCCATGCTGATATCCAGCCCTTCATACTGACCGTCGCTGCGCAGGAAGCTGTAGGGTTTGTAATCCCCGGTGGTACAGACTTTTAGCGTCTTGCTGACGCGGATGTCGTCAAGGTGGGATTGCGCCTGCGCGGCACCGGTTACCAGAAGTAATGCACTCAGGATCACGATTTTCATGGTTTCTTCTTTTTTGTGCTGATGAGGGTTTACGCACGGATTGTTTCATAACCGGCAGCATTATTGCGCTATAAGCAAAAGTCTTGTGATCAAACACGCATTTTTCTCCTCCGCGCACGCGCGTAGAGTGAGCGGCAACCATGAGAAACGGAGCAATTACCCGATGAGCAAGATTTTAATTATCGACGGCGGCAAGACCTTCGCCCACTCCAAAGGCGAACTGAACCATACCCTGACCGACGTTGCCGCCAGCCAGTTGCGCGATCTCGGCCATGAAGTGCAGATCACCCTCGCCGATAGCGATTACAACGTGGCAGAAGAGGTGCAGAAATACCTCGACAGCGACGTGGTGATCTATCAGATGCCGGGCTGGTGGATGGGTGAGCCGTGGACAGTCAAAAAATACATTGATGATGTATTTACCGAAGGCCACGGTTCCCTGTACGCCAGCGATGGCCGTACCCGCAGCGATGCCGGGAAAAAATATGGCTCTGGCGGCCTGATTCAGGGCAAAAAGTATATGCTGTCGCTGACCTGGAACGCGCCGCTGGAAGCGTTCAACGATCCGGAGCAGTTCTTTGAAGGCGTTGGCGTGGATGGTCTCTACCTGCATTTCCATAAAGCTAACCAGTTCCTCGGCATGGAAGGTCTGCCAACCTTTATCTGTAACGATGTGATTAAGCAGCCGGATGTGCCGCGCGATATCGAACGTTATCGGACTCATCTCAGCCAAATCTTTGCTTAACTGTAAGCACACCGGGAAAAAGAGAAGGAAGCGTTATGTTAACTGTGGTTGCAGAAATTTGCGTTAAGCCGGGCCGTCGTCAGGCGGTGCTGGAAGCGATTCATAAGCTGATCCCTGCCGTACTGGAAGAGGATGGCTGCCATCAATACGATGCGCTGGTTGACCATCAGGCACAGGTGCCGTGGAAACAGAACTCACCTGATTCAATTTTCATGCTGGAGCAGTGGCAATCACTGCGCCATCTGGAGCAGCATCAGCAGATGCCGCACATGGATGCGCACCGTGCCGTGATCAAAGATGATGTGGTGGATGTGAAGATTCTGGTGCTGGAGCCGACCGCATAATTTTACCCGCACCAATAGAAAAGCCCCGGTGATCTCACCGGGGCTTTTTATTCGCGTCTAATCAGGGATTAGTGCTGTTCGTTGTGCAGGTTGTTCTGCACCAGAACTTCGGCATCGCCAGCGGTGTTCTGGTAAACGTTATACTCAACGCCTGCCACGGTTACCGTGCCGTTTGCCTGGTTCCAGTTAGAGATATCCTCGCCCTTCGGCAGAATATCTTCCAGCTTCACGTCGTCACCGGCGTTGCCGCTAACGATAACCTGCGATTTGCCGTTGTCGATGAACAGTGAGTCGCTGTTCAGTGCCATGATGTCGTTCAGAGAGAGATCCATCAGCGTTTCAAATACACCGAAAGATTCAATGCCGACATCAGGGGCTTCAGGTTTTTCGAGATCGACTCGTACCTGATAGTTGGTTGGCAGATTAAGCTCATTACCTGCGGTATCACGAATCACCACATTGAAATCGAGGTTTTATCTTCACCTTCAACCACCATCTCTGAGGTTTCGAAGCGCCATTTGCCATCCGCGCCAATCACCGTGGAGCCCAGCAGATTCTGATGCGCAACATCGCTATAGACCAGAACGATATCGCCCGCCTGACCGGTACCTTTCAGAATCAGGTCCGGATCGTTCGTCAGATACTCACCATCAATAATAGGCACCAGTTGCTCCAGCCCTTTGTTGTCATCGTAGACGCCATCAAACGTGCCGGTGGTCGGTGGGGTGACATCAACGGTAAAGCTGACAGGTGCGCTGGCATCGCCAATCACGCCAGCCGGACTGACTGGACGGATGTACACATTGTGGTTCGCTTCGTTCAGATCTTTAAACTCATAGCTCCACTTACCATCAGCGCCTACATCAACGGTATCAACCAGCTTGCCATCCAGATACACGTTAACCTTGCTGCCCGCCGGTGCAGAGCCCTGCAGCGTTGGGTTTTTATCATCGGTCACATCGCCATTTTTGATCGGGCCGGTGTAAGGGCCAACGTCATCGAACAGTTCGAAGTTTTCCAGCGGCGCCGGCTTAGAGTCATCTACGATCACTTTAACCGGATCGGACGGGTTCGATTTGTTGCCGGCCGGGTCAGTAATGACAACCACTACGTTGTGTTCACCGTTACCCAGATCCTGATCGGGCTGTACGGTCCACTTGCCGTCATCGCCTACGGTACCGGTACCGATGGTTTTAATCGGATTACCATCTTTATCAACGATAATCAGCTCGACCTGGTCACCCTTCTCACCGTCAGAACCTTCAAATACCGGGCGCTGATCGTCAGTTGGTTTACCCTCTTCAATCGGGCCAGTAACCGGACCTTCGTTATCAATGATGGTGCCAGGCTTAGACGGCTGATCCGGCGGCGTAACATCGACAATGACTTTGAACGGCGCGGATGGCTCGGAGACTTTGCCGCTTGGATCCTCTACCACAACGGTCAGATCGTGCGCGCCTTCTGCCAGCTTCGGCACTTCGATCTGCCATTTGCCGTTTTCAACTTTGGTGGAAGCGACCTGCTTGCCATCCACTTCTACGTAGATGATATCGCCATCGTTGCCTGTTCCGGTCAGCAGCGGCGTGTCATCGTTAGTCTGGCCACCGTTAGTGATCGGGTCCATTTTGCCGTCGTTGTTGTTGTAGACCGCATCGATGTCTGCTGGCGGCAGAATGCTGGCATCAACGCTCAGTTCAAAGTCCGGAGTCGGTGCAGATACGTTTCCGCCTTTGCTGACGGAGTCGATGCGCAGGGTGTAGCTCTTCTTATCTTCCAGCTGCAGATCGATCTTCCACTCGCCACGGCCGTTGGCGATCACCGAGCCCAGCAGCTCATTGCCGTTCCAGATGCGCACCAGGGTGCCCGCATCCGCTTTACCGGTCAGGGTTGGTGAAGTGTCATCGGTGGTGTCACCGGATTTCAGCACGCCCTGATAACGGCCCACGTCATCGTAAACTTCACTCAGCTCAGGCTGCGTTGGGGTGCTCAGATCCAGCATCAGATTAAAGATGTCTGAGGTTTTACTGGTTTTTCCAAATGGATCCACATAGTTAGCAGTGAGATTGTGCGTGGTCAGACTCTCATTCAGCTCAATCGTCGTCGTCCAGCGACCGTCCTGGCCTGCGACAACGCTGGCGATCTTCACACCGTTTTCATAGATATACACGGTGCTGCCTGGCATAGCGACGCCAGAGAGCGTTGGCGTTTTGTCGTTGGTGTAGCTCATTGGCGCCAGATAATCATTCTGGCCGACATCGTCCAGCACGCGCATAATTTGCGGTGCTTCCGGCTCCGTTGGCATGATTTCGATCACGCGCTGTGTGACCGGGCCCCAGTTGCCGGCGCGATCTTTATAGCGGAACTGAGTGATGTAGGTACCATCATCCAGATCGGTGGCTCTGTGGCTCCACTTACCGTCTGCGCCAACCGTAATGGTGTAGATCGCATTGTTGATCAGCACCTGAACGACGGTACCCGGCTCAGCAGTTCCGCTCAGGGTGAAGTTGTCTTTGTAAATGCCGATAGGCTTGATGTTGTCATGGATGCCCACATCGCCCGCCAGCGGCTCAACGGTTTGCGCAGCCTCATCCGAAGCTTCTTTTACCGCCTGTGTTACTGCGCCATTGTTAACGTTCACAATAAAGGTATCAGAGCTGTCACTCACGCGCTTCAGGCCATCTTCTACTTTAACCGTCAGCTTATGCTCACCGTCTGCCAGCTCAGGAGTAATCGTCCAGGCACCCATAGCATCGGCACGGGTTGAGCCAATAACGGTCACGCCATCCGAACCGTACAGGCGCACAATGCCGTGAGGTTCAGCCACACCAGAAATCACCGGTTTGTGATCGCCGGTGGCTTCGCCAGGCGTGAGGTAGTCGTTACCGGCAACCACACGGAAGATCTCTGGTTTAACAGGTCCTGACGTATCGATGTTGACGATTTCAAAGGTTGGGTTGCCGATGTTACCGGCGCGGTCAACGATTTCGATTGATACAACGTGGCGGCCTTCACCCCAGCCGCCTGGTGGCGTGAAGCTCCATTTGCCTTTTTCATCAACGGGAACTTTATACTCTTTGCCATCCACAAAGATATAAGCGGTGCAGCCCGCGTTTTTAATATTTGTTTCAGAGATTACGGCTTCATTTCTGCCAGAGTTAAGGACTTTAACTTGTCCAATCGTATTTTCGTTAGCCATTCTTCATTCCTTTTATTTGGGTTTCACGTTCAGAATCCTCCTTCTGAACGCGACTATTCTGTTGCTATTAACGATTCCTGTTACACGAGACACGTCTTAAAGAATCATTTTTTAGCGCTTCCACTAATAAGAAACGCCGGGCATTAAAATATGTCTCCATAAATAACATGGAGACCCTTGGTTAATTATCAGAAAGCGATAAGGTAATTACTTATTTGCAACGCTAATAATGACGCGACGCTCGCTGGAATAGCAGCTAATCTGATTTTTACGTGAACCACTACACTGCTTAGTCACCTGGCTGGCGCCCATGCTTTGGGAAGTAATTAACGCACCAGAGATACCGTTACTGATCAATAGTTGCTTAATCGCCTCAGCGCGCAGCTGCCCCAGGCGCATATTGTTTTTCTCTTCGCCGATAGGATCGGTAAAGCCAGTGACGATAATACGATGCTGCGGTGAGGGCTGATTTTTCAGCATGGTTGCGAACTGCTGGATAGCAGCCCGGCCGTCAGCGGAGATATCAGTACTGTTGGCACTGCCAAAGCGGAACAGCAGATCAGATGAGAACGCATAATTATCATAAGACTGTGTAGTGCCAGCCTGACAGGCTACGACGGCAGATGCCCGGGAGCGCAGATGCGTTTGCTGGCGTGTGCCTGCCAGCTCCTGCTGAGCTGTCTCTGCCGGGATCACCAGCGGGCGGCCTGAGTTATCAAGGCTGGCACGAATGTAGTAGGTTTTACCGGCGGCCAGGCTATCGCGCCACGGCTGGCTCTGTTTACCCTGATAATGCGGCGCATCATCGACAAAGCTGCCCAGGGAGTGCGTTCCCGGTGCCAGGCAAAATACGGTATAGCCGCCGGGCAGCAGTGCACTCTGGAATTCGCCGTCGATATAGATATGTGCCGGTTTTGCACCAGTCGCCTCAGCAGGACGATAATAAACAATCCGAGCCTGCTCGGCGGCGGCGGCGGGCATTGAGCGCCAGGCCTGGCCGAAATTATTGCCTGCGTAAACATTTAGCGTGGATAAAGCAGACACACCCAGCGTTGTGGCGAATATAAGCGTTGATAATTTTTTCATATTTAGATTGCAGGCGCACTCAGCGCCTGCCTGGTCCTGTTGGTTATTCCGTTATTCCCTTAGATATCCTGCACATCATAATGCACGCCTGAAAGCGGCTCGCTGATGCTGTCATTAATGGCGACGCCCTGCTGCGTCAGCATATTTACTGACTCATTAAATTCGAGCCCATTTAATAATGACGTCTTAATATCCTGGCCTTCTGCGCTATTACTCTCTTCTGCAAACAGCGCGTGACCTTCAGCCGCCAGCAGATCGTTGAGTGAGAGCGCGCCAAATAGCCCTTCAATTCCTACCTCTGGCTGCTCTGGCGGCGTCACATCAACGGTAACGTTAAAGATGTCAGTTTTGCCGGTCACCACGCCATCATGTGAGAACACACCGCGCATATCGTAATTATCTTCGGCCAGCTCTGGCGTAGTGAACTCCCATTTGCCGTCCGCACCGATCGTAGTGCTGAAGATATAAGAGTTACCCTCTTCGCCCAGCAGGTAGATGGTAATCAGATCGCCAGGAACACCGGTGCCGGTAATAATGATGGTTTGATCGTTTACCGCGCCGCCGTTCTCAATCGGGTAACGGATACCGGCATCATTATTATCCTTGAAGATGGTATCGATGGTCCCGGCAAGCGGTACATCCGGATCGGGCAGATGATCGATAGGCTCCGGGTCAACCGGTGGATTCGCGCCCTCCAGATCGATAATCACTTTATCCGATGGTGCGGACTCGTTCCCTGCCGGATCGCGCACCACAACCTCCAGTTCATGGCGGCCTGAATCGAGCGGCTTATCTGGGGTGAAGGTCCATTTGCCCCCTTCCACCACCGTTGAGCCGATCACTTTGCCGTTGTCGATGATGATAACGACTTCACCGTTCTCACCGCTGCCTTCCAGCGTCGGGTGTGGATCTTTGGTGGCAGAACCGTCATCAATCAGATTGCCATCACTGTCGATGATCTTACCGATGCCGCTGTTTTCCGGGGCGATCGTATCGACGTCAATAATGAATGCATCCGAAGGCAGGGATTTGTTCCCAACCGGATCGACAACCACGATGCTGAGATCGTGCTTACCATCGACCAGCTCCGGCGTGGTGAATTTCCAGTTACCGTCTTTATCTGCTTTGGTGGTCCCGAGCAGTTTACCGTTATCCCACACCTGCACAGTTGAACCCGCTTCTGCCTTGCCCGTCAGGGTTGGCGTATTGTCCTTTGTCAGGCCGCCATTGCTGATGGCTTTCGCGGGCTCTGCGGTGTCATCAAATACGCCACCAATCGTGCCTTTTGCCGGCGCGGTCAGATCGATGGTGAATTCCCACGGATCGCTCGGCTCACTGACAACGCCGTTTGCATTGCGCTCACGCGTGGTAATGCTGTGGCTGCCCGCGCTGAGCGCTTTATCCGGCGTAAAGCTCCAGCTGCCGTCGCTGCCAACCAGCACTTCGCCAATCAGCGTTTCACCGTCCCGAATCTCAATGGTGTTACCTGGCGTGCCGGTACCGTTGAAGGTTGGCGTGGTGTCGTCAGTGGCTCCACCGTTGGCGATAGGGCCGGTGACATCACCAACGTTGTCCACCACTTCTGCAATCACCGGCACGTGGAGATCATCACCGCCGCTGTCGCCGCCGCCAGCACCCTGCTGCTGTCCGCTGTCTTTATCCTGGTAGTGATCTTTTGCCACCACATAGCCCAGGCCCGCTGCTGCTACAATCGCGGCCAGACCGCCGAGCGCAATCAGCGCCGGCGACCACTCGAAACCGCTGGCCAGTACATAACCGGCATTATCATCAACGCTGCCTTCGCCCAGCGCCAGCGCCGAGGTTTCGCCATCGGCCAGCGCCACCGCTTCGTGGTCGGCATTGCCGTCAGTAGCGACGTATGCATGCAGTTCACCGTCTTCCGCTTTACCCACCAGCGTGCCGGATTTGGCAAAAAAGTCTTCAATAATTAAATCGGGTTTGCTGGCATCGGCGCCCTCCAGCATAACCAGCAGGTTTTTTCCTACACGCTTAACGGTAATATTTTCCGGCGCAACGCCATCGTTGCTGTGGGTCAGTAAATATTTACCGTTGGCGATGGCCTGAATTTTTACCGCTTTACCGTCTTTACCGGCACGCAGCACTTCGGCTTTCGTTATCGTTTTTTTATCGATAACCGCAACACTTACGGGCGAAACGCTCATGATAATTCCCTTCCGAACATTGATGTCAGCAGTGTGGTTCACTGCTTCCCTGGCTCTGCCCGCGAATGCGGACTCAAAGTGGCGACATATTCCGGAAAGAGATAATTCCGAGACATAAGAAACGTCCCGTTAGGAAAAAATAATTGATATGGTTGTCAGAAAAGTAATGGATCGATTAATTGATTGAATTAACGCGATATTCTGCAATAACCGTTAAAAAGGGAGGGCGCTCTGTTTCGAGCGAATAGACTTATAACAGCTGATTTTCCTGAATTTTTTCCCGTAAAAAATCCAGAAAACAGGTAATGCGAGAGCTGAGTGATTGATTGCGATAGTAGACTGCATGGATCGGCAGGCGCAGCTCGCGCGTTTCACTTTCCAGTACCGGCACTAAACGGCCGCTGACGCGATCTTCACGGCTGACAAAATCGGATAAGCGAACAATACCCTGTCCGGCTAAGGCCAGCTGGCGCAGCGTTTCACCACTGGAGGCGCACAGCGTCGGCTTGATGCGCAAAAACTCGCCTTCGCGCTGCCACACCGGCCAGACATTATGGGCATCCAGCTGGCTGAAACCCAGCAGCTGATGCTCCGCCAGCGCCGCCACGCTCTGCGGCGTGCCCGCCCGTTGCAGATATTCTGGGCTGGCTAACAGCCGAATCGCACTGCTGCCCAGCACCCGCGCGCGCAGCGTTGAATCGCGCAGCTCGCCAATGCGAATGGCGATATCGGTTTGCTGCTCCAGCAAATCGATAACGATGTCGTCCGTGTTCAACTCCAGCTGAATGTGCGGATAGCGCTGACGGAACGCCTCAATCAGCGGCACAATCACGTGCAGCGTAAACGGTGTGTTGGCGTTGATGCGCAGGCGACCGGCAGGGATATCGCGGCGTTGGGCGATATGCTCCTCAGCCTGTTCAACCGAGGCCAGAATCTGCCGCGCGTGGTCGAGGAAGATCAACCCCTCTTCAGTCAGGGCTAACCGGCGGGTGGTACGGTGCATGAGCGTGGTCTGCAGCTTGCTCTCCAGCCGGCTTAGCGCACGGCTGATGCCGGAGCTGGTCTGCTCCAGCTGCTCCGCTGCGGCGGTGATGGAACCGGTGTCGACCACCGCCACCCAGGCGCGTAACTCTTCCAGTGTAATTTTCACGTACTCCCTCCTCAGCGCACCACGACTTCGAGACCGGTCTTAGCGTTAGCGGCTACCCAACAGGGGTAGATTAAGCCGCACTTCGCCGCAGCAGAATAACACAATGCCCTAAAACAGGAGACGCGCGGTGTCAACCACGCAGAGAATGACGCTTTTACAGACAAAAAAGGACGCCGCAGCGTCCTTCCGGAATCACACTTCGAGATCGGCGAGATCGCCCTTCTCCTGCAGCCAGTTACGACGGTCTTCTGACCGTTTTTTCGCCAGCAGCATGTCCATTACGCGCAGCGTCTGCTCCACATCCTCTTCTTCAACCGTCAGCTGCACCAGACGACGGGTGTTGGGATCGAGCGTGGTTTCACGAAGCTGCAGCGGGTTCATTTCACCCAGGCCTTTAAAGCGCTGCACGTTCGGCTTGCCTTTTTTACGCTTCAACTGCTCAAGTACGCCCTCTTTCTCGTCCTCGTCCAGCGCGTAATAGACCTCTTTACCCAGATCGATACGGTAGAGCGGCGGCATCGCCACATAGACATGGCCCTGTAGCACCAGCGAGCGGAAGTGCTTCACGAACAGGGCACACAGCAGCGTAGCGATATGCAGGCCATCGGAATCTGCATCCGCGAGGATACAGATTTTGCCGTAGCGCAGCTGGCTGAGATCTTCACTGTCCGGATCGATACCAATGGCCACCGAGATATCGTGCACCTCCTGCGAGGCCAGCACTTCATCCGATGAGACTTCCCAGGTGTTCAGGATCTTACCCTTCAGCGGCATGATCGCCTGATATTCACGATCGCGCGCCTGTTTGGCCGACCCGCCTGCGGAGTCCCCTTCGACGAGGAACAGCTCGGTTTTATTGAGATCCTGCGCCGTGCAGTCAGCCAGTTTGCCCGGCAGCGCAGGCCCGCTGGTGAGCTTTTTACGCACCACCTTCTTCGCTGCACGCATGCGACGCTGCGCGCTGGAGATCGCCAGCTCCGCCAGCATCTCGGCGGCCTGGACGTTCTGGTTGAGCCACAGGCTGAACGCATCTTTCACCACGGCCGAGACAAAAGCGGCACACTGGCGCGATGACAGACGCTCTTTGGTCTGACCGGCAAACTGCGGATCCTGCATTTTGACCGATAGCACGTAAGCGCAGCGGTCCCAGATATCTTCCGCCGAGAGCTTCACACCGCGCGGCAGGATATTGCGGTACTCACAGAACTCGCGCATCGCATCCAGCAGGCCCTGACGCAGGCCGTTGACGTGCGTACCGCCCTGCATGGTCGGAATCAGGTTAACGTAGCTTTCGGTCAGCAGTTCGCCGCCTTCCGGCAGCCACAGCAGCGCCCAGTCCACCGCTTCCACATCGCCGGCAAAGCTGCCGACAAAAGGTTTCTCCGGCAGCGTCGGCAGGCCGTTCACCGCTTCGCAGAGATAGTCCGTCAGGCCATCCTGATACATCCAGGTCTGCTCGGTGTCGTTCACTCTGTCTTTAAAGACAATCTCTACGCCCGGGCAGAGTACCGCTTTGGCTTTTAACAGGTGCTTCAGACGCGATACGGAGAAGCGCGGGCTGTCAAAGAAGCTGCCGTCCGGCCAGAAGTGAACGCTGGTGCCGGTGTTGCGTTTGCCCACCGTGCCGATCACCTTCAGATCCTGCACCTTTTCGCCATTTTCAAAGGCAATCTGGTAGATCTCGCCGTTACGGCGCACGGTTACCTCAACGCGCGTCGACAGGGCATTAACCACCGAGATCCCTACGCCGTGCAGGCCGCCGGAGAACTGGTAGTTTTTATTGGAAAATTTGCCGCCCGCGTGTAAGCGGCACAGGATCAGCTCAACCGCCGGGACGCCCTCTTCGGGATGGATATCTACCGGCATTCCGCGGCCGTCGTCGATCACTTCCAGTGACTGATCAGCGTGCAGAATCACCTCCACACGTTTTGCGTGACCGGCCAGCGCCTCATCGACACTGTTATCGATCACTTCCTGACCAAGGTGGTTCGGGCGCGTGGTATCGGTGTACATCCCCGGACGACGACGCACCGGTTCAAGGCCGGTTAAGACCTCAATGGCATCGGCATTATAGCTTGATTGGCTCATCGTAACTGTCTGATTAGCAATATGAAAAAGGAACCATCCCGCAGGATCAGAGAGAATTTAATCCCAGAAAATCGATGATCTGCGCGAAATGGCGTTCGAATCCGATATAGGCATGATTGCCGCCCTGTTCGACCGTCTGGCGGCATGCGCTGTAGTAATCCAGCGCCTGGCGATAGTCCAGTACTTCATCGCCGGTTTGTTGCAACAGCCAGAGCAAATCAGGCGCTTCCAGCGGCTCAATCTGCATGACTTTCAGATCGTAAATGTGGCGAGACTCTAACACATATTGCTGGCCGGTGTAGGGATTCCGGTTCTCCCCAAGGTAATCCACCAGCAGCTCAAACGGGCGTACCGCCGGATTGACCACCACGGCCGGCAGCATAAAACATTGCGACAGCCAGGTCGCAAAATAGCCGCCCAGCGACGATCCGACCAGCCCGAGTGGTTCGCCGGCGTACTGCATCACCAGCTCTTCCAGCATACTGGCGGCCTCGGCGGGAAAAGTCGGTAGCTGCGGTACCATCACATTAATATGCGGATGGTGCGCATGGCACCACTGCTGCAGCTGCGTAGCTTTGGCCGACTGGGGGGAGCTGTTGAAGCCATGCAGGTAGATCAGCGCCGCCATCGTTTAGTAACCCTCGGAATCAAGGTCCGGACGGAACATATCGCTCTGCAGACGGTTGACCTCAGTGTGTAATGCACCATCCGGCTGAAGCGTTAACCAGCGCCAGCCCGGCGCCACGGTATCAATCGTAAAATTAGTGCAGTGCGGTTTGAACTGGACGCAAGTTGAGGGGGAAGCCAGCACACGACGGCCATGCCAGTCGAGATCCAGCTCCTGATGTATATGGCCGCAGACCAGATGGCGTGCCAGCGGAAAGTTTTGCAGCACCGCATCCAGCTGGTGCGGATTGCGCAGGCTGTGCTGATCGAGCCAGGTACAGCCAGAGGCCAGCGGATGGTGGTGCAGCAGAACCAGCGTGTGGCGCTGCGGATAGATGCGCAGCGTTCTGTCCAGCCACTCCAGCTGATACTCGCTCAGCATGCCGTGCGGCACGCCAGGCACCTGGCTGTCCAGCAGCACCAGCTGCCAGTGCTCACCCAGCAGCACATGTTTATCTGCCGCAATGCCGGCCTGCTCCAGCGTATCCACCATCGCTGGCTGAAAATCGTGATTGCCCGGCAGCCAGACGCAGGGCTTCGGCAGACGCGCAATGCCTGCAACAAAGTGCTGATAAGCTTCGACGGTGTGATCCTGAGCGAGATCGCCAGTGGCGATGATCAGGTCGTACTCGCGCTGTTGCGCCGCGATGGCGTCCAGCACCGCATCAAAACTCGACCAGGTATTTACCCCAAGCAGCGATTGATGTTTTCCTGCAAAAAGATGGGTATCCGTGATTTGCAAAATCCTGATTTCGGACCCATTTACCGCAGGAAGAGTGAGCAGGCTATCCAAAGCGTTTCCTTTATCTCCACGCCAATATTGCATTCATCGCTATCAGCAGACCGGCACAGCCACGGCACCGTGCGTCAGACAGTAGCGTAACCAGTCAGCAAGGAACTGGTTAATCTGATGTTTTTCATCGCGCTGATGCAGTTTTTTATTAGGATAATCATAGCGCGCTTTAAAGCGATAGATCTGCTGTGTGGAACACACTTCAGCGACCATCGCATCATGGTAGAGCCGCACCGACATCGACGGCAGGCTCCAGTAGCTCACCGCCGGCGCCACCTGACGAATCTCCACCAGCGTGGTGTAGCGTGTCGACTCTTCTATCGTCAACTGGTACTGCGCGCCGTTCACCTGATAGATCACCGACGCGCCTGCCTCATCGCCACGCGGCAGCAGGCGACGCAGCTGGGCGAAGTTGGTTTCGCACAGACGCATCATTTCGGGAAAGTCAGGGGTATAGCGCTGTTTCATTTAAGCTTCCACTCTTGTCGTAGTTTCTCATGGTGCAACGCCAGCCATTGCAGAGCGATGACAGATGCCGCGTTATCAATGATCCCCTCTTCCACCCAGCGGTAGGCCTGTTCCCGGCTCACCACATGGACAAGAATATCCTCATTCTCTTCCTCCAGCCCGTGATTTCCCTCTGCCAGGCTGGCATCCACTTCGCCCACCAGCACAGATAAACGCTCGGACGTTCCACCGGGGCTGGCTAAGTAATTTACTATCGGTTTGACGCGACCAACCTTGAGGCCCGCCTCTTCTACCGCCTCACGACGCACCACATCTTCCGGCGTTTCACCCGGTTCAATGATGCCAGCCACCATCTCCAGCAGCCAGGGCGTGGCACTGGAGTCGTAAGCCGGGATGCGAATCTGTTCGATCAGCACCACTTCGTCGCGCAGGGGATCATAGGGTAGCAGCACGGCAGCGTGCCCGCGCTCAAAAACTTCCCGCACCACTTCACCGCTCATTTCGCCATTAAAACGGCGATGGCGGAAGCGGTAACTGACGATGGAAAAAAAACCATCGTAGCGGGTATCGCGTGCAATAATTTCTACATCGTTTTTTGTGAAAGTCACAGGGGATTTTTTTTGACCCGCCATCGTCTGGCTCCTTATGCAGATTGGGATGGAGCGAAGAAAAGCCAACCCTTGTGCTCCGTCCGAGTGGTTCTTTCTGAATTATTTACGTAAATTAGGGGAAGAAGGCACGTTCAGCCAACTTATCTCTGACACCGCCTCTGTAGAATCGGCGATTATTTTTTTGGCTTACCTGCAGCACAACCTATGCATTTGGCTGCATCAAAAGGAATGCAAATGAAAAAACTGCTCCCACTTTTTATTGGACTGAGCCTGGGCGGATTTAGCCTTGCCAGCCAGGCAGAAAACCTGCTGCAGGTCTACCAGCAGGCGCGCCTGAGCAACCCCGATCTGCGTGCTTCCGCCGCCGATCGTGATGCGGCCTTTGAGAAAATCAACGAAGCGCGTAGCCCGTTACTGCCACAGCTGGGTCTGGGCGCAGATTATACCTATAACAGTGGTTATCGCGACAACAGCGGCCTTCATTCCAACACGACCAGCGGCTCACTGCAATTAACCCAAACTCTTTTCGATATGTCGAAATGGCGTGCGCTGACGCTGCAGGAAAAAACTGCCGGAATTCAGGATGTCACCTATCAGGTTGCGCAGCAGGATCTGATTCTGAACACGGCAACTGCCTATTTCAACGTACTGAAGGCGATTGATACGCTTTCTTACACTGAAGCACAGAAACAGTCGATCTATCGCGAACTGGATCAAACCACGCAGCGCTTCAACGTGGGCCTGGTTGCCATCACCGACGTGCAGAACGCCCGCGCCCAGTATGACACCGTACTGGCGAACGAAGTGACTGCCCGTAACGATCTGGATAACGCGGTGGAATCACTGCGTCAGATCACCGGTATGGACTACCTTTCGCTGGCATCACTGAATATTGATCGTTTCAAAACCGCCCGTCCGGATGCGGTCTCCACGCTGCTGAAGCAGGCAGAGAGCCGTAACCTTAACCTGTTATCTGCCCGTCTGAATCAGGATCTGGCGCGTGAGCAGATTCGCTCTGCGGAATCGGGCCATATGCCAACGCTGGATCTGACCGCGTCTACCGGTCTCTCAAACAGCAAATATGGCGGCAGCCGCGCGAACCAGAGTACCGGCACAAGCGACTCCATCACCGGTTCAAACCAGGTTGGCCTGAGCTTCTCTCTGCCGCTGTACAGCGGTGGTTCTGTTACTTCACAGGTGAAACAGGCGCAGTACAACTTTGTGGCAGCCAGCGAGCAGCTGGAAGGCGCACACCGTAGCGCGATTCAGACCGTTCGCTCCTCCTTCAACAACGTGAACGCGTCTATCAGCAGCATCGATGCCTACAAACAGTCCGTGGTTTCTGCGCAGAGCTCACTGGATGCGTCCGAAGCCGGTTATCAGGTCGGTACGCGTACCATCGTTGATGTGTTAGATGCCACCACCACGCTGTTTAATGCGAAACAGCAGCTCTCCAATGCGCGCTACAGCTATCTGATCAACCAGCTGAATATCAAATATGCGCTGGGCACGCTGAACGAGCAGGATCTGCAGCAGCTCAACAGCACGCTGGGCAAAGAGGTGACAACTTCACCTGAAGCCGTCGCGCCGGAAAATAGCCAGCAGGCAGCCCGTGTGGATAACGGCCCGCAAGCCGGTTCCGCTTCCGCCGCTGCGCAAGCGCGTCCGGCTGCCGCACGCAGCAGTGCAAATCCTTTCGCCAATTAAGATTGTCAGGGGCTGCTTGCGGCCCCTTTCGCATTCAAACGTATAGCTACGTAAAGATCCCCTCGCCATCCGGCTTCCCGCTTCATTTTCCACCACTCATCACCTATCCTAAGCCCCACCTTTGGGCACAGGATGAAGATAATGAAACGGACGAAAAATATCCGTCATGCCGCTTTCCGTAAAAGCTGGCAGGCACGCCACTTAACACCGGTCGCACTGGCCGTTACCGCCGTATTTATGCTGGCAGGCTGCGAACAGAGCGATGAAACGGTATCGATGTACCAAAACGCTGATGATTGCGCGAAAGCCAATCCGGACCAGAGCGCGCAATGTAAAACCGCCTACAACAACGCGCTGAAAGAGGCCGAACGCACTGCACCAAAATATGCCTCACGCGAAGACTGCGTTGCTGAATTTGGTGAAAACCAGTGCCAGCAGGCACCTGCGCAGGCTGGTGCAGGCACAACGGCAAACAATGCAGAGGCGCAGCAGAGCGGTAGCTTCTGGATGCCACTGATGGCGGGCTACATGATGGGCCGCATGATGGGCGGCGGTGCCGGCTTTGCGCAGCAGCCGCTGTTCTCGCCGAAAACGCCAAACAGCCCGGCGAATGGACAGTTTGTTGATGCCTCCGGTAAAAATTACGGTGCGGCGACTTCCGGTCGCAGCATGAACGTACCGAAAACGGCGCTGGCGCCGAAACCGGCCACCACCTCAACCATTACCCGTGGCGGTTTTGGTGAAACCGTTGCTAAGCAAAACACCATGCAGCGCAGCAGTGCTACCAGCACTGGCAGCCGCTCGCTGGGAGGCTAAGCCGACGCATGCAACGTATTGCCATCAGCGAACGCCCCAACTGGCGCGAGAAAGCCACTGAGTTTGGCTTCCAGTTCACACCATGTACGGCGAGCGTACTGGTGTGAAGACGCATATTACCAGTTCACGCTGGCGCAAATTGAGCAGCTGGAGGATGCCACGGCCGAACTGCATCAGATGTGCCTGCAGGCGGTTGAGAAAGTGGTGAACAGTGACGCGCTGCTGACCCGTTTCTCTATTCCGAAACACACCTGGGATTTTGTGCGCGAATCCTGGAAGCTGCGCCAGCCATCACTCTACTCCCGCCTCGATCTGGCCTGGGATGGTAAAGGTGAGATCAAGCTGCTGGAAAACAACGCGGATACGCCAACCTCGCTTTATGAAGCGGCTTTTTTCCAGTGGATCTGGCTGGAAGATCAGCTCAATGCCGGCAACCTGCCGCAGGGCAGCGATCAGTTCAATAGCCTGCAAGAGAAGCTGATTGAGCGCTTTGCCACGCTGCATCAGCAGCACGGCTTTAACTGGCTGCACTTTGCCTGCTGTCGTGATACCGATGAGGATCGCGCGACAGTGCAGTACCTGCAGGATTGCGCGACCGAAGCCGGCCTGCCGAGCGAGTTTCTCTACATTGATGAGATTGGGCTGGGCGAAAAGGGCCAGTTCACCGATCAGCACGACCAGGTGATCGGTAACCTGTTTAAGCTCTATCCATGGGAGTTTATGCTGCGCGAAGTGTTCTCCACCAAGCTGGCCGATGCAGGCGTACGCTGGCTGGAGCCGGCGTGGAAAAGCATTCTCTCCAATAAAGCGCTGCTGCCGCTGCTGTGGGAGATGTTCCCGAACCACCCTAATCTGCTGGCGGCCTACTTTGCGGATGACCAAAACGCGCCGAAGCTGGATAAGTATGTGGTGAAGCCGCTGTTTTCACGCGAAGGCGCCAACATTACCATCGTGGAAAATGGTCAGGAGATCGCGCGCGCGACGGCCCGTACGGCGAAGAGGGCATGATCGTGCAGCAGTTCTATCCGCTGCCGAAATTTGGTGACAGCTATACGCTGATCGGCAGCTGGCTGATTGACGATCAACCCGCCGGTATCGGCCTGCGCGAAGATCGCGCGCTGATCACGCAGGATCTGTCACGCTTCTACCCGCACACCTTTATTGAATAACCGCCGGCGGCCCGCCACGTTGCTGGTGTGGCCGCCACGGAGTATCAGGCTACGCGTCTAGCCGATCTGCACCGATAACATACTGATCGCTCCCATCTCCATCCCTTCTACCGGAACAGTAACCGGCTCGTCGTCAATACGCGTGCCCAGAATATAGAGCAACGGCAAGTAGTGTTCCGGCGTAGGATTCGCCAGCTTTGCACTCTCATGCTGCTCATAATTCACCAGCGGATGTTGCGCGCTGCTGCCCTGAAAATGCAGGTTATCGCGTACAAACTGGTTAAAATTCTCCGCCCAGGGATAGGCATGCTCCGCACCCTGCCAGCGAATCATGCGCAGGTTATGCACGACGTTGCCGCTCGCGACAATCATTACGCCCTCATCACGCAGTGCCGCCAGCTTACGGCCCATCTCAAAGTGCCACGCTGCAGATTGGGTGCTATCAATGCTGAGCTGGATTAACGGGATATCTGCCTCAGGGTACATTTTTGCCAGCACGCCCCAGGAGCCGTGATCGAAGCCCCATTCGCTGTCCGCCTGCACTGCGATCGGTGCCAGCACCTCTATCACTTGCTGCGCCAGCGCCGGCGAACCCGGTGCAGGGTAGTGCACGTCAAACAACGCCTGTGGAAACCCGCCAAAATCATGAATAGTGCGCGGCTGGTGCATGGCCGTTACGGCGGTGCCCCGCGTGTACCAGTGCGCCGAGATCGCCAGAATGGCACGCGGGCGCGGCAGTGTTTCACCCAGCTGCTGCCATGCGCGGGTATAGCGATTATCTTCCAGTACGTTCATCGGGCTGCCGTGACCAAGAAACAGCGCAGGCATACGCGGGTGGCTCATGATTGATCCTCAGACAAATAATTGCGTGGTTGCCGCCACGATACGCGCTTTCCTGGCGGGATTAACGCTGATAAACGTGATGATCTCCATCAGGTAATTTGAACAATCCTTTCCCGACATAACTTTACGCTAAATAACTCGATATTTTATGGGGTTAACTATATTGTAACTGGGAATCATTATCATTAAGGAGATCGCCATGTCAGTTCCTCTGCTGCTAACCATTCTGGCTGGCGGTGCTACGTTTGTTGGCGCTATTTTTGGCGTGCTGGGCCAGAAGCCGTCAAACCGCGTACTGGCATTCGCGCTCGGTTTTGCCGCCGGCATTATGCTGCTGATCTCCCTGATGGAGATGCTGCCCGCAGCGTTGCATGCAGAGGGCATGTCGCCGGTGCTCGGCTACGGGATGTTTATGCTCGGCCTGCTGGGATATTTCGCCATGGACCGCCTGTTACCGCATCAGCATCCGCAGGATTTGATGGCGGTAAACCGTAAGCCAACCAATCTGAAACGCACCGCGATTTTGCTGACGCTGGGCATAAGTCTGCACAACTTCCCGGAAGGGATTGCGACGTTCGTAACGGCCAGCAGCGATATGGAGCTGGGCCTGGGGATTGCGCTTGCGGTGGCTATTCACAACATTCCGGAGGGCCTGGCGGTGGCGGGACCGATGTATGCCGCAACCGGTTCGAAAGCGAAGGCGCTGTTCTGGGCCTGCCTGTCGGGCATGGCGGAAATTTTTGGCGGCATCATCGCCTTCCTGCTGCTCGGTCCGGCGGTTTCGCCCGTGATGATCGCGGCAATTATGGCAGCGGTAGCCGGCATAATGGTGGCCCTCTCGGTGGACGAGCTGATGCCGCTGGCCCGCGAAATCGATCCGCATAACAATCCCAGCTACGGCGTGTTATGCGGCATGACGGTGATGGGTCTGAGCCTGACGCTGTTGCAAACCAGCGGCGTCGGTTAAGCGAGATATGTCTGAATCATTGGTCATTTGAAGCAGGGCTTCTGAATATGTGCTGCATTAAGGTGCACTCCAGACCGGTCTTGTTAACCCGCAAAAGCTGACTCCTTACACTCCACGCGATGTCGAATAGCCGTGGAGTGTTATGTTAATTCAAAGCGCCGTTTTGTGTCTGGCAATGAATATCTACCATGAAGCGCGCGGCGAGCCGGTGAAGGGACAAATTGCAGTAGGCACCGTGACGATGAATCGGGCCAACTGGGACGTCAAAGAGATCTGCCCTGTGGTGTACGCACCCAAACAGTTCTCCTGGACGTCTCTGCAAAAGCACCCGTATCGCTATCCGCCGCGCGAGGATCGAAGCTGGCAGCGTGCGAAAACGCTGGCACAGCGTATTGTCGGGGGAGAGTTAAAAGACGTGACGAAAGGGGCAACCTATTTTCATGCCCACAGCGTCAAGCCGGCGTGGCGCCATACCTTTGAGCGCACCGTTGTGATTGGCAATCACGTGTTTTACGCCAGCCGTTAACGTAAAAAAGGCCGGGTGCGTCCGCACCCGGCCTTTTTATACTATTCGCTGCCTTAGCTGGCCTGGCGCGTCTCACGCTGACGGCGATAAGCCACCAGATCTTCAATGGTAACAACCGGCATGTCGTGCTGCTTCGCAAATACCACTGCTTCTGGTGCGTGCGCCATGCTGCCATCATCATTGGTCAGCTCACAGAGTACGCCGGCAGGTTTGAAGCCCGCCAGCGTCACCAGATCGATGGTAGCTTCCGTATGCCCACCACGAGTCAGCACACCGCCATCGCGTGCACGCAGCGGGAACACATGGCCCGGACGGTTGAGATCACCCGGTTTTGCGCCCTCAGCAATCGCTGCGCGGATCGTCGTGATGCGGTCAGTGGCAGAAACCCCGGTAGTAACGCCGGAAGCGGCCTCGATGGTGACGGTAAAGCCGGTGCCATACGAGCTGGTGTTGTTCTCTACCATCATTGGCAAATCCAGCTGCTGGCGGCGCTCTTCAGTGATGCACAGGCAAACAATGCCGCTACCGTGACGGATGGTCAGCGCCATCTGCTCAACGGTCATGGTTTCAGCGGCGAAGATCATATCGCCTTCGTTTTCACGATTTTCATCGTCAAGCACCATCACGCCGCGACCGTTGCGCAGCGCATCAATGGCGCGTTCTACACGCTGTTCCGGCGTGCCAAATTCAGAAAGAAGCGTCTGATTCATGGTAAAAAACCTTATAAATAATATGAGTTACCAGAACCAGGGCGAGCTTAGGAGTGCGTGAAAAATACACATGGCAATAACGTGACGCGGGCGTAAAACCGGCTGATGTCGTTACCCTCTCCCATCCGGACTTTAACCGTCGGCCCCGGAATTACACCGGATCTGCTGACCTTTCGCCTTACAGCAAAAGCGCTCGCGGGCTTTCAGCCGAAGCTGATTTACCGCCGGTGGGGAATTTCGCCCCGCCCTGAGAATAAGCGAAATCACTATAACGCCAATCATCTGGTCGGGCAATCAACAAAAGCGCAAATGCTTTTGCACATCATGCGTTGCGGATTTCAGGTTTAACCTTTTCGTTTCTGGCATTACACTTACTGCTTGTAGAGTCGGAACACGCGCTGTTATCAGCCACCGTAACCAGGAAATAACCATGATCGACACGAAAAAAATTGAACAACTGGCGCGCCAGGTCCATGAAGCGATGCCAAAAGGCATTCGTGACTTTGGCGACGATGTGGAAAAGAAAATTCGTCAGGTATTGCAGGCGCAGTTAACCCGCATGGATCTGGTTAATCGTGAAGAGTTCGATGTGCAGACGCAGGTACTGCTGCGCACGCGTGAGAAGTTAGCCGCGCTGGAGCAGCGTCTGGCGAAACTGGAGAGCGAAAGCCCGGCGGCACCGGCACCGGCGGTGGTAACACCCGATCCGGCTGGCAAAATCGATACGCCGCAGTAATGCACACAGACAGCGGGAGGCGCTAAACCTCCCGCTGTACGCGATTAATGGCTGCGAATCGTTTTGATGATGTTGGTGGTTGAGATACCGTCTTCAAAGTTAAGCACGCGCACGTCACCGCCGTTCGCCCATACCTCTTTGCTGCCTGCAATATCCTCTGGCTTATAATCGCCGCCTTTAACCAGCAGATCCGGCAACACTTCAGCAATTAAGCGTTGTGGCGTGTCCTCTTCAAACAGGACTACCCAATCCACGGCCTCCAGCGCACCCAGCACAATCATGCGGTTCTCCTGAGGATTCACCGGACGCGTTTCGCCTTTCAGCCGTTTAGTGGACGCATCGCTGTTCACTGCAACGATGAGACGATCGCCGAGCTTGCGCGCATTTGCCAGATAGGAGACGTGGCCCGCATGCAGAATGTCGAACACGCCGTTGGTCATAACAACTTTCTCGCCGCGCTGACGCGCCAGCGCTACGGCTGCTTTCAGCTCGGTTTCCGTCATCACGCCAAAGCCGCTTTCCGGACGCGCATGGATCGCATTCTCCAGCTCGACGGTGCTGACGGTAGACGTGCCCAGTTTCCCTACCACCACGCCTGCCGCAGCGTTAGCCAGGAAGCAGGCCTCCTCCAGACTATCACCGGCTGCCAGCACGGCCGCCAGTACGCCTATCACCGTATCGCCCGCGCCGGTCACGTCATAAACTTCCTGCGCCTGCGTTGGCATGTGCAGCGGCGCTTTACCCGGCTGCAGAAGCGTCATGCCGTTCTCTGAACGGGTAACTAACAGCGCAGAGAGATCGTAATCCGCGATCACCTGCATTCCGCGGCTGACAATCTCCTCTTCCGTCTTACATTTGCCGACCACGGCTTCAAACTCAGACAGGTTAGGCGTCAGCAGGGTTGCGCCACGATAGCGCTCAAAATCCGTGCCTTTAGGATCAATCAGTACTGGTACCTTCGCTTCACGCGCCAGCTGGATCATGGTCTGAATGCTGTTGAGCGCGCCCTTGGCGTAATCAGACAGTACCAGTGCACCGGCTTGCCCCAGTGACTGACGCATACGATCATGAATCGGCTGAGGATCGACCTGCTCAAATCCCTCTTCGAAATCAAGGCGGATCAGCTGCTGGTTACGCGACAATACGCGCAGTTTGGTGATCGTCGGATGGCTCTTGATGGCGACGAAATCACAATTCACTTTCACCTGCTCCAGCGTCTCACTCAGTACGCGTGCTGCATCATCCTGACCGGTTAACCCAATCAGCCGTGACGCAGCGCCCAGCGCGGCAATGTTCATCGCCACGTTAGCTGCGCCGCCGGGGCGTTCTTCGATGGTATCCACTTTAACCACGGGCACCGGCGCTTCCGGTGAGATACGGCTGGTAGGGCCGTACCAGTAGCGGTCTAACATCACATCGCCGACAACCAGCACAGAGGCTTTGCCAAACGCAGGCAGAGTTACTTTCATTCCTGAGACTCCAGACTTAAGTCAAAATATTGCGCGGATAATAACATACCGCCGGTATTCTTCGCGCCGCCGCTGCGCGGGCCCTTCTCAGCCTTATGACGGTCCTGCCGCCGTAGGGGCAGCAGGGAAAGCGGGCCGGTTATTCCGCGTCTTTGGATTCATCCGCAACCAGCCAGTGCTGCCAGCTGGCGTGCACCACAGCACGCTCACGGGAGAAGGGCTCGGGCGCCACGTGGCCCGGCAGCTCCTGAAGCGCCAGGTGATGCAGCGCATCGCGCAGTGTCACATAGGCATGCGTCAGCGCCCGCGCCTCCTCTTCATCCATCATGCCGTAACGCGCCATCAGCTCAAAAATACGTACGTTATCAGACCAGCGCGTTAAAGCGGGCTGACGGGCGGCGTAAGCTAAGACAAGATACTGCGCGATGAATTCAATGTCGGTGATGCCGCCGGCATCGGTTTTGATCTCCCAGCGGCCTTTGTGTTTATTGCTGAGATGGGCACGCATTTTTTCCCGCATCTCACGCACCTCGGTTTTTAACGTGTCCGCCTCACGCGGCAGGCACAGGATAGTGCGCCGAATGTCGCTGAAGCGCTCACACAAGGCGGGTTCGCCAAACACAATGCGCGCGCGTACCAGCGCCTGATGTTCCCAGGTCCAGGCTTCGCTGCGCTGATAATCATCAAAGGCGTCAAAGGTGCTTACCAGCATGCCCGCCGCGCCAGAGGGGCGCAGGCGTGCATCCACTTCATACAGAATGCCGGAGGAGGTGCGCGTGCTGAACAGGTGCATAATGCGCTGCGCCAGACGCAGATAGAACTGGCGGCCATCGATCACGCGCTCGCCGTCGGTTTCGGCGTTATCCGGGCAGTCATGCAGGAACACCAAATCCAGATCGGAGCTGTAACCCAGCTCCCAGCCGCCCAGCTTGCCGTAACCAATGACGGCAAAACCACGCTCGCTTTCGCTGCTAAGGTGCGACGGCCGGCCATAACGCTGTACCATCATTTGCCACGCCTGCTGCACCACCGACTCTATGATGGCTTCAGCCAGCCAGGTTAAGTGATCGCTCACTTTCATCACCGGCAGCGTCTCTGCAATGTCAGCCGCGGCAATGCGCAAAAGCTGCGCCTGCTTGAACTGGCGCAGCGCTTCCAGCTGCTGCTCTTCATCGTCGGCAGGAATGCGCAGCAGATACTGGCGCAGCTCATCCCGGTAGGCATCGGTTGCGGTGGGTTGATACAGCGTAGCGGGGTCGAGCAGCTCATCCAGCAGCAGCGGATAGCGCGCCAGCTGGCTGGCAACCATCGGTGAGGCGGCGCACAGGCGAATCAGATGACGCAGCGCGCCGTGATACTCCGTCAGCAGCTCCAGATAAGTGCTGCGCGTCAGTACGCCAAGCAGCAAAGGCGTCAGACGGTTCAGTAGCACATCAGCATCGGCTCGTGGGCACACCTCACTGAGCAGGCGTGGCATCAGCTGATCCAGCGCCAGGCGACCGCGCGGGCCGATGGTCCGGCGGCCGACATCCTGCCGGAAACTATTGAGCGCGTTAAACAGCGCGTGGCGCTGTGCATCATCCAGCTGCGGCACCACCGGGATCAGATCGCTCTCTTCCAGCGTGTCCTGCCATAGCCCGGCGAAGTCAGCCAGCTGCGGCTGATCGTCCACATCTGGCGCGTCGTCCCCGATCAGCTCATCGAAAATAGTGCGCACGCCAGCCATCTGCTGCTCCAGTTGCAGCATCAGCGTATCCCAGTCGGCAACGCCCATTGCCCAGGCCAGACGCTGGCGATCCAGCGCATGCGCGGGCAGGGTCTGCGTCTGTTCGTCATTGATACTTTGCAGCAGGTTCTCCAGCCGGCGCAGAAACAGATAGGCACTGCGTAGATGCGCCACCTGATGTGGCGTCAGCAGCGCTAACTCGCCGATGGCCTGTAGCGTGGGCAGCAGCGATCGCAGCTGTAGTGAGCGCTCACGTCCACCACGAATCAGCTGAAACACCTGCACAATAAATTCGGTTTCGCGAATGCCGCCGGCGCCCAGCTTGATGTTGTCTTTCAGGCCGCGTCGGCGCACTTCACGCGCGATCATGCTTTTCATGTTGCGCAGCGACTGAATCACGCTGAAATCGATATAGCGACGGTAGACGAACGGCCGCAGCATCTGCTGCAGCTCCTGGCTCCAGCGCCCGCGATCGTCGCCCATCAGGCGTGCTTTGACCATCGCATAACGCTCCCAGTCACGCCCCTGCTCCTGGTAGTAATCCTCCAGCGCAGCAAAGCTCAGCACCAGCGGACCGCTGTCGCCAAACGGGCGCAGGCGCATATCCACGCGATAGACAAAGCCATCCACCGTTGGCTGGTCCAGCACTTTGATTAGCCGCTGGCCCATACGGGTGAAGAACTGCGCGTTATCCAGTTCGCGCCGTCCACCCTGCGTGACGCCGTTTTCCGGCCAGGCAAAAATCAGATCGATATCTGACGAGAAGTTAAGCTCACCGCCGCCCAGTTTCCCCATGCCCAAAATCAGCATCGGCTGCGCCTCACCGGCCGCATTGCACGGCGTGCCAAAGTCCCGGCAGCAATCCTGCCATACCCAGTCACGCGCGGCGGCAATCAAACTCTCCGCCAGCGTACTCAGCTGGGTCAGCGTTTGTTCAGTACCGGAGAGATTAAGCACCTGCATCCACGCAATACGCACCAGCATATGGCGGCGGAACAGGCGCAATTCGCGCATCAGGGAGGCTTCATTATCCACCGGCTGCAGCGCGTCGTGCAGCCAGCTTGCGTAGTGTTGCCACTCTTCAGGCTGCGGCGGCTGTTGCTGCAGCTGCTGCCACCACTGCGGATGCTGCTGCAGGTTATCCACGATAAAGTCACTGAAGGCCAGCGCACCCGCCTGCTGTGGCGTAATGGTGGACAACGGCAGATTGAGTCGTTCTGCCACGCTGGCTAAGTGCGCCTGCATCAGCGCCGGTAACGGTAGCAACATCTTCTCTCCCTGATTTGAGTGAACTACGGTTTAGCTTTTGCCCCGCTGCTCAGCCAGAACGGCGCATGGCGCGTGGCCAGGTTGACCAGCTGGATCAACCCACGCTCCTGCTTTTCACGGATGGCATGCTGCAGCTCCTGCCAGCCCGCCAGCCAGCTGTAAACCTCTTCAGCCGGATAAGCGCCGGCTAACAGGTGCACGGCCAGCAGCTGGCGGTTGAGACGCGTGGCCTTGTCCTGAAACTCATTGAACAGCTGCACATCGACAAAAGTCTCTTTCAGATCGGCATTAATGCGCCCCAGCATAATATCGCTGAAACGTTTGAACGATCCCTGCAGCTTGGTTTTGCTCTTATCATCCAGCCAGTTTTGCCACTGAGACTCAACCAGCCAGTGAGTAAGCGCTAACTGAGCTTCTACCGAGCACGGTGAGAAACAGACGGTCTCCGCGTCGATATCACTCTCTTCCAGCTGCTCTTCAAAACGCGTGAGTTTCTGGCGCAGCTCGCTGTTCGCTTTACGCGGCACCAGCGCACCAAACAGGGAGAAGGCCTGGCGCAGGGTCTCCAGCGCCTCAGCGATTGCCGCTTTGCCCGCAGGATTACCGCGCAGCCAAACCTCTTCATGATACTGCCAGTGGTTCAGCGCCGCGCTCAGGGCGTTAACCATGCCCTGCTCAACCGTCGCTTTCGCGGCGATTTTCTGCAAAGGCAGCGCGCGCAGTGGACGCTGGGCATCGCCCTGCGCCAGCTGATAGCCGCGTGCCGCTTTGCTCAGGCTACCGAGGCGCAGGCCGCCCATGGCGACCAACTCAGCAGCGAACTGCAGCATGTCCGCGCGCTGGCCCTTTTTCAGCTCCAGCTCAACTTCATACAGCGGCTCGCTCAGTTCGCCGGCTGCCACGGCACCGCGATCAAATGCCACTTCAATTTCGCTGTCGTTAAAGGTCACCAGCCAGGCTTCACGCACAAAGTGGGTGCTGAATAAGGGCTGTAAACGCGCCTGCAGCGCGCTGACGTCGGTACCCTGTGGCCAGATTTCAGCCGGCAGGCGGGCAATATCCAACTGGGGCTCATCGATATCGACGTTGTACTCTGGCCGCTGATGCAGGCCGCCCAGCGTTTTACCCGCCGCTTTCAGCGTCATTTCATAGCGCTGATCCACGCCGCGAATACGCAGGCCCATATCCCAGCGGCGCAGCTGGTTATCGTCGGTTTCGTAATAGATGTTGCTCAGTTCGCGCGCGGCGAAGTGCTGATGAGGCCAGGCGGCAAGCTTTTCCGCCAGTTTTTCGGCGGCTTGCGGTGTGGCAATGAACTTTAATTCAATTTCAATGGTCATAATTTTTTATTCAATACGCTGCTGGCACTTACGAGTTTAATCTGGCGAAGAGTAATGCACCGCAAGCCCGCTGTCTCTGCTTTCTTGTGCTTTTACGACCCATTTCGCACCGGATTGAGACCAGGATAGTTCTCATTCAGATTTATGCGAAGCAAATCCAGACTGTGCCGGTAAATTTACGCCCTTTAAGAAATAACGACATCGAATGAAAAAAATCACACTCGCCGCCCTCTCTTTGCTGGCTTTCAGCGCCATCACACCTGCCCACGCTGCGGATGAAAAGCGTTATATCTCCGATGAATTATCCACCTGGGTACGAAGCGGCCCGGGCGATCAATATCGCCTGGTGGGCAAGCTGAATGCCGGGGAGGAGGTCACCCTGCTGCAGACTAACAGCGATTCGCAGTATGGCCAGATCCGCGATGCCGAAGGCAAAACCAACTGGATTCCGCTTTCGCAGCTCAGCGCCAGCCCCAGCCTGCGTACCCGCGTACCACAGCTGGAGCAGCAGGTAAAAGATCTGACCGATAAGCTGGCCAATATCGACAATAGCTGGAATCAGCGCACGTCGGAGATGCAGAACAAAGTGGCCAACAGCGATGGCACCATCAACGGTCTGAAAGAAGAGAATCAGAAGCTGAAAAACGAGCTGATTGTCGCGCAGAAAAAGGTCAGTGCCGCTAACGTGCAGCTGGATGACAAGCAGCGCACCATTATCATGCAGTGGTTTATGTATGGCGGTGGCGTGCTGGGCGTTGGTCTGCTGCTGGGCCTGTTACTGCCGCACATGGTGCCGCGCCGCAAGAAAAGCGATCGCTGGATGAACTAAGCCAGCAACCTGTTTTGGGGTTATCTTTAAGGGGATCGCAAGATGCCCTTTTTGGCGTGTGCGCTTTTTAGCCGAAATATGCAACAATAACGCAACAAGCGTGCCCCGCACGCAAAAGATGATTGCCTCTGGAGTAGTTGAGTGAAGACGTTTCTGGTCGGTGGTGCAGTGCGCGATGCCTTACTGCGCTTGCCGGTAAAAGATAGAGATTGGGTGGTGGTTGGCGCGACGCCGCAGACCATGCTGGATCAAGGTTATCAACAGGTTGGTCGTGATTTCCCGGTCTTTTTGCATCCTGCCAGCAAAGAGGAGTACGCGCTGGCGCGTACTGAACGCAAGAGCGGCAACGGCTATACCGGCTTTGTCACACAGTTCGCACCGGATGTGACGCTGGAGCAGGATTTACAGCGCCGCGATCTCACCATCAACGCCATTGCTCAGGCTGATGATGGCACGCTGATCGACCCCTGGTACGGTCAGCAGGATCTGGCAAGCCGCACGCTGCGCCATGTTTCCGCCGCATTTAATGAGGATCCGCTGCGCGTGCTGCGCGTGGCGCGTTTTGCTGCGCGCTTTGCACATCTCAACTTCCGCGTAGCGGATGAGACGCAGGCGCTGATGCAACAGATGGCCCAGAGCGGTGAACTCAGCCACCTGACGGCGGAGCGCGTGTGGAAAGAGACAGAAAAAGCGCTGCTGACGCGCAATCCTCAGGTCTATTTCCAGGTGCTGCGCGATTGCGGCGCGCTGCAGGTGCTGTTCCCGGAAATTGACAATCTGTACGGCATCCCGGCCCCCATCAAATGGCATCCGGAGATCGACACCGGCGTGCACGCGCTGATGACGCTGACCATGGCCGCCGCACTCTCTGACGAGCTGGATGTGCGCTTCGCCACGCTGTTTCACGATGTGGGCAAAGCGCTCACGCCCCCGGAGAAGTGGCCAAGCCATCACGGGCACGGTTTGGCGGGCGTTCCTCTGGTGGAGGCGCTGTGCCAGCGGCTGCGCGTGCCGAATCAGGTGCGCGATCTGGCGCTGATTGTCACCGAGTTTCACGACGTGGTGCACACCATCGAACGGCAGTCAGCCGATTCGCTGGTGGCGCTGTTTGACCGCATTGACGCGTGGCGTAAGCCCGATCGCGTGGAAAAAATGGCGCTGACCAGCGAAGCCGATGCGCGTGGCCGCGCAACGCTGGAGAGCATGCCCTATCCACAGGGTGATTATCTGCGTCAGGCGTTTGCCCTTGCACAGGCGGTACCGACAAAAGCGGTGGTCGAGGCTGGATTTAAAGGGATGGAAGTGCGGGAAGAGTTAACGCGTCGCCGCATTATTGCCGTACAGAAAGGACTGATTGACGCGCGGCCAGCGTAACCGGCCGCGCCTCGCGCACTACATAAAGACGGCGTAGACCGCTGCCGCGACGATAAAGCGGTAGATGGCGAACGACACAAACGAGATGCGTTTAATCAGTTCCAGGAACACTTTGATCGCCAGTAACGCGACGATGAAAGCGGTGACGAAGCCCACGGCGAACATCGGGAAATCCTGCATGGTCAGGAATCCCATGCTCTTGTAGAGATCCAGACCGGTTGCGCCAATCATCATCGGCACCGCCAGAATGAACGAGAACTCCGAAGCCGCATAGCGGCTCACGCCCATCAGCATTCCCCCGGAGATGGTCGCTCCCGAACGCGAAAAGCCCGGCCATAGCGCCAGACACTGGAAACAACCAATCATAAATGCCTGGCGATAGGTAATATCGTCAATGCCGACCGCTTTCGGCTGCTTTGGCTTCAGGAACTCGGCGACCAGCAACAGCACACCGCCCACCACCAGCGCATACATCACGTTGATGGGGTTAAACAGGGTTTTGATCTGATCGTGTAACAGCAGACCAATGACTACCGCTGGCACCATACCCAGCAGGATGTGGATCAGCGTCAGTTTGCCAGTACCGACACCTTCGTGACGCTCCTGACCAAAGTGGATGCCGATCAAGCCAAACAGACGACGCCAGAACATCACTACCACCGCCAGGATCGACCCCAGCTGAATCACCACTTCAAAGGTTTCGGCCTTTTCGCCCTCAAACCCCAGCAGATGGCCAACAATAATCATGTGGCCTGTGGAAGAGACCGGCAGGAACTCCGTAAGCCCTTCCACAACCCCCAGGATTGCAGCTACCCATAGCTGATGAATGTCTGCCATCAAAATTTTTCCTCTATCCGTTTTAAACAGTAAAAAGGCGGTCGCACGCGGCTACCGCCTGAAATTATGCCTGCGCATGGCTGAAGGAAACCTTAACGATTTCGGCAACTTTGCATCCGTTAGCGCAACGGCCTCAAGTGAGACACACACTAATTTGGTTTGGTTTCATTGTGATGGCAATCACGCAGAATTTATTTAGGAATAGTCCCGCGCTCAATACGGACGCCAACGGATGCTGCCTGCGCCACAGCGCCCGGTTTTCCTACCCTGATGCGCACACCGGGTGTTTTGAAACGAATCATCAACAGATCGGCGATTTCTTCTGCCACACGCTCCACCAACGCGAAACGCTGCCCTTGCAGATGGGCAAGGATGGCTTCAGTGACATCGGCGTAGCTCAGGCAGTCGTTGACATCGTCGCTGGCCGCGGCACGACGGTTGTCCCACGCCATTTCGACATCGAGCACCAGCTTCTGCTGCATGCCCTGCTCCCAGTCGTAAACGCCAATAGTGGTGAACACGGTGAGTTGTTCTATAAATACGATATCCATGATGTCAGTCTCTGTTTTTGGCCTTGCCGGATACCACTCCCGGCGGATTATGCGTATTATCCACGCTTATCGAGAACAAAACGACCCAAAAGGAACGGTACGACGCTATGAGTGCTATCGCGCTTGGTATGATTATTTTCGCGTATCTTTGCGGTTCGATTTCCAGTGCGATACTGGTTTGTAAACTCGCCGGTTTACCCGATCCCCGTACCGCTGGCTCCGGCAATCCGGGCGCGACAAACGTCCTGCGGGTGGGTGGCAAAGCCGCCGCCGCTGCGGTGCTGATTTTCGATGTCGCGAAAGGGATGCTGCCGGTCTGGATCGCGTATCTGCTACACGTGACGCCGATGTACCTCGGCCTGACGGCGATTGCAGCCTGTCTTGGTCACATCTATCCGGTGTTCTTCCGCTTTCGCGGCGGCAAGGGCGTGGCGACGGCATTTGGCGCGATTGCGCCGATTGGCTGGGATTTAACCGGCCTGATGACCGGTACCTGGCTGCTGACGGTGCTGCTGAGCGGTTACTCCTCGCTGGGCGCGATTGTCAGTGCGCTGATTGCGCCGTTTTACGTCTGGTGGTTCAAACCCCAGTTTACCTTTCCGGTTTCGATGCTGAGCTGCCTGATTCTGTTGCGACATCACGACAACATCCAGCGCCTGTGGCGCGGCCAGGAAAACCGCGTGTGGAAGCGGAAAAAGCGGCAGAAATAAAAAAACCGGCATGAGGCCGGTTTTTTCTTTTCAGATGGCGGGTAATTCCGCCAGCGGCCAGCGTGGCCGCACGCTAACGCCCAGCTCACCACGCGTGCCGCCTTTCAGCCGCACCATGCCCGCATAGGCGATCATCGCGCCATTATCGGTGCAGAACTCAGGACGGGCATAAAAGACTTCGCCACCACGTGCCAGCATCATCTCCGCCATACGCTCGCGCAGCGTACGGTTGGCGCTGACGCCACCGGCAATCACCAGGCGCTTAAAGCCGGTCTGCTCCAGTGCGCGCTTGCACTTGATCATCAGCGTATCCACCACCGCATCTTCAAACGCCCGGGCAATGTCGGCGCGCGCCTGCTCGTCGCCTTCGTGCTCGCGGATGGTATTCGCCGCAAAGGTTTTCAGGCCGGAGAAGCTGAAATCCAGCCCTGGGCGGTCGGTCATCGGACGCGGGAACTTAAAGCGGTTAGGGGTACCCTGCTGCGCCATGCGCGACAGCATCGGCCCGCCTGGATAGTCCAGGCCCAGCAGCTTGGCGGTTTTGTCGAAGGCTTCGCCGGCAGCATCATCAATCGATTCGCCCAATAGCGTGTACTCACCAATGCCGGTCACGCTGATCAGCTGCGTATGGCCACCTGAAACCAGCAGCGCCACAAACGGGAACGCGGGCGGGTTCTCTTCCAGCATCGGCGCCAGCAGATGGCCTTCCATGTGGTGCACCGGCACCGCCGGCACGTTCCAGGCAAACGCCAGCGCGCGCCCAATGGTTGCGCCCACCAGCAGTGCACCCACCAGGCCAGGGCCGGCGGTGTAGGCAACCGCATCGATGTCGCCCGCCTGCAAACCGGCCTCTTTCAGCGCGGCCTGAATCAGCGGAACGGTTTTGCGCACGTGATCGCGCGATGCCAGCTCCGGCACCACGCCGCCGTAATCGGCGTGCAGTTTTACCTGGCTATATAATTGATTCGCCAGCAGACCGGACGCATCGTCATAAATCGCGATGCCGGTTTCATCGCAGGACGTTTCAATACCCAGAACTCGCATAGCTTTATCACCCTCTTCTTGCGGCGCGCAGTGTAGCACAGGCAAATCACCGCCTGAGCAACTTTGCCTGCGAAAAAGTGTTTTTGTGTCGCACAAAGAGTGCGCTATACTCCCCGACCTGAAAAAACCGGCAGCCGCACAGGCAAACGCTCCTGTTGGTTCTAAATTATCCATGGTGCTTTACAAGCCAGCCGCGCCTGGAGTAAAATGCTGCACCATTTTGAAAGTGCTGACGCCGCAGTCAGCAGCAAAACCGAATTTTATTGAGGTGAGAGTTACATGCCGGTAATTAAAGTACGTGAAAACGAGCCGTTCGACGTAGCACTGCGTCGCTTCAAGCGTTCCTGCGAGAAAGCAGGCGTTCTGGCTGAAGTTCGTCGTCGTGAGTTCTATGAAAAACCAACGACCGAACGTAAGCGCGCTAAAGCGTCTGCTGTTAAGCGTCACGCCAAGAAACTGGCTCGCGAAAACGCACGCCGCACTCGTCTGTACTAATTTCTTTCGGAAGTTCGCTTCCGCCGCGTGTTACACGCAGACAGAGTAAAGTAAAAGGCCGTGCTTTCCGAAAGGAAGCGCGGCTTGTTGCCGTTTATGAGCTGAAAATCCGGGGCCTATGGCTGGACGAATCCCACGCGTTTTTATCAATGATTTACTTGCCCGCACGGATATCGTGGACCTTATCGATGCCCGCGTTAAGCTGAAAAAGCAGGGTAAGAACTATCACGCGTGCTGTCCTTTCCATAACGAAAAAACCCCCTCTTTCACCGTAAGCGGTGAGAAGCAGTTCTATTACTGCTTCGGCTGTGGTGCCAAAGGTAACGCTATCGACTTCCTGATGAATCACGATCGTCTGGATTTTGTCGAGACCGTAGAGGAGCTTGCTACGCAACACGGCTTAGAAGTGCCGTATGAAGCGGGCAATGGTCCCAGTCCGATGGAGCGCCATCAGCGTCAAAGCCTGTATCAACTGCTGGAAGGTCTCGACGGCTTCTATCAGCAAAGCCTGCGCAGTCCACAGGCGAAATCTGCACAGCAGTATCTCGCGACGCGCGGGCTCAGCCAGCAAGTGATCGATCACTTTGCTATCGGCTATGCGCCTGCCGGCTGGGATAACGTGCTGAAGCGCTTTGGCCAGCAGAAAGAGGACCGCGAATCCTTAATGGAAGCGGGCATGCTGGTGAGTAACGATTCGGGCCGCACCTACGATCGCTTCCGCGATCGTGTGATGTTTCCGATTCGCGATAAGCGCGGACGCGTGATTGGTTTTGGTGGGCGCGTGCTGGGCAACGATACGCCCAAATATCTGAACTCACCGGAAACGCCGATTTTCCATAAAGGCCGCCAGCTGTATGGCCTGTATGAAGCACAGAAGAGTCATCCTCAACCGGCGCGTCTGCTGGTTGTTGAAGGCTATATGGATGTGGTGGCGCTGGCGCAGTTTGGCATTGATTATGCCGTCGCCTCGCTGGGCACCTCTACCACCGCTGAACATATTCAGCTGCTGTTTCGCTCTACCGATACGGTGATCTGCTGTTACGACGGCGATCGGGCCGGACGTGAAGCGGCATGGCGCGCGCTTGAGACCGCACTGCCTTACATGAATGACGGTCGTCAGCTACGCTTTATGTTTTTGCCCGATGGTGAAGATCCCGACACGCTGGTGCGTAAAGAGGGCAAAGAGGCTTTCGAAGCGCGGATGGAGCAGGCGATGCCGCTCTCCACGTTTCTGTTCGACAGCCTGATGCCGCAGGTGGATCTGAGCACGCGCGATGGCCGCACCAAGCTGGCAACGCTGGCTCTGCCGCTCATCAGCCAGATTCCGGGCGAAACGCTGCGTATCTATATGCGTCAGACGCTGGGTAATAAACTCGGCATTCTTGACGATAACCAGTTAGACAAGCTCATGCCGAAGCTGGCTGAGAGCGGTGCAGCACCCACGGCACCGCCGTTAAAGCGCACTACCATGCGCGTGCTGATTGCCCTGCTGGTGCAGAATCCGCAATTTGCCGCCATCGTTCCTGCGCTGGACGGACTGGAGCAGGCAAAGCTGGCGGGTTTGCCCCTGTTTGTGGAGTTAGTCAGCCGTTGTAATGAGAATCCTGGCCTGACCACCGGACAGCTACTAGAGTTATATCGCGGAACAGAATTTAGTCAGCCCCTTGAAACACTGGCCACCTGGAACCACATGATAGTGGATGAAGAGGCGGAAGCAGTTTTTCAGGATTCGCTGGCCAGCATTTACGACTCTGCGCTGGAGCAGCGCCTCGAAGCCTTAATTGCACGCGATCGTACCGAGGGCCTGAGTGCCGCCGAACGTCGCGAATTCTGGGCATTAAGCCAGGCATTAGCGAAGAAATAAGCATTTTTTCGGGCCGGAACGGTGAGTACGATGAACGTCTCCCCCTCTGGTCCGTTATAGTTTCCGGTTTTTTAGACGCTATAAGCGAAGCCGGAAGCATAAAACAGAATTTTAAGCGGCTTAAGTGCCGAATTATAAAGGGCCGAAGCCCTGGCCGCGTTGAAGGCAGCGGCAAAAACACAACGCCTTCACTGTTATAGTTGGCTCGCTGCCGACCGACACCAATCTAATTAACAGAAGTGTGGATACCGTCTTATGGAGCAAAACCCGCAGTCACAGCTGAAGCTGCTTGTCACCCGTGGTAAGGAGCAGGGCTATCTGACCTATGCTGAGGTCAATGACCATCTGCCGGAAGATATCGTCGACTCCGATCAGATCGAAGACATCATCCAAATGATCAACGATATGGGTATTCAGGTGGTGGAAGAAGCCCCGGATGCCGATGATCTGATGCTGAATGAGAACAGCACCGATACTGACGAAGATGCCGCGGAAGCCGCCGCTCAGGTTTTATCCAGCGTTGAATCTGAAATTGGCCGTACCACCGATCCGGTGCGCATGTACATGCGTGAAATGGGTACCGTTGAACTGCTGACGCGTGAAGGCGAAATCGACATCGCGAAGCGCATCGAAGATGGTATCAACCAGGTTCAGTGCTCCGTTGCCGAATACCCGGAAGCCATCACCTATCTGCTCGATCAGTACGATCGCGTAGAAGCGGGCGAATCCCGCCTGTCCGATCTAATCACTGGCTTTGTTGACCCGAACGCGGAAGAAGATCTCGCCCCAACCGCAACGCACGTGGGTTCTGAGCTCTCTGAAGAAGATCGCGACGACGACGAAGAAGAAGACGAAGAGAGCGATGACGACAGCTCCGATGACGATAACTCTATCGATCCGGAACTGGCGCGCGAGAAGTTTGGCGATCTGCGTACGCAATACGAAGCCACGCGCACCGTCATCAAGGCTAAAGGTCGCAGCCATGCTGACGCTGTTGCTGAGATCAATAACCTCTCTGAAGTGTTTAAACAGTTCCGCCTGGTACCGAAGCAGTTCGATTACCTGGTCAACAACATGCGTGAAATGATGGAGCGCGTGCGTACGCAAGAGCGCCTGATCATGAAGCTGTGCGTTGAACTGTGCAAAATGCCGAAGAAGAACTTTATCACGCTGTTCACCGGTAATGAGACCAGTGAAAGCTGGTTCAAAGCCGCGCTGGCCATGAATAAGCCGTGGTCAGAGAAGCTGGTAGAAGTTGAAGATGACGTTATGCGTTCGCTGCAGAAGCTGCATCAGATTGAAGAAGAGACCGGCCTGACTATCGAGCAGGTGAAGGACATTAACCGTCGTATGTCGATTGGCGAAGCGAAAGCGCGTCGTGCGAAGAAAGAGATGGTTGAAGCGAACCTGCGTCTGGTTATCTCTATCGCGAAGAAATACACCAACCGCGGTCTGCAGTTCCTTGATCTGATTCAGGAAGGCAACATCGGCCTGATGAAAGCGGTTGATAAGTTTGAATATCGCCGTGGTTATAAGTTCTCGACTTATGCCACCTGGTGGATTCGTCAGGCTATCACCCGCTCTATCGCCGACCAGGCGCGTACCATCCGTATTCCGGTGCATATGATTGAGACCATCAACAAGCTCAACCGTATTTCGCGCCAGATGCTGCAGGAGATGGGCCGCGAGCCGACGCCGGAAGAGCTGGCTGAGCGTATGCTGATGCCGGAAGACAAGATTCGCAAAGTGCTGAAAATCGCTAAAGAGCCGATCTCCATGGAGACGCCGATTGGTGATGATGAAGATTCGCATCTGGGCGATTTTATCGAAGACACCACGCTGGAGCTGCCGCTGGACTCTGCAACGTCCGAGAGCCTGCGTTCTGCCACCCACGATGTGCTGGCTGGCCTGACCGCGCGTGAAGCGAAAGTGCTGCGTATGCGTTTCGGTATCGATATGAACACCGACCATACTCTGGAAGAGGTGGGCAAACAGTTTGACGTTACGCGTGAGCGTATCCGTCAGATCGAAGCCAAAGCGCTGCGTAAACTGCGCCATCCAAGCCGCTCTGAAGTGCTGCGTAGCTTCCTCGACGATTAATCACATCTGTCGATACGCAAAGAAAAACCCCGGCAAGCCGGGGTTTTTTATTTGTGCCTGCCACACGCTAGCTCTGCAACCGCGCATAAAGCTGGCGATACGCTGCTACCATCTCCTCCAGCGAGGCCCGGTTCAATCCGCTGGGGTTCGGCAGTACCCAAATCTGCGTCTCGCCCAGCATCAGCGGCTGCTCGCCCCACTCCACTTTGCGCTGACGAAACGCTTTCTGGAACGCATCTTTCCCCAGCACGGCCAGCGCACGCGGCTGATAGCGCAGCACCTTCTGCTGTAACCGCTCCCCGCCATCCCGCAGCTCATCGCCCGCCAGCTCGTTAGCCTGCACCGTGGGACGCTCCACCAGCATGGTAATGCCACAGCCGGTCTCCAGCAGCCGCTGCTCCTGCTCCGGTTTTAACTGCTCGCGGGTAAAGCCAGCCTGATGAATAACCTTCCAGAAGCGATTACCGGGATGTGCAAAGTGATAGCCGATATGCGCTGAGGATTTTCCCGGATTGATGCCGCAGAACAGCACCTGCAACGCCGGCGCGACAATATCGCGAATGTCGTGATTACTCATGCGCTCTCCAGCCCGGCACGCTGTTTTACCGACTGGCGGCTTACCGCCAGCATCTCGCGTGCTTCGGCCTCATCCGGACAGGCGCGCGCCAGCGCCACCGTACCGACCATCTCCGCCAGCATGCTGGTTGCAGCCGCTTCCGCCTGCGGATGGTTGAGCTCATTCAGGGTATCCACCAACCGCTGACGCAGTCCGGCACGCCGCGCCGAGAACAGCCTGCGTGCCTCCAGCGGCAGATGCGCCATTTCGCTGACCAGCGCCGGCATCGGGCAGCCTTCGCCCGGCGTGTCGCGGTGATGTTCAGACAGATAGTTATCAATCAGCTGATGCAGGCGCTGTGTCGGATCGCTGATGCGCGTGTATTCAGCGAAGCGCTGCGTGGAATCCACGAACATCTGTTCTATTACTGCTTCTACTAACGCTTCACGCGAAGCAAAATGCGCGTAAAAGCCGCCATGCGTGAGCCCGGCACGCTTCATCAGGGCCGCCACACCGATCCCTTCCGTACCGCACTCGCGCATTACCACGGCGGCTTCATTCAGAATGCGCTGACGCGTCTGCGCTTTGTGGTTCAGCTTTTCCATCTCTCAGATCCTGCTTATCGTTAATGACAATCAGTGTAATTATTACGACCATCATATTCCAGCTTGACGAAATATATGATGAGCGTCATATTGGCCGCACGCAGATATGATAACCATCATTTAAAAGGCAAAAACATGACACAACAACTGGCTTTGATTACCGGCGCATCCAGCGGCATTGGTGCAACTTACGCAACACAGCTCGCCGCCCGGGGCAGCAACCTGATTCTGGTGGCGCGCGATGCGGCACGTCTGCAGCAGCTGGCGCAGTCGATTCGGGATGCGCACGGCGTAGAGGTGAAAGTGCTGGCAGCCGATCTTACCCAGCCGGACGCGCTGGCACGCATCGACCGCGAGTTGCAGGATAATCCTCAGATCACCATGCTGGTGAATAATGCGGGCATGACGGTGGATGGCGGGTTTGTGACGGCGGATATCGCCCAAACCCAGACCATGCTGACGCTAAATGTGGTCGCGCTTACCCAGCTGGCTTATACCGCGGCACAAGCTTTTCGCAGCCGCGGTGCAGGAACCATTGTGAATATCGCTTCGGTACTGGCGCTGGTTAACGAGAACGCCAATGGCGCTTATAACGCGACCAAGGCTTATGTGCTCTCTTTAACGCGTAACATGCAGCGTGAGCTGGCTGATAGCGGATTACGTATTCAGGCGGTGCTACCGGGCCTGACGCGTACCGAGATCTTCCAGCGCACCGGCCGCTCTATTGATGACTTGCCGGCGCACATGGTGATGGAGGTGGAGGATTTAGTGGCGGCGGCGCTGCGCGGGCTGGATGCCGGTGAGCCCATCACGATCCCTTCGGTAGAGGATATGGGCCTGTGGCAGACGTTCGAGCAGTCACGCAGTGCGATTCTGCCGTTTATCTCGCTTAGCCAGCCGGCTTCACGTTATCGCCAGCAGTAAAGCAGGTTGAGACAAGGCAGCAGCCAGCCTTGTCTCAAAAAGCGGCTGGGATTGTGCGTTAATTCCGCTGTAAAGGCAGAGCTTGAGGATTTTTGCTGAGAGATCAATGACTCAGGGATTGTGCTAATTTTCGCCAACCGGTTGGCGAATGCTGGATCACCTATTCGAGATACTTTATAATCCCCGCTCCGCTGGCCCCTTAGCTCAGTGGTTAGAGCAGGCGACTCATAATCGCTTGGTCGCTGGTTCAAACCCAGCAGGGGCCACCAAATTTAGTGAAAAAAAATCATGCAGTTAAGCCACCTTTGAGGGTGGCTTTTTTGTTTAGAGAAATCAGAGTGGCGATAAAATGGCGATGGCGATCGCCACCGCTTTAACCCCCTGCCCTCAAAATTTCACGCATCTTGCCGATAGTTGGCCATAGCCATTTGAGTTTTAAACAAGGAACAAGCCATGAAAAAACTATTGGGGTTAGCTGCCCTACTTACAACTTTTGCCGCTCAGGCTGATTTCATTCACCCACTTGACTTTAATGGTTCCGATGCACAAAAGCAGGAAGTCATCGATTTCATTCAATCACGGGTTAAGGCTGATTATTGTAATGGGCAATTAGATATGTGTCAGCCCACTACATTGCGCATGATGGAACAGCAAAACCTGTCAGCCTTTAAAAAGCTCACACAAGCGAAAGATAGAAAAGTAATGGATCGTGTAATCAAAGATTATTGCAATGGGAGTTTAGACATGTGCAACTACACAACTATCGAAATGATGTATCAGCAAAATTTAAAAGCCAGCGGCGAAAAGCTTACCTGGTAAAAGAAATAGCCCACCGGATATTCGGTGGGCTACCTGCGAATTTAGTGTAATACCAACGATTGCTGACTATGTTGATTGTGAGGTTTAACCATATTCACTGTGCCAGGACAGACAATCATCGCAGCAATTGATTGATGTGTTTAAAGATGCAACTGCAATGTATATTAGAACACTGGTGATAACGTTCTTTTGTTTCTTTGGAAATATATCTGCTGCTTTTGGCGTGTGCTGTGTTCTGGCATAGCGGGCATTGCATTATCGGTGAAATCTCCCTGTTGGCTCGTAGCTTTAATACTATAGATTCATTCATTGTGAATTTTAACCTTTTGCTTAGTACTCAACATCCGATAGCAACACTTCAAATTCAAGCTGTGTGGTATATTCGCCGCTGCTCAAATTGTGCGTGACCTTACTGATCAGCCACGGCTGTGCATCGATCACCGGCCTGCCGAGGATTTCTGGCCCATTCTCACCCACGACATCCAATTGGCTCGCCGGAATATTTCCGCCGCTGTAGTACATCCCCGCAAAGGCAGGAAAGCCGCCGGACTTCACGATGGCCGTTGCTGGTGCGGCAAGCAGTCGGGTCTTCGCCGCAGCCTCACTGACGAGGCCGAACTTATCCAGTAGCTCGACGATCCCGGCTTTAAGCGAGTTCAGCGGATACATCACCATGTTCAGTCCGTCTGCCAGCGCCTGCCGAATGCTTTGCCCTTCGCTGCGGCGCTACTTAGCTTCGCCGCCGTGGACTGCACTGGCGTCAGCAAATCTTTAAACCAGCCGTAAATCTCCTGCACCTTATCGCCAATCCACTGAAACAGCGGCTGGAACAGTGAAAACGCCTCGCTGATGGGACCGGTGGCTTTAAACGTATCTACCACACTGCCTAAAAATGCCTTATTTCAGTTCATCAGAACGAGCGAGAAACTGCTTCTCGAAACCATCAAGAAGAAGTGGAACGCTGTCAGCAGCGGCAATAGGCCAGACTCAAGCGCCCCCATCTCCTCTGCATCGGCGATCCCCAGCTTATTGGCAAGTGCCTGGTCACCAGAACCCGGCTGATACCGCTCTTCTGCTGAATTTAGCGCATATTTTGACAAGCCATTACCTCCGCCTAAACAAGTTCACAACGTTGTTTTCTTGCTGTCGCTGATAGTTGGTGACCCGATCCTCCCATCAGGATTTTACAAGTGCGACATAAACCTCGCGCGGTGAAAACTTCTTTGCTGTGGCCAGCTGTTGTGAGCGATTTTCCACCAATTTCGCCCCTTGTCTTGAGGCACTGCGCCATCACCTTAACGAGGTCAGAACGCGTATCGCACGGTTGGGGTAAAAATCCGCCGCCTTGATTGTAGCGATATCAGATGCAGTTCCACCCAATTTAGATGGCAGAGCATCAGTGATTAAAGCGTGAATTACAGCGTGAATTACAGCGTGAATTTGCTGAATATAAAAACGGAATTCGCTGCCTTAACGCGCGGTTAAGGCAGCGTGGAGGGTTAACTTAACGTCGGCACCGACTGTCATCGCTCGTTGCATTAACCTGGTAAACGTCATTTCGCTGCTATTAAGCGCGGCTTAGCGGTGTGGCCTGCCCTTTATTCACATTCCCCGGACTCGAAATCATCGCGGTGATCGACTCATGCGTTTTAAAGGTACAGCTGCAGTTGATATTGGTGCACTGGTGGTAGCGCTCCTTGGTCTCTTTCGAGATGTAACGGCTGCTTTTGGTATGGGCAGAAGTCTGGCAAAGCGGGCAATGCATCATCGGTTTGTCTCCTCGTAAGCTTGTCAACATAGTGCGCCACATTCACAAAAAGAGCAACAATAATTCACTTTATGTGAATCATCATTTCTCCTTTGCCTCGTACTCCGCATTTTCCAGTAGGATCTCGCACTCCAGCTGCGTGATAAAACCACCGGCGTTCAGCAGATGAGTGACTTTCGTTATCAGCCACGGCTGCCTGTCGATCACCGTTTTGAAACCGGATAGCGTAACCGGCGTTTCCGGGAACAGATCCGCTCGCCCTTTCGCCAGCTTAAGGGAAACACTCGCGTGCCCCTGCTGCAGGTTTTTCCATTTCGCTTCAGCTGCACGCATCGCCAGCTCTTTGGTAGGGTAAAGCGTGGTCAACGTAAACACATTCTCTTTACTGCCTGCCAGGTAGTTCTCTTGCCCCGGTTTAGCCACGGCGGGCATGCCAGGCGTTTTGGCCGCAGGATGGTCCACCGTGAACGCAGCCTGTTCGCTCGTCTTGCGCTGCAGATTGACCTGCTGCGGTTTTGACGCTTTGGTTGAGAGCCAGTGCGCCGTTACGCCGGTGTAGCCATCGCGCCCTGCCAGGTTAAACGAATGCGCGTCACCCTCTTTACGCGTCAGGATAACCGGCGCAATTGGCTTGCCGCTCACGCTGGTGCCGTTACCGGGACGAATAAACAGTAACTTACCGGCTTTCACCGCGGCTACCGCGCCATACAACGTGGCCAGCCGCGTCATGAAACCGGCATCGCTCTCGTGCGTCTGGTCGATGTGCAGCACGCTGATACCGGCAAACCCCGCAGCCAGATGCGGCTGCAGATGATTGCGCGCGGCGATCTGCGCCACAATCTCCCCCAGCGTGGTGTTATCGTACGAGACTTCACGCTGCTGATTGAGTGAGCCAAGAAAGTTAGCGCTGCGCGCGGTAAGGGTCAGAGCATCTGGCGCGCCATGGTGCTGTATCGAATCGACCGTGAAGCGGCCTTTGTCCGTTAGCGCAAACCCCTGCCAGCCCAGCGACAGCTGCAACTCCTCGCCCAGCGCCGGCATCATTAGCTGACCATCGGCATCGTCCAGTTCAATGTTGAGCTGATCGGCCTCAAAGCCACGGTTATCAGTCAGGGTGAGCGAGATCAAGCGCTGACGTACGTTGGTAGTAATATCCTGTGCATTCACGCTGAGGCTAAAATCCGGCGTCAGTTGCGCACCGGTTTGCAGCAGCACGTTGCTGAGCGGATTTATCACATCCCCCCCCTAACCTGCGCCGCAAGATTTTTCGCCTCGTCCGCCAGTCCGCTAACCTGCTCCTGCAAGTCACCAAACAGCGCGGTCAGCGAGGCATCTACCGCTTTAGCTTCAGGGTAAAAGTGATTTTACTGGCGCTGCCATTGGCAAAGAATTCACTCTGCGTGTTGTCCAGCGACTCCACCACATACATACCGAAAATGGTGCCGTTGCCGGCAATCAACGGCCAGGCCAGCCCCTGATCGGCCAGCAGACGCAGCGCCAGCAGGGAGATGGCGCCGCCGGTGATCTCCGGACGCAGCTCACCGTTTAGCGTGATATTTTCATCGCCCGGACCGATAAACTGTGCAGCCGCGCGCTGCCCGACGCGGCTGCTGGATGGCCAGCGATAGTTGATGGTGTGCTGCAGCTGGTTATAAGGCAGCGTCTGACGCACAAACGGCAGCATGCCGTAAATCATCATCATCGTTAATTCCCCGTACTCAGAATGCCGTATCTATTCGCCCACTGCTGGCGCGCCTGGCTGGCCCGATCGCGCTCAATTATTGTCTGCACGTCCTCTTTTGTAACGCCCGGCGGCAGATGGATTTCATACTGATAACTATGCTGGCTGTTATCAGTAATACCGGCGGATGCGGATGCCGCCGGTAATGGACGATACGTTGCACCGCCCAGCGCCACGTCATAGCGCGGTCCGCTGCTGTCAACACCGGCGCCGCCAGTAGCCATCGCATCGGGCGATGGCACCTTGTTTTTCAGGTTGTCGGATTTGCTGTCAATAACACCCAGCTTTTGCAGCACCCAATCAATGCCGCCGCGCAGCTGATTTAGCGCCTCACCGGGGATTTTCAGCGCATCGGCCAGCAGTGTGCCGAACTTACGGCCCAGTTCACCGGCAGAAGCCAGCTCTGACTGCGTCAGCTTTACAGGCTCCAGTAAGCGGCCAAATCCGTCCCACAGCATTTTGAGCCGGTCGCCAAGCCAGCTGAACACCGGCTGTAATGGCGCAAAAGCGTCGGCAATTGGGCCCATCGCCGCGCTGAAGCCCTGCGCCACTCCGCCGATAAAGGCGCTGATGGGCTCCCAGAATTTGCGGATAATGAGTGCACCGGCGATCACCGCCGTAACCACTGCCACAATTGGCAGCGTTAATCCGCCGAGCACGGTGGCAATTGCGCCGCCCACCACGCTGAAAACGCTGCCCAGCATGCCCGCCCCCGCCATCAACAGGTTGACGCCGGTAATCAGCGGTGCCACCACCGACCCAACGGTGCCAAGCGCACCGATAAATATCACACCAGCCATCGCGACCTGCGCCATACCGCTGGCCAGCACCGGATTCTTCTGAATCCAGCCGTCAACCAGTAACAGGAACTGCGTGGCGTCCTGCGTGAGGGTGCGCAGGCTGCCATCCAGTTTGTCGTAGAGATCGATGCTGATGTTGCTGTAAGCCGATTGCAGGGCCTTGAGATTGCGCCCGCGCTGTCAGGGGCAGTTAACCCGCGTGGTACCGATGCGCTGCCGGCCTGAGCAGCAGGTCCGGCGGGTGGCTTAGTCAGCGCCGCCGGCGTTTGTGCCAAAAATCTCATCCGCACTGCTGCCGGCCTGCGCCAGCGCGAGCTGTTGCTGAACGACCTCGATTGCAGAGAACGATCCGCTGTGGCTCAGGCTGCGTGCCTGCGCCTGCAATGCCTGGAGCTGAGGCGCGTTATTCTCCAGGCCCAGCGTGCTCTGCAGTTGGCTGCTGGCTTCGGCAAATGCATAGCCCGGCCGCAGCAGCGAAGCCGCGCGCTGCACCCCGCTCTTTGCCACGTCCAATACCATAGAGCTGCCGCTGCGGATCTGCCCGGCCAGCGCCTGGCCTTTACGATAACGCTCGCGGGTTTGGTTAAGTTTATCCTGCCGGTCTGTGGTCTGCTGCAACGTTTGCTGCTGCGCCACCATTTTTAGGTTTGCCTGCGCGGCGGACTGTTTCAGCTGCTGCTGAGCCCGCGCCAGATTGCGCGGAGCAATGTCAGCCGCCAGCAGCGCCTGCCGCTGTTGTTGCAACGACAAGCGCAGCGCGCCGGACTGGATTTGCAACGCCGAAACCGATTTACGCGCCTCATCCAGCGCCGCTGCCTGCTGCCGTGTCGGGTTGGCGCTGTTTTTGAAGGCCAGCGCCAGCGCGGCGGTATCCGCTTTGGCTGCCTGCAACTGCTGACGGGTAGCCGCCAGATCGCGACTGCTCTGCCGGAACCGGCTAACCTGTGCCAGCTGCTCATCCAATGCCGCAATGCCTTCCTGCGTCTGCTGAATCTCGATCTTCAGATTTTTGCTGGCATTTTCGAGCGCGCTAAAGGGCCGCACGGCGTTGCTAACCGCGTTCAGCAGCGCCTGTATACTGGTGTTATTGCTCATCCGGAGTGGCTCCGCTGCGAATAAAGGCTTTGTGCCGCCAGTCGAGCAGTTCGGCTAACGGCATCTCATACATCACGGACGGCGGCCAGTGAAACAGCGTGGCGATATCCGCCATCAAATCGTTCACCGTCAGGTCACGCGCCCAGCTTATGCAGCCGACTTCGGCTGCAAAAAACCGATCACCTTGCCGCCCAGTGCAATCAGATCGACCGGATCAAGCGCATGACATTCAGGCTTCGTCAGCGCCGGAACGGTGATGCGCGGCAGTACCAGCAGCAGCGCATCGACATCAGACTGGCACAGCTCCGCCAGCCGTACACCGCGCAGGCTACCCGCATTTGGTCGCACCACTTCGACCTGTTTGATTTCGCTTTCACCGCGCACGATTGGCGTTTCCAGCACCACAATAGGTTGGTTGAGATCCATAACGTTGTTCTCGCTTTGCAATAAGAGGGAAAACGCAGCGCCGGACGCTGGCGGCAGGGTTACACCAGTCCGATGTTTTTACGGCGCTGCGCCAGGCGATCCACGCCGTTGACCTTCTCCACCATGTTGATGGTATCGATTTCAATCAGCTCCTTGCCGTTAAACGTCAGCTTGTAGTAGCTGTTTTTACTGGTGATTTTGGTTTCGCTATCCTCGCTCTGTTTGGCTTCGCCAAAATCAAAGCTCTGATGTTTGCCGCGCACCTCAATCTCCACCGCGATCTCTTCACCGGTGTCATCACGCTGATAAGAGCCGGTGAAACGCAGCGGCACGTCTGATGCGCCCCACTGCGACAGCACCAGTTCGTCCATACCGCCGATGCTCCACTCAATGTCGAGCGCGTCATCTTCCAGGCCATTATCGATATGCGCCGCGCCGTTCATGCCGCCGGCACGGTAGGGATCAAGCTTGCGCGCCAGCTTTGGCAGGGTGACGGCGGTTACCACACCCTGATAGCTGTTGGCGTCATTGAACAGGTTCATCGCCTTTAATTTACGTGGCAGTGCCATGTGTTCTGCTCCTTAGCTGTTTACAGATGCGGCGAATGTCGCCAGGTAGGTGTCCGTGATGCGCTGACGGAAGGTGAGATCTTCCAGCGGCGGCACCGGCGTGTAGTCGTAATCGATAAACAGCTTGCCGGCTTTCAGGCTCTCTTTATCGTTCGCGCTTTCGTCATACCAGGCGGAGGCACCCAACAGATAACCGGCGCTGACCAGCTCGCGGAATTTCGCATTGATACCGGCAATGATTTCGCGCACCAGAATTGGCGTCAGCGGCTTATCCACGGCCCACATGTGCGATTCAGCGATGGTATCGGCCAGCACCTGCGCAGTGCGGGTATAGTTTTCAAACTGAAACAGCGCATCGTCGCTACAGGTGCGGTTGCCCCAGAAGCGGAAACCGTCTTTACGAATGAGCGTGGTGACGTCGGCTTCGTTAAGCAGGTCGGCATCGGTACCCACCTGCTGCAGGTCCCAGAACACCGAGGCAGAGATACCGGTCACGCCATTGACGCCAACATTGGACAGCGTTTTGTGCCAGCCGGTATCGTTGTCAATTTTGGCGCGCAGGCCAAGCGCACGTGCGGTGGCGAAGGCGGTAGCCGATTGATTGGTGGTGGTATCCCACGCGAGGAAATCGGGCCAGATCACCATCACTTCGCGCTGGCTGAAGTTCTGGCGATACAAGCGCGCTTCGGCAATGGTTTTGCAACCCCAGGCCGAGACATAGGCAAAGGCGCGCAGCTGTTGGGCGATGCTGGCGAGCGCGGTAGCCACTTCCAGTGAATCGAGGCCCGGCACGCCAAGGATGCGCGGTTTGACGTCCAGCTGGGTTTGCGCGGCCAGCAGCGCTTTCATGCCGGTGTAGTGGCCGTTTTCATCCGTCCCGCCAATGATATTGGAGGTGGTTTCGGTGGCGTCAGTGCCCTCTGCCACGCGCACGACAACTGTGACAGGCTTCGACTGATCGGCAATCGCCTGCAGCGCAGCCGCCAGCGTGCCTTTTTTGCCCGCTTTCGCTATCGCGCCCTGCACGTTAGTGATCAGCACCGGCTGGTTTAGGGGAAACGTAGTGGCATCTGCATCTTCTGCAGTACAAACCATGCCAACAACGGCGGTTGAAACAGTGGAAATAGTGCGCGTACCGTCGTTGATCTCAACGACGCGGACACCGTGGTGGTAATCAGCCATCTTTTGCACTCCTGGTTAATGGTGTGCTTAGGATGTCAGGCCGCGCCCGGGCCCGCATTTCATTGCCGCCCGCTGTTATATCAACAGACAGAAGCGCGCAAATTTCGCTGTTGCGCGGCGGGTATGTAGCGATAGAGAGTTTTAACGGAGACTTCCAGCACCAGCGCAACCTGCTGCAGCGTGGCACCGTTCGCCAGCATTCTTTCGGCGCGGTGAACAACTTCAGGCGTCATAATGCGCCGCCGGCCGCCAACACGCCCTTTTTCACGCGCCGCCACCAGCCCGGCGCGGGTGCGTTCGACGATCAGCTCACGCTCCATTTCCGCCAGCGCGCCCATGACATGAAAGAAAAAGCGCCCCATCGGCGTGCTGGTATCGATGCTGTCAGTGAGGCTACGGAAGTTAACACCACGCTCACGCAGCTCTTCGGTCAGCACGACCAGATGCCGCATGCTGCGCCCCAGCCGATCCAGTTTCCACACCACCAGCGTGTCACCGGGCTTTAACGTACGCAGCGCCTTTTTCAATCCCGGCCGCTCGTGCGTTTTACCACTGATTCTGTCTTCAAAAATCAGCTCACAATTTGCGCTGTTTAATGCATTGCGTTGCAAATCGGTATTTTGGTCATTTGTTGACACCCTGATATAGCCAATCAGCATCGTTTTCTCCCGGCAAATGCCAGGCAGTGTGCCAGCCGCGGGGTTTAACGGGGTAGTAGTTTATTTCGCGGAAA
>NZ_MLFS01000006.1 GCF_002095485.1 Pantoea wallisii | reverse complement strand
TCTGCAGATCGCACAAAATTAAGCCCTGATACTGTCATGAATGCTCGCTCAGCCACTGCTGAATAAAATCAGCAATTATGGATGGCTGATTAATATCCAGAACAGGGATGTCCAGCGTTAATGCCTCATCACTTGCCAGGGCAATAACATGTTCATCCAGTAAGCCAGCCACATCATCTTTTATGCCGCGCCGCCATAAGGCGATTTTAGCTACTGGCTCATGCCGGAATCCTTCGACTAACACCATATCCAGCCGGGAAGTGTCCATGCGCGCGGCCAGCATCATAAGATCAACGGGTTGATTCTGCGTCTCGCACATCAATGCCCAGCGCTGATCGCTCGCAACAATAACCTGCTCGGCCCCTGCTTTTCGTAGCAAATAGCTATCTTTTCCCGGCTGATCGATCTCCATTTGATGATGAGTATGTTTAATCAGACCAGGCCGGATGCCGCGCGCTTTCAATAATGGGATCAGCTGCTGCAGCAGCGTTGTCTTGCCTGTGCCACTCCACGCGGCGATGGCCAGTAACGGCACGCTCATGACCGTTTCTCCTCATTTATCAGGTCACCTGGGGTATTAATATTGTGAAACGCAGATTCGTCGTCAGCGAAGGGTACCGCATGTCCGCCGTGCTCCCGCATAAACTGCATCAGACGTCGCTCGCCGCGTAACAGCCATTTTTCCAAATCATCCTTCAAAGACCGGCTTACCAGTGCCAGGGTAGGGTGATCGCGCGACGACGATTTCACCCACACCGCTGGTGCATGACCGCGCTGTTGCCATAAACGCGCCACAAAGTCTTCAGGTAAAAAAGGCGAGTCACAGGCACAGAACGCCACCCACTCCGTTTGACTGTGCTGCAACCCGCTTAGCATGCCTGCTAAAGGTCCGGGATAATCCGCCATCGAATCTGTTATGACCTGGCAGCCACTCGCCTGATACCGATCAATGTTACGGTTAGCGCTAATCAACACAATATTGACCTGTGGCTGTAATCGCTGCAGAACGTGCTGATAGAGTGGTTTGCCCTGCAGTTCCAGCAACCCTTTATCCTGGCCTCCCATACGGCTTCCTTGACCGCCTGCGAGAATTACACCGGTAAATGAGGTCATCTTCGTCTCCTTGCTTATTGTGGACGATACTAACTCAACAGCAGCGATCCTGCTGCATAAAGGAACCCTGATGAAATATCACCGACTTACTGAATTGCTGGCGCTTCTGCAACCCGCCTGGCAAAAAGAGCCCGATCTTAATCTGCTGGCATTTTTGCAAAAGCTGGCGCAGGAATCGGGTTTCTGTGGCCCATTAAGTGAATTAACGGATGATGTATTGATCTACCATCTCAAAATGCGCGATGCCGGTAGTGACGCTGAGATCCCGGGCCTGAAGAAGGATTATGAAGTGGATTTCAAAACCGCGTTATTGCGCGCGCGTGGTGTGATTAAGGATGAGGAGTAGTGTTATTCTTGCGCGCTCAATGCAAAGGAACATACAGGCAAAACGATGAGCGAAGCCGCTTTTAATTTCCAGACGCTAAACCCCGATGTGATCCTTGATGCGTTGTGGGAAGCCGGTCTGCGGGTCGAATCAGGCTTAACCGCCCTCAATAGTTATGAAAACCGCGTTTATCAGTTCAGCGATGATGAAAAGCGGCGTTATGTGGCAAAATTTTACCGGCCACAACGCTGGAGCGCGGCGCAAATTGGTGAAGAGCACCAGTTTGCACAGGACTTACTGAATGCTGAAGTTCCGGTCGCGGCACCGCTGCTATTGCAGGGTAACACGCTCAATCAGCATGCCGGATTTATGTTCGCGGTATTCCCCAGCCTCGGTGGGCGTCAGTATGAAACTGACAACGAGGAGCAGATGGAGTGGGTCGGTCGTTTCCTTGGCCGTATTCATCAAACCGGACGGCAAAATCTCTTCAGGCAGCGCCCGGTGCTGGGCCTGGATGAGTATGTGATACAGCCGCGCGCATCGCTGGAAAGTAGCGTACTGGTGCCTGCTTCACTCAAAGACGCACTGTTAAAGGCGGTAGACAAACTCCACGCGACGCTTCAGCAGAGCTGGCACAGTAACTGGCAACCAATGCGGCTGCACGGTGACTGCCATCCCGGTAATATTTTATGGCGCGACGGGCCGCTATTTGTCGATCTCGACGACGCCCGTACCGGACCGGCAGTGCAGGATTTGTGGATGCTGGTTAACGGTAACCGTCAGGAGCAACTCATTCAGTGGGACATTTTACTGGAGGCGTATAACGAATTCGGTGATTTCGATTTACATGAATTAACACTGATTGAGTCTTTACGCGCCATGCGCATGGTTTATTATCTGGCCTGGGTGGTACGCCGCTGGCAGGATCCCGCTTTTCCGCGCGCCTTCCCCTGGATGACCGATGAGGACTTCTGGCGCCGGCAGATTGCACTATTTATCGAGCAGGAGAAGCTGTTACACGAACCGCCGTTGCAGCTTAGCCCGCAATTTTAATGAAGTACTCAGGAGATGTTTTCACGATGAAAAAGATCATGTTCGCGCTGGTAGGATTAATGCTGGCATTTGGCGCTTCAGCGGCGCAATTCACTGACGGCAAGCAGTACGTTACGCTGCAGAAGCCCGTTGCTGGTGAGCCGCAGGTCATGGAGTTCTTCTCTTTCTTCTGCCCGCACTGCTACCAGTTTGAACGCGTATACCACGTTAGCGATGCAGTAAGAAAGAATCTGCCCGCTGATACCAAAGTCACCAAGTATCATGTTGATTTTTTAGGTGGTGACTTTGGTCCAATCGTCACGCATGCCTGGGCAGTGGCGATGGCGTTGGGCGTAGAGGATAAGGTCACCGCACCGATCTTTGATGGCATCCAGAAAACGCAGACGGTCACCGATGCTGCCAGCCTGAAAGAGACCTTTATCAAAGCCGCCGGGATCTCCTCTGAAGATTACGATGCAGCCTGGAATAGCTTTGCGGTCAAAGCCCTGGTTGCTCAGCAGCAGAAAGCTGCCTCTGATGTCAATCTGCAGGGTGTACCTGCTATCTTTGTGAACGGCAAGTACATGGTTAACAACGGTGGTCTCGATACCAGCTCCATGGAGAACTTTGTTGCCGATTACGCGAATGTCGTAAAATTCCTCGCTGCCAAACAGTAATCATACTGAACATCAACGCCGGCACTGCCGGCGTTTTTATTGCTGTTTATCTGCCCTGAATAATAACTTTCTGCTACCCCTCCGACTTAATATCCACACTGACGATCACCTTTGCAAAAAGCGATGTTGCGTCACGGTAACTTCATAACTTATTGAATCATAATAAATAATGTTTGTAATTTGATTGCAATTCACGTAAATAACAATACGTTATGATTTTTACGCACAAAGTTATCCACAAGAAGATCCTTGCGATCTCTGCCGCAGGGTGACGAAAAAAGGACGGAGTTTTTCGTGTTCGTTCAACATTCCTCTCTGGATGTGGCATCCTTATAGCCCTCATTATTGCAACGAAGAAAATACAAACCTATGGCGCAAATTGCAGAAAATCCCCTGATTCTGGTAGACGGCTCCTCCTATCTCTACCGTGCGTATCATGCCTTTCCGCCGCTGACTAACAGTGCAGGTGAGCCAACTGGTGCCATGTATGGTGTACTCAACATGCTGAAAAGCCTGTTGGTGCAGTATCAACCCAGCCATGTGGCTGTAGTCTTCGATGCAAAAGGCAAAACCTTCCGCGATGAGCTCTTCGAAAATTACAAATCGCATCGCCCGCCCATGCCTGACGATCTGCGGGCGCAGACCGCGCCGCTGCATGAGATGGTAAAAGCCATGGGACTGCCATTACTGGCGGTGCCGGGAGTTGAAGCCGATGATGTCATTGGTACGCTGGCGCTGGAAGCGGAAAAGCAGGGGCGCGCAGTACTGATCAGCACAGGCGATAAAGACATGGCGCAGCTGGTCACGCCCGGGATTACCCTGATTAACACCATGACTAATACCGTGCTCGGGCCGGAAGAAGTGGAGCAAAAGTTCGGCGTACCGCCCGCGCTGATTATTGATTTCCTCGCCATGATGGGCGATAGCTCAGATAACATCCCTGGCGTACCGGGCGTGGGTGAAAAGACCGCACAGGCGCTGCTGCAAGGGCTCGGCGGCATGCAGTCAATCTATGACAATCTGGATAAAGTGGCCGATCTCTCCTTCCGCGGGGCGAAAACCATGGCGGCCAAACTGGAGCAGAACCGTGACCTCGCGTTCCTCTCTTATAAGCTGGCAACCATTAAAACTGACGTTGAGCTGGCACTCAGCTGCGATCAGCTGACGGTGAGCGAACCGGACGTTGAAGCGCTACAGGCACTATTCAGCCGCTACGAATTTAAGCGCTGGATTACCGATCTGCAGGATGGAAAATGGCTGCAGGGCAAGAAAAGCAATACGCAGGCACAGAGAGTATTGGTGGATGAGCCGGCTGCTGCCGTGGAAACGGCCAGCATTCTCTCCTCTGATGGCTATGTCACCATTCTTGATGAAGCCACATTTGCCGACTGGCTGCAGAAGCTAAAAAGTGCAGACGTTTTCGCTTTCGATCTGGAAACAGATTCCCTGGACACGCTGAGCGCGAATATCGTGGGTATCGCATTCGCGGTTGCGCCGGGAGAAGCGGCATATCTGCCTGTCGGACATGACTACCTGGATGCACCGGATCAGCTTGATCGTACTGAAGTGCTGAAGCAGCTTAAACCGCTACTGGAAGACCAAAATGCGGCGAAAGTTGGTCAGAACCTTAAATACGATCGTGGTGTGCTCAAAAACTATGACATCGAGCTTAACGGCATCAAATTCGACACCATGCTGGAGTCCTATTGCCTGAACAGCGTGGTGGGTAAGCATGATATGGACAGCCTGGCGGCCCGCTGGTTAAACCACAAAACCGTCACCTTCGAGGAGATTGCCGGTAAAGGCAAAAATCAGCTGACCTTTAACCAGATCGCGCTGGAGCAGGCCGCGCATTACGCTGCCGAAGATGCGGATGTCACACTACAGCTGCATCTGCAGATGTGGCCAAAGCTGGAGCAAGCGCCCGGGCCGAAAGCGGTGTTCGAAGAGATTGAGATGCCGCTGGTGAAAGTGATTTCACGCGTTGAACGTAATGGCGTATTGATCGACCAAAACATCCTGGCGAAACATTCGCAGGAACTGACCACGCGTCTCGCAGAGCTGGAGCAGAAGGCCCACGATCTGGCTGGCGAACCGTTTAACCTCTCTTCAACGAAGCAGCTGCAGACCATTCTGTTTGAAAAGCAGGGGATTAAACCGACGAAAAAGACACCTGGCGGCGCGCCGTCAACCAGCGAAGAGGTGCTGGCAGAACTGGCGCTGGACTATCCGCTGCCGAAAGTCATCCTGGAGCATCGTGGTCTGTCGAAACTGAAATCGACCTACACCGATAAACTCCCGCTGATGATCAATCCGGTGACCGGCCGCGTGCATACGTCTTATCATCAGGCCGTGACGGCAACCGGTCGTCTATCCTCTACCGATCCAAACCTGCAAAACATTCCGGTACGTAATGAAGAGGGGCGGCGCATCCGTCAGGCGTTTATTGCCGGTGCAGACAAACGCATTGTTGCGGCCGACTACTCTCAGATTGAGCTGCGCATTATGGCGCACCTTTCACAGGATAAAGGCCTGCTGGATGCCTTTGCGCAGGGGGAGGATATCCACCGCGCCACGGCCGCTGAGGTATTTGGCGTCGTGCTGGACAAGGTATCCGGCGAACAGCGCCGCAGCGCAAAAGCGATCAACTTTGGCCTGATTTACGGGATGAGCGCGTTTGGCTTATCGCGTCAGCTGAATATCGGTGCCGGTGAAGCGAAGAAGTACATGGATCTCTATTTCGAGCGCTATCCGGGCGTGCTGCGTTACATGGAGAAGACGCGCGCGCAGGCAGCGGAAAAGGGGTATGTCGAGACGCTGGATGGTCGCCGTTTATGGTTACCGGATATCAACTCCAGCAACGCCATTCGCCGCAAGGCAGCGGAGCGCGCAGCGATTAACGCACCGATGCAGGGGACAGCTGCCGACATCATCAAACGCGCCATGATTGCGGTTGACGGCTGGCTGCTGCAGCAAAACGACGATGCGGTAACGATGATCATGCAGGTGCACGATGAACTGGTGTTTGAGATCCACAAAGATGCGGTTGAAAGCGCCAGTGCGACGATTCGTCAGCTAATGGAGAGCAGCATGAAGCTGGACGTACCGCTGCAGGTGGAAGTCGGCACAGGCAAAAACTGGGACGAAGCACACTGACTGGATAAGGCTGGCGGCTTATGAGCAGCGCCGGTCTTACTATAAGAAAAAAGTTTACTTAATCGCTTCAGCAACTGTACTGCTTGCCCTTCAAAGGAGAGCCGCAGTAACTGCTTATCGGCTAAGCACTTTTTTGGTAATTAAACTACATATCATGCGTGAAAGTGTGACGAGCCTGGTAAAAAAAGGGTGTGTTGTTGAAACTTAACAACAAAAAAGCCTTTGTCGGTCAGAAAAAATCAGGTAAAGTTTCTCGCGTAGGGTACAGAGGTAAGATGTTCTATCTTTCAGACCTTTTACTTCACGTAATCGGATTTGGCTGAATATTAGCCGCCCCAGTCATTTATGACTGGGGCGTTTTTTATTGGGCTTTTTCTGAAAAGCGGGCTGAAAAACCCGCTGAATTATTTACTCTTCGGGCAAGGCGCCGTCGCCTTCCTGAGCGGGTTCCAGTTCATTAAACCAGCTATCCAGCTTCTGACGCAGTTTATCCACGCCCATCTTCTTCAGCGAAGAGAACATCTCAACCTGTACGTCGCCCATAAAGGCCAGAGAAGCCTCACGCACCATATTCAGCTGCGCTTTACGGGCACCTGAGGCAAGCTTGTCGGCTTTGGTCAGCAGCAGCATGACAGGGATCTGGCTCTGTACCGCCCATTCAATCATCTGCTGATCGAGATCTTTAAGCGGATGGCGGATATCCATCAGTACCACCAAACCTTTCAGCGCCTGGCGTTTCTGCAGATATTCACCCAGTGCGCGCTGCCATTTACGCTTCATCTCTTCCGGCACTTCGGCATAGCCATAACCGGGGAGATCCACCAGACGCTTGCCTTCAACCACTTCAAACAGGTTGATCAGCTGCGTACGGCCAGGCGTTTTACTGATACGCGCCAGGCTTTTCTGGTTGGTCAGGGTATTAAGCGCGCTGGATTTGCCTGCATTGGAGCGTCCGGCGAAGGCAACTTCAATACCAACGTCCGCGGGCAGGTGACGAATATCCGGGGCGCTCAGCACAAAGTGGGTAACGTGATAGTTCAAAGCAGACACAGTAAAACTCCAGCAGAATGATTCGGGCAATGGCGCTGATTATACCTGTTATGGCGCAAAAGTGCCCGACAGGCGTCATAACAGACAGTGTTGTAAGAGATTGCCGTTTTTTACTGCCAGTGATTACTGATTCATACAAGATTCACTATTAAATTATTGCTTTAATTTCAATTATTTAATTTATGTGTGATAAAAAACGCCCCAAATTAAAGACAAGTCTCACTTGTTCATTTTACGAGGTAGTCTACATTTGTTGTCAGTGCACGGCAGCACCCATCAGGATGATGAGCTCAGGAGCGTCGGGGATGACCGGGAGCATGGCAGGAGAGCGATTCAGGCAGGAATCGAACAGGGATAAGGATTACTCGCAGGAGCGATGTGGCGAGGGAGCAACCGGGACGTTGTGAGCCGTAATGGATTTGACGCAAGTTTCCTTCGTGCGAAGGTGCGAAATAAGGCGATAGCATAGGCTATCGCCTTTTTTCTTTGTCATCTTTCTGCTAGATTTCGCCGCAATTCTATACTGAAGAAAAACCGCCGAGACCGGACACCATGAAGCAACCTGCACCAGCCCAGCGCGGCAAACCTGCTGCTAAAAACAAACGTAAATCGCGTGAAGAACTGAATCAGGAAGCGCGCGATCGCAAACGCGATAAAAAGCACAGCGGCCTTAAATCGGGCAGCCGCGCTAATCCGGAAACGCAAAATGCCAGCAAAGGACAGGGTAAACAGAGCGCTGACCCACGCACGGGCAGCAAAAAACCTGTTGCGCTGGTGGCCGAAGGGAAAACCCTGCCGGCTAAAAAACCGGCCGCACAGCCTAAGCCTAAAGCGGAAAAAGTGCGTCTGACGCCAGAGGAAGAGCTGGCGAAGCTGGAAAATGACGAGCGCCTCGATAAACTGCTGGATCGTCTGGAGAGCGGTGAAACCCTGAGTGGGGAAGAGCAGGCCTGGCTGGATGAGACATTAGATCGTATCGACGAACTGATGGAAACCCTGGGCATCGCGCTGGATGACGACGCAGACGATGAGCAGGCTGAAGAAGATATGATGCGCCTGCTGAAGGGCAACTGAGGCACATTTTGATCGGCATGCGGGTTAACGCATGCCGCGCTAAACAGGTATTCACCTATGCTTTGGCCTGGATCAATTTTAGCGCTGCTACTGACATGTTATCTCCTCTGGTTATTGTTTAAACTACGCCGCCTGTCGCGTCTGAAGTCGCGTTTACGTCGGCGCTCTGCCCTGCGCTTCGTCCACTCTTCTACCGCGCGACCCGTCCTCAGACGTCACCGTAAGGAGTGAGCATGTCATCGCAGCAGATTGAGTGGGACCAGCGGATCATCGAAAAGTATAACTACGCCGGTCCGCGCTACACCTCTTATCCTACCGCGCTGGAGTTCAGTGAAAGTTTCGGCACCGATGATTTCCGGCGTGCCGCTGAACGCTACCCCGAACGTCCGCTTTCGCTGTATGTGCACATTCCGTTCTGCCATCGTCTCTGCTATTTCTGCGGCTGCAATAAAATTGTTACCCGCCAGCTGCATAAGGCCGATCGCTACCTGGATGTGCTTGAGCAGGAGATTTGCCAGCGTGCGCCGCAGTTCGCTGGCCGCCGGGTAACGCAGCTGCACTGGGGCGGCGGCACGCCCACATTCCTGAACCCGCAGCAGGTCAGCCGACTGGTGGCCCTGCTGCGCCAGCATTTTGATCTTGCTGCCGATGTGGAGATGTCGATCGAAGTCGATCCGCGTGAAATTGCGCTGGAGATGATCGATCATCTGCGTGCTGAAGGGTTTAACCGTCTGAGTATGGGCGTGCAGGACTTCAACAAAGCGGTGCAGGCTCGCGTCAATCGCGTACAGGATGAAGCGACCATCTTTGCGCTGGTGGAGCGGGCACGGGCTCAGGGCTTCGGCTCGGTGAGTCTGGACCTGATTTACGGCCTGCCGCTGCAGACGCCGGAAAGCTTCGCTTTCACTCTCCAGCGTGTGATTGCTCTCAATCCCGATCGTCTCAGCGTCTTCAACTATGCCCACATGCCGACGCTGTTCGCAGCGCAGCGCAAAATCAAAGACGATGAGTTGCCTGGTGCCGCACAGAAGCTGGAGATCCTGCAGCAAACCATCGCCACGCTAACCGGCGCGGGCTATCAGTTTATTGGTATGGACCACTTCGCCAAGCCGGACGATGAGCTGGCCGTGGCGCAGCGCGCAGGCAAACTGCACCGTAATTTCCAGGGCTACACCACGCAGGGCGATACCGAACTGCTTGGGCTTGGCGTCTCTGCCATCAGCATGCTGGGCGACAGCTGTGCGCAGAATCAGAAAGTGTTAAACGATTATTACGCCAGCGTGGAACAGCAGGGCAACGCGCTGTGGCGCGGCTTAACCTTAAGTGAGGATGATTGCCTGCGCCGTGATGTGATTAAGGCGCTGATCTGCAACTTCACGCTGGATTTTGCTGCCATTGAAGCGCAGTGGCCGGTAACCTTTGAACGCTATTTTGCGGAAGATCTGGCGCTGCTCGCACCTCTGATCGCCGATGGATTGCTGGAACAGCGCGGACGCAGCCTGCACGTTACCGGCATTGGCCGCCTGCTGATTCGCAATATCTGCATGTGCTTCGATCGCTATCTGCGCCAGAAAGCGCGCATGCAGCAGTTTTCCCGCGTTATCTGATAAAAAAGGGAGCCGAGGCTCCCTTTCCGGTTAGCGTACGTCACGCTACTCCATTCCCAGCTCTTTCAGCTTACGCGTTAACGTATTGCGTCCCCATCCCAGCAAGCGTGCGGCTTCCTGTTTGTGGCCCTGAGTGTGACGCAGCGCGGTGGTGAGTAAGGTGCGCTCCATCTCCGGCTGTGCTTCAGAGAGCAGGTTTTGATGACCGGAACGCAGCGCGCGGTCCGCCCACTGTGCCAGCAGCGTAGCCCAGCTATCCGGCAGCGATTGCACCGGACTATCCGGCGTGCTGGATTCAAACAGCTCGGGCGGCAGATCCTGAATCAGCACCTCCTGACCAGCGGCCATTACCGTCAGCCAGCGGCAGGTGTTCTCCAGCTGGCGCACGTTACCGGACCAGTGCAGGCGCGTCAGTGCTGTTTCGGTCTCCGGATGCAGAATCTTGGCTTCAACACCCAGTTCGCGTGCGGCAACCTGCAGAAAATAGCGCGCCAGGCGCGGGATATCTTCACGGCGTTCGCGCAGCGGCGGCAAGTGCACACGAATCACGTTCAGGCGATGGAACAGATCCTCGCGGAACTTGCCCTCCTGCACGCGCAGTTCAAGGTTCTGGTGCGTGGCGGCAATGATACGCACGTCCACCTTCACCGGCGCATAGCCGCCAACGCGATAAAATTGCCCATCGGCCAGTACACGCAGCAGGCGCGTTTGCACATCCAGCGGCATATCACCAATCTCATCCAGGAACAGCGTGCCACCATCGGCCTGCTCAAAACGCCCCTGACGAATCTGATTGGCGCCGGTAAACGCGCCCTTTTCGTGGCCAAACAGCTCGGACTCGATTAAATCCTTCGGGATGGCCGCCATATTCAGCGCAATAAACGGCGATTTGGCACGCGGACTATGCCGATGCAGCGCATGCGCCACCAGCTCTTTACCGGTGCCGGATTCGCCGTTAATCAATACGCTAATGGATGAACGCGAGAGACGGCCGATGATGCGAAACACATCCTGCATCGCCGGCGCTTCGCCGATAATGTCAGTGGTCGGGCCGCTTACCGGCTGATTGCGCGGCTGCTGCTGCTCCTGATAGTGGCTGATCGCACGCTCTACCAGCGCCACCGCTTCATCAATATCAAACGGCTTTGGCAGGTAATCAAAAGCACCCTGTTGATAAGCGCTGACGGCGGCATCCAGATCCGAGTGCGCGGTCATGATGATCACCGGCAACATAGGATGGCGCTGTTTAATCTGTTTCAGTAGCGCCAGCCCATCCATACCCGGCATGCGGATATCGGACAATAGTACGTCTGGCGTCTTGGTCGCGAGGGCATCCAGCACCTCGTTGCCGCTGTCAAAGGTGGCGCAGCTCAAACCGGCTCCAGTGAGCGCGCGTTCAAGCACCCAGCGGATTGAGCTATCGTCATCGACGATCCAGACTATCCCTCGTTGCATAGAAACCTCACTGGCGAATAGGCAGGTAAACCGAAAATTCGGTGTGGCCTGGCCAACTGTTAAATTCAATTTTTCCTGAATGCTGATCGATCAGGCTGCGGGCGATGGAGAGACCTAAACCGGTACCGCCTTCGCGTCCGCTCACCATCGGATAGAACAGCGTGTCCTGCAGCTGTGCCGGAATACCGGGGCCGTCATCTTCAATATCAATACGCGCCACTAAGCGATAACGCGTACCGTGCAGCGTGAGCTGAAACGCCGTACGGGTACGAATCACAATCGTGCCGCCTTCGTCACCCAGCGCCTGCAGCGCGTTGCGCACGACGTTGAGCAGCACCTGCTCAATCTGGTCAGGGTCGTGCGGCAGCTCCGGCAGGCTTGGGTCGTAATCACGCACCAGCGAAACATTGTCCGGCAGCTCCATTGAGACCAGATTCACTACGCGCTCTGCTACCTGGTGAATACTTTGCGTAACGTGTAAGCCGGGCTGTTGCGGGCCAAGCAGGCGATCCACCAGATTACGCAGCCGGTCCGCCTGCTCGATAATCACTTTGGTGTATTCGTTCAGCGAGGGATCGGGCAGGGCGCGCGATAACAGCTGCGCCGCACCGCGTAATCCACCCAATGGATTTTTAATCTCGTGAGCCAGACCGCGTACTAAATCGCGTGCGGCGACCTGCTGAGCGTGCTGAATCTGCTCCTGGCTCAGGCGACGCTGATTATCCATCGGCGCCATTTCCAGCAGAATAAAACCATCGGGTAAACGCTGAGCGGTCAGCGCCATGATGTGCGCACGGCCATCCACCACTAATGTCACTTCGCTATCGGTAAAGCCCTGGCCAGCTTCAAGATTCTCGCTCATCACTTCAATATTCAGCGAAAAGTATCCGGTCAGCTCCGGTAATGGCGTGCCAAATAATTTACGTGAGCTCTGCGCCAGCAGTTGCTGAGCCGCCGGGTTGGCGTAATGGATAACCAGATCGTTATCGACCAGCAAAATACTGTTGATCAGGGAGTTGAGTATCTGCCCCGCGTCGGGCAGCGTGCCAGTTGCCATACAGCGTTCCTCTGCACCAAATCAGTGCATTATAGCTTTTTGGGACGGAAAACTATGCGTCGAACGATGATTTCGCGGTGAAAAAAGCCCATCCGGAGATGGGCTAAAGTTTCCACGGCAACAAAAAATCTTTGGCGTCCTGAAAGCCAGCAATATGCGGCCGCCAGGCGCCAGATTAAATCTTAAACGCTGTAGTACAGCTCAAACTCAACCGGGTGCGGCGTCATGCGTACGCGGTCAACGTCTGGTTTACGCAGTTCGATATAAGCATCGATCGCGTCGTCAGTGAATACGCCACCACGGGTCAGGAACTCGCGGTCTTCGTTCAGCGCGTTCAGTGCTTCTTCCAGAGAGCCTGCAACTTTTGGAATCTCTGCCTCTTCTTCCGGCGGCAGGTCATACAGGTTTTTGTCCATCGCATCGCCAGGGTGGATCTTGTTGATGATGCCATCAAGACCTGCCATCAGCAGCGCGGTGAACGCCAGGTATGGGTTCGCAGCCGGGTCCGGGAAGCGCGCTTCGATACGACGTGCTTTCGGGCTGGCAACAACCGGGATACGGATTGATGCAGAGCGGTTACGCGCAGAGTAAGCCAGCATAACCGGCGCTTCGTAGCCAGGGACCAGACGCTTGTAAGAGTTGGTGGTTGGGTTCGCCAGGGCGTTGATGGCTTTAGCGTGTTTGATCACACCGCCAATGTAGAACAGGGCTGTTTCAGACAGGCCGCCGTACTTATCGCCAGAGAACAGGTTCACGCCGCCTTTTGACAGAGACATGTGGCAGTGCATACCAGAGCCGTTATCGCCAAACATTGGCTTAGGCATGAAGGTTGCGGTTTTGCCATATGCGTGCGCAACGTTGTGCACCACATATTTGTAGATCTGAATTTCGTCCGCTTTTTTGGTCATGGTGTTGAAGCGGGTTGCCACTTCGTTCTGACCCGCTGTTGCCACTTCGTGGTGATGCGCTTCAACCACCAGGCCCATCTGCTCCATGGTCAGACACATGGCAGAACGGATATCCTGAGCGGAATCGACCGGTGGAACCGGGAAGTAGCCGCCTTTCAGGCCAGGACGGTGACCTTTGTTGCCGCCTTCGTACTCTTTACCGGTGTTCCAGCACGCTTCGATATCGTCGATAGCCACGTGTGAGCCGGAAGTAGAAGAGCCGAAACGGATGTCGTCGAACAGGAAGAACTCTGGCTCAGGTCCGAACAGCACGGTATCCGCGATGCCGGAAGAGCGCAGGAACTCTTCTGCACGCTTAGCAATAGAGCGCGGGTCGCGGTCGTAGCCCTGCAGTGTGCCTGGCTCCAGGATGTCACAACGGATGATCAGCGTAGGATCTTCGAAGAACGGATCCATAACCGCAGTGGTCGCGTCTGGCATCAGCACCATGTCTGATTCGTTAATGCCTTTCCAGCCACCGATGGAGGAGCCATCGAACATTTTGCCTTCTTCGAAGAAGTCAGCGTTAACCTGGTGAGCAGGGATAGTAACGTGCTGTTCTTTACCTTTGGTATCGGTAAAACGCAGGTCAACAAACTTAACTTCATGCTCGTTCATCATCGAGAGAACGTGTTCAGCGGACATACTCAACTCTCCTGGAAATGGTCATTGTCGTCGTGGTGAGAGAACTTCGTTGCCTGAAGTGTTATTCCACTTCGGTGCGAGATCCCGGCAAGCTCTTCAACCGTTGTGCAACTGTCGTTTTCGCTTGAAAGATATAAAGCGAATTCTGTGCCAACTTTATTACAATGGTGAAAATGGCGCTGTGATGCGCCCTTTCGTGAGACGGTGACTGCACCAGGATAGATGCACTGCACCAAAATAGTGCTTTATGGCTTCGCTCTGGCACTGAAATGGTGCAAAACCTCATCACTGTGCAGGTAAATGCACCGTTAGTGGTGCTAAAAATAAGCACCACGAGAATCTTGCAGCGAAAACTGTGATCATGTTCAGTCTTTCGCTTAATCCGTGTACAATACCGCGTTATTTCTATAATGCCTGAGGCAAAGCTGTGATCGAAAATTTGCGTAACATCGCCATCATCGCGCACGTTGACCATGGAAAAACCACCCTGGTTGATAAACTGCTGCAACAGTCCGGTACTTTTGATGCCCGTACCGAAGCGACTGAGCGCGTGATGGACTCCAACGATTTGGAGAAAGAGCGTGGGATTACCATCCTCGCGAAAAACACCGCCATCAAATGGAATGACTACCGTATCAACATCGTTGATACCCCAGGACACGCCGACTTCGGTGGTGAAGTTGAGCGCGTCATGTCCATGGTGGATTCGGTGCTGCTGGTTGTAGACGCGATGGATGGCCCTATGCCGCAAACCCGCTTCGTAACCAAGAAAGCCTTTGCTCATGGTTTGAAGCCGATTGTAGTTATCAATAAAATTGACCGCCCGGGCGCGCGTCCTGACTGGGTTGTGGATCAGGTCTTTGACCTGTTCGTTAACCTCGACGCCACCGACGAGCAGCTGGACTTCCCTATCATTTATGCGTCAGCGCTGAATGGTATTGCTGGCCTGGATCACGCTGACATGGCAGACGACATGACCCCGCTGTATCAGGCGATTGTTGACCACGTTTCCCCACCACAGGTAGAAGTTGAAGCGCCACTGCAGATGCAGATCTCGCAGCTGGACTACAACAACTATCTGGGCGTTATCGGCATTGGCCGCATCAAGCGCGGTAAAATCAAGCCGAACCAGCAGGTCACTATCATTGATAGCGAAGGTAAAACCCGCAACGCTAAAGTCGGTAAAGTGCTGACTCACCTGGGGCTGGAGCGTATCGACAGCGACCTGGCAGAAGCTGGCGATATCATCGCAGTCACTGGCCTGGGCGAGCTGAACATCTCTGACACCATCTGCGACACGCAGAAGGTTGAAGCTCTGCCAGCCCTGAGCGTCGATGAACCAACCGTCACCATGTTCTTCAACGTCAACACCTCACCTTTCTGCGGTAAAGAAGGTAAGTTCGTGACGTCGCGCCAGATCCTGGAGCGTCTGAATAAAGAGCTGGTGCACAACGTGGCACTGCGCGTTGAAGAAACCGAAGATTCAGATGCATTCCGTGTGTCTGGTCGTGGTGAGCTGCACTTGTCTGTTCTGATCGAGAACATGCGTCGTGAAGGTTTCGAACTGGCGGTATCCCGTCCGAAAGTAATCTTCCGCGAGTTCGAAGGCCGTAAACAAGAGCCATTCGAAAACGTGACCCTCGACATCGAAGAGACCCACCAGGGTTCTGTGATGCAGGCGATGGGTGAGCGTAAAGGCGACCTGAAAAACATGGATCCGGATGGCAAAGGCCGCGTACGTCTCGACTACGTGATTCCAAGCCGTGGCCTGATTGGCTTCCGTAACGAATTCATGACCATGACCTCCGGTACCGGTCTGCTGTACTCCACCTTCAGCCACTACGACGACGTTCGTCCGGGCGAAGTGGGCCAGCGCCAGAACGGCGTGCTGATCTCTAACGGCCAGGGTAAAGCGGTTGCGTTTGCCCTGTTCGGTCTGCAGGATCGCGGCAAGCTGTTCCTGGGCCACGGTGCGGAAGTCTATGAGGCCAGATCATCGGTATTCACAGCCGCTCTAACGACCTGACCGTTAACTGCCTGACCGGTAAGAAACTGACTAACATGCGTGCGTCAGGAACTGACGAAGCGACCACTCTGGTTCCACCACAGAAGATGACGCTGGAGCAGGCTATCGAGTTCATCGATGACGACGAACTGGTAGAAGTTACCCCGCAGTCAGTACGTATTCGTAAACGTCACCTGACCGAGAACGACCGTAAGCGCGCGTCTCGCGGCAGCAAAGAGTAAGCGAAGCAGTCTGATAATGAAGCCCCGCACCGCGGGGCTTTTTTTTGCCTGCACGCCGCTGCAACACGGCATCAGCGAAATCAGGCGCCGCTTCCGGAATGCTGATTTCCCCGCTCCCTCCCTGTTCAGGTTTCGCTTTTGCCGCTAGAGTGAATGATCCAGGGAACGTAGAGGAGAGGTGTCATGCTGTACATCTTTGATTTAGGCAACGTGATTGTTGATATCGATTTTAATCGGGTACTCGGCGTCTGGAGCGATCTGGGTCGGGTGCCGTTGGCGACGCTGCAAAGTCGTTTTCAGATGGATGATGCGTTTGAAAAGCACGAGCGGGGCGAAATCAGTGACCCGGAATTTGCCGCGCGTATCTGTGACCAGCTGGATATCGCGCTGAGTTACCCGCAGTTTACCGCGGGCTGGCAGGCGGTGTTCGTGGGTGTGCGTCCGGAAACGCTGGCAATCATGAATCAGCTGCGTGCCAGCGGCGAGCGCGTGGTCATCCTGTCCAATACCAACCAGCTGCATTTTGAGTTCTGGCCAACCCAGTACCCGGAGGTGCAGCAGGCCGCCGATCACGTCTACATGTCGCAGGATATCGGCATGCGCAAGCCGGAAGCACGCATTTGGCAGTACGTGCTGGAGCATGAGGGGTTCACGGCTGACCAGGCAGTGTTCTTTGATGACAATCAGGCCAATGTTGATGCCGCGCGTGCGCTGGGCATCGAAAGCGTGCTGGTGGTGGATAACAAAACCGTACCAGACTGGTTTGCGAGCCGTCGCTAAGTGGCGCTGCGTAACTCTCTGCGCCACTCGGCGCACGCGTTTTTCCTGTGGATCAAGCTGCTGTGGCGCCGCATAGATGAAGACAACATGACGACGCAGGCCGGTAATCTGGCCTACGTCTCATTGCTGGCGCTGGTGCCGCTGGTGGCGGTGGTTTTTGCGCTGTTCGCGGCATTCCCGGTGTTTTCCGACATCAGCGTGCAGCTGAAAAACTTCATCTTTACCAATTTTATGCCCGCCACGGGTGATGTGATTCAGCGTTACCTCGATCAGTTCGTCGCTAACGTCAATAAAATGACGGCTGTCGGCGCGGTTGGCCTGATTGTCACCGCGCTGCTGCTGATGCACTCGGTGGACAGCGCGCTTAACACCATCTGGCGTAGCAATACGTCGCGGCCGATGGTCTACTCCTTCGCCGTCTACTGGATGATCCTGACGCTTGGCCCGCTGCTGGCCGGCGCCAGCCTGGCTATCAGCTCATATATGCTGTCGCTGCGCTGGGTGAACGTTACCGGCGTCACCAGCCTGATCGATCACCTGCTGCGCATCTTCCCGCTGCTCCTCTCTGTGCTGGCTTTTTGGCTGCTGTACAGCATTGTCCCGACGCGACGGGTGCCGGGGCGCGATGCGCTGACGGGTGCCGTGGTCGCCGGGTTGCTGTTCGAGCTGGGTAAAAAAGGCTTTGCGCTCTATGTTACGATGTTCCCTTCGTATCAGTTAATTTACGGCGTACTGGCGGTAATCCCGATTCTCTTCCTCTGGGTTTACTGGACCTGGTGTATTGTGTTGTTAGGTGCGGAGATCACCGTCACGCTCAACGACTATCGCCAGTTAAAACAGCAGGAACGCGAAACAGAACGAGAGGAAACATGATTGCTTTGATTCAGCGCGTCAGTCGCGCCAGCGTCAGCGTGGATAACGTTACGGTGGGCGAAATTGATGCCGGTTTGCTGGTGTTACTGGGCGTGGAAAAGGGCGATGACGAGCAGAAAGCCCAGCGGTTATGCGACAAAGTGCTGGGTTATCGCATCTTCGCTGATGAAAATGACAAAATGAACCTTAATGTGCAGCAGGCTGGCGGCAGTGTGCTGGTGGTGTCGCAGTTCACTCTGGCGGCCGATACGCAAAAAGGGATGCGCCCCTCCTTCTCCGGTGGTGCAGAGCCGGCAGAAGCCGAACGTCTTTATACGTACTTTAGCGAGCGCTGCCGCGCGCAGGGTATCCCGACAGCAAATGGTCGCTTCGCCGCGAATATGCAGGTTTCGCTGGTTAACGATGGTCCGGTGACCTTCTGGTTGCAGGTGTGAGATTTTCAGCCGAGCGGCAAGGGATCAGCCACGCAAGCTCCGAACGAGAGAATCACTTTATGTATCATCTTCGCGTGCCGCAAACGGCGGAAGAGCTGGATATGTACTACCAGTTCCGCTGGGAAATGTTACGAAAGCCACTGCGTCAGCCGCAGGGTTCTGAGCGTGATGCCTGGGATGCGCTGGCGCATCATCAGATGGTCGTGGATGAGCACGGCAAAGCGGTGGCGGTGGGCCGTCTGTACATCAATGCAGAAAACGAAGCCGCAATCCGTTTCCTCGCGGTGCACCCTTCGGTGCAGGGCAAAGGGTTGGGCACGCTGGTAGCGATGACGCTGGAGTCCGTGGCCCGCCAGGAGGGCGCAAAGCGCGTCACCTGTAGCGCCCGTGAGGATGCGGTCGAGTTCTTTGCCAAACTCGGTTTCGTTAACCAGGGCGAGATCACCGCGCCGCAAAGCACGCCGGTGCGCCACTTTTTGATGATTAAACCGGTCGTGACGCTCGACGATATTCTGCATCGTGCCGACTGGTGCGGGCAGCTGCAACAGGCCTGGTATGCGCACATCCCGCTGAGCGAAAAGATGGGCGTGCGTATTCTGCAATATACCGGGCAGAAGTTTGTCACGACCATGCCGGAGACGGGCAACCAGAATCCGCACCACACGCTGTTTGCCGGCAGCCTGTTCTCGCTCGCCACGCTGACCGGCTGGGGGCTGATCTGGTTACTGCTGCGCGAACGCCATCTTGGCGGCACCATTATTCTCGCCGATGCACACATCCGTTACAGCAAGCCCATCACCGGCCGCCCGGGCGCCATCGCCGATCTCGGCTCGCTAAGCGGTGACCTCGATCGCCTGGCGCGCGGCCGTAAAGCACGCGTGCAGCTGGAGGTAGAGCTATTCGGTAATGATGAACTGGGCGCGGTGTTTGAAGGGGTCTATATCGTGTTGCCCGCCGATCCGGATGGTGCGCTGGAGGAGGGCGGTTCAGGCGCACACATTAACTGATCGTTATGCTGCGCCGTGGCGCCGTTGATGGCGCTCCGTTTACTGCACCTGACCGCCGCGCATCGTCTGTTGGACGGATTGCGTATCCGTGGTCACTGATAAACTCCCTTCCGCGCCTGAGCGCAGCGGTGCAGCGGCACTGAGCGACCCCTTCAGCTGCAACTGCATATTGCTGTTACCACTGAGCGGCAGCGCTGGCCAGCCCCAGTTTTCCAGAACGTTGGCCGGCACTGCCTGGCCTTTCAGGTTGAGTGTCAGCGGGCGCTGCGCATCCTGACCAACCGTAGCCGTACCTTCCAGCAAGCCGTTACCATTAAAGGCGCTCATCTCGCTGACCTGAATCTGCTGATCGCTGGCACTCAGCGCAATAGAGGGGTGGCGCAAATCGGTACGGTTAAAAGTGGCTTCCGCCGCGTTAAAGCTGGCCTTACCGGACCAAATGCCCCACTGATGCTGACGTGCCAGCAGCAGGTTATCTGCACTGCCATCCAGCGCCGTCATCTGGAACGGGAAAGCAGGATTGATATCGATAATCAGATTGCGGTTGGCCGTGGCGCGTTTTACCAGCACGCTATCCAGCCAGTCGGGCAACGCTGCCTGCCAGCGATCGCGCCAATTCTGCGGCAGCGTATACTCCAGGCCGGCAACCGCCACATCATCCAGCGTCAGACGCTTATCGCTACGCGTCCAGCTGCCGCTGGCGCGAATCACACCGTTAACCCAGCGCGAGCTAAACTGCGTCAGCTGAACGCCCTGGGCGGAGAATTCGGCGTTCACAATGGGGTCGTTGAGTTCGAAGCTGCCGTTAATGAAGTTACCGGCGTTCATCGCCAGTGAGCCATCCTCGCTCTGCCAGTCATCGCCGCGCAGCGTGATGTTTTTCAGCGTTAAATCGAGATCGGTCACTGCCCAATCCGGGCCCTGCAGACGCGCATCGGTCATATCCAGCCGGTTAATACTCACCGAAGGCACCTCACGCAGCGGACGGAGGAATTCACTCAGCGTTTGCCGGGTTTGCAGGCGGATGTCATTAAGGCGCAGCTGATTAATCTTCCAGTTACCCTGCGCATCACGCCCGGCACTGCCGGTCATTGAGCCGCGAGCGAGATCGGCGCCGATATTGTTCAGCATCAGCTGGCGTTTCACCACGCTGCCCTGCAACAGTACATTGGTGGCCGGCACGCCATTCAGCGTCAGGCTACCCGCACTCATCTGGAACTGCGCATCGCTGCCGGGCATATTGTCAGGCGTGGGTTTCCACGGCACAATGCCGCCGTTTACGCGCTGCGCGGAGAGCGGCAGCGCGCTGTGCGGGCTTTCAATGTGCACGTTATTCAGCTGCAGACGGTTCGCCTGCATGGGCAGCGTGGTATCCGGCGTTTGATTCGCGAGGTTGATCTCACCATCACGCACTTCAATGCTGCTGAAATGCAGCGGATCGCTGAACTGTACCAGCGCCAGGCCGAGATCAACGCGCTTCGCCACCAGCACCGCAGGCTGCCCATCGTGACCAAAGCTGAAATCATCAAGAATGATGTGCGAGGGGGAGGAGAAGTTATGCTCAATCTTACTGAGCGAGAGATGCCAGGCGGTTTTATCGCTTACCCAACGGCTAAACCAGCCTGCGCCCCACTGTGTTTGCAGCAACACATAGAGAACCACCAGCGCCAGTAAAACCAGCAGTAACAAGGTAAGGAAAAACTTGCCTAAAAATTTCATTGCATCCATCCATCCCGATAGTGATCCGGTGAGTGGTTGTTATGCCTGAATTACCGTTACAGCTCAACAGCCTGGATGTAAAAGCGGATAAATAGCAGGCAGGCCGGAGCCTGCCCGGTGGAATTACTTCTCCTGCGGGAACACAAGGTTAAGCACGATGGCGGTAATGCCGCCGGCAGCGATACCGGAAGAGAGCAGTGTTTTCAGCCAGTCCGGCGCGAACTGCAGGATCAGCGGCTGCTGCGACACGCCCAGGCCAACGGCCAGAGACAGCGCAATGATCATGATGGCGCGACGGTTCAGCGGCTCACGTGAAACGATGCGCACGCCAGAGGCGGCAATGGTACCGAACATCACAATGGTCGCACCGCCCAGCACCGGCTCCGGAATGTGCTGCACAAAGCCGCTCACCGCCGGGAACAGGCCCAGCACAATCAGCATCAGCGCAACCACAAACCCGACATAGCGGCTGGCGACGCCCGTTAGCTGAATCACACCATTATTCTGACCAAAGCAGGAGTTCGGGAAGGTGTTGAACAGGGCCGACACAAAGGAGTTGAGACCGTTCGCCAGCACGCCACCTTTCAGGCGCTTCATATACAGCGGGCCGCTGACGGGCTGCTCAGAAACATCAGAGGTTGCAGTGATATCGCCTATGGTTTCCAGTGAAGTGACCATAAACACCAGCATTAGCGGAATTAACAGATTCCAGTCAAAGCCCAGACCGTAATAGAGCGGCGACGGCACGGCCACCAGCGGCTGGCTGGTGGGTGCGGATGTCGCCGGCAGCATATCCAGCGCCCAGGCCAGGCCATAACCCACGGCCATCGCAATCACCAGTGAAGCCACACGCAGATAGGGATTACGCTGGCGATTCAGCAGGATAATCACCAGCAGCACCGCACCGGCCAGCAGCAGATTTTTGGGTGCGCCAAAGGTGTGATCGCTCATGGCAGCAAAACCACCGCCAATTGACGTCAGCCCTACCTGAATCAGCGACAGACCGATAATCATCACCACAATGCCGGATACCAGCGGAGTGATAATGCGGCGTGCCAGATGCAGCACGCGCGACAGGACCATTTCAGTGCAGGAAGCCACCATCAGCGTGCCAAACAGCGCCGCCATCATGGTTGGCACATCTGCGCCGCCGTTTTTCAGCGCCATGCCGCCCATGATCAGCGGCGTCACAAAGTTAAAGCTGGTGCCCTGAATCGACAGCAGGCCGGAACCCACCGGTCCCCAGGTTTTGATTTGCAGAATCGAGGCCACGCCGGAGGCGAACAGCGACATGCTGATGATGTGCTGCGTATCCTGCGCCGGTAAGCCAAGCGCCTGACAGATCAGCAGTGCTGGCGTAATCACCGCCACAAACATTGCCAGCAGATGCTGGCAGGCGGCAAACAGCGTCTGCGGCAGCGGCGGACGATCTTCAAGGCGGTAAATCAGTTCACTTGTTGCCTGGCCTGCAACGCTGGCAGGCTGGCGGGATTCAGCGGTGTTGACGGACATGGTGGGCTCTCAATAACAGCAAAGGGGCGATTTTAAACGGTTGCGTTGTGAAAGCAATCGTTTGCAATGCCCCTTTTTGCTTGCCTTGATTTAAAGCGTAAACACGGTGCGGCTGCGGCTATCCTCATCCTGCCAGGCTTGCGTAACTTCACTTAACGGACGCATCTGGAAGGCGATAGAAAAATCGCTTTCGGCGGCGGCGGTGAGCATTTCACGGATACAGGCGATGAGCTCAGTATCGGAGACACTGCCTAAACCGCTGCCCATAAGTGTCAAACCCGATGAGCGTAGCAGCTTGCTGTGCAGCGCGATCTCCTGTCCGCTGAGGGAACCGATTTGTACAAAGCGCACCACTTTTTCACCACCCGCCACAGCGGCCTGCATAATATCCAGCGCACTTAGCCCCCAAAGATAATCCAGTACCACATCAACGCCCTCTTTCATCAGCGCAGGGAGGGCGCGTGGCAGCTCATCCAGCGTCAGGGCGATATCCGCACCTTGTGCCCGCAGTTGATCCAGCACTGCGCGGTTACGTCCGGTGGCGATAATTTTACCGGCGCCGAGATGCCGGGCAATGCGCACCGCCAATCCTCCTGAGGTCCCCGTTGCGCCATTAATCAGCACGGTTTCCCCCTGCTGTAACCGGGCGCGACGCGTCAGCGCTGCCCAGGAGGACATCCCGGGATTGGCAATCGCCGCCGCGAGCACCGGATCGAGTGTGGCGGGCAACGGCACCAGCGCGGCAGCAGGCACTAAGGTTCTTTCGGCCATGCTACCCCAGGGGGCATTGAGCGTGAGGAAGTAAACCGGATCGCCGTTCTCTAACGTGCCTGTTCCATCAATGCCGGCGATAAACGGATAGCGCGAGCCGGCGCTGTAATGCGTGCCGGCGGCGCGCGCCTTTGCCAACTGGCTAATGGCTGCGGCTTTTACCGATACCACAACCTGTTCCTCCCCGGCCTGAGGCTCAGGAAAATCACCATAAACGGGCAGTTCGCCTGCCGCAGAAACAATAGCTGCTTTCATGCTTGCACCTTCAGTTGATCGGATAATATGTGTAATATGCACACATTAAGACTGCCCCGGGATAACGTCAATGAAAAGCGTGCAAAATACACATAATAATGCTGACTTCGATGATTTGCACAATGCGCTGCTGATGATCGTCGCCACCTTTAACCGACCACAACGTGATGAATTGTTGATTAAAGCGTCCAGCATCCAGCTTGATCGTGCCCTGTTTCCGCTACTGATACAGATTGGTCGATTTGGTCCTATCGGCGTAGTGGAGCTGGCGGAGCGTGTCGGACGTGATTACACCACGGTGAGTCGTCAGGTGGCGAAGCTGGAGGAGCTGGCCCTGGCGCAGCGGCAGAAAAATGTCAAAGATAAGCGGATAAATGAGGCGGTCATTACCGCAGCAGGTAAGGCAATGACCGATAAAATTGATGCCGCGCGCGCGCAGATCTATCAAACTGTATTTGCGCACTGGCAGAGTGAAGAACGCGCCGAACTGGCGCGTCTGTTGCCGAAGTTTGTCGGGGACTTTACGGCGATTGATCGCGGTACGACTGCGGATTAAGCGTGGCTGTAGCGCTCGGTTTCCGGTAGCCAGCGCTCAATCAGCGCCTGTGCCTGCTCAGGATAGTGCTCGTGGATATGACGCGCCACGCGCTGCACTTCGGGAATCATGCTCTGATCGCGCAGCAGGTCAGCCACTTTGAATTCGGCGTTGCCGGTCTGGCGGGTACCAAGCATCTCGCCCGGTCCGCGGATCTCCAGATCGTGCTGGGCAATGACGAAGCCATCGTTGCTGTCGCGCAGTACCTGTAAACGCTTCTGCGCAGTTTTACTCAGCGGCGCTTTGTAAAGCAGAACGCAGTGGGATGCAACCGCGCCGCGCCCCACGCGCCCGCGCAGCTGGTGCAGCTGTGCCAGCCCGAGACGCTCCGGATTTTCGATAATCATCAGGCTGGCGTTAGGCACATCCACGCCGACTTCGATCACCGTGGTCGCAACCAGCAGCTGGATTTCATTGGCCTTGAACGCTGCCATCACCGCCTGCTTCTCTGCCGGCTTCATGCGGCCATGCACCAGGCCAATCTGCAGGTCGGGCAGCGCCTCTTTCAGCTCCTGCCAGGTCACTTCTGCCGCCTGCGCTTCCAGCACTTCGGATTCATCAATCAGCGTACAGACCCAATACGCCTGGCGGCCTTCGTGACAGGCACTCTGCACGCGTGCAATGATCTCGCTGCGGCGGCTATCGGGAATGGCGACGGTGGTCACCGGCGTACGGCCCGGCGGCAGTTCATCAATGGTTGAGGTATCAAGATCGGCGTAGGCGGTCATCGCCAGGGTACGCGGAATGGGCGTCGCCGTCATGATCAGCTGATGCGGGTGGAAGCCCTGCTCTTCGCCTTTCTCCCACAGCGCCAGCCGCTGATGGACACCGAAGCGGTGCTGTTCGTCAATGATCACCAGCGCCATGCCGTTAAACTTAACCTGCTCCTGGAACAGCGCATGCGTGCCCACCACCATGGATACCTGACCGCTGGCAATCGCTTCCTGCTGTGCTTCACGCGCTTTACCCTTTTGCTTACCTGCCAGCCAGCCCACCTCAATACCGAGCGGCGCAAACCACTGGCGGAAATTATTGGCGTGCTGTTCAGCCAGCAGCTCGGTCGGCGCCATCAGCGCCACCTGCTTGCCATGAGCGATCACATTCAGCGCCGCCAGTGCGGCAACCAGCGTTTTACCGGAACCCACATCGCCCTGCACCAGGCGCATCATCGGGAAATCGTTCGCCAGGTCGCGCTCAATTTCCGCCACCACGCGCTGCTGCGCGCCCGTGGGTGAGAAGGGCAGCGCGGCCAGCAGTTTATCCACCAGCGTATGACACGCCGGCAGCGGCAAGGCATGGTGACGCTGCGCGCCGGCACGGACCGCCAGCATACTGAGATTGTGCGCCAGCAGCTCTTCCAGAATCAGGCGCTTTTGCGCCGGATGGCGGCCGGTCTCCAGCTCGCTCAGGCGCAGATCGGGTGGCGGGCGGTGCAGCGTGCGCAGCGCCTCCGGCAGGCTGATCATGCCGCCGCTCAGCTCGGGCGGCAGCAGTTCAGCGATCGGGCAGCTCTCCAGCAGCGTCAACGCCTGGTCGGTGAGATTACGCAGCGTGGCCTGGCGAATACCTTCGGTGGTGGGATAAACCGGCGTCAGCGTCTCCTGCAGCTCAACACCGCCGAGTTCGCCCTGTACGCGGTACTCCGGATGAATAATCTCTGCTCCGCGCTGGCCGCGTTTAATCTCACCATAGGCGGTGACGCGACGGCCTGGCGCGAGGCTGTTTTTCATTCCGGCATTGAAGTTGAAGAAGCGCATAGTCAGCATGCCGCTGCCATCGCTGATCTGGCACACCAGCATGCGGCGGCGACCAAAGGTGATTTCGCTGTGCAGGACTTCGCCCTCTACCGTGGCCCAGATGCCCGGCAGCAGGTCATTGATTTGATAGAGCTGCGTGCGGTCTTCGTAGCGCAGCGGCAGATGCAGCAGCAGATCCTGAATGGTAAACAGGTTAAGTTTTGCCAGCCTGGCCGCCTGGCTGGCACCGACGCCGGTCAGGGTACTGAGCGGAATGGCATCCAGCAGGCGGCCTTTCATTTTTTACCTGTCGCCTGCATGGTGGACCACCATTCGGCGTCGGCTTCCACCTCGCCCTGCGCATTGATATGCGGATAAGGCAGACCTTTCTGCTTCGCGACGCGCGCCAGCACCGGATAACCGCCCTCAAACAGCAGGCGCTGCTGTTCATCTGCATCCAGCAGGCTGTGCTGACGTTTATACATACCGGCGTTTTGTCGCTGACGCTGCGCTTCATACAGAATCAGCGCTGAAGCCACGGAGACGTTCAGCGACTGCACCATGCCCACCATTGGAACGATGATGTCGCGATCGGCCAGCGCCAGCGCTTCAGGCGTGATGCCGGTTTTTTCCTGACCCATCAAAATGCAGGTCGGCAGGGTGTAATCGATCTCGCGGAAATCCACGGCTTCAGGCGACAGATTGGTGGCCAGCACCTGCATACCCTGATCTTTCAGGTGGCGCACGGCTTCAGCGATATGGCGATGGGTTTTCACCTTCACCCAGCTGTTGCTGCCCGCAGATGCAGACACCATGGTGCGCATGCGAACACTGGGCCAGACGGCGTGCACTTCATGAATGCCGACAGCATCGGCGGTGCGGATGACCGCAGAAACATTGTGCGGCTTATGCACCTGTTCCATACAGACGGTGAGATCGTGCTGGCGCATGGCCAGCATCTCCTGGATTCGGGCAAAGCGTTGAGCGTTCATGCACTAATTACGGTTACGGTGAACTTTAATCACGTCCGGCATCACGCGAATCTTACGCATGATATTAGCCAGATGGACGCGATCGTTCGCGGTGAGGCGGATAAAGGCGCTGTACACACGGCCATCACGCTCTTCAGTGTTCAGGCTTTGGATGTTAGAGCCCGCAGTATTAATGGCCGCCGTCAGGTTTGCCAGCGCGCCCTGGTGGTTAAACATATCCACCTTAATCTCGGCGACAAACTCCTGATCGGTCACTTTATCCCATTCAACCGGCATGAATTTTTCCGGCTCTTTCTGGTAACCGCGAATGTTACGGCAGGATTCGTGATGCACAACTAACCCTTTGCCGGGACTGACGTGCGCCACAATCGGGTCGCCAGGAATGGGGCGACAGCACTTCGCAAAGGTGATCAGCACGCCATCAGCGCCCTTAATCGGCAGCTTCTTACTGCGCTTACTGCTGCCGGAGCCGCCTTCACTGCCGGATTGCAGCAGGTTCTTCGCCACGACCACGCTCATCGCATTACCGAGCCGATCTCCGCCAGCAGATCATCAATGCTGGTGAGCTTCATGCGCTCCAGCTCTTGCTGAATATTCTCTACCGGGATTTCGGCCAGCTTCTTGCTGCCGCCGAGCGCATGGCTCAGCAGGCGACGGCCAAGGTTGACGGAATCCTCACGTTTGAGGTTTTTCAGCAGCTGACGAATTTTGGCACGCGCTTTCGAACTGACGACAAAGTTCAGCCACGCGGCGTTAGGGCGCGCGCCGGGGGCGGTAATAATCTCAATAGTCTGGCCGCTGGTCAGCGCCTGTGACAGCGGATAGGGCTGGCGATCGACGCGTGCACCGACGCAGGCGTGGCCGATATCAGTATGTACCGCATAGGCGAAGTCTACCGGCGTTGCGCCCGCAGGCAGTTCCACAATGCGGCCTTCCGGCGTGAACACGTAGATCTCATCCGGGAACAGATCTGATTTGACGCTTTCAATAAATTCGAACGAGCTGCCGGCACTCTGCTGCAGCTCCAGCAAGCTTTGCAGCCAGCGCTGGGCGCGAATCTGTGCCGTGGTGCCGCTCTCACCGGCCTCTTTATAAGCCCAGTGTGCCGCAACCCCCATCTCCGCCATCTGATCCATATCTTCGGTACGGATCTGCACCTCGACCGGCACGCCGTGCGGGCCAATCATGGAGGTGTGCAGTGACTGATAGCCGTTGGCCTTGGGGATAGCGATGTAATCTTTCACGCGTCCGGGACGCGGTTTGTACAGGCTGTGCATCTGGCCGAGCACGCGATAACAGGTATCCAGGTCTTTCACGATGACGCGAAAAGCGTAAATATCCATGATCGAGTGAAATCGCTGCTCTTTCAGGTGCATTTTGCGGTAGATCGAATAGAGATGTTTTTCGCGTCCGCTTACGCGGCAGGGGATGCCTGCTTCCTGTAAGCGACCGTCGATTTCAGCCAGTATCTTCTGAATCATCTCTTTACGGTTACCGCGCGCCGCTTTCACCACCTCTTTGATCACGCGGAAACGGTTCGGGTAGAGCGCTTCGAAGCCGAGCTCTTCCAGTTCCGTTTTCAGGTGATGAATACCGAGGCGGTGCGCCAGAGGACTGTAAATCTCCAGCGTTTCCAGCGCGATGCGGCGTTTTTTATCCGGTCGCAGCGCGCCGAGCGTACGCATGTTGTGCGTGCGGTCAGCCAGTTTGATCAGGATGACGCGAATGTCCTGCACCATCGCCATGATCATTTTGCGGAAGTTTTCAGCCTGTGCTTCTTTCTTATCGCGGAACTTCAGCTTATCAAGCTTGGAGACACCCTCCACCAGTTCGGCCACGCTTTTGCCAAATAGCTGTTCCATGTCCTGATAGGTGGCGGGCGTATCTTCAATCACATCATGCAGCAGGGCCGCCATGAGCGTCTCGTGGTCGAGTTTCATCTCGGCCAGAATGCAGGCAACCGCAACAGGATGGGTGATGTAGGGCTCACCGCTGGAGCGTGTCTGACCCTCGTGGGCATCACGCGCGACAAGATAGGCTTGCTTGAGGCGCTTGATTTGCTCCTCAGGCAAGTATTTTTCAATCAGTTGATTGAGGCTTTCAAACAGATACAAGGTTGACCTGCGAAGTGCTGTTAACGACGACCTTCAGCGATAGCGGTAACGGCTTGTAACTCAGCGGCTTCCTGCTCTTGCTGTTCCTGACGATCACGAACATCCAGAATCTGGTTGGTGATCAGGCCTTCTTCGATTTCGCGCAGCGCGATAACGGTGGCTTTATCGTTCTCTTCCGGAACCAGCGGGTCTTTGCCGCCTACCTGCATCTGACGTGCACGACGTGCAGCGACCAACACCAGGTCAAAACGGTTACCAATTTTCTCTACTGCGTCCTGAACGGTTACGCGTGCCATAGGTGTGCTACTCCACAGATGATGAAGAAATGACTGGGCATAATACTGAAAGTGAATTCAGACTGCCAATAGTTTGCTGATTAAAGCATCATGTCGCGCTTTTTGGCGACCCATACGCAGACGTTCTGCGCGAATAATGGTTTTCAGATCGGACAGTGCCAGGTCGAAATCATCATTCACAATCAGATAGTCGTATTCGGCATAGTGGCTCATTTCAGCCACGGCCTGCGCCATACGGCGGGCGATCACCTCTTCGCTGTCCTGACCGCGGCCACGCAGGCGACGATCCAGCTCCTCGGTTGACGGCGGCAGAACAAAGATGCTGCGCGCGGCGGGCATTCTCTGACGAATCTGCTGCGCGCCTTGCCAGTCGATATCCAGAAACACATCAACGCCGGTCGCCAGCACCTGCTCAATGGCCGCGCGCGACGTACCGTAATAGTTGCCAAACACTTCCGCATGTTCCAGGAAGGCGTCTTCGGCAATCATGGTCTCGAATTCGGACTTAGAGACAAAAAAGTAGTGCTCACCATGCGCTTCACCGGGACGCACACCTCGTGTGGTATGCGAAACAGACACCTGCGTATCGTACAGCGGTTGTGTCTTCAACAGCGCCTGAATCAGACTGGATTTACCCGCGCCGCTGGGGGCGGAAACAATATAAAGCGTGCCTTGAGCCATGGTTATCTTGAATTGAGTAAAGAGCGGAGTTGATTTCCTGCACAGTATACACGGCTTGGGTGCGCCACGCAGCGTTTGCCGCCTGGCCCGGGCAATTCTTTTTCCGTGAGGCCGCTCCAGCATGGATGTAATGGCGTGCAACAGGCGTAAAAAATCACCCATCCATCACGAAAAGGGGCTTTTTGCCGCTGGCACGCCCTGCGCCCTTGCCCTCCAATACAGCAAAAAGGAGGGCGGTGATGAGAGGATTAGCGTGTGTGTTGTTGTGGATGCTGAGTGTCAGTTGCCAGGCGGAGGCGCTCTGCCCGAACTGGTCACCGGTGCGGGCAGAGCATGAGATTGCACAACTGCAAAACCAGCTGCGTCACTGGATGATGCCTACTATCGTCAGGGCAGTACGCTGGTGAGTGACGCCGATTACGACAGCCTGCAGCAGCGATTGCAGCAGTGGCAGCGCTGTTTCGTCCCGGCACAGCCCGGCTATGCGGCCCAACTCACCACGGATGGCGACGTGCGTCATCCGGTGGCGCACACCGGCGTACGCAAGCTACGTGACAAGCTGGCAGTGGCGTACTGGATGCAGGATAAAAAGGGGCTATGGGTGCAGCCCAAGGTGGACGGCGTGGCGGTAACGCTGGTCTATCGCGCCGGGCAGCTGGTTTCGCTGATCAGCCGTGGCGATGGCCTGCGCGGCGAGCAGTGGCGGGAAAAAGCCCCGGCAATACCGGCCATTCCACTGCAGATCAGCACCGATCGGGCGGAAGTGGTGCTACAGGGTGAACTGTTCCTGACGATGACCGATCACCAGCAGGCGCGTGATGGCGGGCAAAATGCGCGAGCCCGGGTTGCCGGCATGATGATGCGGCGCGAACGCACTCCAGCGCTCTCTCAACTGGGTATTTTTATCTGGGCATGGCCGGATGGGCCGGATGCCATGCGCGAGCGGCTGGCGCAGCTGGCGAACTGGGGTTTTGGCCTGGCACAGCAGTGGAGTCGCCAGGTCAGTAATGAAGAGGAGGTGGCTATCTGGCGCGACCGCTGGTTCCGTGAGCCGCTGCCGTTTGTCACTGATGGCGTGGTAATTCATCAATCACCGGTACGTAATGGACGGGACTGGCAGCCCGGGCAGGGCAGCTGGTCGGCTGCCTGGAAATATCAGCCGGCTGAAGTCAGTAGCGAAGTGCGTTCAGTGGATTTCAACATCGGACGTACCGGAAAAATTGCGGTGGTACTCAATCTGCAGCCGGTGCAGCTGGAGGATAAAACTGTGCGGCGGGTCAATATCGGCTCGCTCAATCGCTGGAAAGCGCTGGATGTCATCGCGGGCGATCAGGTTACGCTGACGCTGGCCGGTTTAGGTATTCCAAAGCTGGAGCGGGTCATCTGGCGGGTTACCGAGCGCGACTATCCGACCGCGCCGGATCGTGCAGAGTTTCACGGGCTGAGCTGTCTGCAGGCCAGTGCACCCTGTCGCGCGCAGTTTCTGTCGCGGCTGAGCGGCTTAAGTGAAAAAGCGGTGCTGGATATTGTCGGAATGCAACGCAGCAACTGGCAGCGCCTGCTGGATAGCGGTGCCCTGAGCCACCTCTTCTCCTGGCTCACGCTCACGCCGGAACAGATCGCCGCTGCTGACGGCATCTCGCCGCAGCGCGCGCAGCAAATCTGGCACCGTTTTGCTCTGACGCGGCAGCAGCCGTTGCGTCGCTGGATCAGTGCGATTGGTTTGCCGCTGCCGCGCAGTGCGTTACAGGCATTACCGGACACGCAGTGGTCACAGCTGCTGGCACGCTCAGCAGAGAGCTGGCAGCAGCTGCCTGGCATCGGCAAACTGCTGGCGCAACGTATTGTGACGATGCTGCATGATGCAAAGCTGCTGCAGCTGATTCACTTCTTACAGCTGCAGGGCATCCCTGCCGATCCGTCAGTGTTCGGGATGGGGATAGTTGAAAATGGGCAAGCCGAGCCGGAAGCGCAGCGCCAGAAGGCGGGCGAAGAAGCCGAACAGCAGGGTGATGATCACCACCACTTCATGGGCCAGCGGCGTTTTCAACAGCAGGATATACATCCAGCCGGAAGCAAAAGCGATGCCGGCGTAGAGCTCTTTCTGGAAGACCAGCGGGATACGGTTGCAGAACATATCACGCAGCACACCGCCAAATACGCCGGTAATCACTGCCGCAATCGCCGCGATGATGGCGGCGTGGCCGGAGTCGAGCGCGACCTGAGCACCGATAATCGAGAACACCACCAGGCCAAGCGCATCCAGCACCAGAAACACTTTACGCAAATGATTCATCAGCGGCGCGACAAAGGTGGTCACGACTGCCGCAGCCGCGACGATCATGATGTACTCCGGATGCTTAACCCAGCCGAGCGGATAGTGGCCTAACAGGATATCGCGCACCGAGCCGCCGCCAATCGCGGTGACGGAGGCAATAATGATGACGCCGAACAGATCCATCTTACGTCGACCTGCCGCCAGTGCACCGGTCATGGCTTCCGCGGTAATACCAATGATGTAGAGAACGGTTAATAACATAAAGGACTCCAGCAAACTGGCGGCAAGGCTAAAGATTTCTGTAAGAGCAGGCTACTGAAATTTTCTAAATCAGGTGCCATCGGATTAGCCATATTGATGACAGGCATGCTAACAGGCTTACTGAGTGCGATATATCTGGATTGACTGCACGTTTCGCATAAGGATAAGTGATGCGTGTATCTGGTACAGGCCGCCTGGCATGACAATGCTCATCCCGCTGAAGTGGCCGTCCCGCCAGGCGGTCGGGGTTGAGTGCCGTACCCTCATCTGACAGCTCTGGCGGGACACCGCGACAACGGCCTCATTCTGACTTAAGTTTAGCCTTAACTGTGTCGTACCTGATTAATGCCTGCTCAACAGGCGCACTATCCCGGGCCCGCAGCGCAGCAACTTTGGACAGGCATGAAAAACCATCACGACGACATTCTCTATTTCTCTTCCGACAAACTGGCGGCACTGGGGCTGGAGAGCCTGCTCGGCAGCTTACCGTTTAACAGCCATGTGCATGAACTCTGGTCACTCAGCACGGTAATTTCACAGTGCGAAAAGCTAAAACCGCGCCTGTTGATCTTTATCTTTCATGAAAATATGCCGCTGGCCGGCACGTTTAAAGTGCTCTACGCCTTGCAGCAACAATTTCCGGCGATGCCGGTTCTGGTCCTGACCCGAAGACTATTGCCAGTGATGTATGCGTTAAGCCGCTACCTGCCAACGCTCAGCGTGCTTGATTTGAAATCACCGCGCACTGTATTAATTAATTATCTGATCGATTGCTTCAGCGGCGTGACGCCTCTGCCATTACCGGATGGCGCTGATATCCTGCTGCCGGATCGGCAACTGCGCGTACTCTTAATGATGGCATGGGGTTACAGCGCCGAGCATATTGGCGGGCGACTGGGCATCAGTCATAAAACGGTGAACGCTCATAAGCTCAATGCGCTGACACGTCTGCAGGTCAAAAGTAAAAATGACATGGCGGATTTGTTCATGGTGATCGATGAATTACGTATGCTGGTCAGCTGGTTACGGCTGCATCGCAACGGTAAATTGAGTGAGATGGCGTTGCACTCGCTGGAAGAGTTACTGGAAGCGTAAAAAGAAAAAAGCGTGCCGGGCGACCAGCACGCGAACGCATCCTGAGATGCACAGAGCCCACCATACAGACTTGTAGTTATTATCCGTTTCTTGCTCGCACTGCGGCGAAAGCTTTCAGGCTAAAACGGTATTCCGGCTGAAACCATGAACGACCGTAGTAGCAGTAGACCAGCATTCTGATGGATACCATCGCGAGGTAGCCCCAGATAGCGCACAAAACTGACGGCGTTAACCACACGGTAAACAGCGTGACAGCCAGCCCGGCCAGCACGGAAGAGATCTCCGTGAAAGCAATGCGCGTAAATTGTTTTTCCCGCTGCAGAATAGCGCGATAGTGCTGTCCCTGCGGAATAATAATAAATATCACTGAGATCATTTCCAGCATAATGGCTAATTCAGGCTGAGCCATCAGGCGGCTATACATATCGCTGCCCACAAAAAGCACCGCGAAAATAAATAATCCCGCTAAAACATTTCCCCAGTAAAGCACGGAGAGCTCGCTATTACTGAGGCTTTGATGACGGATAAGGCTATTACCAAATCCGCGATCGGCCAGCGTATCAATAACTAATAGTGTTACGATTGCAATCGCAAGCAAATTTAGTTCGTTGGCCTGTAATATTTGTGCCAGAAGTGACAGTTGTAAAACACCAATACCGACGATCTTTATCGATGATAAAAGCGACCATTTTGCGTTCGTCAGGTTTCTCTCACGTATCGCCATACTCTGCTCATTATGGTACATGTACCAGTGCAATTGAGGGTTCACCGGGCGTCAGCGCGGCGGACAGATCACATTAATGAAGTGCTTCCTGGCGCAATCCCGAGATACCTTTCAGCGATTGCCACATATAAATGCACTCAATTAAGGGATGTTCTGAATATAAAGCGATGCCCCTGGCGCTAAACTCTTCTGCCGTCTGCACGGTATCTCCTCCGGTAAGGAGGAAATCCGCGAGATCGTTATAAAATCCCTTTGCATTATTATATTCCCCGGCCAGCATCCTTCTGGCAATCTCAACAAATTCTTTTTCAGATAACAAAGGATATGTCGAGCGATCCATGTTATTTCCCTGCTGTTGTTATTATTAGGTGTTGCTGTGTGTGAAAGAGTTATACCGTGTTTTATTTAAATTAACACCATAAGAAAAGTCCTATAAATCAACTTCAGGAATAAATGGTTTCAGAATATGGATGAGAATATATAAGCGGTTACGCTTTCGATTTATTAGTCGCTCTTCGCATATTATCCGCGATGAAAAAGGCGGCCTGACCCGAATGCTAAAAAACCGTGTTAAATCATAAGCAACCAATGATTGTACTAAAGCCGTCACCAGGAATTTTCCCAATGACGACGCTTTAGCCAGACTGGTGATTAACGCAGTAATCCGATATGAAGTCTACAAAACAGTTAAACACTGTTGCGTAAAAAAAATGTCCCTGCTGGCGTATTGCTTCCAGTGGAGGCTAAAGTTTTTGCGCTTTATATAATCTATTGATTTTAATGTGTTAACAGATGCAGTAACTGATTAAGATCGCGTTTTACCCAGGCAACGTCCTGTGCAAACTTCTCATCTGACATCAGCGGCTGGCGATAAACCACCATCACAATTTCGGCACCCTGGCCGTTTGCAATCACGCGCATCGGCATATAGATCTCTTTACCGGTGCCGGTATCAATCCAGTGATCCATCACACCAAACGGATTATGCGGGGTAAAACGGATTTTTACTGAACCGGACGGCCCTTTGGCTCTCCAGGCGTTGCCCTCCTGTGTGAGCGTACTGCTGCTCAGGCCGCTGGCCCATTTGGCAAAGCATTCAGGTTTCCAGATGGTTTCGTATAGATCTAACCAGTTGCGGGGAATGGTCACGGTGACAGTTTGCGATGGCAGCATGGGATCTCCAGTTAGCAGGTAAACGGCAAATTGAACCTGATAAAGCACGTTTAACTTAACTGAAGGAAACCGGGCTGCAAACGGCCCGGTGACAGAAGTGTGGCGTAACAACGGTTTCCGCCAGAATAACTGGATCAGATAAACTTACCGCGCCCCTGAATCTCCAGCTCCTGTGCCGAGCCGTCCGGCTGACGCAGCACAAAGCGATCGGACTGTGCCACCACAGCACAGCTGTGGTTCGGGAAGATGCGCAGGAGTGCGCCGACCGGCGGCGCACGATCGTCATAACGCAGGAAGCCGTGCTCCTCTGAAAGTTTGAGTACTTCATATTGGTTGCCGTCTTCGTCCACGGCGATACCAAAACCGCTGGCATTGGTGCCATGCGGGCCTTTGTCAGAGCTCAGCATCTTAGAGCCGGCATCAACGATTGCGAAATGCGGATTCACCGCCACGACGCGTGTCACCACCGTAAGCGCCAGTGCGTCTGGCGTACACAATCCCAGGCGCCACGCGGTGAGGTCTAATAACGCGTAATTACCGGGACGGATTTCGTCACTGCCGGTAGCCACGGGCGCCGCAAGGGCTGTTGGCGTAGCGCCAACAGAGATGGGACAGGGTGCAAAGCCCGCTTCGCTGAGGCGCTGCTGTAAGCCAAGCATTAGCGCGATCTCCTGCTGCGCGACAGCGGCGATAGCCGATGGATTGCCGGCACCGTACGCGTGTCCTGCATGCGATACCAGCCCGGCAAACGGTAAGCCGCTTGCGCTGATCTGCTGCGCCAGCAGTAGCGGCGCATCGCTGTGCGGATCAACGCCTATGCGGTGCAGGCCCACATCCACTTTGATGGCAATCGCCAGCGGACACTCTGGCTGACGCGCATGCGCAGCAGCAATCGCGTCAACGCCAGCGGCACAATCAGCAATACAGGTGACGCGCGCCTGATGTTGCACCGCTGCGCTTAGCAGGGCGATTAACGAATCAGCATGCACGATGGGATAAGCCAGCAGCAGATCGCGTTCACCGCTTTCAATAAAAGCGATGCCTTCGCTGGGTTTGGAGACGGTAATGCCGCGAGCACCAAGCCGGCGTTGCTGCTCAGCGATCCAGACGCTTTTATGGGTTTTGATATGGGGTCGCAGCGTCACGCCAGCGCTATCGGCTTTATGCTGCATCTGTTGCAGGTTGCGCTGCAGGCGCGCTGCATCAATTTCAAGGAAAGGGGTAAGGCGGTCAGCCTGAAGCGGTCGCAGCCAGCCGGCCGTATGGTTCTGATCCATCATGATAGTCCGCAAGTGATTCCACAGTGCGGACTATCATTGACCAGTCGCGATTAGACGTAAAGAGAAGCTTCACCCGGTGGACGGGTTTTGAAACGGCGATGCAGCCACAGATACTGTTCCGGCGCGCGCAGAATCTCTTTCTCAATCACTTTATTCATGAAGGCAGCGGCAGCAGCTTCATCCTCATAGGGATAGCCTTCAAGTTCCGGCTGAATAATCAGCTGGTAGCCATCCTTACGGGCATTGCGGATCAGCACGATAGTGAGCATCGCGGGTTTGGCCAGACGCGAAAGCACAAAGGTACCGTTAGTCGTTGCCGCTTTCTCCACGGCAAACAGTGGCGCAAATACGCTGCCTTTCGGGCCGTAATCCTGATCGGGTGCGAACCATACCGCTTCGCCCTGCTTCAGGGCCTGCACCATGCCACGCAGATCGCGACGATCGATCATCGCCTTATTGGATCGCATGCGCCCTTTGGTTTGCGCCCACTCCATGGCCTGATTGTTATGCGGACGATACATCGCCATCATTGGCTGGCACAGCCCGGTGATGCGACCGCCCAGCTCCAGTGACATAAAGTGCACGCCAATAACCATTACGCCGCGCTGCTGGCTTTGCGCATGCTGCAGGTTCGCGATGCCACTAACCTGAAACAGGCGTCGTACACGGGCATCAGACCAGAACCACGCAATGCCGGTTTCTGCCAGCGCCATGCCAAGTGATTCAAAGTTGCCGGCGATCATCACCTCTTTGTCTGCTTCATTTATGTTGGGGAAGCAGAGTTCAATGTTGCGTCGGGTGATACGTTCGCGACGTTTGAGGAAGTGCCGTGACAGCCTGCCCGCATTCGCGCCAAGCCGGATCAAAAGAGGATAAGGAAGCTGCACCAGCAGCCAGAGTACGGCCAGCCCGAACCAGGTGAACCAGTAGCGGGGATGCAACAGTTTGGAACAGAACTTTCCAGTTTTCTTCATAGCGCCTTCATGTTTGGGGTAACTGTAACGCGCAAAGAAGACAGTCCATGGGTTCCTGGTGCGGTACAACTGTATTAACTTCGACCAGCACTTTAACAAATAGTGCCGTGTAAAATACGTAAACTCTGCAATCTTCAGGATTCAGAGGATTGATTGATGATGAAAGGTTCCGGGGCTAATGTGAATCGGATTGGGTTTAAAACACTTATAAAACAGACGGGTGGGAATGTTTTTGTCGATTTAAAAGCGCCAGCGTTACGTCATTTTAGGTCAGTTTCAGACACAGCTATTCATCAATGAGATGATAATCCTTACATTGAGAAATTGAAATATTGGTCTACCGCTCTGATTGCGAACGTCTGTACACCTGAGTTGGCACATAGCCGTATGGTTCCTGGTACAATAATCAAAAAAGTTCGAAACCTCAGATAGAGCTCTCTGCGGCAGTAGCTATAGCAAAGTCTGGACGATTTATCGCGTAGTCAGAACCTGCCTGTACCTCATAGACGGCGTGCGCTTTTTACCCAGCCAGATATTTTTTCCATTATGACACCGATTATCTCAGCATGTACGCCAATCTCTTGCCGTTTAAGCTGGCGTGAAACGTATCTGCCCAGCAGGATATGATGCTTACTTAAAAGCACTCCTGAGAGTGCCTGAAGAAATATAAATGTGAAAATCAGCTCTCTTTGTTCTCTTTTATATTCCAGCCTGATTGAGATTCAGCCCCTTTACCACCAGTTGAAGATTGCTCCCAATATTGTGTTTTGACTTTGGATGCCTGGAACTGGTAAGTCATGCCAATTGCCTCTCTTTGCGAGGAGCCATTGAAAATTGCATTAGTAATGATCACATCTTCCAGGGTGATACGACAGTATTCAACCTGACTACCTCCCGCTTTGCAGATTGATAGTTCGACTTTAGCAATATGCTTTCCGTTAGAAACATACCTCATTACAGCCGGGGTAGCCTTATCGATCGGCGCTTGTGCGCTAAGGTCAAGGTATCTTACTTTACCCGCTCCGCCACCACCGCCTACAGATATATTTCCAGGCTGACTCGCGCCCCACGTAAACGAATCAATATTGATCCAGCCAGTATGATTACTGTCCTTTGCCTCACCCGTGATGCCGTCAATTTTCAAGTAAATATCCGTGTTCATTAGAGCCTCCCCTTTTCGTTTTCGACTTGATCTGGTTAAATGTATTACTGGATCTATAATCGCACAGGGTTATGACATGGACAACTATCTTGACAACAGCAGATTCCTTAATTATTTCTTAGTTATGGCAAATGTTGAAGCTAATCAGCTAACTAGCCAAGCTAATTTTATCTCGGCTATTCACCTCAAGGATGGTTTTGCACGAGTACAGTTTCAAAATCAGATCCAACAATTTATTGATAATCAGCTTCATACTATTCGTAACTCTAAATCAGAAATAGAGTGCCAGGAATGTCTACAAAACCTGAAGATTGAACAAGACTATTTGTCAATTCAGGATCGTATGCTTAGAAGCGGTGAAGCTGTAGTCCATGCTTCAGTCGAACTGGTCAAGGGTTATCAGAACGAACTGGGATACATTATCAACGGCATAGGTGTAGTAACCGGAGCTTTTCAGGTTGTAACGGGAGTTGGACTCTTTGTAGCTTCTTTCGTAACAGGTAATGTTGTGGGGGCGGGTGCAGGGCTGTTCCTGGTTATGCACGGAGTTAACTCTGTTGAAGAGAGTGTTTATTCGCTGCTCGGAGAGCAGGAACATACCGGAATGGTTAAAGAGGGTTATATTGCCTCAGCTGAATTTCTTGGCTTTGATGCAACGATAGGGCGTGAAGCTTACACGGCAATGGATGTGGGACTTTCAGCATATGGCCTACTAAAGTTTACTGTTAAGCCTGATGCCTGGAGATTATTCAGAAATATACCCACTGACTACGCCCGTCACTTTAACAATATAAGCAAAGCCTCTCTGGCTTTAAAAATTGTTAGTAATGGGCCGAAATTGAAACTGATGTATGATCTTCATACTGGGGGAAATGAAAACAATTAAAAAGACTTTTTCCGCGATCTCATAAATTTCATTGCTTTATAGCCAAACCGCATTGGAATTAAAAATATTACTGATGCATATAAAAATATTGAAGCAATAGCAATGCCTGTAAAATGACCCTTTTCGTAGTTAATACCTGATATGATTAACACGACAGTCATCAAGGAAAATAAAAAGATTCCGGCATAAAATCTTTTTTTTAACTCTTCAAGAAGGGATGTAAAAGATTTATTATCTTTTTCAGCAAGTTTTTGAAGAATACTTACCTGGGATTCAGTAAATCCATGGGCTTTCAGATCTTCTTTAGTAATTAAATCTTTCATGATTTTAGCTCCTTCATCAATTTTTTAAATTATAACTCATCATAATCTACGAAGGAATTCATCTTTTTTAAATTTTATTAACATTTGTACTATGAAGCTATGATGTCCTGCTCCCTGTTGATTAATACACCGCGATGTTAGTAATGTATTCATAAGTCACATGAGGACATCCCCATGAAGAAGCGATTTCCGACGAACAGATCATCAGTATTCTCCGTGAGGCCGAAGCAGGAGTTTCAACCCGGGAACTCTGCCGCAAGCATGCTATTTCAGACGCTACCTTCTACACCTGGCGCAAGAAGTTTGGCGGCATGGAAGTCCCCGAAGTGAAGCGGCTCAAGTCACTTGAAGAAGAGAACGCCCGCCTCAGGATGCTGCCACCTGAAGCCATGCCGGATAAGGAGGCGCTTCAGGTGGCTCTGGGCCGAAAGTTCTGACGACAGACCAGAAGCGGGAGGCCGTAGAAGTCATGTGTGAGACAACTGGTCTGTCGCAACGCCGTGCCTGCAGGCTGGCTGGTCTGTCCCTTTCAACCTGCCGTTATTCGGCTCAGCGTCCGGCTGCTGACGCGCAACTGTCTCTGCGCATCACAGAGCTGGCACCTGAACGTCGCCGCTTTGGTTACCGGCGCATCTGGCAGTTATTGCGTCGTGAGGGCATTCACGTCAACCACAAGCGGGTTTACCGCATCTGTCACCTTAACGGTCTGGGTGTAAAACGCAGGCGACGCCGTAAGGGTCTGGCGACTGAGCGGCTTCCGCTTCTCCGCCCGGATGCGCCTAACCTGACATGGTCGATGGATTTTGTCATGGATGCACTTGCCAGCGGCCGCCGGATTAAGTGCCTGACCTGCGTGGATGATTTCATGAAGGAGCGTCTGACGATCTCCGCCGCTTTCGGTATTTCAGGCGTTCAGGTCGCGCGTATTCTGGAAAGCATCGCGCTGTTTCGTGGCTATCCGGCAACGATAAGAACCGATCAGGGCCCGGAATTTACCTGCCGTGCGCTCGATCAGTGGGCTTTTGAGCATGGCGTAGAACTGCGACTTATCCAGCCGGGTAAGCCAACACAGAACGGATTTATTGAGAGTTTTAACGGACGCTTTCGGGATGAATGCCTGAATGAGCGCTGGTTCAGCGATATTCTTCATACCCGGAAAATCATTAATGACTGGCGGCAGGACTATAACGAGTTCAGGCCTCATTCATCGCTGAATTACCAGACGCCGCTCGAATTTGCAGCATGCTGGCGAAACAGAAAACATGAAGAAAAACCAACCGACATTACTAACTGAGGTTGTATCTAATACTGGGGGCAGGTCACCCTTTGTGTGTAAAGAGTTACCATTTGTGGTGAGGAGTGGTTACGTATAACTCATGCATTTTGACTATTAAACGGAAACTACTTACCAATCCACTCTCCAAAAAATTGTGGATTTTGGTGGATAGATATGTTCGTTATTGGAAAATCAATTGCACAAAAAAGCCCATTTAACATGGGCTTATGGATTTTAGCGGATAGCGGTGGAAATTACTCAATGTTCTGAATCTGCTCACGCATCTGCTCAATCAGCACCTTCAGCTCAATGGCTGAAGCGGTAATCTCTGCATTGATCGATTTTGATCCCAGCGTGTTCGACTCGCGGTTGAACTCCTGCATCATAAAGTCGAGGCGGCGGCCAACGGCCTCTTTCTTCTTCAGGATGTTGTAGGTCTCTTTAACGTGCGCATCAAGACGATCCAGCTCTTCCGCCACATCAATACGCTGCGCCATCATCACCAGCTCCTGCTCAAGGCGATTATTCTCCAGCTGCACTTCGGCGTCTTCCAGCTTGCTCACCAGACGCTCACGTTGCCACTTCATCACTTCCGGCATCTGCGCGCGTACCTTACTCACTTCCTGCGTGACGCCCGCCAGACGCTGCTCAATCAGCGCCTTCAGGGCGTTGCCTTCCGTCTCACGCGCAATAATAAAGTCATCCAGTGCGCCATCCAGTGCGCTAAGCAGCTCCGCGTTGATGGCATCCAGATCCTGCTCCTGCGCGGTCATCACGCCCGGCCAGCGTAAAATATCCAGTGGATTGATGGCACCTTCATCGCTCTGCATCTTCACCCAGTTCGCCGCCTGCACCAGCTGCTTCGCCAGCGATTCATTAAGCTGAAGTTCGCCCTGGGCGCTGGGGTCAGCGTCAAAACGCAGGTTGCACTCAATCTTGCCGCGCGTCAGGCGATGACGAATACGCTCACGAATCACGGGTTCCAGGCTACGAAACTGCTCCGGCAGGCGGATATAGGTCTCCAGATAGCGCTGGTTAACCGAACGAAGCTCCCAGGCGGCGCTGCCCCAGCTGCCTTTGGCTTCGCGGCGGGCGTAGGCTGTCATACTGCGGATCATAATTTTGTACTCATCTCGTGAATGTTAATCCGATTATAGCGGTGCTCAGCCAGCCATGATAGGCATAACGTTTAGCCTTTATTTATGCTGCCTTTGTCATAACCTTGCTCTTTCCCCCGTTAATCCATTTATGTGAGTGGAATAATCAGTCTCCTGCATCGAATGTCAGTCACTGGAGGGGGCGTTGATAGCAGTGGGAGGGGAAAAGCTCTTTCCAGAAAATAATATGCGTTGAATTTATTTATAAAAAAATGAAAACATATTGTTGATTGTTTAATTTTATATTTTTAAATCTAATTCAGGAGCTTATCCAGGCCACTTTGTGGATGTTTTCTAATTATGCATGACAAGATGCTGTTTCTTTCGAAAGCCGATCTTTATCTTTTACACCCTTTAAAACGTAGTAGCGGAGTTATTTTTCCGAACCTTTGTCAGGATGAATTTTTAAAAGCGTCATCGTAATACACCCAATCAATTCTATTTGCAGGGTGCCGATGTCTTGCAGATAACGTTATCGCAATCGGGATCTGTCAAATGAAAAGAGATCATCTGATTATTGCACCAGGTTGGGTATCTCTTTGCGCGCAGAGTGAGTGCCGGCTGCAGGATAGGATAACGGTACGGTGGCCTTTAAAGGTGCAATCGTTGACGCCCCTTGCTCAATCAATCAGGTGCAGTTGAGCCATTCGTTTAACCGGGCAAAGAAATGTTGGTAGACGGTAACACCCCCGTTCTTGCACCGCTTCTCCTGTTCGCTTAAGGCGCGTCGGCAGTGTGTCGTTTTGCCTCTGTGGATCTGACGACAGACGGCGTTCAGCGTGGTGACGCCGCAGCGCATCGATCGTCGCAACATTTTATCTGACGTATCCCTGAGGTTGATGATGTGGAGGATTAATCAGCAGCTGATTTTTGATCCCAACGCGCGAGTACTAAAAAACGGCGACAACGTGCTGACGCTCAACGCCAGCGCCTCGCGCTGTCTGGCGCTTTTTTTACAGCATCCTGGTCAAATCATCACCCATGATGCACTGCTGGAAGAGAGCTGGCGCAGCCTGGGAGTGCACCTCACCGATAACTCGCTGCGTCAGATGCTCTCAATGCTGCGTAAACAGTTTTTGCAGCTCAGGGTAGAGGGGGAAATCTTTGTTACGGTGCATCGCCGGGGCTATCGCCTGCACGAAAACGTCGCGGTTGAGGTATGGCAGCATCCGTCGGCAGTTGAGCAAAGCGCGCCAGAGACACAGTATGCGACAGTGCCTGGCGTTAATACACCATCGGCGCAAACCGAAGCAGACAGCCCAAGGGTACCGCCACGCCGCCTTAGCCGCCTGACCATCATGCTCATGGGCATGCTGGCCGGAGCATTACTGGTATTCGTTCTGGCGCTGCTTGGTATGAAAGTAGTAGCGCTGCGCGATGTGGTGGCGGTCTCTTACAAACTGCACAGCCAGGAGGGCGATCTTAGCTGGTATGTGCAGCGGGAAGATAACCCGGACGATCAGAAAGCGGTGGAGCATAACATCCAACTGTTAACACGTCAGCTGGCCGCTATTGCCCAGCCGGATCCGGATGAACGCCATGTTTACATCAACCATACGCAGCTGACCGGCCGCTTTAGCTGGTTTATCTGTCATAACCTTATTGAACAGAGAGACGCATCATGCCGCTCGGTCACCATGCTCATCGCCGATTAACCCTGCTGTGGCAGGGCGGACTGGTAGCGCTGATGCTGATCCTGGCCGTAGAGCTGTACGCCCAGCTGGCGCGGCATCTGCCGCACTGCAGTGCGGATACTCTACTGATCACCTCAGAAGCCAATCGTATGGTGGTGGCCCGGGGTCACTGGAAAGTGCAGAACCGCATTCTGCACGCCACCGGCAACTACAGCGGCGTGATCAGTTATTACACGCCTGACCAGACGTTGCAGCGTCGTGAACCGGTGGATGTGTCATTTGAACTGAGTCATAGCTTATCTGGCGCGGCGTTACGCACGGAAACCACCGCAATCGCCTATAACATCGGTAATCGCGCAGATCCTGTGAGCATTGAGCGCTATATCTCTGCCGGCTTAGGACGCGGGCATGTGAATTATGGCTGGATATACCGCTTGCAGGATAAACGCTATGTAATCGGGAATAATGTTAATCCGTCGATTATATGTAGATGAATAATAAGTAACGATCGCGCTTTTCACTCTGGTATGTCTCTTCATCGTAGCCATATTCATGGTTAAGCCCGTTTGTACCGGACAGGGTAAATCCTGATGCCTTACAAAGCGTCCATTATTCGGATAATGAACAACTGAAGCAGCTTAAGGCAAAAATGATGTCAGAATGGCCCGTTGGCTTCTATGATGACAGGAGTGATGAAGACAACTTTTGAGGCGATGATGTTGATAAAGCTGGCGTTGCCGTTAGGCATCGCCCTGATACTGGCCGGCTGTCAGGCGCCTGCCGACTCCTCCTTTTCACACATTCCCCCCCATACGGCACCGGTTGCGGTATGCGGTTCCGGTGAGGTCATGATGCAAACCACGCTGTGGTTTGGTCTGAAACGTGCCAGCGGCGCGCCTGTCAGCCTGAATGAGTGGCAGCAGTTTGTGGCCGATGAAGTGACCCCGCGTTTTAACAATGACTACGTGATATACGACGGCAAAGCGCAGGGGGAGAACCGCAAAGCGCTGGTGATCGTTCATCAGCCGGATGTGCCCGGTTCTGAAACCATCAATGCACTACGTGAACGCTATAAAGCGCGGTTTGACCAGCAATCCGTTATGCGCGTAGATGGGCTGGTGTGCGTGGCGGTTTGATACACGGCGATACGGCACGCACGCGGGCAGGACAGCCGGGCGTGAAGTCCGTATAATGCGCAGCCAAACCTATGCAAGCCGGAGAGAAATCATGCGTCCAGCAGGCCGTAGCACTTCTGAAGTGCGTCCCGTTACCCTTACCCGTCACTTCACAAAACACGCGGAAGGCTCTGTCCTCGTTGAGTTCGGCGAAACCAAAGTGCTGTGCACCGCAACCGTAGAAGAGGGCGTACCGCGTTTTCTGAAAGGCAAGGGCCAGGGCTGGGTAACCGCAGAGTATGGCATGCTGCCGCGCTCAACCCACAGCCGTATGGCGCGTGAAGCAGCCAAAGGCAAGCAGGGCGGACGCACGCTGGAGATTCAGCGCCTGATTGCCCGTTCACTGCGTGCCGCGGTGGATCTGGAGGCGCTGGGTGAGTTCACCATCACACTGGATTGCGACGTGATTCAGGCCGATGGCGGCACCCGTACCGCATCCATCACCGGTGCCTGTGTGGCGCTGGCGGATGCGCTGAATGCGCTGGTTGCCGCAGGCAAACTGAAAGCGAACCCGATGAAGGGCATGGTCGCGGCGATCTCCGTGGGAATTGTCGCCGGTGAAGCGCTGTGCGATCTGGAGTATGTAGAGGACTCTGCGGCAGAAACCGACATGAACGTGGTGATGACGGAAGATGGCCGCATGATTGAGGTGCAGGGCACGGCGGAAGGCGAGCCGTTCAGCCATGATGAGCTCCTGCAGCTGCTGGCGCTGGCGCGAGGCGGCATTGAGCAGTTGATTCAGGCCCAGAAGGCAGCGTTAGCAAATTGATGTAACAAGGCGACCAGAGAGTCGCCTTTTCTTTATTTGAGGAGTGAGAGATGAAAGCCTGGCAGCGTCAGTTTATTGAATTCGCCCTGAACAAAGGGGTGCTGAAGTTTGGTGAGTTTACCCTGAAGTCCGGTCGTAAAAGCCCCTATTTTTTCAATGCGGGCCTGTTTAATAGCGGGCGCGATTTAGCGCTGCTGGGCCGCTTCTATGCGCAGGCGCTGGTTGATGGCGGCGTTGATTTTGACCTGCTGTTTGGCCCGGCCTACAAAGGCATCCCGATCGCCACCACGACCGCAGTAGCGTTGGCCGATCACCATGACCGCGATGTGCCGTACTGCTTCAACCGCAAAGAGGCGAAAGATCACGGAGAGGGCGGATTGCTGGTGGGCAGCCCGCTGCAGGGCAAAGTGATGCTGGTGGATGACGTGATCACCGCCGGCACGGCCATCCGGGAGTCGATGGATATTATCAGCGCCCACAACGCGACGCTGGCCGGCGTGCTGATCTCGCTGGACCGTCAGGAGCGCGGTCGTGGCGATATCTCCGCGATTCAGGAAGTGGAACGCGATTATCACTGCAAAGTGACAGCGATCATTACGCTGACGGACCTGATTGCGTATCTGGAAGAGAAACCGGAGATGGCCGATCATCTGGCGAAGGTACGCGCCTATCGCAAAGAGTACGGTATTTAAGTCTTCGCAGCGGTCGCCATGAATGGCGACCCTGGAGGCACGGCAAACCGTCAGACCAGCTGCGCGGCAATCAACGGCCAGCGGCTGTCAAAATCCGTGGTGGGACGATAGCGGAACTCCGAACGCACATAACGTGACAGCAAACCTTCACAGAAGGCCAGCAGCTGACTCGCCAGCAGCGTTTCGTCGCCCTGAAACCCTTCGCCGTCGCGCATCTTCTTCTCACGCATCACCTGACGCAGCTGCACCTCAATGCGTTCAAACAGCTGATTGATGCGGCCCTGCAGGCGATCCTGCTCAAACATCAGCGCATGGCCGGTCAAAATGCGCGTCAGTCCCGGATTACGCTCACCAAATCCCAGAATCAGCTGCACAATCAGGCGCAGGCGCGTCAGCGTCTCTTTTTCATCTTTAAGGATGAGATTGATGCGGGTAATCAGACTGTCTTCAATAAATTCGATCAGGCTGTCAAACATGCGCGTCTTGCTGGGAAAATGGCGGTATAACGCCGCTTCCGATACGCCGACGCTGGCTGCCAGCTTGGCGGTGGTAATACGCTGACTGCCATCACCCGACTCCAGCATCTGCGCCAGCGCCTGCAAAATCTCTTCGCGACGGTTCCGTTTCGCGGCTTTTTTTTCTGCCATGACCTTCAAGACCCCTGAAATTTACCAAAAACAGGCAATACTGCCTCATCTGCCACAGACAAAGCGGCCTGTGGCGACAAGAAATAAAAAGATGGCTAAGCGAAAAGTGGGCGTATTACTGACGGCCAGAGTGACCGAATCCGCCCGCACCGCGATCGCTGGTGTCGAAATCGTCCACCAGGTTAAATTCGGCCTGAACAACCGGCACAAATACCAGCTGTGCCAGGCGATCGCCCGGTTGCAGAGTAAAGCTGTCCTGACCACGGTTCCAGACAGAAACCATTAACTGGCCCTGATAATCGGAGTCGATCAGGCCAACCAGGTTGCCAAGCACAATACCGTGCTTATGGCCCAAACCAGAGCGCGGCAGAATCACCGCGGCCAGGCTCGGGTCAGCAATATGAATAGCCAGGCCGGTGGGCACCAGCGTGGTCATACCCGGCGCGATCTCCAGCGCGCCATCCAGGCAGGCGCGCAAATCAAGACCGGCGGAACCAGAGGTAGCGTACGTTGGTAAAGGGAACTCTTTGCCTACGCGCGCATCCAGAATTTTAACGTCGATTTTTTTCATCATAACGGCTGACAATCTCGTCTATTAATTGTTGGCCAAGGAGAGCCTTATCACTGAGCGGTAAGACTTTTTCTCCCTCCTGCCAAAAAAGGTGAAGAGCATTGGTGTCGCTATTGAAGCCCTGCCCGGCCTGCGCCACGTCGTTGGCACAAATCAGGTCCAGATTTTTCCGCACCCGTTTTTGCCGCGCGTATTCTTCCACATTCTGGGTTTCGGCGGCAAATCCCACGACATAAGGGCGTTTTTCGGGCAGTGCGGCAACGCCGGCGACAATATCCGGGTTCTTCACCAGCTGCAGCGTAACGTTATCGTCGTCACCCTGCTTTTTGATTTTTTCAGCGGCGATGTTTGCCGCCCGGTAGTCTGCCACGGCTGCGCTGGCAATGAAAATATGTTGTTGGCGGATTTGCGCCATCACCGCGGCTTCCATCTCCAGCGCGCTGTTAACGTCTACGCGCGTGACGCCGGCTGGCGTTGGCAGCATGACCGGGCCGGAAACCAGCGTAACAGTGGCGCCCCGTTTGGCCGCGGCTGCGGCAATCGCGTAACCCATTTTGCCGGAGCTGTGATTACTGATGTAGCGCACCGGGTCGAGCGCTTCACGGGTTGGACCGGCGGTGATCATAATGTTGAGATGTTGCAGATCGTTGACGGGGGCGGCCCACTCCAGCGCATGCGCCACAATCGCCAGCGGATCGAGCATGCGTCCCGGCCCGACATCGCCGCAGGCCTGGCTGCCGCTGTCTGGCCCCCAAATCAGTACGCCGCGCTGAGCCAGACGTTGCAGGTTCTCCTGCGTGATGGTCGCGCGGTACATCTGCTGGTTCATGGCGGGCACAATGGCTAACGGCGCATCGCTGGCGAGGCAGGCGGTGGTCACCAGGTCGTTCGCCATACCGGCAGTCACGCGCGCAATCAGGTCCGCGCTGGCAGGCGCAAGTACAATCAAATCGGCCCATTTCGCCAGCTCGATATGGCCCATAGCCGCTTCGGCTGCCGGGTCGAGCAGGTTATCAAACACCGGATAGCCGGAAACCGCCTGCAGGCTCAGTGGCGTAATAAACGCTTTTGCCGCTTCCGTCATCATGACCCGTACCTCGGCGCCGCGATCGCGCAGGCGGCGCACCAGCTCTGGCGCTTTATAGGCAGCGATACCGCCGCTCACGCCCAGCAGAATTTTTTTTCCGGCTAATCCCATCATGTTGTTCGCCTCAACTGAAAGCAGAGTGCCGCCTCAGACGCGGCAGAGGTGGCAACTTTACCATAAAATCACTACCCCGCCTTTTCACTGCCTGCGCCCTTTGCGAGGCGGCTCTGAAATTCATCATACGTCGCTGGTGCAGCGGAAACGCCAGGCGCACAATCGCCGCACCACAGGGAGGAAACCATCATGACGGAACTGGCACCACGGGAAAAACTGATGCTGATGGGGGCTGAGACATTAAGCGATGCGGAGCTGCTGGCGATCTTTCTGCGCACCGGTGTGTGCGGCACCAGCGTCATGATGCTGGCGCGACAGATGCTGAATGAGTTCGGTTCGCTGTACCGCATCATGACTGCCAGCAAAGAGGAGCTGGCGCAGATTAAAGGTGTCGGCAGCGCCAAAATGACCCAGCTCTATGCCATTGCTGAACTGGGGCGACGCTTCTTTGCCAGCCAGCTGGCGCGGGAAAATGTGATGGAGAATCCGCAGGTGACGCGCCATTACCTGCAAAGCGTGCTGGCCCATCAGGAGCGCGAAATTTTTATGGCGCTGTTTCTGGATAACCAGCACCGGGTGTTACAGGCGCAGAAGATGTTCTCCGGGTCGATTGCCAGCGTGGAGGTGCACCCGCGTGAGATCGTGCGCGAAGCCCTGAAACTCAACGCCGCCGCGGTGATTCTGGCGCACAATCACCCTTCGGGGCTGGCGGAGCCGAGCCGCGCTGACCGCGAAATTACCGTCAGGGTAGCGCAGGCCTGCGCCCTGCTGAATATCCGTTTATTAGATCATCTGGTGATTGGCCACGGCGAGTTTACCTCTTTTGCCGAGCGCGGCTGGCTGTAATTTACGGCACCAGACGGGCACAAATGCGGCGTTTTTACGCGATCCGGAGGGATCTTTATTTGTTCGGGACTTGAGCACTCGGGCTGAGCGGCGTATACTACGCCACCTTTGAGAATCTCGGGTTTGGCGTTTGGGCCAGCTTAGCGGGTTCACATGGAACTCGCCTGGGCGGGCTAAGGCCTGACGAGGCGGCCAAAACCTAGTTTTTAAAGCTCGAGCTGATTTGATTTTTGGAGAATAGAAATGTCACGAGTCTGCCAGGTAACTGGAAAGCGTCCGGTGACCGGTAACAACCGTTCCCACGCAATGAACGCGACGAAACGCCGTTTCCTGCCGAACCTGCACTCTCACCGTTTCTGGGTTGAGAGCGAAAAGCGCTTCGTTACTCTGCGTGTATCTGCTAAAGGTATGCGTGTTATTGATAAAAAGGGCATCGATACGGTTCTGGCCGAAATCCGCGCCCGTGGTGAGAAGTACTAAGGAACTGAATCATGGCTAAAGGTATTCGTGAGAAGATCAAGCTGGTTTCCTCTGCTGGTACAGGTCACTTCTATACCACCACGAAGAACAAACGTACTAAACCTGAGAAACTGGAACTGAAAAAGTTCGATCCGGTTGTACGTCAGCACGTGATCTACAAAGAAGCTAAAATTAAGTAATTTTAGTATTCTTGCGAAAAACCCGGCTCCGGCCGGGTTTTTTGTTTCCGCGCGACGTTGAGGAGATGAGATGCCTGAATTACCTGAGGTAGAGACCAGCCGACGCGGTATTGAACCTCACCTGGTGGGTGAAACCATCCTGCACGCCATTGTGCGCAATCCGCGTCTGCGCTGGCCGGTTTCCCATGAAATCCACACGCTAAGCGATCAGCCTGTTATCAGCGTTCAGCGTCGTGCCAAATATCTGCTGCTGGAGTTGCCGCACGGCTGGATTATCATCCACCTGGGTATGTCCGGCAGCCTGCGCGTCTTGCCGGGCGAACAGCCTGCAGCAAAACACGACCACGTCGATTTGGTAATGAGTAACGGCAAAGTGCTGCGCTACACCGATCCGCGTCGCTTTGGCGCCTGGCTGTGGGCGCCTGACCTGGCGGGCAGCAGCGTGCTGGCGCATCTGGGGCCCGAGCCGCTCAGCGAAGCGTTTAACGGCGCTATGCTGTTTGAGAAGTCGCGTGGCAAACGCACAGTAATTAAACAGTGGCTGATGGATAACAAAGTGGTGGTGGGGGTTGGCAACATTTACGCCAGCGAGTCGCTGTTTACCGCCGGGATCTTGCCCGATCGTCCGGCGCAGAGCCTGAGCGAAGAGGAAGCGGAGCTGCTCGCGAACACCATCAAAGCGGTATTGTTGCGCTCAATTGAGCAGGGCGGTACCACGCTACGCGATTTTATGCAGACTGATGGTAAGCCGGGCTACTTCGCGCAGGAGCTGCAGGTTTACGGCCGGGCGGGTGAAGCCTGTCGCGCCTGCGGGACGCCGATTGTCAGCGGTAAGCATGGCCAGCGCAGTACATTCTGGTGTCCGCGCTGCCAGCACTGATTACGGCTGGGCCAGTTTTACCAGCAGCGCCTGATGTACGACGGCAGGCAGAAATGCCTGCACATCGCCCTGATGGCGCGCCACCTCTTTTACCAGCGATGAAGAGACGAACGAGAAACCTTCGGACGGCATCAGAAATACGCTTTCCAGCGTCGGCAGCAGATGACGGTTCATATGCGCCAGCTGCAGCTCATACTCAAAATCCGATACTGCGCGCAGACCGCGTACCAGCACATTGGCACCCTGCGCCTGCGCAAAGTTTGCCATCAGATCGCTAAAACCCACCACCTCAACATTCGGCAGATGCGCCGTTACCTGACGCGCCAGATCCACACGCTCATCCAGACTGAACAGCGGCTTTTTACTCGGGCTGGCGGCAATCGCCAGTACCATGCGGTCAAACATCTTCGCCGCACGCGTAACGATATCCAGATGTCCCAGCGTGATGGGATCAAACGTGCCAGGGTAAATCGCTTTTGTGCTCATACGCGGCCTTGAGTTGAGGTGTGATGCAGCGCCCAGAGCGCCGAATATTTATTGAACGTGTACTGCGCGTTAACCACCGCCAGAATCCAGCCCTGCTTACCATCAAGAAAGCCGGCGCGCAGCAGCAGCGTTTTCAGAAATGCCCCGATCGTATGGCTAAAAATCGAGAGAAGCCCGCAGCGTTTACCGCGCTGAAACCGCTCCTGCGCCCAGGCTTCGGCGTAATTCATCTGTTTACGCTGAAAGGCGATCAGGTCACGGCAGGTAAGGTGCTGTAGATCCCCCGGCAGCGCCACCACCGGCGCACCCTGAGTGTCCAGTGACTCATGCACCAGGTTGTCGTTGTAGCGGAGATGACGCGGATAGAGGCGCATTACGCGGTCCGGATACCAGCCGCTGTGGCGCATAAAGCGGCCCAGGAACAGGTTGCTGCGGCCAAGGCTGTAGACGGTATCGGAAGGCGGCTGCGCCAGCACCTGTTCAATGGCGCGGCGCAGTTCGGGCGTTACGCGCTCGTCGGCGTCAATCATTAAGATCATGTCGCCCGTGGCAAACGCCTGTGCACGCTGGCGCTGTATGCCAAAGCCGGCCCAGGCGTCTGCCTGATAGACCTGTGCACCCCGGGTGCGCGCCACCTCGGATGTTGCATCCTGGCTGCCGGCGTCCAGCAGCACAATTTCATCGGCCCAGCTTACGGAAGCCAGCGCCTCCGGAAGCAGTTCCGCTTCGTTTTTGGCGATCATCACCACGGAGAGGCGTTGGCGTTGTGACATACGTTAGTGAGCTCGTGGCGGTAAATGCGGTTCGAGTAACTGAAGCAGACGCTGAAGCGCGCCCTGATTCTGGTGCAGCACTTCTACAGCATGACGGCCGTAGTAGCGGCGATAGTCGTCATCCTGCAGCAGGTTGGCGACCTCTTTCTCCAGTGAAGCTTCATCTGTTACGGTGATCAGGCCTTCTGCCTGCTGTAATTTGGCGCAGATATCTTTGAAGTTCCAGATATGCGGGCCCATCAGCACCGGGATGGCATGCGCCGCCGGCTCCAGCGGATTGTGACCGCCGCGTTCAACCAGGCTGCCGCCAACAAAGGCGATATCGGCAATTCCGTACAGCAGCATCAGCTCACCCATGGTATCGCCAATAACGACCTGCGTAGCGCTGGACGGAATCTCACCGCTGCTGCGTAGCGTAAAGCTGAACCCGCGTTTTTGCGTCAGATCGCAGGCATCTTTGAAACGTTCAGGATGGCGTGGCACCAGAATCAGCAGCAGATCGGGAAATTGCTGTAGCAGGCGGCGATGCGCATCCAGCACAATCGCCTCTTCGCCCTCATGGGTACTGGTGGCGATCCACACCTGACGACGTGAAGCCCACTGACGACGCAGCGTCACGGCGCGGGCTGCCAGCTCTGGCGTAACCGAAATATCGAATTTGAGGCTACCGGTGACGGCCAGATGCGAGCGCTTCAGGCCGAGGCTGAGGAAACGGTCGCCATCTTCGGCATTCTGCGCGGCAATCAGCGTGATGCGTTGCAGCAGATCGCGCATAAAGCCGCCAAGCTTGCTGTACCCCTTCGCGGAGCGTTCGGAAAGACGCGCGTTCGCGATAACCAGGGGAATCTGTCGCTGGTGCAGAATACGGATGATATTCGGCCACAGCTCGGTCTCCATGATGATCACCAGACGTGGGTTGACGGTATCAAGGAAACGGTTAATTGAGCCGGGCAAATCATAGGGCAGATAGACGTGATGCACGTCTTTACCAAACGCGGACTGTGCGCGTTCAGAGCCGGTCGGCGTCATGGTTGTGACGGTGATCGGCAGCATTGGATAGCGATGGCGCAGCGCGCGCACCAGTGGCACAGCAGCCAGGGTTTCGCCGACGGAAACCGAGTGCAGCACAATGCCGTGCGGCTCCACTTTACCGGTGCAATAACCGTAGCGTTCCGCCCAGCGTTTACGGTAGGCCGGTGCTTTTCGACCGCGCAGCCACAGGCGCAGCCAGATCAGTGGCTGAATCAGATAGAGCAGGGCGGTGTATAGAGTCGTCATAGTTACCGTTACGACACAATCGCGTCAAAAAACACATGAAAGGCGGCATATTAGCAGAAATCCCCCCTCTGCTCATACCACTTCGTCAGCCGGTTTTCAGCACCTGCTGGTAAAGCGAGGTCAGCGCCTGCGCCAGACGTTGCGGGCTGTAAGGCTCAACTCTGCGCCGCGCCGCTTCGCCCATCGCGGCGTGCTGTGAAAGCGCCGGTGTGGCACTGACGGCTTCGTTTAACGCATTGATATCCAGTGCATCGCAGACAAATCCCTCCTGACCCTGCCGGATAAACTCCGCGCCCCCACAGCCCGTGCTGGTGATGACGGCCAGGCCACAGGCCATCGCTTCCAGCACCACATTGGGAAACGGATCGTACAGCGTCGGCAGCAGCAGCGCATCGGCGGCGTGATAGAACGGCTGCACATCCTGCTGCACGCCCACAAAGCGCAAACGGTCAAGGCAGTTGAGCTGGTTCGCCAATTGCTGATAGCGAGATAGCTGCTTATCCTGGCCGACCACTATCAGGTAGCGATCGCTCTTTGCTACCGCTTCAATCGCCGCTTTCAGGCCCTTACGCTCAAAGCCGGAACCGACATAGATCATCACGGTAGCCGTCTGCGGCAGCGTTAGCTGCTGGCGTGCTGCATGGCGCAGCGCTTCGGTTGCAGGCTGAAAACGCTGGCTATCAATCGCGTTGTGAATGACATGGATCTTGCTGGCTTCAAGCGTGAAGTTGCGCAGAATGTCCTGCTTCACCATTTCAGAGTTACAGATCACGGCTTTTAGCGAGGGCGCATTAAACATCTCCGCTTCAGCCTGCAGAACATAGCGGTGATACGGGCTGAGACGGGCGCTCAACCGCTGCCACGGCGAAACAATGCGCGCGCGCTGCTCCAGCCACACGCGATGCACGCCATCGCCGGCACGGAAAATATCGCAGCCGGCGATGCGCTCATGGCTCTGTACGATATCGAACTGCTCGCGCTCCCAGCAGGCACGCGCTGCGCGGGCAAAACCACGCTCGCGCGAGATGCGCCCCAGCTTAGCCGGATTGCAGATGTGCAGATGCCAGGCCGGGTTTGGCGTGCCCTGCCAGCTGCGGGTAATGATGTTGAGATCGAGCTGCTCGCTGTCCAGTGCTTCCAGCGCCCGTGAAATAAAGCGTTCAGCACCGCCGTCCGGGCGATACTTCTGCCGGACAATCGCCAGGCGTAACTTAGTCATGCAAAAGGCTCCTTGCGGCGGCAAGCACATCCTCAACCGGAATGGCGGACAGATAGCGCCGATCGGTTTTGGTATCAATCGAGTCCGGTGCGGGCAGCGGGGCGTAGTCGCCCGCCCAAATCACGCGGTTATTGTCGCCCCAGGGACGCCAGTGCTGCAGCTTGGTCGGGCCGAACAGCGCAAGGCATGGCGTATCCAGCGCGGCTGCCATGTGCATCGGCGCCGAGTCTACCCCGATAAACAGCTGTGCAGCATCAATCAATGCCGCCAGCTGCGGCAGAGAGAGCTGGCCCGCCAGCGAGATCACATTCGGGCTGCGGCACAGCGATTGAATATGGCGGATCATCGCCATCTCATGCGGGTCGGGCGCGGCGGTCAGAACGAGCGTGTGCCCGCCGGCAGCCAGCGCATCGATCAGCTGCGCCATCTTCTCATCTTCCCAGCATTTGAATACCCAGCGTGATGTTGGCTGCAACACCACAAAGGGGCCGTTGATGTGGGCTTCAGACAGCAGCTGCTGAACTTTTTGCCGGTCGGGTTCGCTGAAGTGCATCGACGCTTTGGCTCCGTCGGCAGAGATGCCAAGCGGCAACAGCGCGCTCATGTTCTGTTCAACGGTATGAAGCGAGTGATGATCGGTAGTGGGCACCTGCTGGTTGTGACACCAGCGCCAGAACGCGTTATCACGTTTCGCAAAGGCGAAGCCGATACGCACCGGGGCGCCCGACAGGCCAGTGATAATGGCACTGCGCCACTGGTCGGCAAGATTAATGACCACGTCATAGCGGCAGGCGCGAACGGCGCTAATCAGCGCCATTTCATGGCGGAACTTCTGCCAGCCGCCCTCTTTTTTCCAGTTACGGTCAATGATATGCAACTGACGAATCGCCGGATGCGCTTCCAGCATCGGGCGCGTCTCTTTATATAGCAGCACATCAATATTGGCCTGCGGATAGCGCTGGCGCAGGGCATTGATGACCGGCGTGGTCAGCAGCATATCGCCATGGTGGCGCAGCTTTATCAGCAGAATATTTTGCGGTACGAATTGGGCTGGAATCGGGCTTGCCATACTCAAATGATCTCAAAATTCAGTGAGCTGATTGTAGGGCAAACCCCTGAGGGGTGAAAGCCGGGCCTGGCGCTTATTTGTTGCGCCAGCGATACAGGCGGCTCAGCCATAGCAGCAGTTGATACCACTGACGGATGCCCCGGGCGTTGCGCAGCATGCGCTTATGAGTTTGTGTGGCGAAGAGTTCAGCGATCATTGCCCGGCGTGCGTCGGCGTCCGGCTCACGGCGGATCGAATGGCAGACGCTCAGCGCTTCCCGCGTCACCTGATAGTGAAAGGAGGGATAGATTTTCACGACATGGCGGTAGCGCGTGTTGATCTCCTCCAGCATCTGCGCAATTTTCAGGTAGTGACGCTGATACTCCACATTACGCTGGCCGGTGCGTTTGCGATTGCTGATTGAAGCATCATGCAGGTAATAGCGATACAGCATGCGGTCGGTATAGCGCACTCTTTGTGCGTTGAGCATCAGTTCGGTGGTCCACGGGATGTCCTGATGATGCAGGCCCGGCTCAAAACGCAGGTTAATCCTATCTATCAGCGCCCGGCGATAAATCCCCAGCCAGACAACATGCATGTATCGATGCGTTTGCAGCGCCTGATTGAGCCAGTCCGGGCCACTAAGCACGCCTGTGCTGGTCAGGCGCTCAAGCGGAATGAGCGGTTTGGTGCTCTGGCTGGCCTGAAAAAACCACTCAGCGTTGCACTGGGCAACATCAAGATTATCGCGCTCTGCCATTTCGGTCAGCGTCTGATACATCTCCGCATCCAGCGTATCGTCAGCATCCGGAAACGTGACGTATTTGCCCCGGGCCGCCGCCAGCCCGGCGTTGCGCGCGCGTGAGACGCCACCGTTAGCCTGATGGATAACCTGAATGTGCGGATAGCGCTGCGCATACTCATCGGCACGCGCACCGGAGCCATCGGTAGAGCCATCATCGACGATGATGATCTCAAGCGACGTCAGGGTTTGCGCCAGCAGCGACTGCATAAATGTCTCAAACATTGCACCGGCATTAAACATCGGCGTGATGATCGAGAGCAGGGGAACATTAGATGACATAGCTCAGCAGGATTAATCATTTTTTAATAAATTTCTGGCTGAATTATTGCCAGCTGATTCAGAACTTTTTGCACATTAATGGTCAAAAGTCGGTAGCACACTCGCTTTTTTGTAACTTTCAGGCTTTGTCTGAAACGTTTCAGGCAACCCGGGTCACTTTCGCGGAACATAACATGAAAAATATCCTCGTCATCAGACGCGACAATATTGGTGACATGGTGTGTACCACACCATTACTGGAAGGTTTGAAACGCACCTTTCCTGATGCGAAGCTCACTCTGCTGGTAAATAAAATTGCAGAAGATGTGGTGCAGCACAATCCGCATGTGGATCGGCTATTTGTTTACAAGAAAGCGAAGCACCGGGCGACACATGAAACGGCCTTAGGCGTTTACTGGCAGCGCCTGAAAATCATGCTGGCGCTGCGGCAAACCCATTTTGATGCCACCATTCTGGCGAACCCTGTTCCCTGCAAATATAGCCTGCGGCTGGCAAAACTGGCCGGTGCACGCAACATTATCGGTTCTGCCCTGCCCGATGCGCAGCTTGAACGTCCCTTCCGGAAAAGCGATTTTCGCGGTAACCATCAGGTTGAACACACGTACTCTTATCTCTCGGCACTTACCGATGATGTTCCCGATGTACCGCCCCTCCGGCTCTACTTGTCTGATGCCGAATGTGCGGCGGCAAAGCAGCGCGTTGCCAGCGCGTTTCCCACGCCGGGCTGCGTTTATGGCGTGCACATCAGTAGCCGCAGCCCAAAGCGCCGCTGGCCGCTGGCCTATTATGCGGCGTTTATTACCCGGCTGCTGGAGGATGAACAGGCGCGCGTACTGGTGTTCTGGTCGCCGCAGGGCACGCTTGATCCACATGACAAAGGCGATGGTACGCGTGCCGATGAGCTGATGCAGTTGGTGAACTCACCGCGCGTGGCACGCTACCCGACAGCTCGGTACGTGAAGTTATGGCGGGATTTTACTGCTGCGAGCAGATTCTGTGCAGCGATGGTGGCCAGATGCACCTCGCCGCCGGATTGCATAAAAAGCAGGTAGTATTTTTCGGTGATACCAATGCCAGCCTGTGGCATCCGTGGTCGGGGGATTATCAAATCATGCAGACCGCTTCCGGCGAATGTTGTGATATTCCACCGGAGACGGTCTGGCAGGCATGGCAGCGGCTCAGCGCAGCGAGCAGCGCTGCCTGAAGCTGTCGTGATATTCAGCCAGCGTCTGGCCGACAAAGCGTGGCGCTAGCCAGGCAAAGAGCGCCTCGAGGTCCTCATAAAGCTGCTCAATATCACGCGCGTTTTTAAACGTTGGGCTGCCGTCCGGCATAAACTCAGAGCTGTGCAGCATAAATTCGGTGTAATCCTGCCCTTCCGCCAGCGACATCTCAACGACGCGCTGCATATCCGCCAGATTTCCGCCAGACGGACGCAGCCAGTGCACCGCAGGGCTTTTCTGCTTGCCGCGCAGGCGATAAAGGCCCTGTTTCACCGTGTTCATGAACGGCGAATATTTGTACTGGATGCTCATGGGGATCTCCAGCAGTGATGATGTACCGCTGCGAGAGATATCCTGTGGGTCAATAAAATAGGGTTTATGGGGGAAGTGCGTGTAATCCGTGCCGCCCTTGCCCTCGGGGGCGCCACGGGTGAAAGACCAGTTTACGCGCGGCGTGACCGAGCAATCTACCTGATAACCCAGCTCAGTCAGGATCGCTGCATAGCGCTCATCAAATGCCCAGCGCCCGGCGCGATGGCTGAGCATCTTTGTCTGGAACTTATCTTCCAGCAGATCGGTCATGTAGCGCACTTTGTCGCGCAGTACCGTATCCGGGTACTCAATGAGAAAGGGCTGCCAGCGCCAGTCATCATCGGTAAGCGGGGCTTCCGGCGGGCTGTTCCAGGCGTGCAGATGCATGCCAATTTCCCCCTGCTTACGGGCGATCACATCGTTACCGAACTCGACGAATGCCGGATCGCTGGCCATTTCATAGTTGGTCAGCCAGGTCGGTTTAAAACCATAGCGCTCACACAGCGCCTGAAAACGCGGCAGAAAATGGGTGTTTTCAGTGGTAATAGTGCGATGATTGCGCCAGAGGTTGTCACCTTCGGTATCTATGGTAATAAGGAATGCATGCCGGGTCATGATTGCCGCCTGAAGCCAGAAAAACGCAATGTTACGCTCTGCCCCTCAGTGACGCAATTGCTGTCGGCGGGCGAAAATCACCTCCTCAGGCGTCGGTTTTCGTGCCCGACTACGTTAAGATTCACGACGTTGAATAGACCTTTTCAGTGAGACAGGATGGACAAGTTGTCAAAACGCATACTGATGGTGATTGATGGACTGCCGGGCGGTGGCGCAGAGAAAGTGGTGCTGACCTTAGTCGCCGGTATGCTGGCGCTGGGGCATCGGGTTTCGTTGTTTTCGTTGCGAAATGTTTGTGAGTACCCGCTGCCGGCGGGCGTCGATTACCAGGTCATTGCTGATACTAACCGCAAGCCGTGGCGCAAGCTCACGGAGCTCAGTCGTCGTGCCGGATTACTGGCGCGGGCCGTACGTCAGGCGGAGGCGGCGGCAGGTGCGTTTGATTTAGTGGTTTCACATCTGCACAAAACGGACCGTATCGTACGGCGTTGCCGCGCGCTGCCTGCGCGTAAAACCTGGTTTTGCCTGCATGGCGTGTTTTCGCCCTCTTATCTGGGGCATCGAACCGGCCTTTCGCGCTGGCTGAAGGCGCGCAAAATTCATCAGGTATATCAGGGGCGGAATGTGATTGGCGTCTCGCCTGCGGTGCTGGATGATTTGAAACGTGCCTTTACTGTCACGCTGGCGCGTGAGGCAGTGATTGGTAATCCGTTTGACGTAGCGCAGATCCGGCAGCTGGCGGCAGAACCCGCTGATGTACCGCCGTCTGGCTTTCTGGTGCACGTCGGGCGTTTTCATGAGACCAAGCGACACGATCGTCTGCTGAAAGCCTATGCGCTGAGCAATCTTCCCGAACCGCTGGTGCTACTGGGCCAGGGCTCGGTAGCGCGCAAAGCAGCGCTTGAGGCGCTGGCGCAGGAGCTTGGCATTGCCGAACGGGTCATTTTTCAGGGATTCACGCAAAACCCGTATGCGTGGATTAGTCGGGCAAAAATGCTGGTGGTGAGCTCGGACAGTGAAGGTTTCGGTAATGTGCTGATTGAGGCCATGCTGTGCGGTACGCCGGTAGTGAGTACACGCTGCCCGGGCGGCCCACAGTGGTTGCTGCAGGGAGATCTGGCGCGCGGACTGGCGGATCTGAACCCGCAATCGCTGGCGGAGACGATGCAAGAGATTTATCGGCACCCGCCGCAGTTTAGTGCTGCGGATTTTGCCGCTTTTGATACCCGGGAAATTTGCCAGAAGTATCTGGCGTTAGTGGAGTAGCGTCTGGCGGAACATTACGATAGAGAAGGCCGCAGACTCGCTGCGACCTTATCGTCCGGTCTTAATCCCAGCTCAGCACCACTTTCCCGGAGCGACCGGAACGCATCTCATCGAAGCCCTGCTGGAAGTCATCAATGTGATAACGGTGGGTAATGATTGGCGTCAGATCGAGCCCGGACTGAATCAAGGCCGCCATCTTGTACCAGGTTTCAAACATCTCGCGGCCATAGATCCCCTTGATAAACAGCCCCTTGAAAATCACCTGATTCCAGTCGATTGACATCTCGCCTGGCGGAATGCCCAGTAGAGCGATGCGTCCGCCGTGATTCATCGTCTCCAGCATGGTGTGGAATGCCGGTGGCGCGCCGGACATCTCCAGCCCGACATCAAAACCTTCGGTCATCCCCAGTTCTGCCATTACCTCACGCAGGTTCTCATGGGCAACGTTAACCGCACGCGTAACGCCCATGTCACGCGCCAGGCCGAGACGGTACTCATTGATATCGGTAATGACTACATGCCGTGCGCCGACGTGCTTACATACCGCCGCCGCCATGATACCGATCGGGCCCGCGCCGGAGATCAGCACATCTTCGCCTACCAGATCAAACGACAGTGCCGTGTGCACGGCATTACCGAAGGGATCGAAAATCGCGGCCAGTTCATCCGGGATATTGTCCGGGATTTTGAAGGCATTGAAGGCCGGAATGACAAGATACTCTGCAAAACAGCCCTGACGGTTGACGCCAACGCCGACGGTATTACGGCACAGATGGGTACGCCCGGCGCGGCAGTTGCGGCAGTGGCCGCAGGTGATATGCCCTTCACCCGATACGCGATCGCCAATGGCAAAGCCTTTAACCTCCTGACCGATACCGACCACTTCGCCCACGTATTCATGGCCGGTAATCATCGGTACCGGAATGGTTTTACGTGACCAGTCGTCCCAGTTATAGATATGCACATCGGTGCCGCAGATCGCGGTTTTACGGATTTTGATCAGCAGATCGTTGTGGCCAGGCTCCGGGATCGGCGCATCGTGCACCATCCAGATTCCCTCTTCCGCTTTTAATTTCGCCAGTGCTTTCATTTTGCGGCTCCTGTGCCAATCACGTCCAACTGCTGACCAATGCGGATAAAGGCTGCCACCGCCTGCTCCAGCTGCGCCTGCGTGTGCGCGGCGGAGATCTGCGTGCGAATGCGCGCCTGGCCCTGCGGCACCACCGGATAGAAGAAGCCGGTAACATAGATGCCCTCCTGCTGCAGCAGGCTGGCAAATTGCTGCGCAACGCTGGCTTCACCCAGCATCACCGGAATAATGGCGTGGTCGGCACCGGCCAGGGTAAAGCCGGCAGCGGTCATTTTTTCGCGGAAGAAGCGGGCGTTTTCCCACAGGCGCTGACGCAGACCATCGCCTTCGCTTAACAGATCCAGCACCCGCAGCGAAGCCGCCACAATGGCCGGCGCCAGCGAGTTAGAGAACAGGTAAGGTCGCGAGCGCTGACGCAGCCACTCAACGACCTCTTTTTTCGCCGCGACATAACCGCCAGAGGCGCCGCCCAGCGCTTTACCCAGAGTGCCAGTGAGGATATCGACCCGATCCATCACGTCACAATATTCATGGGTGCCACGGCCTGTTGCCCCGACAAAACCGACTGCGTGCGAATCATCCACCATGACCAGCGCATCGAATTCATCCGCCAGGTCACAAATCCCCTGCAGATTAGCGATCACGCCATCCATCGAGAACACGCCATCGGTCGCAATCAGGATATGACGCGCGCCTTTATCGCGGGCTTCCTGCAGCCGCGCGCGCAGCTCCTGCATATCATTGTTGGCATAGCGGTAGCGCTGCGCTTTGCACAGGCGGATACCGTCGATGATCGAGGCGTGGTTGAGTGCATCAGAGATAATAGCGTCTTCGGCACCCAGCAGGGTTTCAAACAGACCGCCGTTGGCATCAAAGCAGGAGGAGAACAGGATGCTGTCTTCCATACCCAGGAAAGCCGCCAGCTTGCGCTCCAGCTGCTGGTGCGTGTCCTGGGTACCGCAGATAAAGCGGACAGAAGCCATGCCAAAGCCGTGCGAATCCATGCCGTCTTTAGCGGCCTGAATCAGGGCCGGATGGTTTGCCAGACCGAGATAGTTATTGGCGCAAAAATTGATGACCGGCGGACTGTTGGCAACGTTGATCTCTGCCTGTTGTGCCGAGGTAATGGTGCGTTCCTGTTTGAACAATCCATCCTGACGCGTTGTCTCAAGCTGTTGACGGATTTGCGAATAAAACTGATCAGACATGATTCTGCTCCTCTGATAGCAAAATTTTGGCACATATTACTGATTAAAAAGCGGATTAACGATATTTCCGCCAGACAAATCTCCGTTTTGCAGCATAGTTCACGTAGCGAACAGGATTTGTGCAGCGCTATCGGCGTCATCTGGCTGTCTGCATCTGGCTGAAATGTTATGATGACAGGCATTCGTGCGTGGAACGGCCTGTTTCACCTCTCACTGTTTAAAGGCTAAGCATATGATTATCGTAACCGGTGGCGCTGGCATGATCGGCAGCAACATTGTTAAAGCGCTGAACGATCGCGGTCACACTGACATTCTGGTCGTGGATAATCTGAAAGATGGCACCAAATTCGTGAACCTGGCGGATCTGGACATCGCGGATTACATGGATAAAGAGGAGTTCCTCACCTACATCATGTCGGGTGAAGATCTGGGGCCAATTGAGGCGGTATTCCACGAAGGTGCCTGCTCAGCGACCACCGAGTGGGACGGCAAGTACATGATGGATAACAACTATCAGTACTCCAAAGATCTGCTGCACTTCTGCCTTGATCGCAGCATTCCTTTCCTTTACGCCTCGTCAGCGGCCACCTACGGCGGGCGCAATGAGAACTTTATCGAAGAGCGCCAGTACGAGCAGCCGCTCAACGTATACGGCTACTCAAAAATGCTGTTTGACCACTATGTGCGTCAGATCCTGCCGGAAGCTGATTCGCCGGTGTGTGGTTTCCGCTACTTTAATGTCTATGGTCCGCGTGAAGGACATAAAGGCAGCATGGCCAGCGTGGCATTCCACCTCAACACGCAGATCGGTAACGATGAAAATCCCAAGCTGTTCGAAGGCAGTGACAGCTTCCGTCGTGACTTCATCCACGTGGACGATGTGGTGGCGGTGAACCTGTGGTGCTGGGAAAACGGGGTATCCGGCATTTATAACTGCGGTACCGGCCGTGCCGAATCCTTCCAGGAAGTGGCCGATGCGGTGCTGAAGTTCCACCAGAAAGGGCAGATCGAGTACATCCCGTTCCCGGAGAAGCTAAAAGGCCGCTATCAGGCATTCACCCAGGCCGATCTGACCAAACTGCGTGCCGCGGGTTATGACAAGCCGTTCAAAACCGTGGCGCAGGGTGTAGGTGAATACATGGCCTGGCTGAACCGTAACGCATAAGGAAACCCGCACCAGCGATGAAAATTCTGGTTATTGGCCCATCCTGGGTCGGCGATATGATGATGTCGCAAAGTCTCTATCGCACACTCAAGGCTGAGCATCCTGAGGCAGTCATTGATGTGATGGCACCGGCGTGGTGCCGTCCTTTGCTGTCCCGCATGCCGGAAGTTAATCAGGCGCTGGCGATGCCGCTTGGTCATGGCGCACTGGCGCTTGGCGAGCGGCGTCGGCTGGGGAAAACGCTCAGGGCCAGCGGTTACGATCGCGCTTACGTACTGCCTAACTCGTTTAAATCTGCGCTGGTGCCGTTTTTTGCCGGCATTAAACGCCGTACGGGCTGGCGCGGTGAGATGCGTTATGGCGTGCTGAATGATGTGCGCGTGCTGGATAAAGCGGCGTTTCCACTTATGGTGGAGCGTTATGTGGCGCTGGGTTACGACCGACCAGTAGCTTCTGCACAGCAGCTGCCGCAGCCGCTGTTGTGGCCGCAACTGCGGGTGGAAGAGGACGAGAAGCGCATGACCGCCGCGCAGTTTGCGCTCTCTGCCGATCGTCCGGTCATCGGTTTTTGTCCGGGAGCGGAGTTTGGCCCGGCTAAGCGCTGGCCTCACTATCACTACGCGGCACTCGCGGAACAGCTGATTGGTGAAGGCTATCAGGTGGTGTTATTCGGTTCCGCGAAAGATCGTGAAACCGGTGAAACCATCGCCCATACCCTGTCCGATGCGGCGCGTGCGCACTGTAAAAACCTGGCGGGCGAAACCCAACTGGAGCAGGCGGTCATACTGATTGCTCACTGCGCTGCGGTCGTCAGCAATGACTCCGGCCTGATGCACATCGCCGCCGCGCTTAACCGCCCGCTGGTGGCACTGTATGGACCAAGTAGCCCGGACTTTACCCCGCCATTATCTCATCAGGCGCGTATCATTCGCCTGATTACCGGATATCACAAGGTGCGCAAAGGGGATGCCGACGAGGGCTACCATCAGAGCCTGATTGATATTCAACCCGCGCAAGTGCATCAGGAATTGAGCGCGCTGCTGCATCCGGTGCAGGAATAAATATGCACGTGTTAATTGTAAAAACCTCGTCGATGGGTGATGTGTTGCATACCCTGCCTGCTCTGACAGATGCGATGCGCGCGATTCCTGGCATCCGCTTTGACTGGGTTGTGGAAGAGAATTTCGCACAAATCCCAGGCTGGCATCCGGCAGTGGATAAGGTACTGCCGGTTGCGATTCGCCGCTGGCGTAAACACTGGTTTGGTAGCCAGCAGCGTGAAGAGCGGGTGCAATTTAAGCGTGATCTGCAGTCACGTCAGTACGATGTAGTGATCGACGCGCAGGGGTTAATCAAGAGTGCTGCACTGGTGACACGTCTGGCGAAAGGCATTAAGCATGGACAGGATAGCCGCAGTGCACGCGAACCGTTTGCCAGCTGGTGGTATGACAAACGTCATGAGATTGGTAAGCAGCAGCACGCGGTTGAGCGCACGCGCGAGCTCTTTGCCAAAAGCCTGGGCTATGATAAGCCAGCCACACAGGGTGATTACGCTATTGCCGGACATTTCCTTGCCACGCTGCCAGCCGATGCGCAGAACTACCTGGTGTTTCTGCATGCCACCACGCGCGATAATAAACACTGGCCGGAAGATCACTGGCGCGAACTGCTTAGCCTTGTCCAGCCTGGCGGATTACGCGTCAAGCTGCCCTGGGGTACCGAACATGAACACCAGCGTGCTCAACGGCTGGCCGACGGTTTCGATTTTGTCGAGGTATTGCCGAAGCTTACGCTGGAGCAAGTGGCACAGCAGTTGGCTGGCGCGCGCGCAGTAGTTTCTGTCGATACCGGCTTAAGCCACCTGACCGCCGCACTGGATCGCCCTAATATCACGCTATTCGGCCCGACAGATCCGGGGCTGATTGGGGGGTATGGGCAGAATCAGCATGAGTTAAAGGCGAGCGATGGCACCATGAAATCGATAGCGGCGATGACGGTAATGGAAAAACTGCAGGAGTTGCTCTGAATGAACTCTCTTTTTAAGCAGATCTATCGCTATACGCATGCCCGACCATTGCGGCATAACGAGAATTTCTGGCCGTACCTGAAGATCAGGCGTAGCAAAGCAGGCCATATTACACACTTAACTTATCGTAACGAAGAGATTCAGCTTGAAGACCTGGAGAGCCTGCGTTCAAAAGCAATGGGTGATTTTACAATTTTAGCGACAGGCCCATCCATAAATAATCTGGAGCTTAATAAAATTTCTGAAACTCGTATTCTGGGAGTAAATGGATCCTATCATTTACGTAATAAAGTTAAATTTTCTTATTATATTATTGTTGATCGGGGTTTTATAGAGCAGCGATTTGATATGGTTTTACAAGTTATCAATGATCCTGATTTGATTTTTTTTACAACATTACATTGTTTGAATGATATTCTAAAGCGTACTAAAATAACAATGATAAAATGTCGCCTGGCGATAATTGAAGACCTTAGTTATAAAGTTTTTTGCGCTATGGTTCCGCCAAGTGATTACGCTAAAGTGTATCAGAAAAACGAGGGACTAAGATTATTTGATATTGAACCTGCATCAGGATTTTCATGGGATATAAGGTTAGGTTTTTTTGATGCTGGCACGGTTGCATATTGGGCTTTACAATTAGCTGTATGGCTAGGAGCTGATAGATTATTATTGGCAGGCGTTGATATGAATAATTTTGAGAAGCCAAGGTTTTACGAAAACGATGAAAATAAATTACCTAGTTTGCTTGCCACAAATTTTAATAATATAATTCGCCCTGCTTTTTTAAATGCAAGTCGGGAATTAGAATTGGCAGGCATTAAAACTTACAACCTTTCCTTAGATAGTGGATTAGGAAATGAAATTTTTGAGAAGGCAACGCTAGATGTTATTTTTAAAAAAGCTTGAAAAATTAGAGGTCACATCTGCCGTTTCTTTTATGGCCTTTTTGCTTTTATTACCTGTTTTTACTGGCGTTGGTAAAGTAAATAACATTTTTCATTTATCTATTGCCTCAATGTTAATTTACATGATTGCGTTAAGGAAGAATCCATTTGCGTTAGACTACAATTATAAAAAAGGGTTGGCTGTGGTTTTTTCCTTTTTAATATATTATAGTTTAACTAATCTTTGGAGTGATAATCCTGCCAATATTGAATCAACGTTAAAGCATTCATTGTACTTTATGTTTTTTATTTTAATGTTCAACCATTGCATAAAGCGTTATGGCATATTGAAAGTTCACCTTCTGATATTCTTGGGGTGTTTTTCCCTGCTATGTCTAACAATTCTATTTGTTGATAAAAGCACGATATTAATTAATAGATTGAATCATGGTTTTTTATATGCTCCATCAAATGTAATTGATTTGGGCGGTTACTTTGCAATCGGGATTATAAGTGGGCTAATTGTTGCCAGAGAGTCTGGTAGACATTGGATTTACTTACCAGCAGCTTTGCTTTTTATCGGTTTGCTACTGACGCAAAGTCGGGGGCCTTTGTTGGCGCTGTTAGTCTCTCTAATAGTGCTGTTTGCCAAGTATAAAAATGTACACATACGGCATGTGGTTTATATATGCCTTTCAATTAGTATAATTGCTTTATTTTTTTATTTTACTGATTATGGAAATGAGTTCTACGCTCGTATAATATTATCATACAAGCAAAGTTTTATACGTTTCGGTATTTGGGACTTTTCATTTCGAGAGGGTCTTGCTCATCCCATTTTAGGATGGGGATTTGATAAAGAAATTAATTTTATTAATAGCATTGGTCAACATGTAACAACTACGCATAGTGTTTATTTCTCAGCCTTTCTTAAAGGTGGCATTATAGGCGTCATTTTTCTTTCTGCTGTTATAATAGTAAGTCTTATGCAAGCCTATAAAAAATACCACCAGGGTTTAGGTCTTGAAGCCTCAGCTTACCTATTTTCGATAATATTCTTTATTACTCAAGGTATGTTTGTTATTGGTGGTCCCGGTGAAGCATGGATGCTTTTTTGGCTTCCACTAGCTATGGTAATGTCAACGCAAAGAAAGTAACACTTACTTTTATCCCGGTCCTTTCTAAGGGTCGGGATAGTAAATTCATTTCAACATCATATTTAAAGCGTTATAAATTTTTTCAACATTTATTTTTCTTAATGGATAAGTAGGATCGTCTCCACTCTCAGGCTCAATACGAATAGTCTGATGCATATGCAGATCCTGATAGGGACCGGTATGACGCGGATTGGCACTGACGTATAGACTTACGGTCGGGGTTTTTGCTGTAATGGCTATATGTAATGGGCCAGTGTCTCCTGTAACCAAAACATCAATCGAATTAATTAAACGTATTAATTCCGGAAGCCGTGTTTTACCGATATAAGAGGTTACGCGGGTATGATAACTCTTGGGTAAAGCAGCAAAAAAAGCTGCTTCGATAGGCTTATCCTGAGCAGCTCCGGTTAAAACCAGCTGTGTTTGCTCGTCTGCGATAAATAGTTTTTCAGCCAGACTGGCAAAATGCTCTACTGGCCAGCAGCGGTTTTTTCCAGAAGCACCCATCTGGAAGCCAATAGTATTAAATTCTTTATTGCGATTTTTGTTTTCAATTGCAATCGGGAATTGCATGCTAATGTCTGTAATGTCACATCCTAAAAATTCAATTAAATCCAGCTTGCGTTGAATAATATGTCCATCGCGAGGTTTAGAAATAGCATCAAGCCAATGATTAAATCCAGGGTTATCATAGCGGAAGTTATCGCGCATCAAATATTTTGCGCCACCCAAACGTGCGCATAAAATATCATAACCGAGGCTGGAATGGAGTAATAGAGCCAGATCTGGTTTGAAAAGGCGTATTTTTCTGATCAGGTTAGGTGCCCGGACAATTTTGTTATCCCAGATTACGACCTGATCGAACCACGCGCTGCCCTGAACTAAATCAAGGTTCTTTTCGCTTGAAATCAACATGATTTTTGCAAGAGGATAGCGCTGTTTAATCGCTCTTATTGCAGGAGTATTAAAAAGCAGATCGCCCAGAGCGGTAGTTGAAAAAATAACAATGCGCTCAAATTCCAAATCAGCGCTTAGCGGCTGCTTATTTTTATCTATTTTGCTAAACCTGGCGTGCATATTCAGCACGTTGTTAATGAGGTTTATTTTCCAAACTTTCTTCATCGTTACCGCTTACCCTTAGAGCCTGACACTATGACAGTATGAGCAGAAAATGATTTCGTTATCATAACGAAAAAACGTCATTCCCAGTAGAGAATGACGTGAATATTTTTTTCGCGATGACTCAAAACAGCTGTTGTAGTTGCTTAACCAGCGGGCTGTCCGCAATGCTTTCACCGATAACATTCAGTACGCGCTCTTGCGGCACAGGTGGTAACGGCTTGTTGACCTTACATTCGCCTGGCGCGCGGAAAGCGGGCTTTTGTGGCTTAGCCGGCAAAGGTGCCGAACCGTGACGCAGTGGCTCATTCAGCAGCTGGCTGGGGCGTACCAGCGTAATATCGGCCGGAAGCGATGGCAGCATCTGCTGCAAGACGCGTACCGTGGTCGGATGTGGATGACCAATAGCGATGGCATAGCCGTCGCGCTGGGCCAGTTTCACCGCGCGGCTGAACTGCTGGCGAATGGCGGCTTCGTTCTGACTATCGTCTAAAAACACCCGACGTTTGATCACTTTGACTTGCGTGCCTTGTGCCGCCGGAACGGACTGACTGTTACCAATCGTCATGCTGTCGAGAAAGTAATAGTTGTAATGATTCAGAACCTGCATCACTTTCTGCATGCCGGGCAGGCTGGAGGTCATTTTACTGCCCATATGATTGTTGAGCCCGACAGCATAGGGAACTTTACCGCTCGCTTCCCGCACAATGCGCGCGATCTCCTCGCTGCTCATCTCTGGCGTGAGGGTGTCTTTTTCCAGCGGTTGCTTGCTAAGCGGTGCCATCGGCAGATGGATGAGAACCTCATGACCGGCCTGATGCGCCCGGGTTGCCATGTCGCGCGCATGTGGCGCATTTGGCAACACGGCAACGGAAATCGCCGCCGGCATCTGCAGGACTTTACTCTCTTCGACCGGACGATAACCAAAGTCGTCGATCACAATCGCAAGTTTGCCAGCCTGCGCGGAGAGCGTGAAAAACAGTCCGCACAGCGCGGCAGTAAGCATTCGGGGTTGAAACAAAACTTATTTTCCTAACCACGGTAGTGGATTGACGGCCTTTCCCTGACGTCGGATTTCAAAGTAGAGCGAAGGCGTGCCGCGGCCGCCACTGGTGCCAACCAGGGCGATAGGCTGTCCTGCCTTCACCTGGGCACCGACGCTCACCAGCGCACTTTGGTTATAGCCATAAAGGCTCATATCGCCTTTACCGTGCTCCAGCACGACAACCAGACCGTATCCCTGCAGCCAGTCGGCCATCAGTACGCGACCATCGGCGATAGCTTTCACTTCAGTGCCTTCCGGTGCATCAATCACCAGACCCTTCCAGCGTAGTTCACCTTGCATCGACTCACCGAAGCGATGTTCGATACGACCGCTAACCGGCCAGACGGCTTGTCCGCCCGGACGCCCGAGGCCACCGGTACGCGCCATCAGCTCGCGTTCGCTTTGCGTTGGCGCATAGCTGGAGCCTTTGGCTTTAGCCTGTGCCTGGCGCTGGCGCACTTTCTCCGCTTCACGCGCTTCGCGTTCGGCACGTTCGCGCGCTTCACGTTCGGCTTTAGCTATTTTGTCCTGCAGACGGCTTTCGTTCTGACGCATCTCGACCAGATCGGCCTGATCTTTTTCCAGGGCGCTTTCCAGTACCGACAGCGTTTTTTTGCGGGCGGCGCTGGCTGTTTCAAGTTTAGTTTGCTGCGTCTGCTGCTGAGCGAGCAGGCTTTTCTGCTGCTCCTGCTTGCCCTGCAGCGTCTGGCGCTGTTCTGCCAGCTGCTGCTGCGTTTGCTTGAGATCGTCGATATTTTTCTGGCGTGCCGCGTTGAGATAACCGAAGTAGGCCAGAATACGCTCACTGCGCTGGGCTTCTTCACCACCGAGCAGCAGCTGTAATCCGTTGTGCTGGCCCTGGCGGAATGCAGCATCAAGCTGCTGCGCCAGCAGTTTTTCCTGCTGCGCCTGCTGCTTTTCCAGACGAGAGATAGAGGCCGTAAGTTGCGCAATTTCACCGTTCAGTGCACTCAGGCTGTTGCGCGTTTCCCGAAGCTGACGGCTGGCCTGCGCAATCACTTTTTCCTGACTTTGCAGTTGATCCAGCAGCTTGCTGCGCTGCAGCTTCTGCGCTTTCACGCTCTTCTCCTTTTCGGCGATGTCCTGCTGAATGGATTTCAGTTGGGTTTTGCTGTCGTCAGCGCTTTGGGCGGTAACAGGCAATAACAGTACGCCCGCGCAAAGCAGGCTAAGGGAGATTTCGGACCAGCGAAATGACAACGGGTATGCCGGGCCGCTGTGACGGGTCCTTGTGTGTGTAACGGTCGCTTTTCCCTTCATAGTCGATAATTATTCCACGATGAACAGCCGCTTACCAGTTATCCCGGCCGGGTTTTATTTTTCGAAAGATGTCTGCTGAAAGCATAGCGGGATAAACATTGTCTTAATTTTGCGATTAGAACACTTTTTTTGGAAAATGACGCACAAATCGTTACTCTGCCCGCTTCGTGACTGTACATGCAAAGTGGCGCAGGTATACTCAGAACCCTTGTTTTAGCTTATTTAGCCCGGTCTGGAGTCGTTATCCCTCATGCAAGAAATTATGCAGTTTGCAAGCAATCACCCCGTCCTGAGTCTGGCATGGGTCGTTTTACTCATTCTGGTGATTGTAACCACCGTTAAAGGAATGTTCTCTAAGGTAAAAACCATCAGTCGTGGTGAAGCCACCCACCTGATTAATAAAGAGGACGCGGTGGTAGTAGACGTGCGCTCGCGCGACGATTATCGCAAGGGGCACATTTCAGGGGCGATGAACATTGCAGCGGCTGATATCAAAAAAGGCAGCTTTGCCGAGCTGGAAAAGCACAAGGCGCAACCCATAATTGTGGTATGCGCTACCGGTCAGAGCGCCGGTGAATCCGCAGCCAAACTCAGCGCCGCGGGTTTTGAAAAGGTTTCCGTATTAAAAGATGGCGTAAGCGGCTGGAGTGGCGAAAATCTGCCGCTGGTACGCGGTAAATAACTTTCCGAGGTAACCGCATGGCTAATGTAGAGATTTACACCAAAGTAACCTGTCCTTATTGCCACCGGGCTAAGGCGTTATTAGATCAGAAAGGCGTATCGTTCCAGGAGATCCCCATTGATGGGGACGCAGCGAAACGTGAAGAGATGATTAAACGCAGTGGCCGTACTACGGTGCCGCAAATCTTCATTGATGCGCAGCACATTGGCGGCTGCGACGATCTCTTTGCGCTGGATGGACGTCAGGGTCTTGATCCCTTACTCCAGGCTTAACTTTTTCGAACAGACCATTTTCACTCAAAGGATTCAGTAACATGTCAGAACATAGCACTAACGAAATGCAGTTCCAGATTCAGCGCGTTTACACCAAAGACGTCTCTTTTGAAGCGCCAAACGCACCACAGGTTTTCCAGAAAGAGTGGGAACCGGAAGTGAAACTGGATCTGGACACCGCTTCTTCACAGCTGGCTGATGAAGTGTACGAAGTAGTGCTGCGCGTTACTGTAACCGCCACCGTGGGTGAAGAGACCGCATTCCTGTGTGAAGTACAGCAGGCCGGTATTTTCACCATCAGCGGTATCGAAGGCACGCAGATGGCGCATTGCCTGGGCGCATACTGCCCGAATATCCTGTTCCCGTATGCGCGTGAGTGCATCACCAGCCTGGTATCTCGCGGCACCTTCCCACAACTTAACCTGGCGCCAGTTAACTTTGATGCCCTGTTCATGAACTATCTGCAACAGCAGGGTGAAGACGAAGCGCCACGTCAGGATGCCTGATGACTACACTCAACGCTTCGATTAGCGTCATCGGTGCCGGCTCGTACGGCACCGCACTGGCCATCACGCTGGCCCGTAACGGCCATCCGGTGCTACTGTGGGGCCACAACCCGCACAGTGTGGCGCAGCTGCAAGCTGACCGGTGCAATACTGCTTTCCTGCCTGATGTCTCCTTCCCTGATAATCTCGTTCCCGAAGCCGATTTAGCCCGGGTGGTCAGCGCCAGTCGCGATCTGCTGATCGTGGTACCGAGCCATGTATTTGGTGATGTGCTGATGCAGATTAAGCCGCATCTGCGGGCGGATTCGCGCATCGTCTGGGCCACTAAAGGGCTGGAAAAAGAGACCGGGCGATTACTGCAGGATGTGGCACGGGAAATCCTGGGGGAGACCATTCCGCTGGCGGTCATCTCCGGCCCTACTTTCGCTAAAGAGCTGGCAGCCGGTTTACCCACGGCTATTGCGCTCGCTTCCACGGACGCGCAGTTTGCTGACGATCTTCAGCAGAAACTGCACTGTGGCAAAAGTTTCCGCGTATACAACAATCCGGATTTCATCGGCGTACAGCTGGGTGGCGCGGTTAAAAACGTTATCGCGATTGGTGCCGGCATTTCGGACGGAATCGGCTTTGGCGCCAACGCCCGTACCGCACTGATTACCCGTGGTCTCGCCGAAATGAGCCGTCTGGGCGCTGCGCTGGGTGCCGATCCTACCACCTTTATGGGGATGGCAGGGCTGGGCGATCTGGTGCTGACCTGTACCGATAATCAGTCGCGCAACCGCCGTTTTGGCATGATGCTGGGACAAGGCGAGAGCGTAGACGAAGCGCAACGCATTATCGGACAAGTTGTAGAAGGCTACCGAAACACTAAAGAAGTCAAAGCTCTGGCGGAGCGGGTTGGTGTTGAAATGCCCATTACCGAGCAGATTTATCAGGTACTGTATTGCGAAAAATCGGCGCGAGAGGCAGCATTGAGTTTACTTGGCCGTACAAGGAAGGATGAAAACAGCCAAAGCTGAAGCAGGATGCGCAGCGAAACCACCTGTAGCGCCTTTCAGGCGCTTTTTTTATCGGGAGCAAACAGCAATGTCGTCTGAAGAGTTAGAACTGGTCTGGAACCATATCAAAGCCGAAGCCAGAGCGCTGGCCGATTGTGAACCTATGCTGGCCAGTTTTTACCACGCGACATTGCTTAAACATGAGAATCTCGGTAGCGCGCTGAGCTACATGCTGGCGAACAAACTTGCCAATCCGATCATGCCCGCTATCGCCGTGCGTGAAATCGTTGAAGAGGCTTATCGCGAAGATCCTGAGATGATTGTTTCCGCTGCGTACGATATTCAGGCCGTGCGCCAGCGCGATCCGGCCGTGGATAAATACTCTACGCCGCTGCTCTACCTCAAAGGCTTTCATGCGCTGCAGGCTTACCGTATCGGCCACTGGTTGTGGAAAGAGGGGCGTCGCGCACTGGCGGTTTACCTGCAAAATGAAATCTCCGTCTCGTTCGCGGTTGATATCCATCCGGCGGCGCGCATTGGCCGCGGTATCATGCTCGACCATGCCACCGGCATCGTGATCGGTGAGACCGCCGTGGTTGAGAACGATGTCTCGATTTTGCAATCGGTCACGCTGGGCGGTACCGGTAAAACCAGTGGCGATCGTCATCCGAAGATTCGCGAAGGCGTAATGATTGGAGCGGGTGCCAAAATTCTGGGCAATATCGAAGTGGGGCGCGGCGCTAAAATTGGTGCGGGCTCAGTTGTGCTGCAACCCGTACCGCCGCACACCACGGCCGCTGGCGTCCCGGCACGTATTGTGGGCAAGCCCACCAGCGACAAACCCTCTATGGATATGGATCAGCACTTCACCGGTGCAGGTTTCGAATATGGCGACGGCATTTAATCTTTGATCAGCGCGCCAGCGTAACCGAGCTGGCGCCACGCTTCATACACCACCACTGAAACCGCATTCGACAGATTCATACTGCGACTTTCCGCCCTCATCGGGATGCGGATTTTCTGCTCCGCAGGTAGCGCGTTCAGGATCTCGGCGGGCAATCCACGACTCTCCGGACCAAACAGCAAATAATCGCCTTGCTGATAGCTGACCGCGCTGTGGGCCGGCGTGCCTTTGGTGGTCAGCGCGAACAGGCGCTGTGGCGCTTCTGATGCCAGAAATGCCGCGTAGCTGGCGTGCTTCTTCAGTGAGGTGTATTCGTGATAATCCAGCCCGGCACGGCGCAGGCGTTTATCATCCCAGGCAAAACCCAGCGGTTCAATCAGGTGCAGTTGAAAGCCGGTATTGGCGCACAGGCGGATGATATTGCCGGTATTAGGTGGGATTTCAGGTTCAAATAAAACGATGTTCAGCATAAGGCCCCCGGAAACGAGGGCCGAAGCATAGCAAATTATTGACGGGCGGAGTACAACGGTAGCCACAGCGTCAGGCGCAGGCCGCCTAATGGGCTATCATCCGCTTTTACCCAACCACGGTGCTGCTGGACTGCGGTTTCGACAATCGCCAGGCCTAAACCGGTGCCGCCGGACTCGCGATCCCGCGCTTCATCTGTACGGTAGAAGGGGCGGAAAATCTGTTCACGATCTTCCTGCTTACGCCCGGGCCATCGTCGTCAACGTGCACGGTAATACCCTGGATATCTACTGAGAAGCTCACGCTGATGTGGGTATGAGAATAGCGCAGCGCATTGCGTACAATGTTCTCCAGGGCGCTTTCCAGCGCGTGTGGGTTGCCGTACAGCGGCCACGGACCCGGCGGATAAGGCACGTCCATGGTTTTACCCATCTGTTCAGCTTCGAATTTGGCATCTTCCAGTACGCCGCTCCACAGCTGATTGGCCTTCATCGCTTCACTTACCAGCGCGTTTTTATGCTGGGTGCGTGAAAGCACCAGCAGATCGTTAATCATGCCATCAAGGCGCTGGGCTTCAGTTTCAATACGCTCCAGCTCTTTGCCCTCACCGTGACGGCGACGCAGCAGGGCGGTCGCCAGCTGGAGGCGCGTAAGCGGGGTCCGCAGTTCGTGACTGATATCAGAGAGCAGGCGCTGCTGCGCCGTCATCATACGTTCGAGCGCGCTCACCATCTGGTTGAAACTTGAACCCGCCGCAAGGAACTCCTGCGGACCCGATTCCAGTTCCGGATGCTGACGTAAATTACCGCTCGCCACTTCATCAGCCGCGTGTTTAAGTTTACGGGCCGGTCGCGCCAGGCTCCACGCCAGCCAAAGCAGCAGCGGAGAGCTGATCAGCATGGTGACGATCAGTAAGAGCAGCGGGCGGTCAAACAGCAGGTTAACGAAATCGAGCTGTGAGCTGGTTGCAGGACGAATCATGTACAGTTGATAGTTGTCTTCGCCATCGCGCACGGCGAAGGGCCCAACCATTTCAACGCGGCCATACTTTTTCTTCTGCGGATGATCGGCGTTATCAGACTGGCCGATAAAGTTACGAATCACCTGCATTTCATTATGCTGCGCACCAATGACCCGGCCTTCACTGGTGACTAACACCAGACGCTGGCCAGGCGGCGCCCATTTGTCGATGGCGCGGAATAACCGGCGCCACCACATTAAATCGTTCGGCGGATCTTGTGAGAGCTCAACCTCAACATGCTGTTCGATCATGGTGCCCTGACGCTGCTCACTCTCCAGTAACGACGTCATCTGGCGAGAATCCAGCTTGGGCACCATTAAAACCAGCATCAACACCAGCGCCAGCGTTAGCCAAAAGATGGCGAAGATGCGGGTTGTCAGACTTCCTATCATGATGCCGAAACCATCAGATAGCCGCGTCCGCGCAGGGTTTTAAACCACGGGTGGCCATCACGACGTTCCGGCAGCTTACGGCGCAGGTTAGAGATGTGCATATCAATCGCGCGATCAAAGGGCGTCAGGCGTTTGCCCAGCACCTCCTGACTCAGATGCTCACGCGAAACCACCTGGCCCAGATGCTGTGCCAGCAAGTAGAGCAGAGTGAATTCGGTGCCGGTGAGATCCAGCGTTTCGCTGTCGAAGCTGGCCTCCTGGCGGCCCGGATTCAGGCGCAGGCAGTCCACCTCCAGCGTCGGTGAGCTGTTGTCATGCTGCTGTTGCTGTTCGCTCCAGTTAGAGCGACGCAAGATGGCACGGATACGCGCCACCAGTTCCCGGTCATTAAACGGTTTAGGCAGATAGTCATCGGCGCCCAGTTCAAGGCCGAGGACGCGATCCAGTTCGCTGCCGCGTGCGGTCAGCATAATAACCGGCGTCTGATGTTGCTGGCGCAGCTCTTTTAAGGTGTCGATACCGTTCTTCTTCGGCATCATCACATCGAGCAATAATAAGTCTACGGTGTTGTCCAGCAGGTTGAGCGCCTGCTCGCCATCACTGGCGACAATCACCTCAAAACCTTCCATCTCAAGCAGTTCTTTAAGCAGCGAAGTTAATTCGCGGTCATCATCAACCAACAGGATTTTATTCATTTTTTATTGCCCTCCGCAGGCAAAATACCGTGTTCCTTGACTTGCAATCCAACGCTTTACGTAGTTTTACACCCCCTGACGGATGTTTGCAGCTATCGCCGTACACTGGCTCTCGTTGAATCGCAAAACGGAACGAACCGGGAGTAAACGATGCGCTACTTAACCGCCGTCGTCATTGCCTCAGCGATGGTTCTCAGTCAAGCCAGCGCAGAAGCAGCAGACACGACGACGATTGACGAGATGCATCCGAATGGCGGATTGACGACAGGCAGTATGACGCAAAATCCGCAAAGCCACATGTTTGATGGCATAGAGCTGACGGAGCAGCAGCGGCAGCAGATGCGAGACCTGATGCAGCAAGCGCGCCACGAACGCCCGGTCCTGAGCGTTCAGGACATAGAAACTATGCATGACCTTGTGATTGCAGACAAATTTAACGAATCGGCTATCCGGCAGCAGGCAGAAAAACAGGCCCGCGCGCAGGTTGAACTGCAGGTTGAGATGGCCAGGGTTCGTAACCAGATGTACCACCTGCTAACGCCTGCACAACAGGCAACGTTGCAGAAGAACCATGAGCGGCGGGTAAATAATCTCCGTCGGCTCTCAGGATTGCAGCCATCATCACCGCTGCATGCAGTGAGTAGTACCAGCAGTAACCAGTAACATAGTATCCCTGTTTTCCTTGCCATAGACACCATCCCTGTCTTCCCCGCCATGATGGCGGGGTTTTTTTTGCCCCAATTTCCTCCGTAAAACAGTCGCTTAAAAATCGATCCGTCCGGCATCTGGCTCCAAGTGATAAACTTGTGCGATTCTGCAACGCATAGGCGCACCACAATAACCTGAAGCCTGGAGAGGCAAGGCATGGAACCTTCCTACGCAAAACTGGTAAATCGCGCGGCACTGGCCGCCACGACGCTGGCAACGCTGCTGCTGATTGTGAAAATTTTTGCCTGGTGGCACACCGGTTCGGTTAGCGTGCTGGCGGCGCTGGTGGATTCACTGGTGGATATCGCCGCGTCTCTCACCAATTTGCTGGTTGTGCGTTATTCATTGCAGCCGGCGGATGATGATCATACTTTTGGTCATGGCAAAGCTGAATCGCTGGCGGCACTGGCACAGAGTATGTTCATCTCCGGGTCTGCGCTGTTTCTGTTTCTTACAGGTATTCAGCATCTTGCCGCGCCGGAAACACTGCATGCGCCGCTGGTTGGCGTGGTCGTGACCCTTGTAGCGCTGTTCTCAACCCTGGTGCTGGTGGCATTTCAGCGCTGGGTGGTACGGCGTACGCGCAGCCAGGCGATTCGTGCCGACATGCTACATTACCAGTCCGATGTCGTGATGAACGGAGCGATTCTGGTGGCGCTTGGCCTAAGCAGCTATGGTTTTGTCAGAGCAGATGCGCTATTTGCGCTTGGCATCGGGGTTTATATTCTCTACAACGCGTTGCGTATGGGGTATGAAGCGGTGCAGTCGCTGCTGGACCGCGCGCTGCCAGACGATGAAAAGCAGGCAATCATTACGCTGGTGAGCCACTGGCCCGGCGTGCGCGGGGCCCATGCGTTACGTACCCGGCAATCCGGCCCGACCCGCTTTATTCAGCTGCATCTGGAGATGGATGATGAGCTGCCGCTGGTACAGGCACATCAGGTTGCCGATCGCATTGAGCAGGCGCTGCGCAAAAAATTCCCTGGCTCAGATGTGATCATCCATCAGGACCCGCGTTCTGCCGTACCAGAAAAACAGCAGGGCTTTTTCCAGTTTTAGCGTTTTAAAATCATCGGGTTGCGTGTTAAAAATGACGAAACGCTAACAACTTTGTAAAAAATTAGCGAAAACTTGTCTGACCTGAATCAATTCAGCATCAAGCCTTTGATATACTATCTGCAACTATTAAGCCGTCCGATCGCCAGCTGGTCCATACCGGTCGACAGGCAGGAATAATCCTTAGTTTTGAACAATCCAGAGGTTGTCATGATCAAAAAAATCGGAGTACTGACCAGCGGCGGCGACGCCCCCGGCATGAACGCAGCCATTCGCGGAGTTGTCCGTTCCGCCCTGAGCGAAGGCCTTGAAGTTTTTGGTATTTATGACGGCTATCTGGGTTTGTATGAAGATCGTATGATCAATCTTGACCGCTACAGCGTGTCAGACATGATTAACCGTGGCGGTACCTTCCTCGGCTCTGCGCGTTTCCCGGAGTTCCGCAATGAAGAAGTGCGCCAGGTTGCCATCGAAAACATGAAAAAGCGCGGCATCGATGCGCTGGTGGTCATCGGCGGCGATGGTTCTTACATGGGGGCGAAGCGCCTGACAGAGATGGGCTTCCCGTGCATTGGCTTACCTGGCACTATCGATAATGACGTGGCGGGCACCGATTACACCATTGGTTACTTCACCGCGCTGGAAACGGTGGTCGAAGCGATTGACCGTCTGCGCGATACCTCCTCTTCACACCAGCGTATCTCAATTGTTGAGGTGATGGGCCGTTATTGCGGCGATCTGACCTTAGCCGCGGCTATTGCAGGCGGCTGTGAGTTCATCGTACTGCCTGAAATCCCGTATACGCGTGAAGAGCTGGTATCTGAAATCAAAGCGGGCATTGCCAAAGGCAAGAAACACGCCATTGTGGCGATCACTGAGCACATCTGCGATATCGACGATCTGGCGCACTTTATCGAAGCAGAAACCAAACGTGAAACCCGCGCGACGGTTCTGGGCCACATCCAGCGTGGCGGCGCGCCGTGCGCATATGACCGCATCCTGGCCTCACGCATGGGCGCTTACTCTATTGAACTGCTGCTGCAGGGATACGGTGGTCGTTGCGTAGGTATTCAGAATGAGAAGATGGTACACCACGACATAATTGATGCCATTGAGAACATGAAGCGTCCATTTAAACGCGACTGGCTGGATACCGCGAAAAAATTATACTGATTGCTAACGCAGGCGCGATCGTTATCGCGCCTTTTTCCTGCCTGCATATATATCCTCCAGTTATAACAGCTTATTTTTAATTCTTTAATCTGTGGAATGCTTTGTGTCAGTCTTGTTCTATAACGACCTCGGGAGAGCAAGCAATGAACAAGTGGAGTATTGGCGTTACCCTATTACTGGCGTCGACCAGCATTCTGGCAAAGGATATTCAGCTATTAAACGTCTCCTACGATCCCACCCGTGAGCTGTACGAGCAGTACAACAAAGCCTTTAGCGCGCACTATAAGCAGGAAACAGGTGATAACGTGGTGATCCGCCAGTCGCACGGTGGTTCCGGTAAGCAGGCGACCTCTGTCATCAATGGTATTCGTGCTGATGTCGTGACGCTGGCGCTGCAATCCGATGTGGACGCTATTGCTGACCGTGGTCGTATCGATAAAAACTGGATTAAACGTCTGCCGGATAACTCGGCGCCTTATACCTCCACTATTGTATTCCTGGTGCGTAAGGGCAATCCAAAAGGTATCCACGACTGGCCGGATCTGATTAAGCCGGGCGTGGCGGTGATTACGCCGAACCCAAAAACCTCAGGCGGTGCACGCTGGAACTATCTGGCAGCATGGGGATGGGCGCTGGATCAGAACCATGGCGATCAGGCCAAAGCGCTGGCCTATGTGAAAGCGCTGTTTAAAAATGTCGAAGTGCAGGATTCAGGCGCACGTGGCGCGACGAACACGTTCGTAGAGCGCGGTATTGGTGATGTCCTGATTGCATGGGAGAACGAAGCGTATCTGGCTGTGGATAAGCTGGGTAAGGATAAGTTTGAGATCGTTACGCCGTCTGAATCTATCCTTGCCGAACCCACGGTTTCCGTTGTCGATAAAGTGGTAGACGAGCAGGGCACGCGTAAGGTTGCTGATGAATACCTTAAGTATCTCTATTCGCCAGAAGGCCAGACGATTGCAGCGCAAAACTTCTATCGTCCACGTGATGCTGAGGTAGCGAAAAAGTTCGCCAGCAGCTTTGCACCGGTAAAACTGTTTACCATTGACGATAAGTTTGGTGGCTGGGCCAACGCGCAAAAAGCCCACTTCGCAGATGGCGGGAGCTACGATCAGGTCATGAGACCGTAACCGCAGTTTCATCATCATGAAACGGTCAGCCCTAGGCTGACCGTTTTGCTTTCCGCGCCATGAAAAGCGCGTGACTTTACGCAGAGGGCGGGCGAGGATGCTGGCAGGTGATAACCAGAGGAACCTGGTCATGCAGGGACGTCGTCTTACCCTCAAACTGCTTATCGTATTGCTGGTACTGCTGATTGGCGGCCTGATCGCGGCGGCAGGACATCTTCATAAGAATGCCGATGCTCTGTGGCAGATCATCAGTGAAAAATGTGTGCCTGGCATGGCGCAATCCGGCAATCCGGCACCGTGCCAGCAGGTGAATACTGCGCAGGGCTACGTGACGCTGAAAGACATTAACGGTCCCTTACAGTATCTGCTGATGCCGATCGCGAAGATCACCGGCATGGAGAGCCCGATCCTGCTGCAGCCCGCCACGCCAAATCTGTTTGCTGCCGCCTGGCAGCAGCGGAGTTTACTGGCGCAGAAGCGTGGTGCGCCCATTGACGATAGGGTGTTGTCACTGGCGATTAACGCACAGTACGGCCGCACGCAGAATCAGCTGCATATTCATATCTCTTGTCTGCGCCCGGATGTCCGTCAGCAGATGGATGTGCTGGCTCCTGAGTTAAACGAGCAGTGGCAGCCCGTAACGCTGCTGAAACATCAATATCTGATTCGCACGCTTTCACCTTCACAGCTGATGCAGCAGAGCGTGTTTATCCGCCTGGCAACCGAAGTACCGAATGCGCGCAGTGAGATGGGTAAATACGGTATGGCGCTGGCGCAGCTGCCGGATGGCCGTCTGGCACTGCTGGCGCTGGAGCGTAACTGGCTGAAGATGAACAGGGGATCTGCCGAGGAGTTGCAGGATCATCAGTGTGCGCTGCTGCATCAATGATCGCCTGCTGCGCGTGGGTGCGCGCCCCGGAAAAGCGGGCAAAGAAAAAGGCGGCTGATAAGCCGCCTTTTTTACATCCGAAACTTACGCGTTTTTCGCGGCAGCTGCGGCTTTAACGATCACTGCAAAAGCATCTGCTTTCAGCGATGCACCGCCTACCAGCGCACCATCAATGTCTGGCTGGGTGAACAGCTCAGCAGCGTTTTTATCATTCACCGAACCGCCGTACTGGATAATCACCTGCTCAGCGATAGCGGCATCTTTCTTCGCAATGTGATCGCGAATGAACTTATGCACGGCCTGCGCCTGCGCAGGGGTAGCGGATTTGCCGGTGCCGATAGCCCAGACTGGCTCATAGGCGATAACCGCGCCTTCGAACGCCGCTGCGCCCTGGGTTTCCAGCACTGCGTCGATCTGACGCGCGCACACTTCTTCCGTTTTGCCCGCTTCGTTTTCCGCTTCGGTCTCACCGATGCACAGCACCGGCACCAGACCTGCGGCTTTCAGCACGGCGTATTTCTTCGCGATGAACTCGTCGCTCTCTTTGTGGTAAGTGCGGCGCTCGGAGTGGCCGATAATAATGTACTTCGCGCCCACATCCTTCAGCATCTCTGCAGAGGTTTCACCGGTGAATGCGCCGGAGAGGTTCACGTCCACGTTCTGCGCACCCAGAGCGATATGGCTACCGGAAATAGCGTGTTTAGCCTGATCCAGATAGATTGCCGGTGGCGCGATAGCGACACCACAACCTTCCACACCTGACAGCTCTTTGCGCAGACCTTCAATCAGCTCGCCCGTCATGTGCTTGCTGCCGTTCAGTTTCCAGTTACCCATAACCAGTGGATGTCGCATTCTTTCCTCCGCATAACGCGATTCATGAAATAGCGCTGCCAGCGGGCAGCGATGTCTGCCAGACAGTATAGAGATCAAAAGGGGCGCTGGCTTTGCTTTTCGTCATTTTTGGCGGCGGGATCAGGGGTTAGCGAGCGCCAGTTTGATCGGCTCAACGGCGAAGGTCAGACCCTTGTCGCCGTTGTCCGCTACTACAAAGCGCAACGCGCCTTCGGTACGGGAAAAATAGCGCGCGCCTTTCCCGGCGCTGAGCAGCGAATCCAGCTTTTTACGTCCCTCTTCCGCGGAGAGTCCGGGAATGAAAAAGCGCAGCAGTGCGCTCATGTAATCCATGGCGCGCGTCTGCGCAGCTTTCATATCCGGCCCGGGAACCGGCAGCCAGGTAATTTGCAGCGTTTTGATTTTGCCGGTGCCTTGCTCCAGCGCCGTGGAGGCATACAGCGTTTCGCTGATTTTGCTGGCAGCGCGCGTGAGATGACTTTTGTCATCGCGGTTATCAATGGCGCGATACTCCAGTAACGGCAGGTCCGGATTGGCAGCATTGTACTTCTCGCGAAACTGCGCGATGGTCATGTCAAACGTGGGCGCACCCGCCAGCAGATAGGGCGCGGCGGGCAGGTGATCGTTGCGATCCAGCCCGGTTGCGTCCTCCGCCCAGGCGGGAATTGTCAGCGCGAAGCTAAGCAGCAGCGCGACTGGCAGGTTCTTCATTGCTTCGGCCCTAAAACATTCACTTAGCCCACGATTAGAACGGTTTTTACCGCTGAAAGTCAAAACCCGCGCAGGGAAAAGCCTGACATTTTTACGCCGCGTGGCTTACCAGTAGTGTTCACTGGTCATATGGCCCGGTTTGCGTTTGAAATGCTTACGCATTTCACGCGTATCTTTCAGCAGCTGCTGGGTATCGCGTACCATTTGCGGGTTACCGCACAGCATCACATGGCTGGTTTCCGCCGTCATCGGCAGGCCCACCGCACGCTCCAGTTCACCGCTCTCGATCAACTGCGGCACACGCCCATGCAGCGATCCGGCAATCTGCTCACGGCTCACCACCGTCTGGATGTGCAATTTACCGGCATAGCGCTGCTGCAATGCCTGCATCAGCGGCAGGTAACTCAGGTCGCTGGCGTAGCGCGCCGCATGCACCAGCACGATGTTGTCAAAGCGATCCAGATCCTCGCCCTGCTGCAGAATCGACAGATAGGGCCCGATGGCGGTGCCGGTCGCCAGCATCCACAGCGTGCTGCAGTCCGGGATCTCATCCAGCACAAAAAAACCGGCAGCCTCTTTGGTCACCATCACCTGATCGCCGGGCTGAAGCGCCTGCAGGCGCGGGCTGAGTTTGCCCTCCGGTACGGTTACCAGATAGAACTCCAGCAGCGCATCCTGCGGCGCGTTTACGTAAGAGTAGGCGCGCTGCACGCGTTCACCTTCGATCTCCAGTGCCAGCTTAGCGAATTGCCCTGCGGTAAAGGGATCGATGGGCGCCGTTACGCGCAGGCTGAACAGTGCATCGGTCCAGTTTTTTACCTCTTTTACTTCCGCATTGACCCACTCTGCCATGTTCGCTCCTGATTATTGATTATTCGGGCATATCACTATCATCGTCAGCCGCCAAACGGATTTCCAGCCCCGGGTTAGCGAAAGGGCTCTCTGCGTCAAATCGGGCGCACAGAACTACAACTGTAGCGGCCGGTTTACAGGCTGGTGCAGAAGCTTGACGCCCGGCTGCGACAGCGCGTTGCGGCAGCCACTCGCTTTGTCATCAAATCCTGATATTTTTGCCGCCATAAATCCGGGACAGCCTGCTTAACTGCTGTCTTATCTTTGTTTCTCAGGCAGACATTTTGTTCCATGTTGATACGTAAAACACAAAACCGCTTCCTGCTATTCATGCTGATTGTACTGGTTGCCGTGGGTCAGATGGCACAGACCATCTATGTGCCGGCCATGGCGAACATGGCAGAGGCGCTTAACGTGCGCAGTGGCGCCATGCAGCAGGTGATGGCAGCCTATCTGATGACTTATGGCGGATCGCAGCTGATCTATGGACCGCTCTCTGACAGCATTGGCCGCCGTCCGGTGATCCTGGCCGGTATGACGATCTTCGCCGTTGGCGCGCTGATCGCCATGTTCGCGCCCTCACTGCAGATTCTGGTGCTTGGCAGTGCGGTACAGGGATTGGGCACGGGCGTGGCGGGCGTGATGGCGCGCACCATGCCGCGCGATCTCTACTCCGGTATTGCCCTGCGTCAGGCGAATAGCCTGTTAAATATGGGCATTCTGGTCAGCCCGTTGCTGGCCCCGGTGATTGGGGCATTGCTGACGCACCTGATTGGCTGGCACGCCTGCTTCGCCTTCCTGCTGCTGCTATGCCTTGGCGTGACGCTCTCCATGGCGCGCTGGCTGCCGGAAACGCGACCAGCGGATGCACCTGCCACGCCATTCCTGCGCCGCTATGCCACATTGCTGAGTGACGGCAACTTTGTGCGTTACCTGCTGTTGCTGGTGGGCGCGCTGGCGGGCATTGCCGTGTTTGAAGCCAGCTGTGGCGTCCTGATGGGCGGCGTGCTGGGCCTGGATGGCATCACCGTCAGCATTCTGTTTATCCTGCCAATTCCGGCGGCATTTTTTGGCGCCTGGTTCGCCGGCCGTGAGCAGAGATCCTGGCATACGCTGATGTGGTATGGCGTCAATAGCTGCCTGCTGGCGGGTCTGCTGATGTGGATTCCATCGTGGTTTGGCATGATGAACATCTGGACGCTGCTGGTGCCCGCTGCGCTGTTCTTCTTTGGCGCGGGCATGCTGTTTCCGCTGGCCACCTCAGGCGCTATGGAGCCGTACGCCTGGCTGGCGGGCAGCGCGGGTGCGCTGATTGGCGGTCTGCAGAACCTCGGTTCCGGCGTAGTGGCATGGCTCTCCGCGCTGTTACCGCAGCACGATCAATCCAGTCTCGGTATGCTGATGTTTGTGACCTCGCTGGTGATGCTGCTGTGCTGGTGGCCGCTCTCCCGTCATCCGGAGAGCGGCAAGCAGACCGTTACAGGATAAACGGGTGCAGCGCCGCGTCTTTGCGGTCCAGATAGTGAATTGACTGGATGCGGCGAATGGTGCGTGATTTGCCGCGCACCAGCAGCGTCTCGCTGGTGGCGATGTTGCCCTGACGCGTAATGCCCTTCAGCAGATCGCCGGTGGTGATGCCGGTGGCAGCGAAGATGACATTATCGTTACGCGCCATCTGCTCCAGCGGCAGAATGGCGCCCGCGGTGATGCCCATCTCTGCACAGCGCTGCAGCTCCTGCTCGCCAAGGCGGCGATTCTCTTCGCTCTCTCCTTTGACCTGATGGCGTGCCAGCAGGCGCGCCTGCATGTCGCCGTCCATCGCGCGAATCACCGCGGCCGAGACTACGCCTTCTGGCGCGCCACCGATGCCGTAGAGGACATCCACTTCGCTGTCTGGCATACAGGTGAGAATAGAGGCGGCAACGTCGCCATCCGGGAAGGCAAACACACGCACGCCAAGCTGCTGCAGCTGGGCAATCACCGCATCGTGGCGCGGTTTCGCCAGAATTGAGACCGTTAACTGGCTGAGCGGCTTATCCAACGCCATGGCGATGTTTTTCAGGTTGGCCTCAAGAGGCAGGCTGAGGTCAATGGCACCGCGCGCGCCGGGCCCGACAATCAGCTTCTCCATATACATATCAGGTGCGTGCAGGAAGCTGCCTTTGTCACCCACTGCCAGCACCGCCAGCGCGTTGGCCTGGCCCATTGCCGTCATGCGCGTGCCTTCGATCGGGTCAACAGCGATATCCACCGCATCGCCGCGTCCGCTCCCGACCTTTTCACCGATGTACAGCATCGGCGCTTCGTCAATTTCGCCTTCACCGATCACAATCTGGCCGTCGATATCGATGGTATTAAGCATAATGCGCATGGCGTTCACGGCGGCGCCATCAGCCGCATTCTTGTCGCCGCGTCCTAACCAGTGATAGCCCGCCAATGCGGCGGCTTCGGTCACACGGGAAAATTCAATCGCGAGTTCTCGTTTCATGGTTGCACCTGACAAAAAACAGGCAGGCAGTGTAGCACAGCGGGGATCGGGACGGGAAAACCCGCGGCAGGGCGCCGCGGGCGGACAGATTGTTACTCTTCGTCTTCCCATGCCTGGGCGCGCTTAACGGCTTTCTTCCAGCCGGCATAACGGACGTTACGTTCGGTGGTTTCAATACTTGGACGGAACTCACGCTCCACCACAGCTTTGGCGCGAACTTCTTCCAGATCGTTCCAGAAACCGACCGCCAGACCGGCAAGGTAAGCAGCACCCAGCGCGGTAACTTCACGTACTTCCGGACGCTCAACGCGCGTACCGAGAATATCGGACTGGAACTGCATCAGGAAGTTGTTGGCTACCGCACCGCCATCCACGCGCAGTGATTGCAGACGGGTGCCCGCATCGTTCTGCATCGCTTCCAGCACGTCACGCGTTTGGTAAGCAATGGATTCCAGCGTGGCGCGAATGATGTGGTTAGCGTTGGCGCCGCGCGTCAGGCCGAAGATGGCACCGCGTGCATACGGATCCCAGTACGGTGCGCCGAGGCCGGTAAAGGCTGGCACCATATAGACGCCGTTGGTGTCTTTCACCTTCATGGCGAAGTATTCAGAGTCAGTAGAGTCACTGATCAGCTTCATCTCATCACGCAGCCACTGAATAGAGGCGCCACCGATAAATACCGCTCCTTCCAGCGCATAGTTCACTTCACCGCGCGGGCCGCAGGCGATAGTGGTCAGCAGGCCGTGGGTTGAGGTCACGGCTTCGGTGCCGGTGTTCATCAGCATGAAGCAGCCAGTACCGTAGGTGTTTTTCGCCATACCCGGCTGTACACACAGCTGGCCATACAGCGCAGCCTGCTGGTCGCCAGCGATACCGGCGATAGGGATACGCGTACCGCCTTTACCCCCAATGTTGGTCTGGCCATACACTTCTGAAGAGCCTTTCACTTCCGGCAGCATTTCACGCGGAATATCCAGGATCTCGAGCATGCGCTCATCCCACTCCAGCTTGTGAATGTTGTACATCATGGTACGTGAGGCGTTGGTATGGTCGGTAACGTGTACGCGCCCTTGCGTCATTTTCCAGATCAGCCAGGTATCCACCGTACCGAACAGCAGCTCGCCGCGTTTAGCCCGCTCACGCGCGCCTTCAACGTGGTCGAGAATCCACTTCACTTTGGTACCGGAGAAGTACGGGTTAATCACCAGACCGGTGGTGTGCTGGATATACTCTTCCAGACCCTCTTTCTTAAGCTTGTTACAGTAATCGGCTGTGCGCGGATCCTGCCAGACAATAGCGTTATAAATTGGCTTACCAGACTCTTTGTCCCAGACGATGGCAGTTTCACGCTGGTTGGTGATACCAATCGCTGCGATCTGATCGGAGCTGATGTCGGCGTGTGCCAGCACTTCAACCAGCGTGGAGCTCTGTGAAGCCCAGATATCCATCGGGTCATGCTCAACCCAGCCCGCTTTCGGGTAGATCTGGGTGAATTCGCGCTGTGAGACGGCGACGATGTTGGCGTCATGATCAAGCACCACCGCACGTGAGCTGGTTGTGCCCTGATCGAGCGCGACAATGTATTTTTTATCTGTCGTAGTCATTATGGTTTCCTGATGATTAATAATGAAACTTACGCTTTACGCTGCTCAGCGCGTGCGACCGGTTTTTCTGTTTTTGTCACTTCCGCCAGGTTGACGGGCAGGTGACGGCCAATCAGCGCACGGTAACCGAAGGCACCGAGGCAGGCACCGACCAGTGGGCCAAAGATCGGCACCAGGAAGTAAGGGATATCTTTCCCACCGGTAAAGGCGACATCACCCCAGCCTGCAAAGAAGGCGAACAGTTTTGGACCGAAGTCACGCGCCGGGTTCAGGGCGAAGCCAGTGAGCGGGCCCATCGAACCACCGATAACCGCAACCAGCAGACCAATCAGCAGCGGGGCCAGCGGACCGCGCGGTACGCCGTTGCCGTCGTCCGTCAGCGCCATGATAACGGCCATCAGTACGGCAGTAATCACCATCTCAACCAGGAATGCCTGCCCGACAGTAATGTGCGGGTTCGGATAGGTTGAGAAGATGCCGGCCAGGTCGAGGCTCTGCACGCTGCCGCGCACCATCTGGTGGCCCGCTTCATAATCAAAGAACAAATTGTAGTAGAGGCCGTAGACCAGCGCGGCGGCACAGAATGCACCGGCGACTTGTGCCAGGATGTACGGAATGACTTTGCGGCCTCGAAGTTAGCAAACAGGCATAATGCGACGGTCACCGCCGGATTAAGATGCGCACCCGATACGCCAGCGCTCAGATAGACCGCCATGGAGACAGCAAGACCCCAGATAATACAAATTTCCCACTGACCGAATGCGGCACCGGCCAGTTTCAGTGCAGCCACACAGCCCGCACCAAAAAAGATGATCAAACCGGTACCGAGAAATTCGGCGATGCACTGACCTTTTAGTGTGTTCGTTGTCTGACTCATAATAGAATTCCTGAAGCGAGGTTAAATTTTATCAGTTTTTGTTCTCAATCCTTGAGTCGCCCAGCTCTAATGTAGGGTTGATGTGAATTTATCGTTAACGAGCATAAACGAGAAATAGCGAACTTAAAATCTGTGTACTGTGTCATAAAAATGCGCGTTTTCGCGTCTTTTACCGTTCTTTAAGGCCCGGGAACCCGCCTGCATCGCTGACTGGCGCTGTAGCTGCGCGTAAAATGCGCGAACACGAGCGTTTTTTTAAGCATTAACTGAAAAGTGTTACAGACTCCCCGCCCAGGCCTTGTGCCGCTGGACTTGCCGGGTTTCGCTACATACAATCGGGACATCGTGGCTGAACGCAGCATTTTAAACGCAGCGCCAGCGCTATCAACGCCTTGCAAGATTTAGGAGAGGTCAGAAAGATGTCATTTGAAGTATTCGAGAAACTGGAAGCGAAGGTACAGCAGGCGATTGATACTATCACCCTGCTGCAGATGGAAATTGAAGAGCTGAAAGAGCAGAACAACACGCTGAAGAACGAAGTCAGCCAGGCTTCCGGCAACCAGGATGCGCTGGTGCGTGAAAACCAGCATCTGAAAGAGGAGCAGCACGTATGGCAGGAACGTCTGCGTGCACTCCTGGGAAAAATGGAAGAGGTTTAAGTTCCCAGGCTTGAACCGACGGGTGCTGCGGCACCCGTTTTTGTTTGCCGCTTACTCGATATCGAGAGCGTCTTCAGACAGGATAATGCCAGTGTTGTCGGCATAGAGATGGTCGCCAGAGAAGAAAGTGACGCCGCCAAAGTTGACGCGAACATCGCTCTCACCGATGCCTTCACCCGCAGCACCAACCGGAATCGCTGCAATGGCCTGAATGCCGATCTCCAGCTCCTCCAGTTCGTCAACCTGACGCACAGAGCCGTAGACCACGATACCTTCCCACTCATTTTGCGCTGCCAGACGAGCCAGCTGTGCATCCACCAGCGCGCGACGCACCGAGCCACCGCCGTCGACCAGCAGCACGCGACCGCGACCGTTCTCTTCAAGCAGGTCGTAAAGCAGGCCGTTATCTTCGAAACATTTCACTGTGGTAATTTGACCACCGAATGAGGTGCGCCCACCAAAGTTCGAAAAAAGCGGTTCAACAACATTCACTTCTTCATGGTAGATGTCACAGAGTTCAGATGTATCGTATTTCATAGGGTTTTCGTCTGTTTGCCACAGGAGCGGTAAGTATATCGCTATCTGGCGATTGTTGGCAAAATCATCAGCGGCTAAAAAAAGCGCTGCATCAATATCCTGCGTAAAAAAAGCCCGGCACAGAGGCCGGGCGGTGCATAATGGCAAAATCCTTACAGGATGAAGCGGCTGAGATCTTCGTCGGCCACCAGTACATCCAGATGCTTACCGACGTACTCGGCATCGATGGTGATGGACTCGCCGTGACGATCGCTGGCGTCATAGGAGATATCCTCCATCAGACGCTCCAGCACCGTATGCAGACGACGCGCACCGATGTTTTCGGTGGTTTCATTCACCTGCCATGCCGCTTCCGCGATACGACGAATGCCCTCTTCGGTAAACTCTACGTTCACGCCTTCAGTGCCCATCAGCGCTTTGTACTGTACGGTGACAGACGCATTTGGTTCGGTCAGGATGCGCTCGAAGTCATTTACCGTCAGCGCCTGCAGTTCAACGCGAATCGGCAGACGACCCTGCAGCTCCGGAATCAAATCCGATGGGCTGGCAACCTGGAAGGCGCCGGACGCAATAAACAGAATGTGGTCCGTTTTCACCATGCCGTGTTTCGTCGATACGGTGCAACCCTCTACCAGCGGCAGCAGATCGCGCTGTACGCCTTCGCGTGAAACATCAGGACCAGATGACTGGCCGCCACGCTTACAGATTTTGTCGATTTCGTCGATAAACACGATACCGTGCTGCTCAACCGCATCGATAGCATCCTGTTTCAGCTCTTCCGGGTTAACCAGCTTGGCCGCTTCTTCTTCAATCAAGAGCTTCATCGCGTCTTTGATCTTCAGCTTGCGCGGTTTCTGTTTCTGACCGCCCAGGTTCTGAAACATCGACTGCAGCTGGCTGGTCATCTCTTCCATGCCCGGCGGCGCCATGATCTCTACGCCCGCAGATGAGGCCGCGAGGTCAATCTCAATCTCTTTATCATCCAGCTGGCCTTCACGCAGTTTTTTGCGGAAAGACTGACGCGCCGCTGAAGGTTCAGCCGCCTGCTCTGGCTGGCCCCAGTTGTTCTTCGCGGGCGGAATCAGCACATCAAGAATGCGCTCTTCAGCCATCTCTTCAGCGCGATACTTGTTCTTCTCAATCGCCTGACTACGCACCATTTTGATCGCAGAGTCTGTCAGGTCACGGATAATCGAATCGACCTCTTTGCCGACATAACCCACTTCGGTGAACTTGGTGGCTTCCACTTTGATAAAAGGCGCGTTCGCCAGTTTGGCCAGGCGGCGGGCGATCTCGGTTTTACCGACGCCCGTCGGACCAATCATCAGGATATTTTTCGGGGTCACTTCGTGACGCAGCTCTTCGTCGAGCTGCATGCGACGCCAGCGGTTACGCAGGGCAATCGCGACAGCTTTTTTGGCGCCGTCCTGGCCGATGATAAAGCGGTTAAGCTCGCTGACAATCTCGCGTGGAGTCATCTCAGACATGGTTTTGATCCTTACGCCTTGGACGGTAATTCTTCGAAGTTAATATTGTGGTTGGTGTAAATGCAGATATCTCCGGCAATATTCAGTGCCTTTTCAACGATATCGTGAGCACCAATCTCGGTGTTCTCCAGCAGCGCGCGCGCGGCTGCCTGGGCGTAAGGCCCACCGGAACCGATAGCAATCAGGTCATTCTCAGGCTGGATGACGTCGCCGTTACCGCTAATGATCAGCGAGGAGTTCTCATCGGCTACCGCCAGCAGCGCTTCCAGACGGCGCAGCATGCGATCGGTACGCCAGTCTTTCGCCAGTTCGACCGCCGCTTTCACCAGATGGCCCTGGTGCATCTCCAGCTTACGCTCAAACAGTTCAAACAGGGTGAAGGCATCTGCGGTGCCGCCAGCGAAACCAGCGATCACTTTGTCGTTGTAAAGACGACGCACCTTTTTAACGTTGCCTTTCATCACGGTATTGCCGAGCGTTGCCTGGCCATCACCGCCAATCACGACCCGGCCGTTGCGTCGTACACTTACTATTGTTGTCACGGGCAGACCCCTTGTTGCAGTAGAAAAGGAACGCCACGCACTGTGCGCGGCGTGTCATGCAACCAGATATGGGGCAATCCAGGAGGGTTTCAACCCCCGGCAATTTCTGATGCTGCAAATTGCCGGGGTGAGGGCGCGATTACAGCGCGAGAGGAATACAGCTGCCGTGGCCGGCGCTGTGCAGGCGCTTAACGGTGCTATCCGCGCTGCTACGATCTTTAAACGGCCCAATCACCACACGATTCCAGCCGCCACCGGTGGTAATCCGGCTCTCAAAGCCCTCAAAGGCCAGACCGGCCCGGACGGACTCCGCCTGATCGGTGCCTTTGAATGAACCACACTGCACCATCCAGCGTTGGGAAGAGGCTTTCGTTTCCGGTTTGGCTTTCGCGGTTTCCTGCGGCTTCGGCTGCTGCACAGGCTCACGGCTTACCGGTGCGGCTTGCTGCTGCTGTCGTGCGGCCTGCTGTTGCTGTTGCTGTTGCTGTTGCTGGCGCTGCTGCTGCTGTAAGAGTTGCTGCTGACGTTGTAGCTGCTGTTGCTGCTGTTGAGCCTGCTGCTGACGCTGCAACGTCTGCTGGCGCTGTGCCGGCGTCTGCTCATTCCACGGCACCTCATTCAGCTGCGTCGGCTGCTGGCGCATATCGGCCTGCATCTGCTCCAGCAACTGGCGCTGCTCATCCGTCAGCTGAGTTTGTGACTTGATCTCTCCGCCGGCAGAGGGCTCGGTAGGCGAGGGCACCGTGACCTGCCGGTTCTCCAGCTCTTTGATATATTTCCAGCGCTCTTCTGGCTTAGGCGGCAGACCGTTGCCGTTGGCTTTATGATTCGGAATAACCGATGTCTCTTCTTTCTTATGATGCGAGATGAACCATAAACCACCGGCAAAGGTGACCAGTACGGCCGCAGCCAGTACGATCATCAGCTTGGACGTGCCGGAGCCGCCTTTACTTTTTTTGCTGCGGCCTGCGGGTTTTTTGCCACGCGTCCCTGTTGAACGCCCGCGGCCTACGTAATCTCTCTGTGCCACTTTCGTTCTGATACCCTTCAAAAAATGCCAGCGGGCGTGTAAATGTGGTGTTAATTTTGCCCGGCAAGGAATGCGCCATGTTACTCAAGGGCTGGAACTTTGACCAGCAGAGTCTGCCTTCAGAATCTGCTGAAAATGCGCGGCTTCACTGCTTATTTTTCGCGTTTTGTCGCTGGCGCGGTACTGCCGCGTACGCGCAACTCCGCATCCAGCAGGCGTGAACCGCTGCTGACGCGCTTGCCCTGCAACTCATCGAGCAGGAGCAACATCGCTTCGCGGCCAATCTCAAAACGCGGCTGGGCCACCGTGGTTAATGGCGGATCGTAATATTGCGCCAGCTCGATATCATCAAACCCCACCACCGACAGATCCTGCGGAATACGCATGCCCAGCTTACGCGCCTGATTGATGGCTCCCAGCGCCATCAGGTCGCTATGGCAGAAGATCGCTTTGGGCGGCTGCGGCAGGCTCATTAACTGCTTCAGCGCACTGGCACCCGCTTCAAAGGTAAAATCACCGCGCACGATAAAATTTGCGTCAATCGCGATATTGCTGCGGCGTAGCGCCTGAATATAGCCCTGCAGCCGATACTGGCTGAGCGGCACATGTTCCGGCCCGGTGATGCAGGCGATCTGGCGATGGCCGAGCTGCAGCAGATGGTTGACCGCTTCAAACGCCGCCGTCAGGTTATCAATGTGGACGGTAGGCAGCGCCATCTCCGGCGCAAATTCATTGCCCATCACCATGGGCGGCAGATTGCGCTGATCCTCAAGGCCCGCGTCGAACGGCAGTTGTGAACCGAGCAGCACCATGCCATCGATCTGACGCGTCAGCATCAGGTTCAGGAAGGTTTTTTCCTGCTGATCCTGATGGGCGCAGTCACCAATCAGCACCAGATAGCCCTCCTGCGCCGCCGTCACTTCGACGCCGCGAATAATTTCACTGAAGAAGGGATCGCAGATGTCCGGCACAATCACCAGAATGGTTTGCGTGTCGCCGCGTTTGGCATTGCGCGCCAGGCCGTGCGGAGCATAACCCACTGCAATCACGGCCTGTTCCACTTTCTGCCGGGTGGCGGCAGAGACCTTTTCCGGGTTCATCAACGCACGAGAAACCGTGGCGGTTGATACGCCGGCTTGCTCGGCCACATCTTTCATGGTGGCTGTAGATGAGGGTTGCTTCTGGTCCAACGTATAACTCCTGACGCGGTACAGCGCATTGATTTCCTGACATTGCCGGGCTTCAGCCGGGCCGGGCACTATTGTTAACCCAACGCCGGGTGAGGTTGTTACTTAATTTGCATAAAAATTGTGACTTGTGCGACTTTTTTCGATCTGGCTCGCAGATGTGGCGGGGCTTAACTCTCGGTCGGGTCAATATCCAGCGTCCATTTCACCTTGCGCGCGGCGGGCAGGGTGGCGATCAGCGGCAGAGATCCCGTCAGCAGCTGCTGCAGGCGTTTGCGTGAAGGGTGCTGCAACAGCAACTGCCAGCGCCAGCGGCCGCTGCGCTTGGGCGCCAGTGCCGGCACCGGCCCCATCAGCCACATCGCGTCATCTTTTAACGGGCTGGCTTCCAGCAGATTGCGCAGCTGCATCAGAAATTCTGCTGCCTGTGCGTTATCGAGATCTTCCGCGCGGAACAGGGCGTGGCTGGTCCACGGCGGCAGCTGTACCGCCTGACGCTCCAGCAGAGTCTGATCGGCAAAGGCAAAGTAGCCGCGATGCAGCAGCGTTTGCAGCAGCGGATGTTCCGGATGATGCGTCTGCAATAGCACTTCGCCCTGCTTACCAGCGCGGCCCGCACGGCCGGCAACCTGCGTATAGAGCTGAGCGAAGCGTTCGGCAGCGCGAAAATCAGCGGAGAAGAGTGCGCCATCTACGTCCAGCAGTGACACCAGCGTGACATCCGGAAAATGGTGGCCTTTCGCCAGCATCTGGGTGCCCACCAGGATGCGTGCGCCGCCGCGATGCACGTCGGCCAGATGCTGCTCCAGGGCGCCTTTGCGGCTGGTGGTGTCGCGATCGATGCGCGATACCGGCACGTCGGGGAACAGCGTGCTGAGCTGCTGCTCCAGCTGTTCTGTTCCGACGCCAACCGGCATCAGATGCGTAGAACCGCAGCCCGGGCACTGGTGCGGCAGCGGGCGCTGGCTGTCGCAATGGTGGCAGCGCAGCTGGCGATAGTGCTGATGCAGCGTGTAATAACTGTCGCAGCGCTGGCACTCGGCCAGCCAGCCGCAGTCGTGGCACATCAGCGCAGGCGAGAAGCCGCGGCGGTTCAGGAACAGCAGCACCTGATTATCCGCCTGTAAATGCTGGCGCATTTTGCCGAGCAGCGCCGGCGCCAGCCCACCTTTTAGCTGCTGGCCTTTTAAATCGATCAGCTGTTGCAGGGCCGGTTTAGCATTACCGGCACGTTTGGTGAGATTGAGCTGGCGATACTTGCCAACGCGCACGTTGTGCAGCGTCTCCAGCGCGGGCGTCGCGGAGCCCATCACAATCGGGATATTCTCTTCGTGCGCGCGGAAGACGGCCAGATCGCGTGCCTGATAGCGCCAGCCCTCCTGCTGCTTGTAGGAGCTGTCGTGCTCTTCATCAATAATAATCACGCCCGGGCGCGCCAGCGGGGTGAATAGCGCCGAACGCGTACCGATAACAATGGCCGTTTCACCGCTGCGCGCACGCAGCCATACCGCCAGGCGCTCGCTGTCATTCAGCGCCGAGTGCAGTACATCGACGGGCGCATCGAAGCGCTCACGGAAGCGGGCGATGGTTTGCGGCGTCAGACCAATCTCCGGCACCAGGACCAGCGCCTGTTTGCCGCGCGCCAGCACGTTTTCCAGCACGCTAAGATAGACCTCGGTTTTACCTGAACCGGTGATGCCTGCCAGCAGCCAGGCCGCGTAGCGGTCATCTTCGCTGCGCATTGCGCCTACCGCCATTGCCTGATCGGTGTTCAGACGCAGGCGTTCACCTTTAACGGCAAACGTGTCGCGCCAGTCAACATGCTGTGGCGCATGCTCGCGCAGGTCGCACAGGCCTTTGGCGCGCAGCGCCTGTAGAGCAGCATCCGTCAGATCGTGTTCGCTGACCTGATGGCGATAGAGCGGTTGCTGACGCAGGGCGGCCAGCGCCTGCTGCTGCTTTGGCGCACGTTTCAGGCTCTCCAGCGCCGTTTCGCGGCCGGCCTCGCTGACCACCCACTGCCACAGCGGTGTGTCCTGCGCCGGTTTGCCCTGGCGCAGGAGAACAGGCAGCGCATGGCTGAGCACTTCACCCAGCGGCGAGTGGTAGTAGCCGGCGGCCCAGTTAAGAATGCGCCACAGCGCCGGTGCGAACAGGCTGTCACTGTCGAGCAGCGCATCAATCTGTTTGAGCTGTGCAAGCGGCAGGTCGCTGGTTTCCCGCACGCCGACCACAATGCCAATCATTTTACGATTACCGAACGGCACGCTCACGCGCGCGCCAGCCACCGGCTGTGGCGCATCGGCGGGCAGCAGGTAGTCAAACAGGCGGGGCAGTGGCACGGGCAGGGCAACCTGAACAACGGGCATGACGATCTCTATCCGGTTCTGTCATAAGGAGAAGTAGTGTACACGCTGACGCAATCCCCGTCATAGTGCGAAACGCCGGGGCGCTGACCGCGCCTCTTCAGTCGGGGCCAGCGCACAGAGATTTGCCAGAAGCGCTCAATTTCTGTATACTATGCCGCCTTTGATGAGATTACTCGTCAGAGCATACACATTTTATTAACCGCGTGTGGTGCTGTGCAGGTTCGCCTGGCACGGAGAGCGACACGGCCTTTTATGAGGTTCTCCCATGAAACAAGGTATTCACCCGAAATACGAAGCTGTGACCATTACCTGCTCTTGCGGTAACGTGATCAACACCCGCTCTACCATGACCGGTACGCTGAACCTGGACGTGTGCGGCAAATGCCACCCGTTCTACACCGGTAAGCAGCGTGTTGTTGACTCTGGTGGTCGCGTTGATCGCTTCAACAAGCGTTTCAGCATCCCAGGCAGCAAAAAATAAGATTATTTGCCATCGAGTCTTTACGATTCGGAAGCAAGAAAAAACCCAGCCTCGGCTGGGTTTTTTTATTTCTGGCTTCAGTACTCCCAGGTATCGGGATCGATGCCCATCTCTCGCATTATCTGCTTCGCTTCTTCCGGAATCTCATCGCTGCGCTCTTTGCGTAAATCAACATCGTTCGGCAGCGGCTGGCCGGTAAACGCATGTAGAAAGGCTTCACACAGCAGTTCACTGTTGGTGGCGTGACGCAGGTTATTGACCTGACGGCGGGTACGCTCATCCGTTAAAATTTTCAGCACTTTCAGCGGGATAGAAACCGTAATCTTCTTAACCTGCTCGCTCTTCTTACCGTGTTCAGCGTAAGGGCTGATATATTCGCCGTTCCATTCAGCCATGGGGTACCTTAATCAATAAAAAGTTGAATATGGGGAAATCCGTTGATTATGCCCGATTTTTCGATGCCTGACCGCTTAAACTGCCGGTTTTATGCTTAACCATCACTTTTCACAGGAAAGCGCGCTGAACACCAGGCGATGACGCGTAATTTTAGCGGGTATTGGGGCTTTGCTCAATCTATACGCTAAGACATTTAGATGTCCAGATGTATTGACGTCCAGTTGCGGAATGTTATCCTGTGGCCACTTCTTTATTACACTTCAGGAACAGTAAGCACCATGACGCGTAAACAGGCAACCATCGCAGTACGCAGCGGTTTGAATGATGACGAGCAATATGGCTGCGTTGTCCCGCCGATTCACCTCTCCAGCACCTATAACTTCCTTGATTTCAATGAACCTCGTGCGCATGACTACTCGCGTCGCGGTAATCCGACGCGCGATGTGGTACAACGCGCGCTGGCGGAGCTGGAGGGTGGTGCGGGTGCCGTACTGACGAATACGGGCATGTCGGCGATTCATCTGGTGACGACGGTGTTCCTGAAGCCGGGCGATCTGCTGGTCGCGCCACATGACTGCTACGGCGGCAGCTATCGCCTGTTTGATAGTCTGAGCAAGCGCGGTGCTTATCGCGTGAAGTTTGTCGATCAGGGCGATCAGGCGGCGCTGGCTGCCGCGCTGGCTGAAAAACCCAAGCTGGTGCTGGTGGAGAGCCCAAGCAATCCGCTGCTGCGCGTAGTGGATATCGCCGCTATCTGTCAGGCTGCACGCGAAGCCGGCGCCATCAGCGTGGTGGATAACACCTTCCTGAGTCCGGCCTTGCAGAACCCGCTGGCGCTGGGCGCCGACCTGGTGGTGCACTCCTGCACCAAGTACCTGAACGGCCACTCAGATGTGGTGGCGGGCGCGGTGATTGCGAAAGATCCGGCCGTTGCGACAGACCTTGCCTGGTGGGCGAATAATATTGGTGTAACCGGCGCCGCGTTTGATAGCTATCTGCTGCTGCGCGGTCTGCGTACGCTGGCACCACGAATTGCGGCAGCCCAGCGTAATGCGCTGGCAATTGTGGAGTATCTCCGGCAGCAACCGCTGGTGAAAAAATTGTATCATCCGTCACTGCCTGAGAATGCGGGGCATGAGTTCGCGGTGCGCCAGCAGCGTGGGTTTGGCGCCATGCTCAGTTTTGAGATTGATGCCGATGAAGCACGCCTGCGCCGTTTCCTGAAAGCGCTGCAGCTGTTTACGCTGGCCGAATCACTTGGCGGTGTTGAGAGCCTGATTTCACACACGGCCACCATGACGCACGCCGGCATGTCGGCAGAAGCGCGTGCCGCAGCAGGCATTTCAGAAACGCTACTGCGTATTTCTGTCGGAATTGAAGATCACGAAGATTTAATCGCCGACCTGGATAATGCATTCAGGATCGCAGCCGAGGGGTAAGCATGACGATTTCAGCAGGCGCGGGAACGCCAACCAGACAGTTGCATAAATTCGGGGGCAGTAGCCTGGCAGACGCCCGGTGCTATCAGCGCGTGGCCAGCATCATGGCGGACTACAGCCAGCCAGGCGACTTAATGGTGGTCTCTGCCGCGGGCAGTACCACCAACCAGCTGATTAGCTGGCTCAAACTGAGCCAGAGCGATCGCTTATCTGCTCATCAGGTGCAACAGGCGTTACGGCGCTATCACAGCGAACTCATTGCTGCGCTACTGCCTGCTGAATTTGCCGAAACCCTGACCGCTGCGTTTATCCGCGATCTGGAGCGGCTTGCCGCGCTGCTCGACGGCGCGATCACCGATGCCGTGTATGCTGAAGTGGTCGGTCACGGTGAGATCTGGTCTGCGCGGCTCATGGCCGCCGTGCTCAATCAGCACGATATTGAAGCCGCCTGGCTGGACGCGCGTGATTTTCTGCGCGCCGAACGCGCTGCGCAGCCGCAGGTGGATGAGGGGAAATCCTGGCCGCTGTTGCAGGGGCTGCTGGCCCAGCACCCGCATAAGCGTCTGGTGGTAACCGGCTTTATCAGCCGCAGCGAAGCGGGAGAAACCGTGCTGCTGGGGCGTAACGGTTCTGACTATTCGGCCACGCAGATTGGCGCGCTGGCCGGCGCTGGCCGCGTAACCATCTGGAGCGATGTGGCGGGCGTTTACAGTGCCGATCCGCGTAAAGTCTCCGATGCCTGCCTGCTGCCACTGTTGCGTCTGGATGAAGCCAGTGAGCTGGCGCGTCTGGCCGCACCGGTGCTGCACACCCGTACGCTGCAGCCGGTTTCAAACAGCGATATCGATTTACAGCTGCGCTGCAGCTATCAGCCGAACAGGGCTCTACACGTATTGAGCGCGTGCTGGCATCCGGTACCGGCGCGCGGATTGTCACCAGCCACGACGATGTGTGCCTGGTGGAGATCCTGATTCCGGATAATCATGATTTTGCCATGCAGCAGAAAGAGATCGACTTGCTGCTGAAGCGCGCGCAGCTGCGCCCGCTGGCCATCGGCGTGCATCCGGATCGTCGTCTGCTGCAGCTGTGTTACACCTCCGAAGTGGTCAACAGCGCCTTTAACCTGCTGCAGGATGCGGCACTGCCCGGACATCTGCAGCTGCGCGACGGCCTGGCGCTGGTGGCGCTGGTTGGTGCAGGCGTAACGCGTAATCCGCTGCACAGCCATCGTTTCTGGCAGCAGATTAAAGATCAGCCCGTGGAGTTTGTCTGGCAGTCGGAAGATCACATCAGCGTGGTCGCGGTACTGCGCGTCGGGCCGACGCAGCACCTGATTCAGGGATTGCACCAATCGCTGTTCCGCGCCGAAAAGCGTATTGGCCTGATGCTGTTTGGTAAGGGCAATATCGGTTCACGCTGGCTGGAGCTGTTCGCCCGCGAGCAGGAGACCCTTTCGGCGCGCACTGGCTTTGAGTATGTGCTGGCGGGCGTAGCAGACAGCCGTCGCAGCCTGCTGAGCTATGAGGGGCTGGATGCCAGCCGGGCGCTGGCGTTCTTTGATGATGAAGCAGAAGAGCGCGACGAAGAGTCGCTGTTCCTGTGGATGCGTGCGCACCCGTTTGATGATTTAGTGGTGCTGGATGTGACCGCCAGCGCGCCGCTGGCGCAGCAGTATCACGATTTCGCCAGCCACGGTTTTCATGTCATCAGCGCGAATAAAGTGGCCGGCGCGGCAAGCAGCCAGAGCTGGCGCCAGGTGCGCGACGCGTTCGCCAAAACCGGGCGTCACTGGCTGTATAACGCCACCGTGGGCGCCGGCCTGCCGGTTAACCATACCGTGCGCGACTTACGTGAAAGCGGTGACAGCATTCTCGCCATTAGCGGCATTTTCTCCGGCACGCTGTCATGGCTGTTCCTGCAATTTGATGGCACCGTGCCGTTTAGCGAGCTGGTCGATCAGGCGTGGCAGCAGGGCTTAACGGAACCCGATCCGCGCGTGGATCTCTCCGGTCAGGATGTAATGCGCAAGCTGGTGATTCTGGCGCGTGAAGCGGGCTACGATATCGAGCCGGATCAGGTGCGCGTGGAGTCGCTGGTGCCGCCCTCCTGCGAAGATGAGTCTATCGATCACTTCTTCGAAAACGCAGAGGAGCTGAATGACCAGATGCTGCAGCGCTTCGAAGCGGCACAGGAGATGGGGCTGGTGCTGCGTTATGTCGCGCGTTTCGATGCCAATGGTAAAGCGCGCGTTGGTGTTGAAGCGGTGCGCCCGGAGCATCCGCTGGCCTCGCTGCTGCCGTGCGATAACGTGTTCGCTATTGAGAGCCGCTGGTATCGCGACAATCCGCTGGTGATTCGCGGGCCGGGCGCGGGCCGCGACGTGACCGCCGGCGCGCTGCAATCAGATATCAATCGCCTCGCGCAACTGCTGTAACTCTCTTCTGTTCGCAGACGGCACTCGCCGTCTGCGTTTTCCCGTCATTGTTGAGTAAATGAAGCGCATTCACCACGCGTGAGTATTTGTCACGCCCGTTGAGTAATTTTCTGTTGACGCCATCATGAGAATCGTTCATTTTGTGCATCTGGACGTCTAAACGTATGGATGTTTACGGGCGGCAAATTAATCGATTGTGAAGAGGTAACAGAATGAGTTTCTTTCACGCCAATCAGCGCGAAGCGCTGAATCAGAGCCTGGCTGAGCTGAACGGGCAAATTAATGTCTCTTTTGAGTTTTTCCCGCCACGTACCAGCGAAATGGAAGATACCCTCTGGAGCTCTATCGATCGGCTTAGCATCCTGAAGCCGAAATTTGTGTCGGTGACCTATGGCGCGAACTCCGGTGAACGTGACCGCACGCACAGCATTATCAAAGGCATTAAAGATCGTACCGGTCTGGAAGCGGCTCCCCATCTGACCTGCATCGACGCCACACGCGAAGAGCTGCGCGGCATCGCGCGCGATTACTGGGAGAGCGGGATTCGTCATATCGTAGCGCTGCGCGGTGATTTGCCGCCGGGCAGCGGCAAACCTGAGATGTACGGTGCCGATCTGGTGGCACTGCTAAAAGAGGTGGGCGAGTTTGATATCTCCGTTGCGGCCTATCCGGAAGTGCATCCGGAGGCGAAAAGCGCACAGGCTGACCTGATCAACCTGAAGCGTAAAATTGATGCCGGTGCCAGCCGCGCGATTACACAGTTTTTCTTCGATGTGGAGAGTTACCTGCGCTTCCGCGACCGCTGTGTCGCCACCGGCATCGACGTTGAAATCGTGCCGGGCATTCTGCCGGTCTCCAACTTCAAACAGCTGCAGCGCTTTGCCGCCATGACCAACGTACGCGTGCCGGGCTGGATGAGTGCGATGTTTGCCGGACTGGATGATGATCCGGAGACGCGCAAAATGGTTGGCGCCAATGTGGCGATGGATATGGTGAAGATTCTGTCGCGTGAAGGCGTTAAAGACTTCCACTTTTATACCCTGAACCGCGCTGAGATGAGCTATGCCATTTGCCATACGCTGGGCGTGCGCCCGCCGGCCGCTGCCTGAAAATCGCAGCAAAAAATAGACGGGAACGCCGGTTCCCGTCCCGGCTTTCTCCGCTTGCCGCTCAGACGTGATTTTCAGACCCGTCTTGTGTGTGATGTAAACATTCCTGCTTAGTATCTTCGCCACTCATTTGGGCGGGATGCTATCTTGAACCTCAGCACGTTATTTCGTAGCAAGAAGCTGCGCAATGCTTTATGGATGATCTCAGAGAAGTTAATTTCGCTGTTCGGTCTGATATTCATCACCTCTTTTGTCGCTAAATATATTGGCGTGGCGCTTTTTGGTCAGCTGGCGCTGGCGATTGCACTGTTTCAGATTATTCAGGTCGCCGCGCAGATGGGCAGCGATAACGTTATATTTAAGCGCATTACCCGTAATCCCCGCTCCGGCATGAAACTTATCCACGCGACATTGCTGCAGCGCATGATTATTTATCTCGTGCTGTCACTGCCGCTGCTGCTATGGCAATATTTCCATGTTGATCGGCAGTCGCTCTTTTTCTTTATTGCGGTCTTTGTTGCCACGCTGTTCAGCACCCTTGATATTTACGTAATCTATTACAACGCGCGGCTGCAATCTAAATATAATGCAATCGTTAACAGCATGGGATTATTACTGGGGTTTGCCCTGCGCTCTGGTGTGGTATGGCTGCATCTGACGCCGGAGTGGCTCGGCCTGCCTGTTATCGCGACCACGCTGCTGCCTCTGCTGGTGCGCTACTGCGCCAGCCGCAAGCTGTTTACGTTTCGCCTTTCGCTGCGCGCCATGCAGCGTTATCGCCGCTATCTGCTGCACGCAGGGATTTCGCTGGTGATCGCCTCTGTTTCGGTCGCGGTATACAGCCGAATTTCGCAGCTGGTGCTGGCATGGCTGGCGGGCAGTAAAGCCGTCGGGCTCTACTCTGTTGCCAGCTCGCTGGCCACCAGCTGGACCTTTGTCACCGGCGCGTTAATTACGTCAGCGTTTACCGCTATCTTCCAGTGCAAAAATGAGCAGGAAGCGGCTCGCCAGGCTGCACGTCTGCATCGTGTTATTCTGCCCGTGGCACTTTTTTTTGCACTGACATTCGCATTGAGCGCATACCCGCTGCTGAGTTTTCTGTACGGCGAGCAATATCTGGACGCCTGGCCAGTGCTGATTTTATTATCCGTGGCCTCTGTTTTTTCGGCATTAGGGCCGATTGCCTATCGCTATATTATTCGCCTGTCAGGTTACCGCTATCTCACAATTAAATCACTCCTGCTCATGGCGCTGAGTCTGCCGTTAACCGCACTGCTGAGCTGGCAGTGGGGATTTTATGGCGCGGCTGTCAGCACAATTATTGCCGAGGTGCTGGGTCTGACGCTGTTTAATTATCTCTTCGCACAGGGCGCAATCCGGAAGATTCACTACTCTGCTTTAACTCTAAGGAAAGGAAAATGAAAAGCTGGCTTAAAAAAGGATTTAAACTCTTACCGTGGCACGTGCGTGACGTTATTTTTTATAGCAGAACCTTTCGCCGATTGCCCAATCTGCGCAATCCTAAAACGTTTAATGAAAAAACGTTATGCCGGAAACACTATGACTGCTATAGCAATGCCCGGTTTCCGCTGCTGGCCGATAAATATCAGGTGCGTGAATACGTCAGCGCGAAGATTGGTCAGCAATATTTGATCCCGCTGGTTTGCGTGCTGGATAAGGTTGAGGAGCTGGCGGCTTTGCAATCTCACCTGAAAGATACGGTGGTAAAATCGACTCACGGCGCCGGCATGGTGCACTTCTTCGATGAGGTGCCGGATGATGAAGGGCTGAAGCAGGCACAACAGCTTTTCCAGCGCTGGCTGGAGACTGATTACACTGCGCACGCGGGCGAACATCATTACAGCATGATCCCGCGCCGTCTGGTGGTTGAGCAGCGCATAGTGGGCGAGCAGACGCATCTGACCGACTATAAATTTCACCTGTTTCGCCAGCCGGATAACACTTATTGGTATGTACTGCAGATGATTGACTGCCGTTTTGACGGCAACATGCAGCATCGGTTTTACGTTAATGCCCTAACCAGCAAAGAACTCAATCTTCTGCGGCCTGCGCTGCAGCAGGCGCTGGCGTTAAGCGTGCCGTTGATGGGTGAGCTGGAGTATGCGCGCATTGACTGGTATATCGCGCAGGGGCAGCCATGGTTTGGTGAAATTACCCTGACGCCGGCCGCCGGCTTTTCCTGCGCAATCGGTGATGAACTCGATCAACTCATGGGCCAGCACTGGCACTACCAGAAGCCCGTCAAAGGGATGCAGCCGGCCCGTCTGCGCCAGGCATAATGTAAAAAAAGCCAGCCCCTGTGCGGGCTGGCCTGATCACTGTTATCACGCTTGTCGCGGTTAACCGGTGTTACGCATGCCCGCGGCGACACCGGCGATAGTCACCATCAGCGCCTGCTCCACGCGCGGATCGGCATCATCGCCGCGCGCTTCCTGCGCACGCGCACGATGCAGCAGCTCCGCCTGTAATACGTTGAGGGGATCGGTATAGACGTTACGCAGTGCGATGGATTCAGCGATCCACGGCTGGTCCGCCATCAGATGCGCATCGTTAGCGATGGTCAGCACCGCTTTGATATCAGCATCCAGCTGGTCACGCAGCTGCCTGCCCAGCGGCCACAGCGATTTATCCACCAGGCGCTGATCGTAATATTCGGCCAGCCACAGGTCCGCTTTCGCAAACACCATCTCCAGCATGCCGAGGCGCGTGGCAAAGAACGGCCACTCGCTGCACATGGTTTCCAGCTGATCCTGATGGCCTTCATCCATCGCCTTCTGCAACGCGGCGCCAGCACCCAGCCACGCCGGCAGCATCAGACGGTTTTGCGTCCAGGCGAAGATCCATGGAATGGCGCGCAGCGACTCCACGCCGCCGGTTGGCCGGCGTTTGGCCGGGCGTGAGCCAAGCGGCAACTTGCCCAGCTCCTGCTCCGGTGTTGCCGAGCGGAAGTAGGGCACGAAGTCCGGATTTTCACGCACATAACCGCGGTACATCGCACAGGAGTGGGATGAGAGGTTATTCATGATCTCCTGCCACTCGCGCTTTGGCTCTGGCGGTGGCAGCAGGTTGGCTTCCAGAATCGCACCGGTATAGAGCGACAGGCTGGCGATAGTGACTTCCGGCAGGCCATATTTAAAGCGAATCATCTCGCCCTGTTCGGTGACGCGCAGGCCACCCTTCAGGCTGCCTGGCGGTTGTGACAGGAGTGCCGCGTGTGCCGGTGCGCCACCGCGACCAATTGAACCACCGCGTCCGTGGAACAGCGTCAGCGTGATGCCGGCTTTTTCACAGGTTTTGATTAACGCGTCCTGCGCCTGATACTGCGCCCAGCTGGCCGCCATCACACCGGCATCTTTCGCCGAGTCGGAATAGCCAATCATCACCATCTGCTTGCCGTTGATAAAGCCGCGATACCAGTCAATATTCAGCAGCTGGCTCATCACATCATTGGCGTTGTTCAGGTCGTCGAGAGTTTCGAACAGCGGCGCTACCGGCATCGCATAAGGAATGCCGGCCTCTTTCAGCAGCAGATGCACCGCCAGCACGTCGGAGGGTGTTTTCGCCATTGAGATTACGTAGGCCGCGATTGAACCCTGTGGGGCTTCTGCCGCCACTTTGCAGGTGTCCAGCACTTCACGCGTATTGTCGCTCGGCTCCCACTGGCGCGGCAGCAGCGGACGTTTGGAGTTCAGCTCACGGATCAGGAACGCCTGTTTGTCCGCTTCTGACCAACTCTCATAATCCCCCAGGCCGAGGTAGCGCGTCACTTCAGCAATCGCTTCGGTGTGGCGCGTGCTCTCCTGACGAATATCAATACGCACCAGCGGCACGCCAAAGCACTTCACGCGGCGCAGCGTATCCAGCAGCTGGCCATTGGCAATGATGCCCATGCCGCACTGCTGCAGCGACTGGTAGATGGCAAACAGCGGCTGCCAGAGCTGATCGTTAGAGACCAGCAGATCGGCCGGACGCGGCAGGCGCTCACCTTTCAGACGACGTTCAAGGTAGGTCTGGGTATTCGTCAGCTGGCTGCGCAGACGCTTCAGGATCACGCGATAAGGCTCAATCGCCTCTGGATCGCCACACAGTTCGCGGACTTCATCGCTGCACTCCGACATCGACAGCTCAGATACCAGCACGCCGATATCGCGCAGGAAGAGATCGGCGGCTTTCCAGCGGCTTAATTGCATCACGTGGCGGGTAATCGGCGCCGTCACATTCGGGTTGCCGTCGCGGTCGCCGCCCATCCACGACGTAAATTTGATCGGCACGAAATCCACCGGCAGCTGAATCCCAAAGGTCTCTTCCACCTGCTGATTTAATTCACGCAGGAATGCCGGTACGCCCTCCCACAGGCTGTTCTCCACCACCGCAAAGCCCCATTTGGCTTCATCTACCGGCGTTGGACGGTATTTACGGATCTCATCGGTGTGCCACGCCTGCGCCACCAGCTGGCGCAGACGGCGCATAACCTGATTGCGTTCGTAATCGGAGATGTCGCTGTGGTCGAGCTGCTTCAGGCAGCTGTTTACTTCACCCAGCTTGTGAATCAGCGTGCGACGGGTGATCTCGGTTGGATGCGCGGTCAGCACCAGCTCCAGCGACAGCTCCTCAATCGCCTTGCGAATCGCCGGTTCACTGAGGTCGCTCTGCTGCTGCAGGCGCTCAAAGGTCTTTTTCAGCAATTCCGGGTGGTTAGCGCCGTCGCCGCTGCGGGAGATGGTTTGATACTGTTCAGCCACGTTGGTCAGGTTAAGGAACTGGCTAAAGGCGCGCGCAACCGGTAGCAGCTCGTCATTCGAGAGGTTTTGCAGCGTGGAGAGCAGCTCCTTACGATGAGTGTCATTGCCTGCACGGGATGACTTAGAGAGTTTGCGGATGGTCTCCACCCGATCGAGGATGTTCTCTCCCAGTGCATCCTTTATCGTATCCCCGAGCAGTTTGCCGAGCATACTGACATTACTTCGCATTGCGGAATATTGTTCGTTCATGTGACCCTGACACCCTTATCGTCTTTTTAATCAACCTATACCCAACGGGCATAACATCGTCTTTTATCTAGCCACGGTTCTTCCGGTTCGTCAATTGACTTAAATTAGCGCTAATAGGTTGCTAACTGACGGAAATTCAAAGAATTTACTGAACGGGAAGCGGGATAAGTTATTCTTATTATCAAATCCCGGATAATGACGGGGCATTTTGCTGATTTAACAGTGAAATGCCCCATCTGTTATTTATCAGTGGCAGAAATGCTGCACAACCTGCGTGATAAGCGCATGGGTCGGCTTGATAAATGCAGTATCAATAAACTCATCAGGTTGGTGTGCCTGATTAATGGAACCTGGCCCTAATACCAGCGTCGGACACAACTGCTGGATAAAGGGCGCTTCGGTGCAGTAGTTCACTACCTCCGTCGGCACGCCCAGCAATTTCTCTACGACTTTCACCAGTTCGTGATCGGCCGGGCACTCGTAACCCGGAATCGGTGGATGCAGCTCGCCTACAGTTAATCGCCCCGGCCAGCGTGCGCTAACCGGTTCCAGCGCTTCGTTGAGTAAGCCGTCCAGATCGCTCAGGGTTAAACCTGGCAGCGGACGGATATCCATGTGCAGTTCGCAGCAGGCACAGATGCGGTTTGCAGCATCCCCGCCGTGAATATGGCCAAAGTTCATGGTCGGGTAAGGAATGGCGAAACCGTCGTGGTGGTAGCGCTCTTTCAGCGTGTTACGCAGCTGCATCAGATGGGTGATCGACTCATGCATCAGTTCAATCGCGTTCACGCCGCGTGCGGGATCGCTGGAGTGACCAGACTGGCCCTGTATACGAATCGCATGCGACAGGTGGCCTTTATGCGCGCGCACCGGCTTCAGCGAGGTCGGCTCACCGATAATGGCGCAGTCCGGGCGGAGTTGGGTCGATTCTGAAAAGTACTTCGCGCCCGCCATGGTGGTCTCTTCGTCCGCCGTGGCGAGAATGTACAGCGGTTTACTCAGCGTCTTCACGTCAACATCACGCATCGCATCCAGAATAAAAGCGAAGAAACCTTTCATATCGGCAGTGCCCAGGCCGTAGAGCTTGTTGTCGTGCTCGGTCAGGGTAAAAGGATCGCGCGTCCAGCGGCCATCATCATAGGGCACGGTATCGGTATGGCCAGCCAGCAGCAGGCCGCCGGCACCGTCGCCGCTGCGCGCCAGCATGTTGAATTTATGCCGGGTGCCCGGTACCGGCTGCACTTCTACGCTAAAGCCAAGATCGCGGAACCAGCCCGCCAGCAAATTGATTAAAGTTTCATTGCTCTGATCCAGCGCGCTGTCGGTAGCGCTGATTGACGGTGTGGCAATCAGCTGGCGGTAGAGTTCGATAAAAGGTGGAATTTTTGACTTCACTGTTGACGGTCCTTGGGTTAGGATGTATCAATATTCATGCATTAATAGTGAATAAAAATACATTAACGTCGTCTGCATGTGAACTGAAAAAGTGTGCAAACGGCATCGTGGGCAACGGGGCAAGGCCGCGACCCGATACGTGTGACTGTAATAAGGTATACAGCCTGATGTTGAATACGCTGATCGTTGGTGCCAGTGGTTATGCTGGCGTAGAGCTTGCCACTTACCTGAATCGCCATCCGCATATGAACATAACCGCTTTGGCGGTTTCAGCGCAAAGCCCGGATGCCGGAAAATTACTTTCTGATCTGCATCCACAGCTGAAAGGCATGGTTGATCTGCCGCTGCAGCCGCTGAGCGATGCGGCAGAGTGGGCAGATAAAGTCGATGTGGTCTTTCTCGCCACGGCACACGAAGTCAGCCACGATTTAGCGCCGCAATTCCTTGAAGCCGGATGTGTAGTGTTTGATCTCTCCGGCGCGTTCCGCGTGAACGATGACGGCTTCTACACTCACTATTACGGTTTCAGCCATCAGCATCAGGCGTGGCTGGATAAAGCCGTTTACGGTCTTGCCGAGTGGAACCACGATAAGATTAAAGAGGCGCAGCTGGTGGCGGTGCCGGGTTGCTATCCGACGGCCGCTCAGCTGGCGCTCAAGCCTTTGATTGAAGGCGATCTGCTTAACGATGCACAGTGGCCGGTGATTAACGCTACCAGCGGCGTAAGCGGCGCCGGACGTAAAGCCAGCGTTACCACCAGCTTCTGTGAAGTGAGCCTGCAGCCTTACGGCATCTTTAACCACCGTCACCATCCGGAGATCGTCGCTCACCTGGGAACGCCGGTGATTTTCACCCCGCACCTCGGTAATTTCCCGCGCGGTATTCTGGAAACTATCACCTGCCGCCTGAAAGCGGGCGTTACCCGGCAGGACGTTGCGGCCGCGTTCCATCGTGCTTATGACGACAAGCCGCTGGTGCGTCTGTATGACACAGGCGTACCTGCGCTGAAAGCGGTGGTCGGCCTGCCGTTCTGCGACATCGGTTTTGCCGTGCAGGACGAACATCTGATTGTGGTCGCTGCCGAAGATAACCTGCTGAAGGGCGCATCGTCGCAGGCGGTTCAGTGCCTGAATATTCGTTTCGGTTTCCCCGAAACGCTGTCTCTGATTTAACGGACGGATAAGTAACCATGAGCAATCCTTTGATCATTAAGCTGGGTGGCGTACTGCTGGACAGTGAAGAAGCGCTGGCCCGTCTGTTCGATGCCCTGCTGGCGTATCGCAATGCCCATCAGCGTCCGCTGATCATCGTGCACGGCGGTGGCTGCCTGGTGGATGAGCTAATGAAAAAGCTCGCGCTGCCGGTACAAAAGAAGAACGGCTTACGCGTGACGCCTGCCGATCAGATTGACATTATTACCGGTGCCTTAGCAGGAACCGCCAATAAAACGTTGCTGGCGTGGGCGAAAAAATATGGCATCGGCGCAGTGGGTTTATGCCTGGGTGATGCCGGCCTGGTGAATGTTGAGCAGTTCGATGCTGAACTGGGCCACGTGGGCAATGCCACGCCGGGCAATCCGCAGCTGCTGAATACGCTGCTGGACGCAGGCTATATGCCGGTGGTCAGCTCAATCGGTATCACCGACAGCGGTGAACTGATGAATGTGAATGCCGATCAGGCCGCTACCGCGCTGGCGGCAACCATCGGTGCCGATCTGGTGCTGCTGTCTGACGTGAGCGGCATTCTGGACGGTAAAGGCCAGCGCATCGCGGAGATGACGGCGGCGAAAGCGGAACAGCTCATCGCGCAGGGCATCATTACCGATGGCATGATTGTAAAAGTGAATGCGGCGCTTGATGCGGCGCGTACGCTGGGCCGCCCGGTCGATATCGCCAGCTGGCGTCATGCTGAACAACTGCCAACCCTTTTCAACGGCGTGTCGATTGGCACCCGGATTCTCGCATAATCAAGGATTACGACATGAGCACGCAAAACATCAAAAAAATCGTTCTGGCCTACTCCGGCGGTCTGGATACTTCGGCCATCATTCCATGGCTGAAAGAGAACTACGGCGGCTGTGAAGTGGTGGCGTTTGTCGCCAATATCGGTCAGGACCCGGCCGATCTGGAAGGCGTGGAGAAGAAAGCGCTGCAGTCCGGTGCGTCTGAATGTCACGTAGTGGATCTGCGCGAAGAGTTCATCAGCGAATATGTTTACCCGGTGCTGCAGACCGGCGCGCTGTACGAAGGCACCTATCTGCTGGGTACCTCAATGGCACGTCCTATCATCGCCAAAGCGCAGGTTGAGCTGGCGCTGAAAGTGGGTGCTGATGCGTTGTGTCACGGCGCGACCGGTAAAGGTAACGATCAGGTGCGTTTCGAAACCACCTATACCGCGCTGGCGCCACAGCTGAAAGTGGTCGCGCCATGGCGTGAATGGGATCTGCGTTCGCGTGAAGCGCTGCTGGACTACCTGAAAGCGCGCGACATCCCGACCACGGCATCGCTGGAAAAAATCTACAGCCGTGATGAGAACGCCTGGCACATCTCCACCGAGGTGGCGTGCTGGAGAGCCCATGGAATGCGCCAAACAAAGATTGCTGGGTGTGGACCGTTGATCCGCAGGAAGCGCCGGATCAGCCAGAGAATGTCACCGTGACCGTGGAAAAAGGCCGCGTCGTGGCGGTAAACGGCGAGCAGCTAAGCCCGTTCCAGTGTCTGGAAAAACTCAACGTGCTGGGTGCAAAGCATGGTGTTGGCCGTATCGATATCGTGGAAAACCGTCTGGTTGGCATCAAATCACGCGGCTGTTACGAGACCCCGGGCGGCACCATCATGGTGAACGCGCTGCGTGCGGTTGAGCAGCTGGTACTGGATCGCGATAGCTTCAAATGGCGCGAGCAGCTGGGCCAGGAGATGTCTTACGTGGTGTATGACGGCCGCTGGTTCGCGCCGCTGCGTCAATCCATCCAGGCGGCGGCAGCGTCACTGGCTGAGCTGGTGAACGGTGAAGTAGTGCTGCAGCTGTACAAAGGGCATGCCACGGCGATTCAGAAGAGATCGGCCAACAGCCTCTACTCTGAAGAGTTCGCGACCTTTGGCGAGGATGAAGTTTACGATCACCGTCACGCTGGCGGCTTTATCCGTCTCTTCTCGCTCTCTTCACGTATCCGTGCGCTGAACGAGCAGAAGAAATAATACCGCAGCACTACATTTTGCAAGGGCGGCTGCGGGCCGCCCTTTGTTTAACAGATTCAGGAGTAAGCAGATGGCACTTTGGGGCGGACGTTTTTCGCAGGCAGCAGACCAACGGTTCAAACAGTTCAACGATTCACTGCGTTTTGACTATCGCCTGGCGGAGCAGGACATCATTGGCTCTGTCGCCTGGTCAAAAGCGCTGGTCACGGTCAATGTCCTGAGCAGCGAAGAGCAGCAGCAGCTGGAAACGGCACTGAACGCGCTGCTGGCGGATGTACGTGCTAACCCACAGCAGATTCTGCAAAGCGATGCGGAAGATATTCACAGCTGGGTAGAGAGCAAATTGATCGAGAAAGTGGGCGCGCTGGGCAAGAAACTGCACACCGGCCGCAGCCGTAACGATCAGGTCGCGACTGACCTCAAACTGTGGTGCAAAGAGCAGGTTGCGCTGCTGCTGGAGGCAACGCGTGAACTGCAATCGGCGCTGGTGGCAACGGCCGAAGCAAATCAGGATGCCGTTATGCCGGGCTATACCCACCTGCAACGTGCGCAGCCGGTGACGTTTGCGCACTGGTGCCTGGCTTACGTGGAGATGCTGGCGCGTGATGAGAGCCGCCTGCAGGATACGCTGAAGCGCCTTGATGTCAGTCCGTTGGGCTGCGGCGCGCTGGCCGGCACGGCCTATGAAATTGATCGTCAGCAGCTGGCGGGCTGGTTAGGTTTTGCTTCGGCCACGCGTAATAGTCTGGATACCGTTTCCGATCGCGATCACGTGTTGGAGCTGCTGTCGGATGCCTCAATCGGCATGGTTCACCTGTCGCGCTTTGCGGAAGATATGATCTTCTTCAATACCGGTGAAGCGGGCTTTATTGAGCTCTCTGACAAAGTGACCTCGGGTTCCTCTCTGATGCCGCAAAAGAAAAATCCGGATGCGCTGGAGTTGATCCGTGGCAAATGCGGCCGCGTACAGGGCGCGCTGACCGGCATGATGATGACCCTGAAAGGGTTACCGCTGGCCTATAACAAAGATATGCAGGAAGACAAAGAGGGACTGTTCGACGCGCTGGATACCTGGCTCGACTGCCTGCACATGTCGGCACTGGTACTGGATGGCCTGCAGGTGAAGCGTCCGCGCTGCCAGGAGGCGGCAGAGCAGGGCTATGCCAACTCAACCGAGCTGGCCGATTATCTGGTCGCTAAAGGCGTACCGTTCCGCGAAGCGCACCATATTGTTGGTGAAGTGGTGGTGGAGGCTATCCGCCAGGGTAGCGCGCTGGAGGCGCTGAGTCTTACCCAGTTTAAGCAGTTCAGTTCGGTGATTGAAGAGGATGTTTATCCAATCCTGTCGCTGCAATCCTGCCTGGATAAACGTAATGCGCGTGGCGGAGTTGCACCACAGCAGGTGGCGCTGGCCATTGATGAAGCGAAGCAGCGTTTAAAGTGATGCGCCTGCCGGATAGAACAGCTGCCCGTTAACTATTCTGCTAAAACAGACATTTCTTGCTTAGCCTGACGTAAAGAGTTCTTACAGTGTGCTTCCATCGATAAATGGAGAACATCATGAACACTTCACGTCACGGCTATCCTTTCTTTCCGCTGGATCCCGCCGTTGAGAACCAGGTTCCGGTCATCTTTGACTCCGCCCTGGTAAAAGACAGTGGCTTTATTCTTGATAATGAGATCACCCGTGATAACCGGCCCACGTTAAATGGCTATGCGGGGCGCGGCGTAACGCTGGAGTTTTATCAGGATGGCGTTTTAGTTGGCACAGTAGAGACAGATAAACAAACCGGCTACTTTGAGTTCCCCGTGCCGGACGCGCTTTCCGGCGGGAAACATCAGTTCATTGCGCAGGTTGCCGGCGTCAATGTGCCGGGCGAGCCCTTTGATATGATTGTGCAGGACGCGGACTTTGTACCGGTTACGCTGACGGATATCCGCAGCGGCCGGGAGTTTATCTGGCCGGAAGAGGCGACAGAAGAGACTCGCCCGACGTTCACCGGCAAAGGTAAACCGGGCTCCATTGTTGAGATCTTCGATAATGGCGAGCGCATTGGCACCGCTGTGGTGGGCATCAATAAGAAGTGGAGTTTTACACCTGATAGCGATTTAGCACCGGGTGAGCACGATATTGTGGTGAAGTCCGGCGCAGGTAACGAAAGTTTCCCTACGCACCTGACCATTAGCGGAGAGACGTCCGACGATCACGCTGCTACGGATACGCTGATGAACCTGAACCTGCACGATCTACTCTCGAATATGCCGATGAACCTGTTCCAGGACGCGGAGATCAATCCGGTCACGCAGCAGTATGAGCTGGTGATCGGCAACGACGACCTGCAGCAGAGCCTGACGCAGTCTGGTATCGCCGACTACGCCCGGGTGCTCACTGAGCAGGACCTGCAGATGCTATTAAATGATGGTCACGTATAAAACCTAAAAAAAGCGGGCTATGTTTGCATAGCCCGCCAACCTCTGGCTTCAGAATTACATATTGTTATAGGCACATCATCAAAGGGCTGGCACTCCCGGCCAACACCCTGATTGGGTTGCAGGTGTCTTAACATCCTTCCTGTCTCAGCCGGCGCTCTGGTCGTGTGCGCATCTCTTATTCTGGCTGGACTTGATTTGCTGGAGCGTATTATTCCTGCTCGCCGCTTGATAGGGCTAATCGTTCATTGCTATTCTATCTATCGCCACGGGCTATCGTGGTTTGGAGGATTTCAATGAACATTCGTGATCTGGAGTATCTGGTTTCGCTTGCGGAACATCGCCACTTTCGTCGGGCCGCTGATGCCTGCCATGTTAGTCAGCCAACCTTAAGTGGACAGATTCGTAAGCTGGAAGATGAACTGGGTGTGATGCTGCTGGAGCGTACCAGCCGTAAAGTGTTGTTTACTCAGGCTGGACTGTTGCTGGTGGATCAGGCGCGAACCGTGCTGCGTGAAGTAAAAGTACTGAAGGAGATGGCGAGCCAGCAGGGCGAAGCGATGTCCGGACCGCTGCACATTGGTCTGATTCCGACCACCGGCCCGTACCTGTTGCCGCACATCATCCCGATGCTGCATCAGACGTTCCCTAAGCTTGAGATGTACCTGCACGAAGCGCAGACGCAGCAGCTACTGGCCCAGCTCGACAGCGGCAAGCTGGACTGCGCTATTCTGGCGCTGGTTAAAGAGAGTGAAGCTTTTATCGAAGTCCCGCTGTTTGACGAGCCGATGAAGCTGGCGATCTATCAGGATCACCCATGGCACGATCGCGATCGCGTACCGATGTCCGATCTGGCCGGCGAAAAGCTGCTTATGCTGGAAGATGGGCACTGCCTGCGCGATCAGGCAATGGGTTTCTGCTTTGAAGCGGGTGCGGATGAAGATACGCATTTCCGTGCGACCAGCCTGGAAACGCTGCGCAACATGGTGGCGGCGGGCAGCGGTATCACACTCCTGCCTTCACTGGCGGTGCCGAATGAGCGCGTGCGGGATGGCGTATGTTATCTGCCGTGCTATAAACCTGTGCCGCAACGCACCATCGCACTGGTTTATCGCCCGGGATCGCCTCTGCGCAGCCGCTATGAGCAGCTGGCAGAAGCAATTAAAACCCACATGCAGGCTTATCTGGACGCGTCGTTAAAACAGGCGGTTTAAGCCGTTTAACGCCGCAACGCGGTAAGCTTCCGCCATCGTAGGGTAGTTAAAGGTGGTATTCACGAAGTACTCAATCGTGTTGCCACCGTTCTTCTGCTCCATAATGGCCTGGCCGATATGGATAATCTCCGCCGCACGCTCGCCAAAGCAGTGAATGCCCAGAATCTCTTTGGTTTCGCGATGGAACAGAATCTTCAGGCTACCGACGTGCATACCGACAATCTGTGCACGCGCCAGGTGTTTAAACTGGGCACGGCCCACTTCATACGGCACTTTCATCGCTGTCAGCTGCTGCTCAGTCTTCCCTACCGAGCTGATCTCCGGAATGGTGTAAATTCCGGTCGGGATATCTTCAATCAGATGCGCCGTAGCTTCGCCTTTGATAATCGCCTGCGCAGCAATGCGCCCCTGATCGTAAGCCGCTGAAGCCAGGCTTGGGTAGCCAATCACGTCACCTACCGCATAGATGTGCGGCTGTGCGGTCTGGTACATGCTGTTTACTTTCAACAGGCCACGGCCATCGGCTTCCAGGCCAACGTTCTCCAGCGCCAGAGAATCTGTGTTACCGGTACGGCCGTTAGCGTACAGCAGGCAGTCCGCTTTCACTTTCTTGCCGGATTTCAGGTGCATAATCACGCCGTCATCCACGCCTTCAATCTTCTCAAACTCTTCGTTGTGACGAATCACCACGCCGCTGTTCCAGAAGTGGTAGGAGAGCGAATCGGACATCTCCTGATCAAGGAACGCCAGCAGACGATCGCGGGTGTTGATCAGGTCAACCTTGACGTTGAGACCACGGAAAATCGATGCATATTCACAGCCGATCACGCCGGCACCGTAAATAATGACGTGGCCCGGTTCGTGATGCAGATTGAGGATGGAGTCGGAGTCGTAAATGCGCGGATGCGTAAAGTCGACGTCTGCCGGGTGATAAGGGCGTGAACCACAGGCAATCACAAATTTTTCAGCGGTCAGGCGTTCGCGCGTACCGTCTGGCTGTTCCACTTCAATGGTGTTGGCATCAACAAAGTGGGCATCACCCTGATAAAGCTCACAGCGGTTACGCTCATAAAAGCCCTGCCGCATTGCGGTTTGCTGGCTGATGACGTTCTCGGTGTGATTCAGAATGTCGGCGAATGAGGAGCGCAGGAGTCGGGTGTGATCGCTATAAAGCGGGTTTTGGTTGAACTCGATGATACGGCTGACAGCGTGACGCAGGGCTTTGGAAGGGATGGTTCCCCAATGAGTACAACCGCCGCCGATGTTATGGTAGCGTTCGATCACTGCAATGCGCGCTCCCTGCTTTACCAGCCCCATCGCCGCACCTTCGCCGCCCGGACCGGAGCCAATCACAATGGCATCGTAATCGTAAGACTTTTGCATACCAGTACGTCCTATGTTTCTATACATTTTTACAACGAGATTCTAACATCTCGCCGCGCACATCTGAATTCTAACAGCGTAAATTGCTCAAGTTTGACAATCAGTGAGGTTAACAGGCGGTCACAAAGTTTGCCCCACTGTACGCTGAAAAGTTTGTTATAGTGCTTGCCTGATCACTCACAAGGCCGGGAAAATGGGCGTTCGAGCGCAACAAAAGGAACGTACAAGACGTTCGCTGATTGAAGCTGCCTTCAGTCAGTTAAGTGCAGAAAGGAGTTTTGCCAGCCTGAGTTTGCGTGAAGTGGCTCGTGAAGCCGGTATCGCGCCAACCTCGTTTTATCGTCACTTTCGCGATGTGGACGAGCTCGGTTTAACCATGGTCGATGAAAGCGGTCTGATGCTGCGTCAGCTGATGCGCCAGGCACGCCAGCGCATCGCCAAAGGCGGCAGCATTATTAAAACGTCTGTTGCCACGTTTATGGAGTTCATCGGGAACAATCCCAACGCTTTTCGTCTCTTACTGCGTGAGCGCTCCGGAACTTCTGCGGCGTTTCGCGCCGCCGTTGCGCGTGAAATCCAGCACTTTATTGCCGAACTGGCGGACTACCTTGAGCTGGAAAACCGCATGCCGCGCAGTTTTACTGAAGCGCAGGCGGAAGCCATGGTGACGATTGTGTTCAGCGCCGGTGCCGAAGCGCTGGATGTGGATAGTGAACAGCGGCGCAAACTGGAAGAGCGTCTGGTGCTGCAGCTGCGAATGATCGCCAAAGGCGCTTATTACTGGTATCGCCGGGAGCAAGAGCGACTGGCGGTCACCCTGGAAACCCCCGAAGAGTAATGTGATAAGGATAATGAAATGATTGAGCAAAACCCTCGCGATAAAGGAACGTTGTTGCTGGCTTTTATCACTGGTTTAGCGATCAACGGCTCCTTTTCGGTGCTGTTTAGCACGTTTGTTCCCTTTTCGATCTTCCCGCTGATTGCGCTCGGCCTTGCGGCCTGGTGTTTGCACCAGCGCTATCTCAACCGCAATATGCCTGAAGGCATGCCTTCGCTGGCGGCGGCGTTTTTCCTGCTGGGGATTCTGGTGTACAGCGCGCTGGTGCGTGCCGAGTATCCGGATATCGGTTCTAACTTCATCCCCACCATCCTGATGGTGGCGCTGGTGTTCTGGATCGCGACGCGCTTTCGTCGCGCGAAGCATAAAAACTGAATATAAAAACGGGAACCGAAGGGTTCCCGTTTTGCTTTAGGCTTTGCGCGTTAACAGCACGCCGCACTCCATATGATGGGTATACGGGAACTGATCAAATAGCGCCAGCCGCGCCACATCATGCGTTGCGCTTAGCGTGCTGAGATTATCGCACAGGGTTTGCGGATTGCAGGAGATATACAGGATGCGTGGATAGGCCTGCACCATCTTCACCGTCTCTTCATCCAGCCCGCTGCGTGGCGGATCGACAAAAATGGTTTCACACTGATAGCTCTTCAGATCGATACCTTCCAGGCGATTAAATGCGCGTACACCATTCATTGCCTGAGTGAACTCTTCTGCGGCCATACGGATAATCTGGACGTTATCGATCTGGTTGGCAGCAATGTTGTATTGCGCTGACGCAACGGACGGCTTCGCGATCTCGGTAGCCAGCACGCGGCGGAAGTTACGCGCCAGCGCCAGCGAAAAGTTGCCGTTGCCGCAGTAAAGTTCCAGCAGATCGCCACGTGAACCTTTTGTTACGTCCAGCGCCCACTCCAGCATCTGTATATTCATCGCCGCATTAGGCTGAGTAAAACTGTTCTCCACCTGGCGATAGATCATCTCTTTGCCCGCAACCGGCAGGCGCTCATCTACATAATCCCGATCGAGGCAGATTTTGGTTTTTGTGGCGCGGCCAATCAGCTGCACATCGAATCCTTCGGCGCGCAGCTCATCACGCAGAGCCTCTGCGGCGGCGGTCCACTCCTCTTCCAGCTTGCGGTGATAGAGCAGTGAAATGACGATCTGATTACTCATGGTTGAGAGGTAATCGATCTGAAACAGTTTGAAGCGCAGCGCGTGGTTGTCACGGATCGCGTTGATCAGCTTCGGCATCAGCGTGTTGATCAACTCACTGGCGGCCGGGAATTGATCAACGCGAATGCGCTGTTTAGTCTGCTGATCAAAGATGATGTGATAAAGATCGTCGCCGTCGTGCCAGATGCGGAACTCGGCGCGCATGCGATAGTGGCTGACTGGCGAGCGGAACACCTCCACGTCTGGCGCAGCGAAAGGCACCATCATCGCCTGTAAGCGGCTGACTTTTTCCGCCAGTTGCGCGTCGTACTGTTCAATCGGGAGCTGTTCGGGTGTCATCTTTAATCCTGATAATAAGCCTGCTTGCCGGCGATTGTAGGCATTCACCTGCTGATGTCCAGCCCCGTACATGACACGAAGGCTGGAAGTCTGGATTTCCGGCCTTCCTGGCCGTAGACTGCGGCAGCCGGCCTCCTTGAGTTAAAAGGGAATCCAGTGTGAATCTGGAGCTGACGCGCAGCGGTAAAGAATGTCGTGGTGAGCGCAATTGCAAACACTGTCCTGCGGGATGGGAAGTTTTCACCATTTATGATTCTCAGCCCGAAGACCTGCCGGTGTGACGTCGCAATCACTGAGATCATCGCGTGCTATCGATCCCAGGCCTGCGGCATCCTGCTTCGTCTTTTGGATGCTCTTACAATGAAAATAATAACTACTCCGCTGTTTGCCTTTAGCGCAACGGCGCTGTCGCTCTGGGCGTCATCTGGCTACGCTCAGCAAAGTGATGATACGCAAATCGTGACCGCTAATCGTTTCGCCCAGCCGGTCTCTTCGGTGCTGGCACCCACCACTGTGGTTACGCGTGATGAAATCGAACGCTGGCAGGCGAAAAGCCTGACAGATGTGATGCGTCGTCTGCCCGGTGTGGACATCGCGCAGAATGGGGGAATGGGCCAGGCGAGCTCCATGTTTATCCGTGGCACTAACTCCAGCCATGTACTGGTGCTGATTGATGGTATTCGCCTTAATCAGGCCGGTATTTCCGGTTCATCCGATTTGAGCCAGATTCCGCTCTCACTGGTTCAGCGTATCGAATATATCCGCGGTGCACGTTCTGCGGTGTATGGGTCGGATGCAATTGGCGGCGTGGTGAACATTATTACTGGTCGCAATAAGCCGGGTACTACCTTAACGGCGGGTATCGGTTCAAAAGGCTATCAGAGCTATGATGGCTCTACGCAACAAATGCTGGGTGATGCCACAACGCTGACGATGGCCGGTAATTATACCTATACCAAAGGCTATGATGTGGTGGCGAACTTGCCGGATGTATACGGCGATCCTGCCCAAAGAGACCGCGATGGCTTTATGAGTAAAACGCTGTATGGATCGCTGGAGCATCAGTTCAGTGATGACTTCAGCGGTTTTGTACGCGGTTATGGTTTTGATAACCGAACGGCGTACGATGGCTATCCTACTTATTCTGAGCCCAACACCTTTGTAGATACCCGTCAGCTATATAGCCAAACCTGGGATACCGGTCTGCGCTTTCAGCAGGGGATCTACTCTTCCCAGTTAATCGCCAGCTATAGCCATACAAAAGACTACAACTACAGTCCACGACTCGGTAAATACGATGCAACTGCCTCACTCAACGATGTGCAGCAATATAACCTACAGTGGGGCAATACCGTACAGGTAGGGCGCGGCGCAGTCAGTGGCGGCGTGGATTGGCAGAAGCAGACCTCTGAGCCCGGTACGAACTCCACGCTTGAAGGGCAGGAGCAACGGAATACCGGCATCTACGCGACCGCCCGGCAACAATTTGGCGATGTCACACTGGAAGGCGCTGTGCGTGGTGATGACAACAACGCCTTTGGCTGGCACAACACCTGGCAGAGCAGCGCCTCATGGGCGTTTATTGATGGTTACAGCGTGTTTGCCTCATACGGCACGGCATTTAAAGCCCCAAATCTGGGGCAGCTTTATAGCCAGACGTACGGCAATCCGGATTTGAAACCAGAAAAAAGTAAACAGTGGGAGAGTGGCTTCGAGGGGTTAACCGGTCCTGTTCAGTGGCGCATATCGGGATATCGCAATGATATCGACAATCTTGTCGATAGCGATCCCACCACCTACGTTTATTACAATATTAATAAAGCGCGTATTAAAGGTGCTGAAGCTACCGCTTCCTTTGATACCGGCCCGCTAAGTCACCAGCTCTCTTACGACTACGTAGATGCGCGCGATGGCACTACCCATCAGCCCCTGGCACGTCGTGCTAAACAGCAGGTTAAGTACCAGCTGGACTGGACGCTGTATAACGTCGACTGGTCGGTAACTTATCACTATCTGGGCGATCGTTATGATACGGATTACAACCACTCCTTTACTCCGCAGCGCGTGAAACTGGGCGGCGTGAGTTTATGGGATTTAGCAGTTTCGTATCCGGTCACATCACAACTTACCGTTCGTGGTAGAATTGCCAACCTGTTCGATAAAGACTACGAGACAGTGTATGGCTATCAAACTCCAGGAACGGAGTACTACCTCAGCGCCAGCTACAGCTTCTGATCTGCGTCCCACCGTGCTGGTGTTTGACTCTGGCGTCGGTGGACTCTCCGTCTATGATGAGATTCGGCAGTTACTGCCGGATCTTCACTATCTTTACGCCTTCGACAATGAAGGTTTCCCGTATGGCGAAAAAAGCGAAGCGTACATTGTCGAGCGCGTTGTCGCGATGGTGGCCGCCATCACGCAACGCTTGCCGCTTGCGTTAGTGGTGATTGCCTGTAACTCCGCCAGCACCGTTTCTTTACCTGCATTACGCGAGCGTTTTGAATTTCCCGTTGTGGGCGTGGTTCCGGCCATCAAGCCCGCCGCACGGTTAACGCGTAACGGCGTAGTAGGTCTGCTGGCGACGCGTGGCACGGTGAAGCGTCCTTATACGCATGAGCTGGTGGCGCAGTTCGCGCGGGAGTGCAAAATTGAGATGCTTGGTTCAGCTGAGTTGGTTGAACTGGCAGAAGCTAAGCTGCACGGTGCAGACGTTGAACTGGAAGATGTGCGCCGCGCAGTACAGCCATGGCTGCGTATGAAAGAGCCGCCCGATACCGTGGTACTGGGCTGTACACACTTCCCTTTATTGCGCGATGAGCTGCAGCAGGTGTTGCCGGAAGGCACCCGGCTGGTGGATTCGGGCGCGGCGATTGCACGTCGTACCGTCTGGCTATTAGAGCATGAAGCACCCCATGCCGTTTCTTCCGGGCAGAACGTAGCGTTCTGTACTGCAATGAATGAAGAAGCGGTGCAATTATCGCCGGTTCTGCAGCGCTATGGCTTCCCGTTGCTGGAAAAACTGGCAATTTAGGTGTGTTTCGACGAAAAATTCAGCACTCAGAATTTAATTTGCATTTAGCGCTTGTCAGCCCAAAAGAAATCCCTATACTGCGCCTCCACTGACACGGAACAACGGCTTACGAAGCGATGTGTTCAGGAGGTGGCCGATAAGGCAACCTTCAGAAAAGCAAAAATAAATGCTTGACTGAAAATGCGGAAAGCGTAATATACGCATCCCGCGCCGCTAGAGAAATCGCGGCACT
>NZ_MLFS01000005.1 GCF_002095485.1 Pantoea wallisii | reverse complement strand
GGTGGCCAGCAGAATAGTTTTACAAGGTCCGCTATGTGCCAAAAGCGGACGTTCAGGATATCATGACGCAGTTAACGTCGGAGATCCGGCTGATTTGCTTTTAAGTATGTTAATGATTAAATCGCGTGGAAAAATTGTCTCACTGGTGTGTATTAGCTCTTCTATTGTCCACCAGTGATGCTCGCGAATGACTTCCTTTTCATTGTTACTCCATCCTGAGCGATCAAGATCGGGTGTATGTGCATTAATCATAAAGAAACGCTCATCAGCAAGTACTGTCTCCCCACTTGGTAGCATCATTGTGAAGGTTCGGGACGCTATTTGTGGCCCCGGGAATGTGCTGGTCAAACCCGTTTCTTCGTATAACTCGCGTATAGCAGCCTGTTCATAAGATTCGTTTTTTTCGAGCCCTCCGCCCGGCGTTGCCCAGTATGTTTTTCCTCTCAGAGCACCATCTTTATGACAGAACCTAAAGAGCAGGACGCGATTATCAGGCGAAAGAGTGATCAGTCGAGATGATGGTCGAATGCGCACGTACCCCCCTATAAAAGTTAAATAGTGATTCCCGATTTATATAAATCCTGAATCAGCCTGGCAGTAATTTTGCAAAACATACAGCCTCCTCCCGACCTACGTATGGCCCGTAATTCTTTATTTGTACGTACCCATTTTTCTGGTAAAAATTTACAGCCTTATGATTAACCAGCCGGGTTTCAAGCCAGATTTCTTTATATCCCATACTCTTCACGGATGTTTCCAGGAAAGTAAGCACGGCATGACCAATACCGGATGAGCTACGGTCCGAATACATTCTTTTGAGTTCAGCGATATTTTCAGTCAACGGTCGAATGGCTCCGCATCCTGTCGCATTTCCCCTGCTGTCCCTTGCCACTGCCCACACAGATCTCCCCTCATCCATGGAGTCAATGGTGAAATTGCTTTTGCCGCTGTCACCCGTAATAGAGGCAAGCTCTGCTGACAGTTTTTCAATTAAATGGCATGAGTCTGCGGAATGGGGATCTGATTTCTCTACTGTTATCATGTTGCTGCCCTTTCAATCGTTATCTCAGCGGATGATAAACTGTAAACTGCCTGTAGTTATGCGCGTAACAAGCGGTCATGTCTGAATCGCACCTTCTAAAAATTCAATAAATGTTCGGACCTTTGAATTAAGCGCTGACCGTTCGTTGACGCAGGCATAAATATCCATCGGCTGAGACTCAATGTTGCTCTCGTCGCCATAACCAGGCCAGTGCAAAGGCGTTAGCAAACCACTCTCTATCAAAGGCTGCGCAACAAAGCTTGCCAGACGGGCAATACCGCCCCCGGCTATAGCTATTTTTGCAATAATATCAATATCATCACTAATAAAGCCGGGATTAAGTTTTGCATTGACAGGTTGTCCGTTGACGAGAAAAGCCCATGGCAGAAACCGTCTGTCCGTTGGATAGCGGAAAACCACGCAGTCGTGGTGACTAAGTTCCGCAGGCGTCAGAGGAGTGCCAGCACGATCAAGGTAAGCAGGAGCCGCGCAGAATATAAAGGGTAACGATGCAATTTTTTTAGCGATTAACTGATCATTAAGCTGTGCCTCGATGCGGATACTGACATCAACGCCTTCAAGGCGATGATCAACGTTGCGATCGGTACTGATCAGTTCAATATCTATCTCGGGAAAAGAGGCTTTGAAAGCCGGCATAAGTGGAGCCAGAACATACCGACCAAATGCGGCTGTCGTAGCGATACAGAGTGGTCCCTGCGGTTTAGTTTCATTCGCAGCAGCCTGAGAGGCGAGTTCGATATCTACGGGAATGTGGCGGACTTTCTCGAAATACCGTTTACCGTTTTCAGTTAAGGTCATGCTACGGGTGGTTCGCGATAGCAGCCGCACGCCCAGATGCGCTTCAAGACGGGCAAGACTCTGGCTGACAGCTGCCGGACTCGAGCCTTTAGCACGCGCCGCCGCTGCAATACTGCCGTTCTCAACCACACGGATAAAAGTGCTGATCAGCCCTAACACGTCCATATTATCCCCACTGATGATTCGTCACTTTTAATTAATAATGATTAAAGAATCACGGCTCTACAACCCTGTTTATAAGCTTGTTAAGTTAGCCGCTGTTTCGTCGACCTTCATTAAACAGGATATTTCGATGAGTGATGCTACCACAAAAAACCCCCAACGAACCCGCCTGCCAACGCGCATGGCCCCTTACATTTTTGCCCTTTATATGGCGATCATCATGGCGTTCCTGATGAGTCTGGTTATCACGTTAGCTGAATTCGGAACCGGACCCCATTACATGACAAATGTGATGAATGCTTACCAGGTTGCCATGCCCGCGGCTTTCTTTTGCATACTTGTTGTCCGTCCTGTAGTTATCCGGCTCGTAGGATTGACCGTTCACGGTCACTAAGGCCCACACGGGCGCCTGATGAGGATTTGACCTGCCTCTCGCTCATCGCTGACATCGGCCTCCGTGCCGCATCGGGTCTTTTACAAGCTAATACCGGCGGGCTTACGACTGCCTCGCCGGATGTTGCCGGGTGCTGTTTATGAAAGCGGGAGTGGCAGAACCTCACCGCCCTCTTGCGCAAGGCGTGTTAAGTAGTGCGACGCATCCAGAATCTGATAAGGGAAGTACAGACCTGGCGCGACAGGTGGTTTTCCATCCAGTCCGATTAAGCGCTCAAGGAGTAAGGCGATCCCCATTCCGGTCAGGGGCGCTGCACCGCCAGGATGTACGACCGCATGTCTGGTTCGCAGCGCTCGTCCGCTGTGATCAAGCCCGGAAATATCAAGGATGATTTCCGTTGATAATGGCTTGCCTTTGCGTCGACTCGAACTCACACCCTGACCCAGGTCGAACTGTACGCTGCGCGCTCCGGTTGCGGCTGCCAGTCCGGCTACATCAATTGATGAAAAGCCGGAAGCGTTAATTTTGCTGCCATCCAGCGCTGAGAAAACCACTTTTGCGTCATCACCTTCCCGCCATCCCCAGCGCCCATCACGGCGCGAAAGAGCGGCAGGCATGAGGCGGCTTAGATATTCAAAATCTTCAGCGACCGCCGGCCCACCTGTATCCTGCTCATCGACCAGCGCACCGATGTGAATTTTATCGACCTGAGCAAAGGATTTTGTCAGATGGATCGCCGGAACGGTTGTGGCGCCTACCAACCATTCGTAGCCAAGGACCACCGCCGAAGCAGTTGGCGCATGCATAAAGTTTGCTATTTCAGGCGCGATTTCGAACACCCCGGACGAGATACTCAGGTGAGGTATCCCCCGCGCCTGGGCAAAGCGCAATGCGGCAAGTGAATGATCCTTATAGAGGACAACCACCGCACTGATTGGCTTATCTCCCAGACCCAGTTCTGCAGAGTTCATATCAGGCACGATAGCTTGCGCGTTGCCCATTTCGGCTGCCGTACGCTGCGCTTTGACAAAATCCCGGCCGCCGATCAGGAGCGGAACATCCGGATAAGTCGCCCGTAGCGCCCGCGCAGTCTGATGACCAATTGCACCTGAACCACCCAATAAAAGTACAGGATTACATGACATATGCGTGTTTCCTCTTGTACGTGATAAGCTACTAATAGTAGGAAAGGTAGTACGCATTGCGGAATTAATCTACTTTTAGTAGGTTAAATAATTTTTAGTGGCTGAATGAATACAGAATGATGAATAAAAACAACGTCCAACCCTCCTCATCTCCGGCAAAAAGATTAACCAGAGCCAAACGGCGCCAGCAGCTTCTTGAAACCGCACTTCTGATCGTACGAGAGGAGGATCCGGATAGCCTGACTCTGGGACGGCTGGCCGAGCGTGCAGGCGTTTCTAAACCCGTGGTCTACGATCACTTCCCAACCCGCTCAGCACTGCTCATCGAACTCTATAAATGGATCGATACAGAACGCATCAGCTCCTTCGCGGAAATGATGTCCAAAGCGCCTAAAAATGCGCAGGAAACCGCAGATCTTCTGGCGAGCAGCTACATACTTTGTGCCGCAGATAAAACAGGCGAATTCCATGTGATCGGTGCAGCGCTGGCAGGCAGCGAAGAAAAGGCGGTCGTTTTCCAGGAGTTGCTGGATAACTGCGTCGCGATGTTTGTCTCTGTTCTGACCCCGCATGTCGGAATATCCCCAAAATCGTTACAGCAACTTTGCGTTGGGCTTGTGGGCGCTGGAGAGGCGCTCTCCGTGGCGATTTCGCGTGGACATATGCAGCATGAAGAGGCTGTCGAGGCCTTCACAGCGCTTATCAAAGGTATCTCAGGCGCGTACTCTGCATAGCAGGTATTTACCAAAAGTTGTCAGATATTTTTATGTCCTGACAAGGCCGTTTTCCCTGTTTTTCATATAATGATATGTTCGATCAGGCAATCTGCAGATGATCTGTAAAAAAAAGATTACTGATTTTTTGACATAACTGACAACCAGGGTTGTTAGCTGTATATAAGGAGAGATAATGCCTTTGCTATTTGGTGAGTTATCTGGTGCGCCATCCTGGGTGCCTGCTGTATTGCTCGTCACGCTCTCACTTGCCGTGGGTTTTTTAACACGATTTGTACTTCTCCGATTTATCCGTTACTGGCAGAGTCGTGACAGAAAGCTATTCAAATCACTAGAAAAGCACCTTCGTGGGTCAATGTTTCTTTTTATCCCTTTGCTTTTTATCCGACTGGGGATCAATTATGTCAACGTACAGCCTGAATCGCTAAGCTTTATTACAACAACGATTAATATATTTATTATATTATCATTCTGCTCTGTGCTGATTCGGTTAATCAACGTCGCACAGGATATGCTTTTCATACGCTATGACATAAATATCTCAAATAATCTTCGTGCCCGTAAGATTCGCACGCAGATAATGTATGTTAAGAAAGTCGCGATTGTTGTACTGGTGACCTTTTGCCTCTCTCTGATCCTGCTCAGTTTTCCGGGCGTCCGTAAATTCGGTACGACTATCCTGGCCGGGGCCGGGGTTGCCGGAATAATAATTGGCTTTGCGCTGCAGAAATCGCTCGTTAACTTATTCGCCGGCATACAGATAGCTTTTACTCAGCCGATCAAAATTGATGATGCCGTCGTGGTGGAAAAAGAGTGGGGCTGGATTGAGGAGATCAACCTGACTTACGTTGTTGTGCGCCTCTGGGATCTGCGCCGGCTGGTCTTGCCGATCACTTACTTTACAGAAAATCCGTTTCAGAACTGGACGCGTAATAACGCGCAAATTTTAGGCTCTGTTTTTCTCTATCTTGATTACTCCATGCCGTTGGATCCGCTGCGTAAGCACTTTGAAAAAGTGCTCAGCGAAACGAAACTCTGGGATCAGGAGACTCAGGTACTGCAGGTGACTGATACTACTGAAAAAACCATGACGATCAGATTGTTGATGACTGCGCAAAACTCCCCAATGGCCTGGGATTTACGCTGCTACGTGCGGGAGAAAATGATCGAATTCATTCAGCAAAACTATCCTCAGAGTCTTCCTCATATCAGGGCCACACTGACAGATTCCGATGCCTGATCGTACGGGCGTTCAGTTAACGAACGCCCTCGTTTTATGAGCTGAAAATAGGCTCGCTGCGTCACTGCGCCTGCAGACATTGTCGTGACCGAGGTTGACCAGGTCCACCTCAAGAGAGCAAATATTGCTATCTTTTTGCCACAATCCGCATCTCTACCAGTGCATTTTCCGGAATGAATTCTGCTACGCCTATAGCGGACCATGCCGGGTATGGCGCTTTTACATACTCATCTTTTACTTTAGAAAAAACGTCTATGTGTTTTTTCAAATCAATATGAAAAGTAGTCATCTCAACAATATTTTCATAATCTAAACCAGCGGCTTTTAGATATACACCCAGCTTATAAAATGCATCATGGAATTGCTCTTCCGGGTGTTTACTTATAGGTTTATCCTTTCGTGCTGCAGTAACACCTGAAAGATACACTGTGCCATCTGCTTCGATGACGGGAGAGAAGTGCCAATCACTGAAATAGTGCCTGAACTCTTCCGGAACTATCGATTTCTTCATGATCTTTTCTCAAGCTGATGAGTGAATAACAGTTAGCATGTGTAAAATGTAATACCTGACCAGAACGCAGGTACTTACTGATAACATATCAAAGTGCCTCAGACTATCCCTGCGGTCAGGATATTCTCCCCTGCTGTTGATTAACCGTGCTATTTATTAAGAAAGACGCGTGCGCTTGATAGCCTGCCTTCGCTGACCGTGAAGATATCTTCGCCCCGAACCAGCCAGGGGTTCTCTTTCGGTCCATACCCCCAGGTTACACGGGCTATGCCGTGGTTCCACTCGACAGGCGCCGGGGTGAAGATAAAGCCCGCATGCTGTGACTGTACTTTACTGATGGCAGCATTGACACGATCTGCGCCTTCGTTCAGACCATCATAATCGGCCATGAAAAAGTTAGCCGAGTAAACCGCAGCGAAATCTTTCTCCCGCTCAACAGCATTGGTGTTGTTCCAGATCGCAAAGTGGCGATCGATAAGCTGTTGCAGGCCTGCAGGAGCGTGCTGAGTTGTCATAATAGTCATCGTTGTGTTCTCCGCTAAAACGTTATGTGTGCCGGCCAGTAGTGCAGCTACCAGCAAGGTTTGGGTGAGGACCTTTTTCATATCTCTATCCTGTCAATTCGCCACGTTTGCTTTACCCACCAGTTCTATCTGCGAGCCCCACGGCGTCAGGAAATAGAACCATTGAGTGCCATCGGCGTTGGTCACCGGCTCATTCAGGGTTTTCAGTCCGGCTTTTTGAATAGCCTTAAAGCTTGCGGGTACATCATGCGTTTTTAGTGCGATATGCGTTGCCGCATCATCATCCTGATGAGGACGTTCATGGCCGATGTGCTCACCGCTATACTGGAACAGCTCTACGCCTGTGCCATCCGGCAGGCGCATCATGACAAAACGCTTGAGGTCACTGGACTGATGCCAGTTGAACGCCGTTTTCCACGCATCCGGGATCGCGCCAGGCGTAATATCAGATTCCAGCCTGGCGCCGAAAGTAGTCTGGAAAAACGCGATGGCCCTTGCGAGATCAGGAACATTTATGCCGGCATGATCCACACCTGAAAGAGTAACCAGAGGTGCTGGCACGGCGCTGAAGGCGGGGGCAGAGACGCTGGTCATGCCCAGCACCAGGGATGAGGCAAAGAGCGTAGAAGCAATACGGTGGGTTTTCATTTCTCTATTCCTGTGATGAGTTATTCAGTCAATTGGCGACAGCAGTTGTTGTCGCGATGAGACAAGCATATCGACGCTCGCCAGCTTCCAAAATAGAATGGTTTGAAACTCATCATTGCAGATTTGAAATGAACAGATTTCCCGATTTTGAAGGGCTTGCGATGTTTGCAAAAGTGGCTGAAGAGGTTCTTTTGCGGCGGCAGCAAGAGTGATGGGCGTCTCTGTCCCTACTGTGTCACGTGCAGTCGCCAGGCTGGAGGAGCGGCTGGGCGGTCGGCTGTTTAACCGAACCTCACGTCAGCTGGCGTTAACAGAGTTCGGCCAGAGCATGGCAGCAAAGGCGTCAGAGATATATCGCCAGGCTGAAGAGGTGGAAAGCGAAGCACACGAATTATCAGTGCAGCCACGTGGACAGGTGCGCTTAGCGGTACCCATGTCATTCGGCTTACGCTGGGTAGCCCCACTGATGCCAGAACTTATCCGCCAGTTCCCGGAACTGAGCGTGGACCTGCACTTGTCAGATGCATCGGTCGACCTGATTGCCGAGGGATTTGATGCCGCGTTACGAATTGCCGTGCTTCCGGACTCCTCGCTGGTGGCGCGCAAGCTGTGTGCGGTGTCGCAATTTCTGGTGGCCTCACCGACATACCTCGCTGAACAGGGTGTACCGCAGCATCCGCGCGAACTCTCTGCCCGGCCGTGTTTCAGCTATGCCTATCGTGCCCGTAGCCAGATCTGGCGCTTTACGCATGCTTCCGGCGTGCAGGAGGATATTGTGCCGGGCGGACCGCTGAGGGTCACCAACGCCGATGCCCTGCTGCCGCCCTTGCTGGCAGGACTGGGGATTGCGGAGCTTCCGGAATTTATCGCCGCGGAGTATCTGAAAGATGGCCGTCTGGAGCACCTGCTTAAAGCGTGGTCGATGACGCAGGGTGGACTCTATTTTGTTACCCCCACCTCACGCAGTCGTCCGCTTAAGGTCAGAGTACTGTCTGACTTCTTTGCGAAACATCTCAGTGAACCTGAATGGCGCTGGCCACAATGACTTCCCCCTCAAGGCCAGCATCCCTGCATTACTGAAGTGATGGCTCGCATTACCTCAAATCTTTTTGCGCCGTTTCTCAGAGTACATAACGCTATCGCCCTCTTTAAGCATATCGCCCAGAGAGCCATAACGTCCTGATCTGCTGTTGATTATCCCGTAAGAGTAGTTAATGTTGTACGGTTTTCCTGAGTGCTTATTGTGAACGTTCAGATTTTCCCGCAGCGCATTAAGGTAGGTCTGAGCATGTTCACTGTCACTGAGCATCACGGCAAACTCGTCACCGCCAAGCCGTCCGGCAATATCGCCAGGACCCAGCAACTGGCTCAGTTGGTGAGCAAAAATTTTGAGGACTTCATCACCTTCTGCATGCCCCCACATATCGTTGATCGGTTTGAACTTGTCCATATCGAAATAGAGGATGGCGAAATCAGTACTGCTCTGCTGATATTCCAGAAATCGTTTATCGCCACTGCGATAAAAACCGCGCCGGTTAGAGATTTCCGTGAGGCTATCGGTCATGGCCATATTGATGACCTCAAATTCATCTTCGACAATAGCGGCGATATCCTTCAGTGAGGCGACTTCATCTTCGGTGAGATCGCGTGGCTCACTCCCTGCCAGGCACAGCGTGCCGGCCACGGCACCGTCCGGCAGACGAACCGGAAAGCCGGCGTAGAAACGGATATAGGGTTCACCCGCCACAATCGGGTTATCGTGAAAGCGATCATCAAGGCGCGCATCGTTCACAATGAGTGGCTCATCCTGCAGGATGGCATGAGCGCAAAATGAGATATCACGGTGCATTTCACGTCCGCTCATCCCCTCACAGGCCAGCGCCCACTGGCGCTCACGGTCAATAAGGTTAATTACCACAATGGGTACGCGGAAAAGTTTTTGTCCGATGCGCGTCAGCCTGTCAAAGCGCTCATTAGCACGCGTATCAAGCAGGTCAATCATATAGAGCGACTTCAACCGCGCGGCTTCATTTTCCGGAATACCTGGTAATTTCATTTTATACCTCGACCTTATTAACAACGTGCCCGACAACCTACGCTAAATGTAACGGCTCGCAATTGAAATCCCTCTGATTCGCAATTAGCGCAAATGCGTGTCCACTGGCTGTTATGTTGCCCTGAGCGTTACATCATGCTGAGTGGCATACAAGATATTATGTATGTCCTTAATGCTACGGGACAGGGGATCCACGCGGGGCACCGTCAACGTATCACCAGAGCACAGTAACTCCAGCAACAGCGGCAACTCGCTCCTTCCGGTCCGGCTGTTTCCGCTGGCTTTTTCTGCACGAATGATTTCACAACCGGCAGCGCGGAGAATTTGTGTCTGTAGGATTAGATCCTGTTCACCGGTTGAAACGCGGGCATAGCCATAAAGTGCCATGATGATGAAAATTGTCTCATTTTACTCGAGATGATGAAAACGTAACACCAGAATGGGATAAAAACATCCTAAATGAGTCAGAAAAACTGTCTCACCAGATTGACTGTTTTGGTTCTCCCCAAAAAAGAACCCAGTAATTTAAACGGTTTTTTAGATGGGGAGAAACATGACGTTTAATGTTAAGTTTAAATTGCTATATTAATGATGTAAGGATAAGGTTTTTGTCTTAACAACATTTTTTCCTTCGCCATGACGAATTTCACCTGTCAGTCGCGTCTTCTTATTGAAGAAACCAAAAGACTCTTCTCTTAATGAAGAAATTCCGGGTGCGTTAGCGAGGCTCTGGTATTTTAAATTCCATTGGTCGTTTTCATATATCATAAATGCCGAGCCCGTTATATTTTCCATCAAATTTCCCTGGCTATCATGATGGTACCCATAATCTCTATACTCCATGGCATCGATCATACCCTGTCCATGCTCATCGGCAGTCAGGTTATTATACTCCAGGTCTTCTTTACCACCCTGTACATGTCTGACACGAATGGTTTCTTCGTTTAATTTATCAGCGACAAAAGAACATCCGCTGAATCCAGGGGTGAGCACGACTTTTGGACCAGTCATAGGATGTGCAGGAATATCTACATATCCCCCTTGCGGAGCCCAATATGCTGCTGCAACCGTACCTTCTCCAGTTTGATAGGTTGATGTTTCTGAATCAACAATCCGTAATGCATGAATATCTTTATTTTCGCTTATTGAGAAACGTATTGCGTTAAATGCCAGTATGCCTCCAGCCATACTTTTATTAGCCAGTATATCCCTGGTTACCTTATTCATAGAAACCTTGGTTGGATTAATAAGATCGGTTAATATTGGAGTCGTGCTTAGCGCATGTTCTGTTAATGCATCCTCCAGCTTTATGGGGGTCCCTTCAACAAGGCTATTTTCGATGCGGGATGGAATTAAATGCGATGCACCACGCCGATTCCTGTCTTCTCCAGTTCTTAATTTTGGCTCATAAAGGTTACTCCCAGGGAGTTGGGTACGTAAAGATGGACTGAGTCCGTCAGGATCTACGAATATTATAGGGTTATTCCGTACCATCCTGAACAGGTTCAGCCCGTCCACCGTGCCCGCAGGGTCCGCGCTCAGCCACCGGCCCGCCCATGGCTGGTAGTAACGGTACCCGTAGTAATATAGCCCTGTTGCGTCACGCTCTTTGCCTGAGTAGCGCACCGTTTTGTAGTCCGCTTCCACCGCACTGCGCGCCGTCCATACCGCAGTTCCGCCGTACGAGTAATATTCTTCCATGCTGATGACGTTTCCGTCGCCGTCCAGCTCCAGTTGGCTGCTGCCCGTCAGGTTATCGTAACTGTAACGAATCTGGTCATTGCCTATACCTTCCGGTATTCCACTCTCCCAGTGCATTACCCGCACCTGCGCCCGGCCAGCTTCACCTATTGTAATAACCTGCAAGCCTGCCGTTTGCGTAGCGCCGGCTTTTGTCGTGCGCAGCTCCAGACCAGGCAAGTACAGCGCATACTGTGACTGTATACTGTTACTTGTTTTCTGCGTGCTTACTTTGAGAATGCGCTGGCTGCCGGCGTCGTAGCGGTAGCTTTCCCGGTCTCCGGTATCACCCTCACGTACCACCGGCGTCACCTTCAGCAGTTCGTTGCGCACCGTCCAGACGAGACTCTGTCCCGGCTGCAGCTGTTTCTGCTGCCCGCTCACCGTGAACAGCGTGTCCACATCTGAGGGATTTTTTGTCAACGTGCTCAACACCCCCCGGTTGCTGCGATTGCTGATGGTGATGTCTGTGGTGTAACTGTTGCCTGTCGCCGGTGCGCTGTGACGAATTTGCGTCAGGTTGCCTCCTTCATCATAGGTATAGCTGCGGGTATACTTTGTAAACGCTGAGCTGTCGGTGGGGAGGGGAATAGTGGCGGTCGGTGAGCTGCTGTCCTGCTGTCCTGCATTTGCCATCTCGCGCCCGGTGGCGCTAACCAGCTGGTACAGGCTGTCATAGACGTACACGTTCTCCGGCACCACTTTCTGGTTGCGCCAGAAGCGGGTCTTTTCCGCGTCATTGCTGATTTTCAGGACATTACCTACCGGGTCATACTCATAGCGCAGGTCCTGCATCACCTTCGCACCTGAGGCGTGGCCGGCAGGTCGCTCCGTCCGGATGCCGGTCAGGCGCTGCGTCTCCGCTTCATACGTGTAAGTGGTCACCACGCCGTTGCCGTGCTCTTCGCGCAGCTTCTGCCCGGCGGCCGAATACGTTAGGGACCTGACGATAACCTGTTCCGCGCCGCCCTTCAGGGTCAGCCAGCTGCCAGACAACAGACCGGCTATATCGTACGCCACCCGCTGAAGGTTACTCTCTGCATCTGTGGTGGTCAGCACCGCCCCATTAGCGTCCGCAATGCTCAGGGTGGTGTATGTCTCATCGTGCAACAGGCCGTTCCAGTCAGAGGCATCTTCTCCTTGCCAGTCAGCCACGATGTCAGGATTATCCGCGTCCTTCAACAGGCGCCGGGTGACGGAGAACGGCACGCCCGTCAGCGCTATGCTGATAGTCTGCGTCAGGCCGGCAGTATCGTAGTGGCTGACAGGCTGCCCGGAGAGATTCAGCGCCTTCTCCTCAACAGAGTTACCGGCATAGACGAAAAGCTCCGTAATGCGGGCGGCTCCACCGTTCACCTGCTCCGTAATACTTAACGGACGTCCGGGAAGGGTTGTGTCCTCATACTGCCAGGTGCGGGTTACCGCCTGACTTCTGTCCTCCATGCCAACACCGGCAGTGCTGATGCTGCTGACAGCCAGAAACGGTCGGCCGGCAGTATCGTTCAGCGCCACAGTAATGCCATTATCTACACCCTGTGACCGCAGAACGTTACCAGTCAGATCGGTCTGGCTGCTGAAGTTCGCCAGTCCGGTGTCGTGCAGGCGCGGATCAGCACTCTGTGTCAGAAAGCCGCGGACGTCATACTGATGGCGCGTGATGCGTTCACTGGTAACGTCCGGGGAGCCGGGATGGCGGTGGTACGCGATATCGCGCACGGTCAGGCTGCGGTTATCGAGGACCGCGACCGTCGGGGTTTTGCTGAACAGCGATGTGCTCATGATATTCTCCTGTTTATGTTGTGCAGCCGTTCAGGCTGCAAAGAAAATCATACAGTAGTCAGGGTAATCTCACCTAAACAGGCGCTATACGGGTGGGATGAAGAAAGACGCTGATAGTTAAATTTTATTTGAAGTTATTGTGAGTCAATCGAAATGGATTACAAACCGGCCAGGATAAACGCGAGCTCAATATTACTTAATATGAGCCGGTGAGGTTTTTCAATGTCACTTAATCTGAACCGAAAATGACGCTGATTGCGATTCGGAGTGATTTCGATTGCGGGCCGCTACAGCTAAGGCACTATTTTAACTAAGGAAGCCGGTTTCAAATGAGAGAAAATTCGCTTTTAGTACAAGAGTATTGACGGCAGAAAGCGTTGGCAGATTAGGTAAGAAAACGGCCGCCCGAATGGGCGGCCCGTAGAGATCGGCAGTTTAGTGCGCCGCCATTTGCGGAGGCAGCTTCAATACGGCACGCTTGCCAGCCACTTCATCGGCCTTCACCGGTTTCGCCGCATTGCCCCAGCTGTTGCGCAGGTAGGTTGATACCGCCGCAACCTGCTCATCGGAAAGCTTCCACGCAAATGATGGCATAGCGCCACTGGTGGGGTTCCCGGCCGTTACCGCACCGCGACCGCCCTGCAACACGGTCGTGATGATTGATGAGGCATCATCTGCCAGCAGCCCTGAATTGCCGGCCAGGCTTGCCGCGAGGTTAGGAATGCCCTTGCCATCATAGTTATGGCAGGCAGTACAGTTGGCAGCATAGACGTTCTCGCCCATTTTCATCTGCGCACTGTCTGCTGCCTCGGGCTGCGGGCGTTGCACGTCGGAAGCCGGAACCTCCTTCAGATATGCAGCAATGGCACGCAGATCCGTATCGGTCAGATGCTGCGTGGAGTTAGTTACCGCTTCCGCCATCGGGCCTGAGGCTACCGCTACGTGGTTGCTGCCCAGTTTCAGGTAGTCCACCAGCTGCTGTTCCGTCCAGCGGCCAATACCGGTATGCGGATTGGGCGTGATGTCCGGCGCATGCCACTCGCTGAGGTTACTGCCCTGCAGATAAGCGTCAGTATCACCGCCGAGCAGGTTTTTCGCAGTGTGGCAGGCAGCACAGTGCTCCGGCCCCTCGACCAGATAGGCACCCCGGTTCCACGCGGCGGATTTCGTTGGATCGGCTTTGAAGCCCTCGTTTTTGAAGAACAGCAGGTTCCAGCCCATCATCGCCAGACGAATGTTGTAAGGGAAGCCCAGGTTGGTTTCCGGCACGTGATAGTGGATAGGCTTAACGGAACGGATATACATCCAGAGATCGTGCATATCCTGATCGGTCAGCTTAACGTAGGCGTTATAAGGCATAGCGGGATAGAGATGTTCACCCTGCTTACCTTTGCCGTGCCGTACCGCGCGAAAGAAGTCTCGCTCGGTCCAGCTGCCAATACCGGTTTCGCTGTCCGGCGTGATGTTGCTGGCGTAGATCCCGCCAAACGGCGTACTGATGGAGTAACCGCCCGCCAGGGATAACTTACTCTCCGGCATGGTATGGCAGGCCGTGCAGTCACTGGCGATGGCGACATACGCCCGCCCGCGCGCAACGGCGTCAGCGTCTGCTGCACCCGGCGGCTGGCTGGTCAGCACCGTGTGGCTGGCCACGTCATCCGCGGAGGTATCCCCGTTCATCCACAGCATACCTGCGGCCACGGCTGCGGCGATCGCTGCCACACCCGCTATAATTTTGCTCTTTTTCATCTCACACCTTCACCAGCGGACCCGGGTTCTTCAGGTACTGTTCGATAATGGCTTTCGCCGTCCACAAACTCAGCGCACCAATGGTGCCTGTCGGGTTGTACCCGGCATTATTCGGGAAGGACGAAGCGCCCAGCACAAAGACGTTATGGGCATCCCAGCACTGCTGATAGCGGTTCAGCACCGAGGTTTTAGGATCGGTGCCCATCACCGCGCCGCCGATAGTGTGATCGCTGGCGAAGTTGTACGGTGAATAGGCGCCAGACGCGGAGTTAGTGCCGATGACAATGTCAGCCCCCATCGCTTTACCAATCTCCACACTCTTCTCTTCGATAAACTTCGCCGAGCGGCGATCGTTATCGTTGTAATCAAAGGTGACGCGCAGCAGCGGATTACCGTTGTCATCTTTGTATTCCGGATCGAGATCGAGGTAGTAATCCTCGTGCGAGAAGCTGGTGCCCTGACCGAAGATAAACGTCGCGTTCTGGAAAGCGTGGGTGTAAGCCTTTTTCCACTCTTTGCCCCAGCGCGGCGTGCCAGGCGGCAGCGCATCAGCGTTTCCGATCGGTCGCGCACCGCGTGCGACCACCAGAATGCCCGCACCTCCGATGAAGCCAAGGCCGGTGTGATCGAAGTTGTCCCCGTTCCAGTCGTCTACCTGGGAAGAGAGCGCTCCGGCGCCGATATACTGGTTGAGGTTCTCATCTTTAAAGAACAGGCTGGCACCGGAAACGGTCTGGAAGCTGTAAGCGCGTCCGACTACGCCGGTTTTGGTCACCGGGTTATAAGGTACGCCAATTTTGGATAGCAGCAGCAGACGCACGTTTTGCATCTGGAATGCTGACAAAATCACGATATCCGCCGGTTGTACCCACTCTTTCTTGTTCTTGTCGATATAGGTAACGCCGGTCGCGGTTTTTCCGTCTTCCGCCTTATTGACCCGAACAACAGCAGAGTCCGTCAATACCGTGAAGTTCTCTCGCTGCATCAGCGCCGGGATGACACAGGCATTCGGGCTGGATTTAGAGAAGTTGCCGCAGCCGTAGTAGAGGCAATAGCCGCAGTAGGTGCAGGGGCCCATGCGCACGCCAAGCGGATTGACATACGCCCGTGACGCCTGGCCTGCGGGCACCATAAACGGGTTCAGGCCGATCTTCTTTGCGCCTTCGGTAAAGATGTCGGTCAGACGCATGCTCTCCAACGGTGGCAGCGGGTATTCGCTGCTGCGGTTCCCTTCAAACGGGTTACCGCCTGGCACCGTTTCGCCGTTCAGCTTGCCGGCTTTACCGGAGACGCCAGCGATCTTCTCGAAGCGATCGTAAAAGGGTTCCAGCTCGTTATAGGTTACACCCCAGTCCTGCAGAATGACCCCTTTGGCGATCTGTGACTTGCCATAGCGCTGCACGGTCTGGCTATAGGGCTCAAAATCGAACGGCGTAAAGCGCCACGCCATACCGGCCCAGTGCGTACCGGAGCCGCCTACGTTGTAGCCCAGCTCGTTCAGGTTCCATTCACGGGTTGGCAGCGCGGTTTGCGCGATGTTATTACGGAAAGTGGTGGTTTCGACGGCTGGCGGCAGCAGCATGCTGCGGCGCGTATCCCAGCGCAGTTCATCGGTATCTACCGAAGGCGGGAAGTCAGTGGCGGTTTCAAACCATGGGCCACGTTCAATGGCAACGACATTCAAACCTGCACGGGTCAGCTCTTCCGCAATCAAAGAACCGCACCAGCCAGGCCGACGATGGCGACATCAGCTTTTGGACGGACGTTATTCATAATAAGGCTCTGGTGTTAAAGGGTGTTATCGATCAGGCTGGTTGGAATAATGTTGAGTTTCTGGCCCTTTTTCGGCAGCAGATCGCGGAAGTCATAGCGCGCGCCCGGGAAGCCGATCATTTTCCAGCTGGTCATCTCTTTATTGCCGCCGTAAATCGGATCGGAGAGGAAACCTTCTCGCACATTCTGGAGCAGCAGCTCAAAGAACACTTTTGTCTCCACGTCGGCACCCAGATCGAGACTGTTCTTCTCCATGGCCATCAATACCTGATCCTGCTGCTCGCCGCTCAGCGCAACAAAATCTTTGCCGTACTGCTTCTGCATGGCGTTATCCAGCGCCGCCAGCCCAAGCCGATATCGCTGCGCAGGGGTGAGCGGAGATTGCGGCCCCTGCTCAGGCGTACCCTTAACAAATTTACCCAGGCGATAGACTGCAACCGCATTGCCGTAATCCCCGGCCAGCTGGCGATCGATGAAAATTGCGCAGCCGGCGTCTTTACCGCTCAGGCTGGTTTCATCTGCCGGGATAAAGCGTTCGGCGATAGCGCCCACGGTGTCAAACTCATGCTGATTGAGGTACTGCAAACCACCTTTTTTTGGCGGCGCGGGCGGGGTCTGGATCGTGCCGGGTTCCCACGGCTGACCACCGTTTACCACCTCTGCTTTGCTCAGCCCGGGGATCGTGGTTGCCACGCCCAGCGCAGTGATGGAGGTGAGAAATTCTCTGCGTTTCATGTTTTCCCTGCCAATGAATTTTCACATTGCAAACCGGGCCAAATAACAGACGTATTTGTGCCTGGCGATTAATTAGCCAAATGAATAAGTATTTAAAAATACAGATGATGCCTTTTGGGCAATATTTATTATCTGATAAACAACGAGGTAAGATTCTTTACATTCAAATCATGGGATTAATTAAATTTTAACAACGGCGCAAAGAGTAAAGTCTCACCCTGCGCTTTAAAAGGTTTTTTTTGATGGTTTCCCATCATGGAATTTTTTAAGGATGGAAGAGAACGCGTGTAGAGTCGCGTTGCGTCTCGCAACATTTAACATCTTGTCAGCAGCGAGTACGTGCGCATAATACGGCGAAAAATAGCGCCCTTCTGTGATGTAAAACGCAAACAGCGTGGCTGGTTTAATCGGCAGGTTTTGATACCGGGGCTTAGAAGCAAAAAATATGAAGAAACTCACCCTGATAAAAGTGGCCGAACTGGCCGGGGTTGGGATCGCGACGGTGGATCGGGTACTTAACGAACGTGGCGGAGTGCGGCCGGAAACCGTACGTAAGGTGCTGCGCGCCGCACGTCAGGCGGGTTTGCAGCGTCTGCTGCCGGATGATACGCAGCATCCGTGGCGGATTGAGGTATTCCTCAGCAATAACGGCACCTGGTTTTTTCAGCAGCTCGCTGATGAATTTGCCCACATTGCCGACCGACTTGGCTATCGTAAAATTAAACTGTTTCGTACGCTGGTGGCGGAAAACCCGCCAGATAAACTGGCGGAAAAGATTAAAAAAAGTAGTGAATTGCGTGACGGAATAATTGTTTACGGCCATGACTATCCACTTATTCATGATGCGCTTAAACATTGCCGGGAAAAAGGGATTCCGGTTGTTACGCTGGTCTCAGATTTAGCCGAGGCCAGCCGATTTTGCCATGTCGGCATTAATCAGTATCAGGCCGGACGCACCGCTGGCTTATTAATGAGCCAGAGTATGGCTGCACCAGGTGACGTGATAATGGTTAGCGGCCGTTTTGATTTCAGAGCACATATTGACCGTATTTCCGGCTTTCGCGATGCCATCACGCAACGGGCACCCTGGCTTAATTTACGTGAAGTGCTGGCAGGTGAAGATGAGCAACATAAAATACGTTCGCTGCTTAATCGTACACTCCAACAAGCTCAAAATGTCGTGGGGCTGTATAACTCCGGCGATAATAACCGCGATATCAGCGCACTGTTGCAGCAGCATAAATTAAGCGGACGCTGCTGCTATATCACACATGAGCTGTATGACGTGACGCGCCAGCTGTTGCAGGACGGTTCGCTCTCCTACACCCTGGATCAAAATGCGCGTCAGCATGCTGTACTGGCTACCGATCTGCTTATCCGCCATCTTGAACACGGCTATCAGCCCGATATCTATCAGGATGGACGGGTTGAACTGCGTATCGTTACGGCGGAGAACATCGATTAGCGCACTCACCGCTCAACCCTTCGATGATGACGATCTATAGTTATAACCAGGCTCAGATATGGAGGCAGTTATGGCTGGCGGCTGGTCAGAAGATGGGGCAGTACAGAAACAGATAGACGCCACGGTAGACGACGCTATCGCCCGGGCACGCAGCCATCTGCGGCACGGGGAGAGCGCGGAGTTCTGCGAGGAGTGCGGCGAACCGATTCCGGAAGCGCGCCGCGTGGCCCTGCCCGGCGTACGCTACTGTGTGCAGTGCCAGAGCGCGCTGGATAAGAAAGAAGCGGCGCACAGCGGCTATAACCGTCGTGGCAGTAAGGACAGTCAGCTGCGCTAGGCGCAGGCTGACCACAGTTTTACCCCGTTACGGCCCGCGCGCTTGACGTCGTAGAGTGCCTCATCGGCGTAGCATAACCAGTCGCGTAGTGTCTCAGCACTGGCGGCTGGTGCAATACCAATACTGACCGAGCAACGAAAATCTGCCGATGCCGGCAAACGCACATGGGCAATTCGCGCTCTTAGCTGTTCTGCCAGCCGTATCACCGAATCGTCGGTGGCATCATGGACGATCACCCCCAGTTCATCACCGCCGAAGCGCGCCGGTATATCCAGCAGACCAACGTGATTGCGCAGCAATGCAGAGATTTCAGCCAGTAAGAAATCCCCGGCTTCGTGGCCCCAGGTATCATTGACCGATTTGAAGTGATCGACATCCAGTAACAGTAGATATCCCTGCTGTCGCCACGCCGCGTACTGAGAAACTCGCTCTCCAGACGGCGTTCAAACAGGCGCCGGTTTGGAATTTCCAGCCCGGGGTCCATCAGGGCAATGCGCTCCAGTTCGCGGTTACGCGTGCGCAGCTGCCAGGTCAGGTTATACGACGTAACACTTAACACCAGCATATAGCAGGTCGCGAGCGGCAATGTCAGCCAGACGGTCTGAAGTGAAAAGGAGAGGCGCACACCTGCGCCATCGGGCAGCCACACCAGAATAAACGCACACGTGAACGCTTTAATCGCGGCGACCAGCTGCGTTCCGCCACCTGCTGCATAACGATCCGACGCCAGCACGGCCATGATGATCAAGGACGGCATCGGGCTAAGCGCCATCAGCGCCACCCAGATGCCACCGAAGGCGGCGTCCAGCGTCAGATTTTGCCGCTCAATCGTTGTCGAATCTTCAGCACGCAGCGCGCGCTGATACGCCAGCCATGGCCAGAGAAACGCATTGAAAAATAACACGGCACTGAATGCCAGCCCGCGCTGCATCTCCAGCAACACCGACAGAATCGGGAAAAAACAGAGAATGGTACCAAGCTGACGCATGATGAACATACGGCGCACGAAACGCTGCGAACGCCGCTTCAGATGCTTATCATCGGGAGAGTAATAATTCATTCGGAAGAAAATTCAGATCGACAAGAGGCGCAGTGTATCGGGAAAAAGTAGCGTAGCGGCGAAATTTTTAAGAATTTTCTCGTTGTTCGGATACAACGGCGTAAAAATTAACGTTGGTACTCTCAGCCGCAGCGCTAACGCGACAGGTGCGTTAGCGCTGCGGCTGGCTGGTTTTAGCTGCCAGCACCTTGCAGACGGAACTGAGCAACCAGCCGCTCCAGCATGACGGCCTGCTCTTCAAGCGAGTGCGCTGAATGCGATGATGCACTGACCAGTGAGGCGTTTTGCTGCGTGGTGGTGTCCAGCTCCCCCACTGCCCGGGCGATCTGCTCAATGCCGCGGCTCTGCTCATCTGACGCGGCTGAAATCTCCTCCATGATCTCATTAACCCGCGCAATGCTGCTGAGAATGTGCTCCATGGTTTCACCAGCCCGCGCTACCTGCTGATGCCCGTTGCTGATACGTCCGACAGACTCGTTAATCAGCTGTTCAATGTCTTTTGCCGCGCCGGCACTTCGCTGCGCCAGATTGCGTACTTCACTGGCGACCACGGCAAACCCACGCCCCTGCTCGCCGGCACGCGCCGCTTCGACCGCCGCGTTCAGCGCCAGGATGTTGGTCTGGAAAGCGATACTGTTGATTACAGCGGTAATATCAGCAATTTTTTTCGAGCTATCGGAGATCTCACCCATAGTGCTCACCACATCGCGCACGGCGATTCCACCTTTGCTGGCGTTGCGTGTCGCTTCGGCAGCAATCTGGCTGGCCTGACGCGCATTGGCTGCATTATTTTTCACCGTAGCCGTCAGCTGTTCCATACTGGCTGCGGTCTCGACGACGGCAGCAGCCTGCTGTTCAGTGCGTGATGAGAGATCCAGATTGCCCTGGTTAATTGTACTGGCCGCCTGCGAGACGCTGCCAACGCTGCGCAAAACATCACCAATGACACTACGAAGCCGTTCATTCATGCGCCCCATTGCCGAGGTCAGCTGGCCCAACTCATCATGACGATCGGTCGCAAACTGCGAACTGAGATCGCCGCTGGCAATGCGCTCCGCCAATGCCAGATTGTGAAGAACCGGACGCGTAATCTGCCGGATGATGTACCACGCCACCAGCACGCCAAACAGAATGGCCAGCCCGCCAATCAGCAGAGAGAGCGCGGCAGATCCGTTAGCCAGTTCATTGTTGCGCGTTTTAACCAGCGCGATGATTTTTTTAATTGCCGCGCTGCTTTTATCACCCGCAACTTTTACCGTCTCTTCAGCTGCACGCAGCTGACCATAGGCGGTGGCCGCCTGCAGGCTGAGATCGTTAAATCGCTGAGTATCCTGCCACAGCGCAACAAACTCGCCCTGCTGCTCTATGGGCAGTTGTGCCAGCAGCGCTTTCATGCCCTGCTCCGCCTGCTGAACGTGCTTCTCAAGCTGGGTGCGCAGTGCATCAGAGACGTTAAAGCGGAGCGCCCACGCCTCTTCGCGCACGTTACTGATTGCAAACAGCTGTTCATAAATTTGATTCGTCAGTTCCGGTGCGGTCACTGGCGTACGGATGAGTTGGGTGTAACGCGCGGTCATGTCCTGTTGGCTCAGGGAATCCAGCTGCGCACGCAGACCGTTCAGCTGTTGCGTTGCCTGCGTCATGGCGCCAATACTTTGCCGGAAGCTTTCAAGATGCGTTGCGACTTCATTGACGAGATCGTTTGCGCCTGCGGTCCATGAAAGCTGTTGCGCTTCATGGGTAAGTTGCTGCGCGTGGGTGACATAATCCGCCATTACTTTGCCGGATTTGTCATCGCCATACAGATACTTCAGGCGGTTGATCTTGGCCTGAAACACTTCAATGTTGATGTCGTAAATCAGGTTGGTTTTTTGGTAGATATCATGAATCTGATTGAAGCGTTGTACGCTGAGCACGGTAGCCAGCGCGACTAAGAAGAGTACGATGCCAAATCCTGCCGATAATTTGCGGGTAATACGCATATTCCGTAACCGGGATACCAGTCCCATGTTTCCCTCACTTACTATTGTCGTTTTAGTTAAGTTGCAGAGGGGGTTATCGGAGCGAAACGCAAATTGTTTATTGGTGATTGCACAAAAAGTGATTGCAGAGTGTAACATGCTGCCGCTGAGCAGCACGTTATAGCGGGTAGCAAGCGATTACGCGGTGAAACTGCAGGGTAAAACGGTCTGGCGGATAGCCGTCGGGTCGGTCTGCATCGCCAGCAGCATCTCCAGTGCGGTCTTTCCTGCTGCCTCAAATCCCAGCCGGACCGAAGTCACTTCGGGATGCAGAAAGGTCATCAGCGGCGTGCTGCCGATACTCGCGACATCAATGTCCAGGCCGCGCTCTTTGATTAATTTCATGGCCCCCAGGGCAAGGGTATCGGTGGCACATACCAGCGCTTCGCTCTCTGGGGTGAGCAATTTTTCTGCCAGCGCATAACCGCTCTGATAACTCAAATCACCCAGCAGAGCCTGCGGACGCAATCCGTACTGCTGGCAACAGGCCAGATACGCCTGATAGCGCGCGCGTCCGGTGGTGAGATCCCCCTCTTCCACCCCGATAAAGCTCACGCTTTTTTTACCGCTGGCGTGTAACTGCTCCATCAGCAACGCGACCGCGCCCTGATCATCATACGTGATGGAGGCAAAACCCGGCCGCTGGCTGGCGATCATCACCAGACGATGCTGCCACTGCTCCAGTGAGATCGTCTCCATGCCGCTGAAGCCAAACAGGATGATCCCCTCAACGCGGCGGCTCTCCAGCACGCGCAGATGCTCCTCCAGCAGCTGCGGATTAAGCAGAGACTCCTGCAAAATCGCGTCATAACCCTGTTGATATGCAGAGGCCAGAATGGCACGGATGGCACGGTTTTCCGCCGCCGAGTCAAGGCGGGTCATGATGATGCCAATGATCTTTTCACGCTGAGAACGGAGTGCTCTGGCGGTCAGCGACGGCGTATAGCCATACTCCCGGATCACCGCTTCCACATGCTCACGCGTGGCCTGCTTCACCTTTGGACTTTTATTAATAACCAGCGAAACCGTTGACTTACCAACGCCACATAACGCCGCAATATCCTTTAGCGTGAGGTTCTTTCTTTTCATCGTGAGCCGTCAGATTAAGTGACTTCAATTAAAAACAGCATCTTAGCATGAGTTGCCTTTTTGTGAGGCCCGCAGGCAGGCTACACCCGGATGATTTAGTGTGATCGTAATCATTAATTGGAACGTTCCCTGTTTACAGTTTCACCACCTGATCACTACTATCTGCGCAAATTGGAACGATCCTATTTTTAAGCAAGGTGAAACTGATGGCCAGCAAAGTCAATGCAGGTGATGTGGAACAACTCATTAAACTGGTGGGCGGGCGAGAGAATATATGCGCAGTAACCCACTGTATAACAAGACTAAGATTCGTTTTATCCGATACAGAAAAGGCTGATATAAAAGGCATTGCTGATTTACCCATGGTGAAGGGATGCTTCAACAATGCTGGACAATTCCAGGTGGTCATCGGGCCGGATGTCGACAAGTGGTATGCGCTGTTATTACAGCAAACTGCGCTGCAGGCGGTAGATAAAGAGCAGGCTAAAATTGCCGCCCGTAAACAGATGAAGTGGCATGAGAGCCTGATTTCTCACTTCGCTGAAATTTTCTTCCCTTTACTGCCCGCGCTGATCAGCGGTGGCCTGATTCTGGGGTTTCGTAATGTTATTGGTGAACTCCCGCTGGATAATGGTCAGCCTCTTACCGCCAGCTCTGAAACCTGGAAAAGCATCAACGATTTTCTCTGGCTGATTGGTGAAGCAATATTCTTCTATTTACCGGTAGGCATTTGCTGGTCAGTGGTGAAGAAGATGGGCGGGACGCCTGTTCTCGGCATCGTATTGGGTATCACGCTGGTGTCGCCACAGCTGATGAACGCTTATCAGCTTGGTCAGCACCTGCCTGAGGTGTGGAATTTTGGCCTGTTCAGCGTGGCTAAGGTGGGCTATCAGGCTCAGGTGGTGCCTTCGCTGCTGGCAGGTATGACGCTCGCCTGGATTGAACGCTTCCTGAAGCGGGTAGTGCCGGATTATCTGACCCTGATCGTCGTGCCTGTGGTTTCGCTGTTACTGGCAACACTGCTGGCGCATGCGCTGATTGGTCCGTTTGGTCGTCTGATTGGTCAGGGCATTGCCTGGGCGGTGAGCTACCTGATGACCGGTTCGCTCGCACCATTAGGCGGCGCGCTGTTTGGCTTCCTCTATGCACCGCTGGTTATCACCGGCGTTCATCAGACCACGCTGGCGATTGATCTTCAGCTGATTCAGAGCAACGGCGGGACGCCGGTTTGGCCCATCATCGCGCTCTCCAATATCGCGCAGGCCTCTGCCGTACTCGGTATCATCATTGTGAGCCGTAAGGAGAAAGAGCGGGAGCTTTCAGTGCCAGCAGCCATCTCCGCGTATCTCGGCGTAACTGAGCCAGCCATGTACGGCATCAACATGAAGTATCGCTTTCCTATGCTGTGCGCCATGATTGGCGCCGCCTGTGCAGGGTTGATTTGCGGCCTGTCCGGGGTTATCGCAGGCGGCATTAGCGTGGGCGGTTTACCCGCTATTCTGGCCATTAAGCCCGCATTCTGGTCGGTCTACGCCAGCGCCATGCTGACAGCCATTGTAGTGCCACTGTTCTTAACAATCGCAGTGTACAAACGTAAACAGCTGGCTGGCCGTTTACAGGTTATCTGAAGCAAAGGAGGCAGTATCTATGCAGGAAGTACAATGGTGGCGTCAGGGCGTAATTTACCAGATCTATCCGCGCAGCTTTCAGGACAGCACGGGGAGTGGCATAGGTGATTTGCACGGTATTCTCCGCCGCATGGATTACCTTCAGTGGCTGGGCGTGGATGCTATCTGGCTTACCCCCGTCTACCCTTCTCCGCAGATTGATAATGGCTATGACGTGGCGGACTACTGTGCCATCGACCCGTTATTTGGTGACATCGCGGCCTTTGACGCGCTGATTGCCAGTGCGAAGCAGCGCGGCATTCGCGTGGTAATGGATATGGTATTCAACCATACCTCCACGCACCACCGCTGGTTTATCGATGCAGCCAGCAGCCGCGACAGCCAGTACCGCGATTTCTATATCTGGCGCGATGGTAAAGAAGGCACGCCGCCCAACAACTGGCAGTCAAAATTTGGTGGCAGTGCCTGGCAGTGGCATGCCGCCACACAGCAGTACTATCTGCACACCTTTGCGCCGGAACAGGCTGACCTTAACTGGGAAAATCCGCGCGTGCGTCAGGCGCTCAAAGAGGTGTGTCACTTCTGGGCTGATAAAGGGGTGGAAGGATTACGTCTGGATGTCATTAATCTGGTTTCCAAGCACCCGGGCTATCCGGATGATACGGAAGGGGATGGTCGCCGCTTTTACACTGATGGCCCGGCAATCCATGATTTTCTGGAAGAGATGAGCCGCGATGTTTTTCAGCCGCGTGGTTTGATGACCGTGGGCGAAATGTCATCCACCTCGTTAGAGCATTGCCAGCGCTACGCCCGGCTTGATGGTCGGGAGCTCTCAATGACCTTTAACTTCCACCATCTGAAAGTGGACTATCCAAACGGCAATAAATGGCAGCAGGGTGAACCGGACTGGCTGGCGCTCAAAGCGATCTTCACCGCCTGGCAGCGCGGCATGCATGGCCTGGCGTGGAATGCCCTGTTCTGGTGTAACCACGATCAGCCGCGCGTAGTTTCGCGGTTCGGCAATGACGGGCAGTACCGCGTCGCCTCAGCCAAAATGCTGGCGATGCTGTTACACGGTATGCAAGGCACTCCGTTTATCTACCAGGGCGAAGAGTTCGGCATGACCAATCCGCATTTTACCGCCATTGAACAGTATCGGGATGTGGAGAGCCTCAATGCATGGCAGCTGCTGCGTCAGCAGGGCGTTGAAGCGCGGGCCATTCTCGCCGTGCTGGCGGACAAATCCCGTGATAACGGCCGTACGCCGGTACAGTGGGATAGCAGCCACAACAGCGGTTTTACCACAGGCGAAAGCTGGATCGATCTGGCAGACAATGCAGCTGAAATTACGGTAGAGAAACAGCGTGACGACAGTGACTCAGTACTGCACTGCTATCGGCACCTGATTAAGCTGCGCAAAACGCTGCCGGTATTGCGGGACGGTGATTATCAGGATTTAACTGCGCAAAACAGAACCCTGTGGTGCTATCAGCGTCAGGCTGAGGGAGAGACGCTGCGCGTGATGGCTAATATCACGGCGGATACCCTTCCGGTGCCTGCGGAGATGGCCGCTGACGCAAATCAGTGGCGCTGGCTATATGGTAATTACCCTCAAATCCCGGAGGCCGGAACGGTGTTGCGGCCTTATGAATGTATCTGGTGGTTAAAAGGATAACGTATATGGCATTCATGGATGAATGCTTACACCGGGCGCGGCAGCAACGCGCTACGCGCACGGTATTTTTTATTGCCGGACTGGCAATGTCTGGCTGGGCACCGCTCATTCCCTTTGTTAAAGCACAGCACGCTGCCAGCGATGCAATGCTGGGGCTGCTGCTGTTCTGCATCGCTGCCGGTTCGATGTCGATGATGCCTTTCACCGGCAGACTGATACAGCGCTACGGCTATCGTCGCCTGATTCTGCTCAGCTGTGCCGGTTTTTGCTTTGACCTGCCATTAATTATTGCCGCCGATACGCTTGCCGTTACCGTCCTGGCCCTGCTGCTGTTTGGGGCGCTGAACGGTGTGCTGGATGTGACAATGAACGCTCAGGCAGTCGTGGTAGAGCGTGAGAGCGGCAGTGCAAAAATGTCCGGCTTTCATGGCTTTTATAGCATTGGCACTATTGCTGGCGCCGGGCTGGTCAGTTTTTTACTGAGCATGAACGTGGCTCCCCTGCTCGCGCTGGCGCTGATTGTCGTGCTGATCGTGATACTTAGCATAATTGCTGCGCCTGCGCTGCAGGTCCCCGTGCTGGCGACTGCCGATCAGGGCGGTACGCTGCTGGCGCTGCGTCATCCACCCGTGCTGATTATCGCCCTGCTGTGCTTTTGCCTGTTTCTGTGTGAAGGGGCGATGCTCGACTGGTCTGCCGTGCTGATGCATAACGTGCATCACATCCCATTAGAGCAAGCCGGCATCGGTTTCACCTGCTATTCACTCGCCGTTACGCTGAGTCGCCTGACAGGGGATCGCCTGATCGCCCGCTGGGGAAAACAGCCGGTGCTGCTTTCGGGCGCCTGATGGCTGCGATCGGTCTGCTGCTGGCGACATGGGGTGACCTGTTCTGGCTCAACCTGCTGGGGTTCATGCTTACCGGCCTCGGTATCGCTAACCTGGTGCCGGTGCTGTTCAGCGCGGCGGGTAATCTCTCACTGGCCGCTGCTGAGTACGCTATTCCCGCCGTCACGCTAATTGGCTACGCCGGTCTGCTTACCGGTCCGGCTCTGATTGGCTTCAGTGCCCAGTGGGCAGGACTGGCTCAGGTGTTCAGCCTGCTCGCTCTGCTGCTATTGGTAACGGGTACTGCGACCAGCCTGTTACTGCATTCGCTAAAGAAGTGACTCAGCGAGTGACTTCTGGATTTTCTCATCACAAGGAGTGATTTATGACGCAGTTATCGCAACCGGTGTTTAGCCTGCACTATGTTGGCCTCAATTTGAAAAAAGGGGTTACCGAAGCCGATTTTGAGCACTTTGTCCGCCAGCAAGGCGTGCATATTCCGGCCTATCCCGGCTGGAAGTGGAGCTTGTTAAAAGGTCTGCGCGGCGAGCGTAAAGCGCAATATCTCATGCTATATGAGGCGGAAAGCCAGCAGGCATGGGATATGTATATGGATAGCGAAGGTGCATTGACTCCCGCGGCACACGCATTCTGGCAGCAGCATCCGCAGGCACAATCGCTCATCAGCACATGGCGAAGCTTTGCCACGTTTGGGGAGTTGCCTGTGCTCTACTCCACTTTCCGTTTACTGGCTGAAAACCAGCATCGCTCACTGCCTGCAGGGGCTAATTTTCAGCGTATCGCCGATCGACCAGACGTACAGCGCGTGGTGGGCTTCCATCACCTGGCACTAAAAGCCGGCGTGCGGGCCGCCGAATTTGATGCTTTTATGCGGGATAATGTTCATCGCATTGATGACTATCCTGGCTGGAAGTTTCATATGCTTAAAGGCACTGGCGGTAGCCGCAGTGAGCAGTATGTGGTCATGCTGATTATTGAAAGTCTGGCTTCGCTCAACGCCTTTCATCCGGAGCTGGATGTCGCTACCGAACGTTCACTGCAATTTGTACGTGAACATCAGGAGAGCGAGCGTATGTATGACGAGTGGCGTGAACTGGCCTCGTTTTCGGGCGCGCCACAGATGTATACCGATTACCTGACGCTTGCTGGCAACCTTAATCAGGGGTAATACGCGCAAATATATCTGGCGATTTCAGCCTGAAATCGCCAGCCTGTAATGCTGCTTTACCAGCGTGTAGCCTGCATATCGATCACAAAACGATACTTAATGTCGCCTCTGAGCATGCGGGCAAAAGCCTGCTCAATCTTTTCGCCTGCAATCAGTTCGATATCTGCTGTGATGTTGTGCTTGCCGCAAAAATCCAGCATCTCCTGTGTTTCCTGAATACTGCCAATCGACGAGCCGCTAATGCTAAGACGACGGAAGACCATCGGCGTGACGTTCGGCGATTGATGAGGACGATCGGGAATGCCCACCAGCACCAGACGACCATTGGTTTTCAGCGTGGCGAGATAGGGGTCCAGATCGTGTGGCGCAGCCACGCAGTCGATAATGAAATCCAGCGAGGTCTGGCAGGCCGCCATCTGTGCGGCATCCCGCGAGACGACAACACGTGTCGCCCCAAGACGGCGAGCATCCGCGCCCTTCTCCGGCGAAGTTGTGAATAGCGTAACTTCTGCGCCCAGCGCACTTGCCAGCTTCACCGCCATATGGCCGAGCCCACCCAAACCGACCACGCCTACTTTATCGCCTGCCTGAACGTTAAAATGGCGCAGCGGTGACCAGACGGTCACGCCGGCGCACAGCAGAGGCGCAACGCCCGCCAGCGGCAGCGTTTCCGGTACTGAAACCACAAAATGCTGATCGACCACCACATGCTGCGCGTAACCGCCCCAGGTGCTATCACCGGTATACTTATCAATGCCGTTGTAGGTCGCGGTAAAGCCCGCTTCGCAATACTGCTCTTCCTGTTGCTGGCAGAAGTGGCACTCGCGACAGGAATCGACCATCACCCCAACCCCGACAATATCGCCCGTTTTAAAACTGCTGACATCTGCGCCGGTCTCTGTAACACGTCCAACGATCTCATGACCGGGCACCAGCGGATAACGGCTGACCGCCCACTCGTTACGTGCCATATGCAGGTCTGAGTGGCACACGCCACAGTAGAGAATTTCGATCTTCACATCCTGCGGCTGTACGGCACGCAGCGCGATGTGGCCGGATGAGAGTGGTTGTGCGGCATCATGCGCCACCAGAGCATTAATTTGCATGGAATCTCCAACGTAGACGGGGATAACGTAAGGCGGCAGACTATAGTGAACGCAGTGCAAAAATGATAGTAGTCACCATTTGGTAACCACAACAGGAGATCGCCATGCCAGCCTGGGTTGACGGCAAGTTATTCTTTTACGCGGATTCCCCCCCGCGCCGCCTGATGGACCTTTTCTCAGTAAAGTGGAGCACCATGGTGCTGCATGCGCTCTATCACTGGCCGGGCCACCGCGCACGTACCGGTGAGCTGCAGCGTAGCCTGCAGGGGATCTCAAAAAAGATGCTGTTTCAGACGCTGAAAGCGCTGGAGCAGCGCGGACTGATCGCGCGGCATGTTTACGATGTCATCCCACCGAAAGTCGATTATCGTCTGACGGAACTCGGAATGACCTTCGCGCAGCCGATTGAGCATATGTATCAGTGGGGACTGGAGAATCAGGCGGCGCTGGATGCGATGGAGGCGAGTTATCGCCTGGCAACGGAGGCACCAGACGAGGCATAACGGCGAAGAAGATGCTATCCGCGACGTGAGTGAAAGTTTATTCAGTCACGCCGCGGCAGGGATTGGTGCTTAACCAAAGGGCGTTTCACGCGCCAGCAGACGTGAGATGACGTTCAGTGCACCTTCGTCATTGTTACTTTCCGTTCTGTAGCGCGCGACTGCCGTAACCGGCGCAGCCGCATTGGCCATTGCGAAGCTGTAACAGGCCTGACGCAGCATTTCGAGGTCATTCGCGCTGTCGCCAATCGCCAGCACTTCACAATCGTCAATTCCCCACTTCTCCTGCAAGAGCGCAATGCCGTGCGCTTTGTGACAGCCGGGGATAATCAGATCGACAAAGCCAAAACCGCTCGAGACCGGATGCATGATGTTTTCGATCGCGCTGAGTTCACTGTGTAAACGCGTCATCAGCGCTTCGACGCCTTCATGCGCCAGATTAAGCGAAAATTTAAAGATGGTGTCATCGATATCATAAAGATTGTCGCGCTTTTCCAGCCGGCGATAGTGGTTTGCCAGCATAGCGACCACCTCGTCCGGCATTGAGGTGTGGACATAAGCGCCGTTACGTCCGCACACCACGGTGCTGATATCAGGCTCTTTTGCCAGAATATCGAGAATCTGGTGCACGCGTTCCTGAGCCAGCTCACCACAGAAAATCTCTTCATTGCTATCCGAGACCCAGGCGCCATTTTCGGCGACAAAAGCGATCTCATCTTTAATGTCGGGAAAGTAGTGCTGCAACTGGTAATACTGATTGCCGCTGGCGACCACAAAGCGGATACCCTTCTCTTTCAACAACGCGTACTGGCGCGAGAAGCGCTGCGTATTGTACTGCTTATTGTCATCAAGAAACGTTCCATCCATATCCACCGCAATCATCTTTACTGCCATTGTGCTCTCCCATCTCTGTTTGCCGTCAATCCATCCGGCGCTGCAAAAGGTTTTTATAAAGCTTACTCGCGGTGGGGATTATTGAGAATGTGAATAGTGAATTTGTTCACCGCTTTCAGAGCTTTCCAGTCCGTTTTTTACTGCAAATCCGCACCCTTTTCCCTGATCCAGGCACAGAACATCTCAGCCATATCGCTGGCATAGTCCTGGATCTCGGCTGCGCTGCGCGGTGATTCTGAAAAATGTTTGCCCACATTGCCCAGCGTACTGTTAATCAGATCCGCCGCACGCGCCAGGTCAGCGGCACTGCACTGCGGTAATAATTGCTGCAAAAACTCGCTGACTACGTTCTCTCCTGATGCGCGGGCTTCCTGCACTTCCGGCGCATCGCGGTACAGCGGTGCCGCATCGTTCAGTGCGGTGCGCATCGCCGCTTCTTCACATTCAGAGTGTAAAAATGCCAGCGTCAGCTGATGCAAACGCCGGCGCGGCGTCTCTTCAGCGTTGCGCAGGATCGAACCCAGTAGATCGCTGGTGCGCTCCCACTCTTCACGCTGTAGCCGAAAAAGAATAGCGGCCTTGTTAGGAAAATATTGGTAAAGCGAGCCAATGCTGACGCCGGCCCGCTCCGCGACGCGCGCGGTGGTGAAGCGGTTAGCTCCCTCCTGCTCTAAAACCTGAGTCGCTGCCTGCAAAATCGCGCTAACCAGCTCGCTCGATCGCGCCTGCTGCGGTTTTTTTCTTTGTGAAATCTTGGGGTTATGCTCTTCAGCCACTGCCGACTCCGGAATACGAATAGTGAAATGCGAATAATTAATCGTATTCTGTGTACAGAAAAAAAGCCACCGCCTTTACCGGAGAAAAATTGATGAATACCTTAACTTCAGCCCCGCTGGCACCGCTGCTGAACTACCTGTTTGAACTGGCTGACAACATGGCGCATCCAACCAACGAAGCGTTTCGCACCCTGTCCGATCAGGATCAGACGCGCCTGCTGCAGAGCAAAACTGACTATATTGCGCTTTATAGCCAGCTGAAGCATGTGCCACTGGCTGTCTCGCGGGAGACCGGTAAGTTGCTCTATATGCTGGCCCGCAGCAGTCGCGCGCGCAATATCATTGAGTTTGGCACTTCGTTTGGTCTCTCCACACTGCATCTGGCTGCTGCGGTACGGGACAACGGCGGCGGCCGGATCATTACCAGCGAGTTTGAACCGGGAAAAATTGCGCTTGCCCGTAATCATTTTGCCGATGCGGGCGTAAGTGATCTGATCGAAGTGCGCGCGGGTGATGCGATCGATACCCTGAGCTGCGATCTGCCCGCCAGCATTGATATGCTGGTGCTGGATGGCGCAAAAGCGATCTATCCGGAGATTCTGCAACAGGTACAGCCCTATTTACGCGCAGGGGCAGTGATTGTTGCCGACGATGCCGATTTCAGTCCGGAGTATCTGGAACGGGTGCACGGCAGCAGCAACTTCATCTCTCTGCCGTTTCATGATGGGGTGGAAGTCTCGATCTGGCTGGGATCGCAAGAGCGTTTGCTGCGCGCCGATGCGTAAAATCAGGGATGTTGCAGTGACGACCCTGTCGGGTCGCCACTCTGGCCGCTTTCACTTCGGGCAGCAATAAAATCAGGCCTGTGACTCAAACCACGGCTGGAACGGATCGGGCAACTGCGCCCAGCCATCTGGCCCCAGCGCCATCTCATCATCCGTCAATAACGCGTGCTCCAGCTGCTGGCGCAATGCGGTCTCATCCATTTCAATACCGATGATCACCATCTCCTGACGCGCGTCGCCGGTACTTTCATCCCAGTTTTCCAGGATGTACTGTACCGTCTCTGCATCCTGCGGCCAGCGATCTTTTGGCACGCCGGCCCACCACATTCCCGCCAGCCCATGGCGCGTCACGCCACCTGCCTGTGACCAGGAACCGGCATGGCGCGGGCGCGTGGCGAGCCAGAAGTAGCCTTTTGAACGTACGACACCCTGCATATGGTGGGTAATCACCTCGAAGAATCGCATGGGGTGAAACGGGCGACGGGCGCGAAAAACAAAGTTACGGATACCGTACTCTTCGGTCTCCGGGGTGTGCTCGCCGCTAAGCTCTTTCAGCCAGCCCGGTGCCTGAGCTGCCGCGTCAAAATCGAACAGCCCGGTGTTTAGCACCCGGGATAACGGGACCCTGCCGAATTCTGAGGTGATGATGTTGGCACGCGGATTGAGAGAGTGCAGCGTCGCCATCAGCCGCGCTTTCTCCTCTTCATTTATCAGGTCAGTTTTATTGAGAATCAGTACATCACAGAACTCAATCTGATCGACCAGAAGGTCCACCACCGTCCGTTCATCTTCCTCTCCTAAAGATTCGCCACGCGACTGAATGCTGTCGCTTGAGTCGTAATCGCGCAGAAAATTATAGCCATCAACCACGGTTACCATGGTATCGAGCGTCGCCACTTCAGCCAGGCTGTGCCCCTCTTCATCAGCAAATGTAAAGGTCTCCGCGACCGGCAGGGGCTCAGATATGCCGGTCGATTCAATCACCAGATTATCGAAGCGACCCTCTTTCGCCAGACGGTTGACCTCAAGCAGCAGATCTTCGCGCAGCGTGCAGCAGATGCAGCCGTTACTCATCTCCACCAGCTTCTCATCGGTACGTGACAGCTCTGCCCCACCCTCACGCACCAGCGCGGCATCAATATTGACTTCAGACATATCGTTGACGATAACCGCAACACGTAACCCTTCCCGGTTATTGAGGATGTGATTTAGCAGCGTGGTTTTTCCGGCCCCGAGAAAGCCAGACAGTACGGTAACGGGCAGTTTTTTAACGCCGTGACGGGCGACAGACAGTGACATTGCGACTCCTTAAATAATAACGTGCAGGCGTCAAATGACGCATTTGTTATGTTATAACATAACAATTACCGCTGTCATGAAAAGAGATCACAGTGATTGTGGGGATGATAAGCAGAATCGCGGTAAAGCGGGCCATTTGGCCCGCAGCGTGTTTATTGATTGTCCGGGTAACTCAGCGCGATAGCGTCGTCCGGTAAGTGAGTGAATGTCTTCACAATGGTATGGAAGTCATCCACCGGCCTGAGATCGGCAAACTGCTGTGGATAGAGGTCCTTCGCCAGAATCTCCATACCAATGATGTTGTAAGGGTGATTATAGAAGTGATGATACACACCATAGACGCGACCTTGTTTCACCGGCTCAATTTGAGCCAGCCCGGTGCGTTTAAGCAGGGTCTGGAAGACCGGCGTAATCGCCTGTGATGAAACACCGTAGCCAAACGGCAGAACATTACCGTTCGGACGTTTTGAACCGGTCATAATATAGACATCAGGCTTCATGGCGATGATCTTCTCCAGTGCGACAAAACCCGCATTGCCTGGCAGCAGTTCAGACCCGATGTTTTTACCGCCAACCGCTTCCACCAGTCCGCCCCAGCCGTTGTGGCTGTGGGTGAAGCAGCAATTATCACTGTTACCGGCAATCGGTTCGATAAACACCCGGGGTTTATCCGGCACGGCCGCCACCGCTTTCGTGATGCGATCAAACTTCTGCTGATAGAAATCCGTGTAGGCTTTCGCTTCACTTTCGCGGTTCAGCACTTTACCCAGTAGCGTGACGCTGGGCGCGGTATTTTGCGCCGGATGCAGTTCGTAGTCGACGAACACCACCGGAATATGCAGGCTGGTGAGTGTGTTCAGCACGCCGGACTGCTGCAGTGCCGGTTTAGCCCGCAGCTGCGCGATCATTAAGTCCGGTTTTTGTGCAAGTACACTTTCAAGGTTGACCTGCCCCTGATCGCTGAACCCCATATCAACGATTTTACTGGCCTGCGGCCAGCGGCTTTTCAGCAGATCCCAGGTTTGGGTGTCCTGCTTTTTGGGCAGATTATTCCACGCCACGACACGCCGGAAGGGGTTATCGCGATCGAGCAGCGCCAGCGTCAAGACGTCGCGGCCATCCTGCAGGATAACGTGTTGCGGCTCTTGCCTGATGGTTTGCGTATGGCCATCCATATCAGTAATAGTCAGCGGATAGGTGGTGGCTGCCGCCGCAGTGGAAGCCAGTAGTGCCATGGCCAGTAACAGGCGCGTTTTCATGCCAAAACTCCGTGGTAAAAATAATAGTTATTATTATTACTTACCTTAACACAGCCTCAACCCGTGAAGATTAAACGCGAAAACAACCGGTTGTAACGGAATACTACGAGCCAGCAGCTGAAAGAGATGTGCTAAGCGCAGCAAGCTGCGCCCGATTCAGGTAAAGTCGGATAACTTCTGCCCGGAAGTGATCAGCTCCTGCAATAGCATCTGTCGCCGTTCCTGCGGTGTATCGCGACTGACCATAAAGCAGATCGCCGCCACGGCTTGTCCACTGCGCGAGCGAATAGGCGCAGCCATACAGCAGGTAAAACTCTCCGATAAGCCTTCCGTCATGCAGTATCCCAGCTTGCCGGCAAGATGGATCTCATCAAGAAAGCGCTGTTTATCCAGTATCTGTCCACTGGCCAGTCGATAATCCTCTTCCGGGATCAAATCAAGAATAGCGCTGTCGGACCAGTTACTGAGCAGGAGACGGCCCGTCGCCGTCCAGGTGATGGGGACGCGTACACCGATATCAGAGGTAATTTTAAACGGATGCGCATTGCTCTCAGAGAGCACAACCGTGTATTTATTGCCCTCCAGCATGCACAGCTGCACGGTTTCACCATGACGCGCCACGATCTCAACCATTAGCTGATGCGCACGACGGATCAGATCGTTGTGCGCCATGTAATCCGCACCGTAATAGTGCATTTCACGGCCAAAGAACACGGCACCGTCGGCGTCCAGCTCTACCAGCCCGGCTTCACTGAGCAAACTGACCAGTTCGTAAATGCTGGATCGCGGTGCGCCAGTGGCGTCGATCAAATCGCGCATCGCCATCGGCTGACGTGCAATGTGCAGCTGACGGAAAATATCGATAACCCGATCAACGCCACGCGCACGTGAAGGTTTCTCTTCCGGCATACGATTACTCCCCTGTTACATTCATGCAAGTGGAATACGGTAAAAAGAGAAGCATCATACACCCGACACTCTGAATTACCCATCACAGATTTAATAAAAGCCAGTGTGTAAATGAATAACATCAACGCCCTGGTTTGGGGCTTCATTTTGGCGCACTGGTGGCTAATGCGAAAAATAAAAGTCTTATCCCGGTCACACTTTTATTTAAAAAAACGAAACAGGCAGATCTATTTTGCGATCCCGACGACATCGCAAAAAATTAATTGACCTGTCGCATATTGCAAATGCTTATCGCCTGTGCAAATCTTGCCCTATCCGGTATTGCAGATAGCAGTCTGGTATATCAGACAAACAGTCACACTGTTAAGGGGCAGGATTACATGACGATTACACGTTATGGCATTGAAGGCGGCACCGGCACCGGCGGGCAGAAGTTACCGTTTGCCCGAGCGGTAGAAGCGGATGGCTGGCTCTATATCTCAGGCCAGACGCCGATGCGCGAAGGTGAAGTAGTTGAAGGCGGTATCATTGAACAGACACGACTGGCATTTGATAACTGCCTCACCATCATGCGTGAAGCGGGTTACGAAGTAGAGGATGTGGTACACGTTACGGCAGTATTAACGGATGCACGCTACTTCAGCTCATTCAATAAAGTATTCAGTGAGATATTCAGCGGTAATCCACCGGCACGTATCTGTAGCGTGCAGGATTTAGTGGTCGACTGCAAAGTAGAAGTCGATATGAAATGTTTCCGTGCCGATCGCAAATAACTATTACCGTTAAAACAGGCTGCTAATTTCCGATCTTTTCGCCAACACCAGGGCAGCCCGTTATTAATTAGTGCTTTTCATTATGCTGTGAAATATCAGTTTCATATTATCTCGTTTACATCTTATAAGAGAGCATATAAATGAACGCGACATTGCTAAAAATAGGTGCCAACGCTATGGCGGGTGCACTGGTTTTACTGGCTGTGGCAGGCTGTACCCCAACTGAAGAGAAAAAAGAGGCGGGTGCAGCGCCGCAATCAGCTCTGCAGAACGTGTTGCAACGCGGCACGCTGCGTGTTGGTGACTGCCTGAGCTTTGCGCCGTTTGGATTTTACGATAAAGACGGCAATCCGGATGGCTATGACGTCGATCTGGCAAAAGCGCTGGCGAAAGAGATGGGTGTGAAACTGGAGATGGTGAATACCACCAGCGCCAACCGAATTCCTAACCTGCAGACCAATAAAGTGGATGTGGTGTTCTGTAACTTCACCCGCAACCTTGAACGTGCCAAAGAGATTGGCTTTACCCAACCGTATGTTGTGGCGAGTGAAGCTATGCTGGTGCGCAAAAACAGCGGTATTCAGTCTGCACACGATATGGCAGGAAAAACCATCGCCACGGTGAAAGGATCAACCAACGGCGATGAAGTGCGCAACCTTGGCATCGACGTGAAGATTCAGGAGTATGACTCTTCGCAGGCGGCCATTCTGGCGGTGAAACAGGGCCAGGCCGATGCGATGATTGAGGACAATAACTTCCTCGCTTATCAGGCCAGTCTTGACGCTTCCCTTGCCGTAACCAATGAAGCGCTGGTTCCGCTGGAATACAACGCATTTGGCGTGAAACAGGGCGACCAGATCTGGACCAACTACCTCAACGAATTCCTCTTCGAGATCAACGCATCAGGTGAAAACGCCCGCCTGTATCAGAAGTGGTTTGGCAGCAAGCCGCGTTATCCGCTGAATCCACAATATTGATTGTTCGCTCGCGGCGCAGGCGTTCTGGCTGCGCCGCCAGAAGGAGTCAAATCATGAGTTATCAATGGCTAACCCTGTGGCGCTATGCCGACACATTCCTCGCGGCCGCCTGGCTGACGCTACAGGTAACACTGCTGGCGTTTGTACTGGCCGTTGTGCTGGGTCTGCTTTCGGCGCTGGCGAAAGCATCGCCGCTGGCCCCGCTGCGCTGGCTCAGCCACTGTTATGTTGAATTTATCCGCAATACACCCGTGCTATTGCAGATTTTCATCATTTTCTTTGGCCTGCCCTCGCTGGGTATCACCATGAGCGCGTTTACGGCCGGTGTGCTGGCACTGGGCATTAACGTAGGTGCCTATCTTTCAGAAACCTTCCGTGCCGGTATGCAGTCGGTGCCAAAAGGTCAGCTGGAAGCCGCATATATCCTTGGCATTCCGCGCCAGCAGATCTTTCTCAGCGTGGTGTTGCCTCAGGCCGCCCGCGCGGTCTGGCCGGCCATCATCAATAACCTGATTCAGCTGCTACTGGGCACCTCGCTGCTGTCAGCAATTGCCTTACCGGAGCTAACCGGTACCGCCACGGTCATCAACGCGCGCACGCTGCTCTATATCCAGACATTTAGCGTGGTCGCGCTGGTGTATCTGGTGCTGAGCAATCTCTTCTCCTGGCTGGGAAGCGTAGCAGGACGCCGGATGTTTCATCCGCCGCTGGTGACGCCGGTAAAAAAGTCCGCCTGGCGATGGGTAAAAAAAGGGCTGACTAGTCCGGTGAAACGGGAGAACGCGTTATGAGCGAACTTATCATCAGCGCTTTACCTATTCTGCTTAAAGGATTAGGGGTTACTTTACTGCTCTCTGTCGCGGCCATTATCGGCAGTACGCTACTGGGATTGCTGGCGGCGGTATTGCGTACCAGCCGGTTACCGATCCTGAAACAGATTGCCGTGATATACACCGAGCTGTTTCGCGGGACGCCCGTGTTAATCACCCTGATGTTTATCTACTTTGGCGTGGCCTATTTTGGCTATGAGATCAACCTGTTTGCCGCAGGCATTTTGGGGCTGAGCATCTATCAGGCGCCTATATCGCTGAGGTTTTCCGTGCCGGCATTGAGGCAGTGCCAAAAGGCCAGTGGGAAGTGTCGTGGATTCTCGGGCTGTCTAAACGTCAGACATTTTTGAGCGTTGTGTTGCCACAAACGCGGGGCATCGTGCTGCCGCCGCTGGCCGGACAGTATCTGTCGCTGATTAAAGATACCTCAATCGTCAGCATGATCGGCATGTCTGAGTTGATGCATCAGGGCCAGGCGATTGTCGACCGTATCGGCCAGCCGGTAGTGGTCTATGCACTGGTCGCCCTGCTCTACTTCGCCGTCTGCTTCCCGCTTTCCCGTTGGGTTCAACATCATCAAACCAGGAGCCAGTTATCATGAGCAAATCGGCCATTACGCTGAGTCGGATCACCAAATCCTTTGGTTCCACTCAGGTGCTGAAAGAGATCAGCCTGGACGTTTCCCCCGGCGAAGTGCTGGTGCTCATCGGCGCATCCGGCTCCGGAAAGAGTACCGTGTTACGCATCATGAGCGGTCTGGAAACCGCCGACGGCGGTGAGATTTGGGTCAATGATGTGCCGCTGCATAATCGCAAACGCAGCAGTGAAATTTGCGGCCATGTGGGCATGGTATTCCAGCAGTTCAATCTGTTTCCGCATAAAACTGCCTGGTAACGTTACCCTGGCGTTGATCAAAGCGCAGAAGTTATCTGAGGCAGAAGCCAGTAAACGCGGGATGGCGGCCCTGACCCGCGTCGGACTCGCCGAGCGCGCCCATCACTATCCGGCACAGCTCTCCGGAGGCCAGCAGCAGCGCGTAGCAATTGCCCGCGCACTGGCAGTTGAACCCAAAATTATGTTCTTTGATGAAGCGACCTCTGCGCTGGACCCGGAGCTGGTGGGTGAAGTGATGGAGGTCATGCGCAGCCTGGCGCGCGAAGGCATGACCATGGTGGTGGTCACCCATGAGATGGGCTTCGCCCGAAAAACGGCCGACCGGGTCGTGTTTATGGATCAGGGCGTGATCGCTGAGCAGGGCTCGCCGGAGCAGATTTTTGTTAATCCACAAAACCCGCGGACCCAACAGTTTTTGTCCCGCGTGCTTGAACACTAAGGAGCGGCTATGTCGATGCATTTCCCGCTACGGGCGGATGGATTACTGGATACTCAGCATCCTGCACCGCGGTTCAAATCGGTTGCCGGCGCAGGTGATGCGCCGCTGGCAAACGGCACAAGGATATTTGACGGCGATGCGGTATTTTCGCCGCTGATGGTCATGAAGCAGTCGGCGCTGGAGAACAATTTGCAGCAGCTGGCGGCATTTTGCCAGGAGCATGGCGTCATGCTGGCAGCGCACGGTAAAACCTCTATGTCACCTGCCATTCTGCGTCGTGCCGTGAGCGAAGGCGGTGCATGGGGATTAAGCGCGGCAACGCCGGCACAGGTGCGCGCGCTGCGGCAATTCGGTATCCGCAATGTGTTTCTGGCTAATCAGCTGGTGGATCCGGCTGGCATTCGCTGGATAGCACAGTGGCAGCGGCAGCACCCTGAGCAGGGTTTCCTGTGCTATGTCGATTCACTGCAGGGCGTTGAGCTATTGCAGCGGCATCTCGCCGGCACGCAGATTTCGGTGCTGCTGGAGATGTCAGTCAGCGGCGGCCGCACCGGTTGCCGTTCACTACAGGAAGCAGTGAAGATTGCTGAAGCCATCAAAGCCAGTTCATCATTACAGTTAACGGGCGTGGCCGGATATGAAGGAGCATTGGGTGCCGGTCGTGATGCCGCCGGGATTGCGCGCGTTGAAGCCTATTGTCAGATGATGATCGCCACGGCATCACAGCTGGCAGAAAAACAGCTTTTCAGCAGCCCGTCGATCATCCTGAGCGCCGGTGGCGGCGCCTGGTTTGATGTCGTCACAACGTGCTTTACCGCCGCCACTCTGCCGCTGCCGGTTACGCCGTTGATCCGTTCCGGCGCCTATATGGCGCATGACAACGGTCTGTATTCGCGTATCGCGCCGTTTGCTCAGCCCGGCGCGCATCACCACTTTACCCCAGCGCTGGAGATTTGGGGCCGCGTATTATCACGCCCCGAGCCGGGATTAGCCTTTGTTGATTTTGGTCGCCGCGATGTGCCTTTCGATCAGGATCTGCCCAATCCATTATGGATGCGCAAGGCCGATGGCACTGACCCGCGTGATGCCTCACATCTGCGCATTACCGACGTGAACGATCAGCACGCTTACCTGCAGTTGCCGGATGACGAAGTGTTAGCACCGGGGGATTGGGTGGGCTGCGGTATATCGCACCCCTGCACCGCCTTTGATAAATGGCGCTATCTGCCGCTGGTGGATGATGAATATTGCGTCACAGATTCACTGGAAACAGCGTTTTGAGTGATTTTGCGGCACAAAAAAGGCTGCCAGTATCGGCAGCCTGTTCTGGCACATCCCTGTACGACCATTGCGGGTCCGGCTAAGTGCCTTCAATAAACACATAGTAACACACAGAATAATTAGCGTGCTAGTTATTTATTACGTTCTGCCCTGCTATTCAGGCTGTAGCGCCCGCTTTACCGCGTCCTCTGCGTGAATCAGGGTCGTATCAAACAGCGGTACGGCAGAATCGTCTGCATTAACCAGCAACGTAATTTCAGTACAGCCCAGAATGATCGCTTCTGCGCTCTGCTCAACCAGCTGCGCAATAATTTCGCGATAGCGCGCCCGCGACTCATCACGAATCACACCCAGGCATAACTCCTGGTAGATGATGTCATGCACGGTTTTGCGTCCCGGCACATCCGGCACCATCACCTCTAACCCGTATTGCTGCAATCGTCCTTTATAGAATGCCTGCTCCATCGTAAACGCCGTCGCCAGCAGGCCTACCTTTTTGACACCTGCCTGGCGGATACGCTCTGCAGTCGCATCGGCGATATGCAGTAGAGGAATATTTACGGCATCGGTAATCTGATCGGCAACCTTATGCATGGTATTGGTACAGAGCACCATGAAATCCGCCCCGCCCTGCTCCAGACTGCGCGCGGCTTCTGCCAGAATTTCACCCGCCTTTTGCCACTCTCCTGCAACCTGTAACTTTTCGATCTCCTGAAAATCGACGCTGTACATCAGGCTGCGGGCCGAGTGCAATCCGCCTAACTGCTGTTTTACCTGTTCATTGATAATGCGGTAGTAGAGCGCAGTAGATTCCCAGCTCATTCCGCCAATCAGACCAATCATTTTCATCGGTATCTATCCATAGGGTATATAAACGCATTGAAACTGCTCTCTCCACCTGCTGAAGTCAAAGCCTTAATACATGATAAGCGTGAAAGAGAGCGAGAAAACCACCTGCCAACTAGTAGGTCATTATTGAGAATTTATACTGCCATCAAAGCGGTGTTATCACAAGGAGAGCCATGGAACGGCTGGATCGCAGGCACAAAAAAGCCCGGTATTAACCGGGCTAAACACGCTAACGGAGAAAGGAGCGTTATTATTTGTACAGTTCAGCGGTCATGTTCACGCCATTGTCAGCGCGGGCGCTGGTGATTTTGTAACTGTCAGCACCCACGGCTTTAGCCTGTGCCGCCACCTGTGCTTCTGCACCTTCCAGCGTACTGGCGCGAACGGAGATGCTCTCTGCCGCGAAGCTGCCAAAGGAGATCATAGAGAGTGCAGCAACAGCGGCGATCGTCAGAGTTTTTACGTTTTTCATGGTCATATTCCTTCAATGTTTGGGCCAGAGCAGTGTGCTCTGCATGGGAGTTATAGTAACCATTGTTATTATTGCGCACCTAACATGAAGTGCGATCTTAGTCACACTTTGTGCTGTCATGCTGCAGTGACTTATCCGGCCAGCGCAGCGCCGGAAACAGGGACAGACGAATATTGAACAGATGAAACATCGGCGTAAATAGCGCCTCCTGCTCCCGCGCTGCTACGTCCAGCTGCAGCAACAGCGTATTCAGCTCCAGCAGCAGCTGCGGTTGCGGCGCGGCTTCCAGCGATTTCAGGCGCAGCTTAAGAAACTGGCTCAGTTCATGAAACATCGCTGCGCTTTCAATGTGATTCGCCAGCAGCAGCTCACGATGACGCGTGTAATAGTCGTAGCAATTTGCGCCCAGCCAGGCTTCGGCAATCAGGTTACCGCCAGAAACCAGATCCGGAGCAGGATCCACCCGCTTACGCGGCAGGATAATATTCACCTTATCCAGCGTGCGTGCCACAAACTGCTGGCGTGCCGTCAGGGTAGCCGTGTTCATGCGCACCGACGCGATAAACTGCAGTAAATCCCGAATGCCTTTCCGCAGCGCCCGTTTGGCGGTCCAGGAGGGGCGTTTATTGCGGATCAGCAATGTGAGCACCAGCGCGACAACAATGCCTACCAACGTCGACAGCATGGCATTCACTATAAGCAGCAGATCGGGTTTGAAGTGGTGACTCATGCCTATCAGCCCTGGAATTTGCGTAGCGACGATCAGCCCAATCAGGTTGGTGGCCGGATTCGCGATCACCAGCCCAAGCGCAAACAGCCCGGGCGCCAGGCACATGACTAACGCTTCAAAGGTTATCGCCTGGGGAATCAGCAGCGTTACATAGATCAGGCTGATACCCATTGAGATCAGCACCCCTTTAAGGAACAGCTTCATCGGCGCAATCGGGCTGTCGAGCCCGGCGAAAAATGAGCACAGTACGGCGGCCATCATCGGCGCCGTTGAGCCATCTTTCCAGCCGCTGCCAATCCAGAACAGGCAAGTCATAAACGTGGCGCTAAATGCCGTGAAGCAGGAGAGCAGCAGCAGGCCTTTGTCGACATGCTTATGCGCCCGGGCCGTTTTACCGGGTCTGACCGCGGGCGTCCATTCGCTTACGCGCTCACTCACGCTGTGGTAAGCATCAGCAATGCGCACAAAGTTGAGCAGACGCTCCAGCAAGCCCATCAGCAGGATACTCTCTTCACTGCATAAACGACCCTCACGCCACGTCTGCTGCAACTGCCGTTGCGTCTCACTTAGCGTGTGGCGCACCGCCAGCGTGTCATCACCATTGAGCCACAGCAGGAAGTGCTGAAATGCCACCGCAACGTAGTCGGGGAAGCGAATATGCTGTTGCGCCAGCATCGTCAGGCGCGATTCAATCGCGGTGAGGGTCGGGATCAGATAGGAGAGATGCTGATACTGCACGCTGACCAGCCGCACCAGCCTGCGTGCAGCATCCCCTTCATATACGCAGTGAGTGATCAGCGTTTCAACATTGAGCGGATAGTTCGCCATCTGAACCAGTATGTCCTCGCGCGCCAGCGACTTCTCTGCTGGCATCACCGTCATCAGTTCGCTACACAAGGTGCGGGCGTTTTGGTACCAAAGCCTGACGCTCTGCTCCAGCAGATGGCGCATAGAGACTGGCATAATTAGCCGATGCACCAGACTGCTGCAAACAATCGCGACGGTAATCTCCTCAATACGCGAAATCACCGTATAGGTAATGGCGGAAGGGGATACTACGTCAGGAAATCCCATGATCGCCGCGCTGTAGCCCGCCAGCATAAATACGTAACTTTTGGGCGTGCGGTCATGCAGTGAAAGGTAGAGACAACCAGCAACCCATAATGAAATGCACAAGCTAAAAAGCAGCGGCGATTGCACGGTAGCCGGATAGATCAACAGCGTAAACAGCCCGCCGAGGAGAGTGCCGAAGAAGCGAAAAACCGACTTGGATATAGTGGAAGCCGAATAGAGTTGTGAGGCAACGTACACTGTAGTCAGTGACCAGGCCGGTTTATCGAGATTCAGCGCCAGAGCAATAAAAAAAGCCAGAAAAGCGGCGAGACAGGTTTTAGCAGAGAACAGCACTGCGCTTCGGGAAAACCACTTCATAGAACGCGTGAAACCTTTGTAAGGCGAGGAGAGCGCTTATCCTGTCATAAGCCTGGCGGGATGGCATTTTGATTTGTTATACAAATTATTACCGTGCTAATTATCCGGGTAGCAATGTAAATTGCTGACTACAGTGAACGATGTGAATGACGGAGAAACAGGTTATAAGCAGTCAAAATTAGTTATTTAATAGTTATATAAACGGTTTGCTAAGGTGGCAAAAAACCACGAGGGAATTCCCATGCAAACAAAAACGTCTGTACTAAGCGCACTGGCCATCAGCGTTGGTCTGTTTTCAGCGCACGCGCTTGCCGCAAGCCCGGAAACGGTTACCGTTGGGTATCAGAAAGCCAACATCTTTGCCCTGTTGAAGTACCGCGGCACGCTGGATGAAACCCTAAAAAAAGAGGGCATCAGCGTACGCTGGGTTGAGTTCCCGGCCGGTCCGCAGATGCTGGAAGGATTGAATGTCGGCAGTATTGACCTGGCCGCAACCGGCGATGCCCCGCCCACTTTTGCTCAGGCTGCCAAAGCCGATCTGGTCTATCTGGGGCACTCACCGGCAAACCCGCAAACCGAGGCCATTGTGGTGCCCGGGAACTCACCAATTAAAAAAGTCGCCGATCTGAAAGGCAAACGCGTTGGCCTGAATAAGGGGTCGGACGTGAACTATCTGCTGGTGAAAGCGCTGGAAGAGGCCGGGCTGACCTATAAAGATGTGACGCCGGTGTATCTGCCGCCTGCCGATGCACGCGCGGCGTTTCAGAAAGGGGCGATTGATGCCTGGGTTATCTGGGATCCCTATCTCGCTGAAGTGGAAGCCAACGCCGATGCGCGCGAGATCCGCAACGCCGAAGGCTTAGCGCCCCATTACACTTTCTATCTCGCCAGCCGCCCGTTTGCTGAAAATCATCCGGAAACCGCGAAGCAGGTGATTGACGAGCTGAGTAAGCTGAGCGACTGGGCTAACCAGCATCAGGATGAGGCCGCCGCAATTTTAGCGAAATCGACCGGGCTGGAGAAATCGATCTGGCAAACCACGCTGAAGCGCCTGCCCTATGGCGCATCACGCATGACAGCAAAAGTATTTGATGAGCAGCAGGCGCTGGCCGATACCTTCACCCGCGTAGGTTTGCTGCCGGTGAAAGTTGATGTGCGCAGCGCAACCTGGTCGCTGGATAAGCGATAATTTTGCCTGACGATCATTCACAGCAACGCGTCCTGGGGGATGTTTAATCCGTAAGGCGGTTAGTGGGCGTTTCACACAAGCCCACTGACCCGCCATCCCCGCCCTGGCTATTCCGTCTTTGACTGGCCGATCTGCCAGATACCCGTTGGTGTCTTACCGTTCACCTTCCAGTCGCCGATATCACGCGCTTTATATATCACCGGATTGTGAGAGGAGACGGTACGCGCATTACGCCAGTGCCGATCCAGCGCTTTACTGACGCGCGTATCCGACGCACCCAGCGCATTAAACAGCTCTGTCGCCGCACGCGGAATCAATTCGCTGGCAACCACCTGCGCCTGGCCGGCTTCCGCTTCTGCCTGTGCGTTAATCGCGATGATGGCAGCTTCGTCATTACTGAGGTGCGCCTCATAGGCTGATTGCAGTGAATGTGCTGCGCGGATGACCGTTGCCTCAACCGCAAATGCCAGGCTGGTGATCTCGCCGATAACCTGCAGCACTTGTGCATCCTGACGTGGTACATTCGCATTGCCGTGGCTGTAAACGCGGTTACGCGTCGCCACCACTTCTGCACCGTCACGCGCTACCGCCCGACCAATACCCGCCAGCGTGGCTAAAAGCACATGCTGGTAATAGGCGGTCTGATAACGGAAACGGGTGGCAAAATCGTACACGTGCGCCTGTTCAATCCGTGCGTTATCAAAGCGCGTAGTACCGCTGCCGGTAAGACGCTGACCAAATCCATCCCAGTCATCCAGACGCGTCACTCCCGGTTGATGGGTATTCACCAAAACAATCACATCACCCTGAGTATCTTCACGCCGGGCGAAGACATCGATCCAGTCGGCATACAGGCTACCGGTGCTGTAAAACTTCTCACCGTTAAGCACCCAGCCGCCGTCTGCCGGCGTTACGCGCGTCAACACATCACCTGATTTCACATTACCGATTTCCGTCCAGCCGCTCCCGACCAACTCGCCATCGCTAAAGCGGCGGAACCAGCTATCGCGCGCCGGGCTATCAGACTGATTCAGCCGATCCTCAACAAATGCGAAGTGCGCGCGCAGCGCCTGCGGCAGATTAGAGTCAGCTTCAGCCAGTTCAACCAGCAGCTGGAAGAGTTGCGGTAACGATGCGCCCCAGCCGCCCTTCTCTTTTGGAATGCGCACCGTGCCAAAACCGGCCTCTTTAAGCCACCGCAGTGCGTCATGCGGTAACGTGCGCGTACGTTCGCGTTCTGCGGCACCCGCAGCAATACGGGCAAACAGCGGACGGAAATGGGCCGCCAGTGCAGTGTAATCAGTGCCTGTTGATAATGCGCTCATGGTTTACTCCTGAGAGAGATCGTCGATGTCGTGGCGGGTAGGCTCATGGCGCACTACCAGCAGGAAAAAGATCGGGATAATCGCGGCAAGCGAGACGACCCAAAACATATTGGTACCAAGGGCTGCCTGCAGAATCGGCAGGATAAACAGCGCCAGTGCGCTGCCGATGCCAGAGAGCGCCCGACTGAAACCTACACCGGTAGCGCGAATGGAAGTGGGATAAGAGAGCGCCGGATAGACCATCAGTTGCGCGCCAGGGCCAAAGCCCTCGGCAAACAGCCATAATCCGAGCATCAGCACAGCAAAAACTGTGCCTGCCAGCGCCTGCGGATGGCCAATCAGCGCCAGCGCCGTCAGGGCGAAAAATTGCAGAGCGAAGCCGGCAATCGCTACGTGACGCGATGGATATCTCCACGCCAGGCGCATACCCAATAAGCCTCCCGTAAAGGCGAAAAGCGCATTCAGGCCGAGCGAAGCGGAAATGGTTTCGAACACGCCCGCGCCAAGAAACTGCGCAAGAATCGAAGGCAGAAAGAAGGCGATAGCGGTGTACTCAAATGAGATACAGATATTCATTACGCCCGCCACAATGGTGCGTTCCCGCCACGGTTTTTGAAACAGTACGCGGAAACTCACCCTGGGTGCAGCGGCGACCGGAGATGCTTCCGGTTCGGCTTCATGGGCGTGAATACCGTAAGAGTCACGCAGAATGCGCACCGCCGATTTGAGATCGCCCTGATTTGCTGCCCACAGCGGGGATTCATTCATAAATTTACTGCGTACGGCGATAATCAGCAGCGCCGGTACGGCACCAAACAGGAGTGACGCACGCCACAGCCAGTCGGCGTGCTGCGCAGGCAGCAGAAAGTAGAGGCCGAAGATCAACAGGAAGCAGACGGTGGATGCCGCATACCACATCGGGCACCAGGCCGCGAGACGCGCCGCTTTATTGCCCTTGCCGGCAAATTTTGAAAACTCCGCCAGGTAAGACATCGCTACCGGGAGATCGATACCGACACCAATGCCCATCAGGAAACGGGCGCCGATCAGCACCCAGACATTGGGTGCCAGGCCGGCAGCAATGGCTGATACGACAAAAAACAGCATGTCCGCCATGAATACCGAATAGCGCCCATATTTATCCGTGAGCCAGCCGCCAATCAGGTTACCCACGATAGTGCCTACCATAATTGATGACGTTACCAGCCCGGTGGTAAACGGTGAGAGGCGGAATTCGCGCACCACATCATCAATACCGTAAGAGAGTGTGGTTAAGTCATAGGCATCAAGAAAAACGCCGCCCAGCGCGAGAAACACAATCATTCGGGCATAGTTGTTTTTACTGCTACGGGTATTGATCAGTCTTGCCACATCACTGACCGAACGGACCGGCTCCGATACCGGCAGGGTGTTTTCTAAAGGAATTGAGCTCATAACATCTCACGTGTTTAGTTGTACAGGTGAAGTGGTTATAAGCGTTCCCCGCACCGGACCAAAGCAACAATAAAAGCTATAAAATTGCGATAAATCAATAATATAAACTCAGAAAACGGCAAAGCCCGGATACGCATAACGCATCCGGTCATGTTATTAAAGCGATCTTCTGTTGGCAGCCCGCTAAGGCGCGCGCAGCGATATACGTGAGCTTTTACCCTGCATCATATAACCGCCTGTTTTAGGTTACTGCGCACGCGATAGCCGGCACCGGGGTGCGGTATCTCAAGCTGTGGACCGGCATTAAACAGTTTTTCGCGCAGCGTGCCGGCGGCATACTCTTGCTTATAAACACCACGCTTTTGCAGTTCAGGGATGAGCAGCTCAACCACATCGGTAAAGGTTTCGTGCGTTAGCGCATAGGCGAGGTTGAAGCCATCCACATCGGTCTCTTCCACCCAGCTTTGCAACTCATCAGCTACCGTTTGCGCGCTGCCAACCAGCAGCGGACCAAAGCCGCCAATGCCCACCCAATCAGCTAACGCTTTCACCGTCCACTGGCGATCGGGATCGGCAGTGGAAAAGGTCTCAACCGCAGACTGGATGGCGTTGGTATGCAGGTACTTCAGTACCTGATCCGGTTGATACTGACCGAAGTCGATACCGGTCCAGCCGGAAACCAATGCTAATGCCCCTTCATAACTGACCCACTGTTGGTACTCTTTCCACTTCTCCTGCGCAGCCCGATCGGACTCGCCCACAATTACCGTCTGCAGATTGAAGATCAGAATGCTGCGCGGATCGCGTCCAACCGCTTCAGCGCGGCGGCGGATATCCGCTACCGCTCTTTTCAGCAATACTTTCGACGGTGCGGCAACAAACACGCACTCCGCGTGTTCAGCGGCAAACTGTTTACCACGGCTGGATGCGCCAGCCTGATACAGCACCGGCGTACGCTGCGGTGAGGGTTCACAAAGGTGGATTCCGGGCACGTTAAAAAACGTCCCTGATGATTGATTGGATGGATTTTTTGCGGATCGCTAAAGATACGACGTTCACGGTCACGAAGCACGGCGTCCTGCTCCCAGCTGCCCTCCAGCAGTTTATAGACCACCTGTAAGTACTCATCGGCGTAATCGTAGCGACTGTCGTGATCGGTCTGCGTCTTGTGCCCGATATTGCGTGCGCCGCTCTCCAGATAGGATGTCACAATGTTCCAGCCAATGCGCCCTTTGGTGAGATGATCCAGCGTGGACAGGCGACGGGCAAACGGATAGGGATGTTCGAAGGAGAGTGAAGCCGTCAGGCCAAAACCCAGATGCTCGGTGACTAACGCCATAGGCGTAATCAGCGCCAGGGGATCATTAACCGGTACCTGCGTCGCCTGGCGAATCGCTGCATCCCCGCTGCCGTTCAGCACATCATAGATGCCCAGTACATCGGCAATAAACAGGCCATCAAACTTGCCGCGCTCCAGCAGACGCGCTAAATCAACCCAATACTCCAGATCTTTATACTGCCAGGAGCGGTCACGCGGATGCGCCCACAGTCCCGGTGACTGATGTCCGACACAGTTCATATCAAATGCATTAAGGCGTATTTCACGTTGCGATGGCATAGCAATCTCCATAGCGCGGCTGTAGTCATGCTACGACCGGGCGTTCGTCAGATTAAGGTGGATGTTAAGCGATTAGGGTGCAGAAGAGGGACATCGCTCAGCCTGAGCGATGTGGAGTTCGGTAAGAATATGCTGCGCAACGTCGGCGGCGTGATCGGCTACCTGTGGCAGCCCCATCAGTTCTCCAAAGCGGGCGCGGGCGGCCGGTCCGACCACAAACAGGCGTGAATTGGGTGAGCTTTGCTGATCCAGCGCGCGCGACCGGCTATCGACATCGATGCCGAAACCCAGCGCATCCGCGCGAATGTATCCCTGCTGACTCAACGACTGTAAGAGCGGCTGACTGCGCGTCAGTGCGGCATGCGCCGGCCCGGTTGTCACAATAAGATGATCCAGTACCCGCGTCTGCAACGCGCCGTTGCGTAGACGCAGCGTAATTGCCAGCTGCGATCCATGCGGGCTAACCGCAGCCAGACGCGCCGGCAGCACCTGTAAACTGCCCTGCTGCTGACGCCGCGAAATAACGTCTGCCACTTGAGGCGCAATACGATATCGGTGCACATCCCACCACGAACGCAGATGACGCGCAAAGCGCTGCTGTTCACGCAGCGGCAGCGATTGCCAGATCTGCTGCCCCTGCACCCGCACTTCATCCAGCACGCGTTGCCAGGGTAATTGCATGGCAGCTGCACGCGCAACCTCAGCGCGGATGTGATGCAGCCACAATCGCGCACTGGCCGCATTCTGAGGCGCCAGTGCCCACTCTGGCCATTCACCCTTGAGATTCTCACGTGAGAGCTGCCCACGGCGCGAGAAGGCGACTAACGGGCCGTAATGCTCGCGCGCGTCCAGCGATGCCACCGCATCCGCCATACTCAAGCCCGTGCCAACGATGCCGACACTCGCCTGCGGCGCAATCACCTCCAGAGCCCCCTGTTGCCAGGGGTTGGCAATTAACGCCGGATGAGCAGCAACGGCGCGTACTGCAGCAGGTAGCGACGGTGGGGGGATGGCTGATAGCAAGCACCAGCACATCGCCGCGTAACGCTGTGCCGTCGCTCAGCTGCAGCTGCTGGCCTTCCCATGCTACCGCGCTGGCCTGAATATGGCGCAGCTGTACATGTGTAGAGCTCTCCGCTGCGCGGACAAACTGATGTGCCAGGTAGCGACCAAACATGTTGCGCTGCGGATATACCGTGCCGTCTGCACAGTGGGCTGCTGAATCCAGTGAACACTCTGGCTGCTGCCGGTACCAGCGATCAAAAGCGCCTGGCTCCTCTCCGCTGAGCTGCATACGTGCAGCCGGCACATTGATACGGTGCGCCGGGTCCAGCGTGGAATAGGCCACGCCACAGCCCGGCATGGCACGCGGCTCAACCACTGTAATCAGTAACGGGGCCGACGACGTTCGGGCAAGATGAATCGCGAGGGCAGTGCCACTAAAACCCCCACCAGCGATAATGATCTGCGCTGCTGCCATCACTTTCTCCTGCTTCAGCGGGTGCCGGTCTGTTTTGAAGGGCGTTTGTCACCGCCGATGGTTTCGCCGAACGGCCCGGTATTGAGTGTACGCGCGCGCTGCTGCTGACCCTGTGAAACGGGTAATAACGGCAGCAGTAGCTCAGCAACACGATGCGCCTCTTCCAGATGCGGATAACCCGACAGGATGAAGTTGGTCACACCCAATGCCTGATATTCACGAATGCGCGCGGCAACCTGCTCAGGGCTTCCCACCAGTGCAGTGCCGGCACCGCCACGCACTAACCCAACGCCGGCCCATAAGTTTTGCGAAATGTAGAGATTATCACGCGAGCCATTGTGCAGTGCGCTCATGCGGGCTTGTCCCGCCGAGTCCATCCGCGCAAATATCTTTTGTGCCTGTGCAATGGTCTCGTCATCCAGATGAGCAATTAATTTATCCGCCGCCGCTTTTGCCTCCTCTTCCGTCTCACGCACTATCACATGCAGGCGAATCCCGTACTCCAGAGTACGTCCTCTCTCTTCGGCGCGGCGACGCACCACGGCCAGTTTTTCTGCTACCTGCTCAGGCGGCTCGCCCCAGGTCAGATAGGTATCGATCTGCTCTGCGGCAACATCAATAGCCGCGTCGGATGAACGCCAAAATAGAGTGGCGGACCTTTTTCCTGAACCGGCGGGAACAGTACCTCAGCGCCTTCAACGCGGATATGCTGCCCCTCATAATCCACCTTTTCACCGCGCATTAAACGACGATATACATCCAGGAACTCTTTAGTAACTTCATAGCGTTCACGATGCTCAAGAAAGATGCCGTCACCTCTGTTCTCTACCGGATCGCCGCCCGTTACCACGTTAATCAGCAAACGGCCCTCTGACAGGCGGTCAAGCGTTGTCGCCATGCGGGCAGCCAGCGTAGGCGGCTGTAAACCCGGTCGTACGGCCACCAGATAACGCAAACGGCGGGTGACAGGCGCTAACGCAGCCGCTACCAGCCAGGCGTCCTCGCAGCTTTTTCCGGTGGGGATAAGGACGCCGTAAAAACCGAGATTATCGGCGGCCAACGCTATCTGCTGCAAATAGCCCAGATCAACCGGACGGCCTCCCTCCGTGGTTCCCAGATAACGCCCGTCGCCGTGGGTTGGCAGAAACCAAAAGACATTGATGCTCTCATTACTGACGTCGGCCATGATTCTTTTCCTATATAACCGTATTTAAAAATGATTAATTTGCAGCATTTATTTGGTTATATAGCGGTAAGCGAAAAGCGTGCCACCTCTCAAAATTTTTTCTGTGTAGTTATTTCAGGGAGTTGCCCTTAATGTCATTATCAGCGAGTTGCCTTTGCAACTCCCGCACAACAGCATTTGCTGCATATGCAACTACTTATGCTTTTTTCCTGCTATCCATAGTGTTCTGGCACGTTTAGCCTGAGGTAAAGCTCACTACCGGATTACTGCCATGCTGAACCCTTATGCTAACCATACGGATTCCCCTCGTTTAGTGGACCCTGCCTCACTGGCGTTTCAATCTTTGCTGGATAAATTCGCGCCCACCGATGCCACGGTGTTGATCGTCGGCGAGACAGGCACAGGTAAAGAGGTCGTCGCCCGCTATTTACATCACCATAGCCTGCGTCGGAATGGCCCTTTTTTAGCGGTGAACTGTGGGGCGTTAACCGAGAGTCTGTCTGAGGCTGAGCTATTTGGACATGAGAAAGGCGCCTTCACTGGCGCGATCCAGGCGCATCCCGGCTGGTTTGAATCTGCTGAAGGGGGCACATTACTTCTGGATGAGATAGGCGAGTTAAGTCTGCCCCTGCAGGTAAAGCTGCTGCGGGTATTGCAGGAGCGGGAAGTTACTCGTGTGGGTTCACGTAAGCCCGTTAAGATTAACGTGCGCGTCATTGCGGCAACGCACGTTGACCTCGCCCAGGCTATTCGTGAACGCCGCTTTCGTGAAGATCTCTTCTATCGCCTTAATATTGCCGTGGTGCCTTTGCCGCCGCTGCGTCAGCGCCGTGAGGACATTCCTCTACTGGCGCGACATTTTCTTTCGCTATATGCCCGCCGGCTCGGCAGGCCGGCGCGATATCTTTCTGCAGATGCGCTGGAGTCGTTACGCGAATATAGCTGGCCGGGTAATATTCGGGAGCTGGAAAATACGCTGCATAACGCAGTTCTGCTTAGCCGTGATGAAACCTTAACGTCACAGCATTTGCGGTTAGCAGGCGGGAATTGGGCCTCGCCAGTGGACGCGGAAGATACGACGCTGGATAATTTTTTGCGTCATCAATTAGTGCACGAACCGCAGCAACTTTTCGACCGGGTTGTTCACAGCCTAATCGACAATGCGCTGACCTTGACCGGCAGTAATCAGACGCAGGCGGCTGCCCTGTTGGGGATCAGCCGTCATACGCTTCGCACCCACCTGGCTAATCAGGGCGTAATAAAAGGGCGCCGTAAAACCGCTCAATCTTCACCTTTCATCGATGCTGGCGATCGCATGTATGAGCGTGAATTGCGTATCGGCTATCAAAAGTTTGGCAACCTTGGTGTGCTAAAGGCGAGGCAAACTCTTGAGCAGTGTTTTGCAGAGCAACATATCAGCGTGTTATGGAGTGAGTTCCCTGCCGGCCCGCAACTCCTTCAGGCCTTACAAAATAATGAGATCGATTTTGGCACTACAGGCGAAGTCCCGCCTATCTTTGCCCAGGCCAGCGGCAATGCCGTCACTTATATTGCATGGGAGCCGCCCGCGCCCGGCAGTGTGGGCATCGTTGTTCCGCACGCCAGTGACATCGTCACCGTAATGGATCTGCGAGGTAAACGCATCGCTGTAAACAAGGGCTCGAATGTTCACTGGCTGCTGTTACAGCTGCTGGAGGAGGCGGAGATTGCTCTGGATGAGATTAAAATTGTCTATACGCCGCCAAAGTATCCTCTTACCGCCAGCGATTTATTAGCTGCTGATGCCTGGATGATGTGGGATCCGCTGCTTAGCGTAGCGGAAAGCAATCCGGAACTGCGTATATTAGTAAACGGCGAGGGGCGCGTTCGTAATCACCAGTTTTATCTTGCCCGTCGCGATTATGCCTGGCAGCACGAAGAGATTATTCAACAGCTGATTGAGAATCTGCAGCATACCGGGTCTTTCATTGATAACAGACGGCAGCAGGCAGCGATTCTGCTGGCACACGAATTAAGCCTTGAGCCCGAAGCCGTTGAACGGGCGTTGTCACGCCGAAGTCATAAAACACGTGCAATGGCGTTTGACGTTATTAAAGAGCAACAAACAATAGCCGACCGTTTTTATGCGTTAGGCCTTATCAGTAAACCGGTGCGAATACGTGATGCTGTCTGGCAATCTGTGCCTGCCCGCGCATTTCAAAACTAAGTGTTCTGAAAGAAAGTTATCCACGTTTTCTGTGGATAAATCACTGAATATCATCTGGCTAAGCACTACTGCATAATCATTTTATCAGCCTGATGCTGATGAAAACGCGGCGATTTCAGCCTGAAATTTCTCATAAAACATGTTTAATTTCATATGATTAATAATGAAATCGCTGCGGCGAGGCCATAAAATTTCAGGGGCTTAATTCCTGATATTTTTATGTGATTTTCTGGATGCTGATTTCGCACGCAGTCGGTTAAATTAGCGACACCGTATACTCTGCATTTAGATCATCCGGGATGAAAACAGAAGAGAAAATTGGCGATTTCAGCCTGAAATTTTTACAGCCTCTATCGATATTTCATAGGGTTAGCCGTGAAATCACACTGGCGAACTGAATCAGCATAAAAAAACCGCCATAAGGCGGTATTTTAAATTATTGGTTGAGATATTTTTTTAGGGTTTCATTAATCACTCTATCCAGCTCTTCCTGTAGCTCCCGGGATTGCCGGTTAAACTCATAGCTGAACATACGCCCACGCATCTTTTTACGTGCAAAGCGGTCTTTGTCGGCAAAGTCCCATAGCGGTGTTGATACGGTTTTATCTTTAGCCGGAGATTGCATTAAGGTCTGGCTACCATTGCGAACCAGACGCAGGATACCGTTTTTAACTTCATCCTCGGCCAGCCCATCTCGCGCGCAGACGCTATCGACATCCATCCCAATGGTATCAATAAGCGCATCCACTGTCTGGCCGGTCTCCTGCAGTTTCTCGTAAGACTGTAAGAGCGTTTTATAGTCCGGATAGTCAGTTCATAGTGATTCGGGAACAGGGTAACGAGTTCAGATGGCACGCTGGCTGCCTGCAGCGCGCGCGTCACTTTTGCCTGAGATAACCCTTCGCTCTGAGCAATCTCTTTCTGCGTCAGGCCGCTCTCCTTTAGAGACATCAGGCGCATGCCCACTTCACGCAGGTTATGTTCGCGTGCTGTCTGGATATCCTGTGCCAGACGACGAGCTTCATCTGCGGAAATAGCGACATCGGTGACCAGTACATCCAGGCCGGTTTTGCAGTGAAGGGCGGCAGCGCGGCGGCGCGATCCATCGAGAATCTCAATACGCTCATCGCGCTTCACACCAATCGCAGGGAAGAACTGCTGCAGTTTGATAGTACGAATAATGTCGCGCAGGGACTCGGGTGTTAGCCCGGACTGATCGCGCCCGTTGGTTTCCATCACAACATAGGTTTTCTCTTCAACTTCTTTCGCCGCGATGTGCTCCAGTCTGAACTGAGCCCGTTTGCCGGTTGCGAGAATAAAAGTCTGCGAATGGCCATCTGCGCTGGCATCATTTTGTAGCGGGCTCTGGCTGAAGGTACGGCCAATAGTAATTCTTTTTGCGCTCATAATAACCTCAGTTCAGGCGAATAAATTCAATACGATCAAAGACAGCTTTGGCAAAATCTTCTGCCGCTGAACGCGCGTTCTTCAACGCTTCGCTGCTGCCAACATAGGTTGAAGGGTTTGCAGAAATGACTGTATCAAATGACTCGCCGCAGCGTTCAAAACCATCCAGACGTGGCAGGGCAGCATCCAGCATATCGCCACCAAAGATCTCTTTAGCCAGGCTATGGCACATCTTGTGATCGGCTTTATTCGAAAGCTTCGACATAAAACCAATGTTGCCCTGTATGCGGCAGGGTGCACCAGACTCTTCAATAATGCCGATAAGCTCAGGCAGGCGCGTCAGGTATTTCAGCGTGGAGTGGAAATCAACCTGAGCAGGTGGAACCGGCGTCATCAGCAGATCAGACGCTGCAATAGCATTCTTCAGGAAAGCATCCAGGTGTGGGCCGCTGTCGATAAAGATAAAGTCGTAATCTTTCTTTAGTTTGGCGACAACATTCTCATAAAGCACAGCGTGTACGTTCTGCTCAGGCAGATGTTCAGCGCATAGCTCTTCCCAGCGCGATGCAATAAAAGCGTCATCAATTGAGGCTGGCAGCACATCCACACCGGGAATGATGGAAGGTACAATAAATTCGCTTTTTAGCTCTTCACGGCTGACATTTTGTAACATTGCCTGGGCTGCGGTAGCTTCCACCAGACCCACAGAACGCTCGTGGTTCAGGAACATGGTGGCAGAGGATTGCGGATCGAGGTCAATCACCAGAATACGCAGATCTTCAAACAGTAGATGTGGATGCGCCCGCAAGGCATGTGCCAGTGAGACTGTCGAAACGGTCTTCGAAACGCCGCCTTTGAGATTCCCCACAAACAGTGTGAAGGCTTCAGCATGACGATCGCGGTATTTAGGTACACCGCGATGATGATAGATATCGATGATATTTTGAATCGACATCGCATATTTGGTTGAGCTGCCTGCAGCGCGCTTATCGAACGGATAGCCATTCTCTTCCATCTCGTTAACAGCGTAATCCACGCTGGCGCGTGTAAGCTTAGGCAGTTTGGCTAACGCCGCTTTCGCATAAACCTGATAAAAAGTATTCTCCTTTAACTCTGCTTTTTGCGCCTGAATCTGCTCAGTCAAACTCATCAGCATCTTCTCTGAGCGTTGAGCGACCTTCAAAACCTGCTTATCATCGTTAGCCATACTTGCTCCACACATGTAGGATTTCTGCCTTTATACCGAAATCCTGCACATGAGGCAAATCTAACTCATCTGCTCAGTAAGGTTTAATAATGAGAAAATGCGTGTAACGGAAATGGCTCATCTGCAATGTTCACTGTAATCAGTGCGTGTACTGTAAGCACATCAAGTGGTTGTTCAGGAAGTAAGCACCCGTTGAGCATTTACCATGCAAAGATTCACTGTAATCAGTTATCGATAGACTTACATTCCCGTGAAAATCATGCAGGTAAGGGTAAAAATCCATAAGGCGTAAAGATTTGTGCGTAATGTTCACTGTAATCAGTAGACGCCTTTACTCCGCATCATTCACCAGAATAAGCGAAACGTTTACTGTAATCAGTGCGGGGTTCACTGTAGTGAGTAGACGACTCTTCGCGATGTGCGATTTGACATGCGAGAAATGTGATGTGCATCTCAAAACGTTCACTGTAAACAGTACAGCAAATGATAAAAGCTTAGCCATGGATTTACGTTCACTGTAATCAGTAAAACTCTCTGTGCGTTCTCCCTGGCGTTCACTGTAATCAGCAATTTTATACTTATCAGCTCAGATCGATCACTGTAATCAGTAAGCAACGCGCATTGAGCTCAGATCGTTCACTGTAATCAGTAAGCAACGCGCATTGAGCTTAAACGTTCACTGTAATCAGTAACGTAAACGGGGCCGCATGCAAATATGCTGCACTGTACTTAATAGATTCACTGTACTCAGTAGCTCAATATTCGCTTATTGCAAGCCTGCCCAATGACTATCCAAACAAACATTCACTGTAATCAGTAAGTATTAAAGTGCGCTACTTCAACGAGTCAGCAGCACTGAACGTGCGCGTGGAAAGTTATCTGACGCTTAGTGTTCACTGTAATCAGTAGTCTGTGCTTCGCCGTCCAGCCGCTATTGCACTCAGTCAATGACGTTCACTGTAATGAGCAAGGCACTGTGCAAGTACGCGTACAGGATGTTCACTGTAATCAGTAGAGCAGGGTGGATTGTGTAAACAGAGAGCAGACTGGAAGGAAGCAGAGCAGGGTGACAGGAGTTAACATTCACTGTAATCAGCTGCTGTGGCAGGGTCTGATGCTCCTCGAAGCATTACGTAGTCATAAGCCGGGTGTACGTTCACTGTAAGCAGTACAAGCGTGAATATTCACTATACGCAGTAATCCATTTTACCCTGTCACTTTTACTGGTTATTTTTACAGCAGCCATGCTGATTACAGTAAATAATTCTCACCGGTTAAGTTTTTCCCTTTAAAAATAGCGGATTAACGACAGACATTCACTATAGTGAGTTAATATGGAGGCGATAATGTTCACTGTAAACAGCATTGATAGAAGGTGGTGCGCAACGTTCACTATAATCAGCTAACAGCCCGTTAAAAAGGTTAAACAGAGCAGCTCTTATCAACCCAGTAAGCACTTACTATCAATATAAGCCTGTAAAAACGGGTGCATTAATCAAAATGAAGAAATGTACACCAAGGATGGATTAACGAAGCGCTGATTACAGTGAACATTACTGATTGCAGTGAATAGCTTGAGATTGACTGATTACAGTGAACGTTATGAAGAGAAGTGGATGTCACTTTTTTAGCCAAAAGTGACACCTTTTCGCCGTTTGAGCTGATTACAGTGAATGCTTGTCAGTCTTCAAAGTCGAGATCTTCCAAAGACTCAATACTCTCCAGATTACTGATACCATCGAGTTTAGGCGTGCGGCTATGAATGATGAAAAACACCGAGCGGCCGCGTTTCACTTCTGAATAATCCAGATAGCCAATCTCTTTAAGCTGCTCCATTGCGCGGCGTACCACATGATTCTGCGTTGTGGTTTTTGAGCCCAGGTTAAGGCGCATACGCAAACGAGCAAGAGAGATAGGGGCGGGGTTGGTCGGCAGACTTTCCAGATAAGTATACAGCGCCTGCGCCGACTCTTTACGCTTCAACCGCGAGATAGCCCTGAGCTGTAACAGCACCTTGTGGTCGAAATTATACAGCTCGAACAATTTAGGATCGGCCTGAATACGCACCAGATCTTTCTCACGATCGTAATAAGCCGATTGCACGAGGTGCGTATGGTAGGCTTTGCCATTGCCTTCAAAGGAGAGCGTGTTGGTGGCGATACGTCGCAGTGACGCATCCAGACGCTTACGCAGCGCTGCAGAGGAGTTAGCCGAAGGGATGCCACACATCTTCACGAAATCGATGAATGGCAGCGTGACGGTATCGCCCTTTGACGGATAGCGGGAGAACGACTGGATGATGCCAGCCCAGGTTTTGAAATCATTGTCCATATCCAGCCTGGCACCGGTAATGGTAATCTTTTCATAACCTTCTGCTTTTACCAGCGACAGGTTTTTCAGCTCTTTCGTGGCGTCAGTTGAGGCCATTGCTCCCGATTTACCACGCGCAGTGGATTTCAGGGTAGGAACAAACAGACCCAGGCGCATCAACGCGACCGGTTGTACGGTGTTATTTTTATTTGGATGAAGTTGAATAACTTCACCACTGTTTTTTGTCACCGACAGAAAAGGTTCAAGTAACGCCTTGTTTTCACTCTCTTTATCTGCCATAGCCTGAGATCTTCATTCTGTGGATGAAAAGGATCAATTCCTGATTACAGTGAACATTAGCACTGTTTATAGTGAACATTCTACTCCCTATAGTGAATAAAGTACTGACTACAGTGGACACTTTGCTGATTATAGTGAACACGATCACCTTCTTAGCCCTTGTGCGGTGCGGCCTGCGACGATCGGGGATCTCTTAGGATCTCTTTAAGATCTCCTTATGATCTTCTTTTAAGATCTAATCACTGTATAAGTGGATAACGTGCTGATGAATCAGTGCGGGTCAGTGAAAACCTGCAGAAAAAGACGTCAGGCGCATTAATCGGCGCAAACAGCCTCAATGCCATAAATCCATGCCGGAGAACTCATACCTTCTTTATCTGAGAAGAACTTCCTTATTAATATTCATTTTTCATCAATTGCTGTCAGGCGTAAGGTTAATTCCATTATAAATTCTACCCGGTAACGAAGGTATCCTATGACTGACCATGTGATTTCCCGCAATCCAACTACAGGTGACGTGATCGCGACATATCCGCTGCAGGACAAAGCTGAACTGGACGCTGCACTTCAACAGAGTGCCAATGCTTTCGTTCAATGGCGATCAACCGCAATGGAGCAACGCGTACTGGTATTGCGCCAGCTGGCAGAGCAGATTCGTCAACGTCAGGATCAACTGGCAACAATGGCCACACTCGAGATGGGCAAGCCCATTGCGCAGGCACGTGCAGAAGTCCTGAAGTGCGCCAACCTGTGTGACTGGTATGCGGAGCAGGGTCCGGCGATGCTGGCTGACAAGCCGACGCTGGTGGAGGATCAGCAGGCATGGCAATCATTCCGCCCGTTAGGCGTGATCCTTGCGGTGATGCCGTGGAACTTCCCGTACTGGCAGGTGCTGCGTGGCGCAGTGAGCATGCTGCTGGCCGGCAACACTTATCTGCTCAAACACGCACCAAGCGTAATGGGCTCGGCCCATCTGATGAGCGAACTGTTTGATGCAACCGATCTGCCAAAAGGCGGCTTTACGGTGATCAACGTTGATAACGAGGGTGTCTCTACAGCGATCAAGGATCCGCGGGTTGCTGCTGTCGCCGTTACCGGCAGCGTGCGTGCCGGTGGGGCGATCGCCGCACAGGCGGGGGCAGTGCTGAAGAAAACGGTACTCGAATTAGGTGGTGCAGATCCGTTTATTGTATTAGCAGACGCCGATCTTGACGCTGCGGTGGCTTCAGCCGTCGCAGGACGCTATCAGAACACCGGACAGGTATGTATGGCGGCAAAGCGCTTCATTATCGAAGAGAGCGTCGCAGAAGCGTTTGAGGCGCGTTTTAGCGCAGCTGTTCAGGCTCTGAAGATCGGCGATCCTCTGCAGGAAGAGACCTATATCGGTCCGATGGCCCGATACGATCTGCGCGATGAGCTGGATCGTCAGGTACAGCAGACCTTGGCAGAAGGGGCTCGCCTGGTACTGGGCGGCCACAAAATTGAGGGCGTGGGTAACTACTATGCGCCAACTATTCTGGCAGACGTCACACCTGATATGACCGCCTTCCAACAGGAGATCTTCGGCCCGGTAGCGGCAATCACGGTGGCTCGTGATGCTGAACATGCCCTGGCGCTGGCAAATGACAGTGAGTTCGGCCTGAGCGCGACGGTCTGGAGCGGTAACGAAGCGTTGGCACAGGATCTGGCAGAGCGACTGGAGACCGGTGCGGTATTCATCAATGGCAACGGCGCATCTGATCCTCGCGTTGCGATTGGCGGCGTGAAAAAGAGCGGCTATGGCCGTGAACTCTCCAGCTTTGGTGTGCATGAGTTCTGTAACATCCAGACGGTGTGGAAAAACCGTCGCTAACGCATCCGGGGCGCGCAATAATGTGCGCCTCTACTCCTTTCAGCGATCCTCACATGCACTCTCCAGGTATTATCATCCTTGCCGCAGGTTTGGGTACGCGTTTTCAGCAGGCGGGCGGGCAGGGCAATAAGCTGCTGGCACCTTATCCGGATGCGTTCGGTGTGGCACAGCCGCTACTGAAATTCACGATCGATCAGGCAAAGCGCAGCGGATTACCGCTGATTCTGGTAACCCGCCCGGGCTATCATGCAATACATCAGCTGGCGCAGCAGGCCGGCATCCGGATAATTTGCCTTGAGAGCGCCGGCAGCGGTGAAAGCATTGCCGCTGCCGTGCGTGAAACGCCACACTGGCGCGGCTGGCTGATTCAGCCGGGTGATATGGCTTGGGTGACAGCAGAAGATCATCTGCGCGTTGCCAGGGCGCTGCAGCAGGGTGCCAGTCAAGTCAGGCTAACCTGGCAGCAACAGCCAGGACATCCGGTCGGCTTTGCTGCCAGCTGGTACGCCACGCTGAGCATGCTGCAGGGCGATACGGGCGCGCGAACGCTTCTGAATACCGCGCAGCTTACCCTGCTGGAGGGGCATGCGGGCGTCACGCGTGATGCCGATCTTCCTGCATCTGCGCCACGCCATTTTTGACACGCACGATATCGGCCAGCGTTGCCAGCGCGATCTCCGCCGGTGTCTTACTGCCAATCGGCAATCCCACCGGCGCATGAATACGCGCCAGATCCTGCGCAGAGAGCTCTTCAATAGCCGCCAGGCGCTGCAACCTGCGCTGGCTGTTCTTTACGGAACCCATCGCGCCAATATAGAACGCCTCGGTATGTACGGCTTCCATCAGGGTGAGATCGTCAACGCGGGGATCGTGGGTCAGACAGAGAATTGCCGTTGCAGCGGATGCTCCGTGCTGCGCCAGATAACGCGCCGGATGCAGCTGAACACATAACAAATTATCACTGGCCGTTACGCTACGGCAAAGCTGGGCAAATTCTGCTTCGCGATGCTCACAGACCACGACGTTGAACCCGAGCATCAGGGCAAAGCGGATGCTATCCGCTGCGACAGATGAGTAGCCGGCAATGATCACGGTATGCACTGCGCCAACCGGCACAACTACGCTGTCATCGTCATAACGAAGTACCGGCAACGCAGGGACATGCTGCCACTCATGGCTGATGCCGGGAGAGACATAGCGCGCCAGTAGCGGACCGCCTTGTAAAGCGCTCTGCATCGCCCCGAACAGGGCCAGCGCATCCGGCTGCGCTGTAAAACGCTCCACCAGCACGTCCAGCACGCCGCCACAGGGCAGTTGTACCGGTGAGGTGAGGCCATCCCCGCCATAGCGTACGCGCTCGCTACAGCGCTGCCAGGCGCCCTGACGCAGCCTCATCAGAAAGTCCTCTTCGATACAGCCCCCGGAGAGCGATCCCTGCCAGTTTCCTTCTCCATCCGCCACCAGCATCGCGCCCGGCGCGCGCGGGGCCGATCCCCAGCTGTGCAATACCGTGCACAGCCATACTGTTTTGCCGCGTTGCAGCCAGTTCAGCGCCTGTTCGATCACCTGTTGATCAAGCGAGTGCATGGCGATCCTCCAATTCAGTGACTGCCTGGGTTTGCGCGCACCTGCGCAACTTTTTGCGTCAGATCTCTCCACGCGGGTTCATTGGGTGCATAGCGCTGACGCAGCCAGGCGGCGATATCGGCCACCTGCTTATCCGACAGGCTGGCGGAAAAGCCAGGCATATAGCCCAGCGCATCCGTTGCAGGTTTATCAATCCCGTGTAGCACTACCTGTAACAGGTTATCCGGCGTTGCGCTGGTCAGGCTGCTACTGTTCGCCATTGAGGGACTCACACCAAACAGCGTGGGTCCACCTTCGCTGGCGCTGTGGCACGCCTGACACGCGCCTTTAAACAGACGTTCCCCCGCCGCACTACTCCCCGCCGGTGGCTGTACAGCGGGCGCGGGCGTGACCTCTACCGCGGATTGACCGTTGATATCCGCCAGATAGTGCGCCATCGCTCGCACATCCGCTTCCGGCAGCGTCGCGAGGTGGCTGACCACCGGCGCCATCGGGCCGGCAGCAACGCCATGTTTGTCGTCATAGCCGGTGCGCAGATAATTGTAGAGCGTTTCTGCGCTCCATGGCTGCGGAGATTTGCTCAGCTGATTCAGCGCGGGCGCTTCCCAGCCATCAACCCAGCCTCCGGCCAGGAATTGCGGCCCGCCTTTTTCCGCCCCCAGCGCGTTACGTGGCGAGTGACAGGCCCCGCAGTGCCCGGCGCCATTCACCAGGTAAGCGCCACGGTTCCACTGCGCGCTTTTACCTGGATCGGACTGATATTCACCGGTTGCCAGAAACAGGGTATTCCAGCCCGCCATCAGGAAACGCAGATTAAAGGGAAAGCGCATCTGGTTTTCCGGCTGCGTCTGCGCCACTGCCGGCTGTGACATCAGATAGGCATAGAGCGCCTGCATATCGCCTTCATTAAGCTGACGGAAGCTGGTGTAAGGGAATGCCGGATAGAGATGGTGGCCATCGCGGCTGATGCCCTGGCGCATAGCGCGGTCAAACGCGTTAAACGACCAGCTGCCGATGCCGGTTTTTTTATCCGGCGTAATATTTGTGGTGTAGAGCGTGCCAAACGGCGTGTCCATCTTCAGACCACCGGCATTGATCGCGCCGCCTTCAGTGGTGTGACACACCGCGCAGTCGCCAGCCGCCGCGACCTGGCGACCCCGCTCCAGCATCTCCGCAGACCAGCTGCCAGCGGCAGGCGGCGTGACGGGCGCAATGGGCGCACGCCACGGCAGGGCATTGATAGCAACGCCTACCGCCGCGCCGATTAAGCCGACTGCGCCGCCGGCCAGCCACTTTTTACTGCTGCGGCGTGAGGAGGGCGCGGGCGCAGCCAGTTGCGGCTCCGGCTGGGGATCCGGACCGTTCAGGGCCTGGCGCAGTTTGTCCGAGGTGATAGGCAGTTCGCGGAAGCGTATACCGGTGGCATCAAACACCGCGTTAGCAATCGCAGCAGCGCTGGGTACCGCAGCGGACTCCCCGGCTCCAAGCGGTGGTTCAGAAGGGCGCGGCACCATCATCACATCGATATCCGGGACCTCCGGAAACGTCAGAATCGGGTAGCTGCCCCACTCCTGACTGGCGATCAGGTTGCTCTCAATCGTCACCTGCTCTTTCAGTACGCGGCTGGTGGATTGGATAACGTTGCCGTGAATCTGATGCTTTACCCCTTCAGGGTTCACCATCATGCCGGCATCATGGCCCACGGTAATCCGCGTGACGGCAATTTCCCCGCTCTGTTTATCAATCGCGACATCCGCAACCCAGGCCGCCCAGGCCGCGCCAAAGCCGGGGAACTTACTGTGAATATAGCGCGCATAGGCAAATCCACGTCCGCGCAAAATGCCGGGCTCACAAGGGGTTTGCTGAATCTCGCTGCGCGGCGTCCAGTCGGCCCGCGCTGCCGTAGATCGAATCAGTTCGGCGGCCCGCTCATCCTGGATATAGCGCAGGCGGTAGTCGACCGGATCGACGCCCGCCGCATGCGCCAGCTCATCCATATAGGATTCATGAGCAAAGGTATTGGGCAGCGCCGAAACGCCGCGCATCCAGGAGGCGCGCACGATCGGCGCCATATCCTCGATGGTGACGCGCATATGCGGGAAATCGTACGGTGGGATCGAGGTGCGATCGCCCATCTCATAGGCCAGTGCCACGGGATCGACGCGCCCGGTGAGCAGCAGCGCTAACGTGGGCGCCCCGTTTGAGGGATAAGAGGTCGTGAAATCGTACACCTGTGGATGGCCATTCGCGTCCAGCCCGCCATCCACATCCATCAGTTGCGCCGTGCCTTTAGGCTCCCAGACATGCTCCTGCGCGCGCGTTAGCTGAACACGCACCGGACGGCCAACGGCGCGTGAGAGCAGTGCGGCATCGGCTGCCACATCATCCGCACAGTTGCGACCATAGCAGCCGGCCGCCTCCATACGGTTAACGTTAATGGCCTCTTCGGGGTACGTCAGCAGCCAGGCCAGATCGGCCCGCAGCAGATGCGGGTTCTGCGTACCGCTCCAGACCTGCAGGGCGTGCGGCTGATAATCGGCCACTGCGCAGGAGGGCCCGATGGAGCCATGCAGCTGATAGGGCCAGACGTAGCTGCGGGTGAACCGCTGCGCGAGGTTTTCCAGCGCTGCATCTACGTCGCCCGTGTCATGTACGACGCGCGACGATCGCGGGTTATCACGAATGGCTGTCTCAATATCGCGCAGATCGGGCAGGTTGTGTTCCCACGGTTTCCAGCGCACCTGAAGGGCTTCCATGGCGGCAATCGCCTGCTCCTCGCGCTCCGCTACCACGCCGACAAAATCGGCGATTTGTACCACTTTAACGATGCCTTCCAGATGCGCGATGGAGTCCTCATCCACGCTCAGTAACGAGGTCCCGACAAAGCTGCCGGTATCATATCCGGCATACGGCGGGCGGATAACGCGGCCGTGCAACATATCGGGAACGCGCAAATCGTGAACCCAGGTTAGCTCACCGGTGGCTTTAGCGGGGATGTCGACACGCGGTGAGCTGGTGCCCACTAACCGGTATTCGCTGGCGGGTTTCAGTGCCACTTCATGATCAAGCGTGAGCTGCGTGCGCTGACCGTTTACCAGCGCACTGAACGGCAACTGTGCGCCGTCAGGATGGCACACACAGCCATCGTTCATTTTGAGCGTGTCGGTCGCTATCTGCCAGTGCGCGGCGGCCTGCTGCTGTAACCAGTGACGCGCGGTAGCTGCCGCTTTACGCAGCGGTATGGCAGAGATCTGTAGCGTGGCGCTGGCAATCGTTGCGCCCTGATTAGGGGTACGCAGCGTGTCGCCCAGCACCATCTGCACCTGGTCCATACGCAGATTCAGCTCTTCGGCGACGATTTGCGTCAGCGCGGTTTTAACGCCGGTGCCGAGATCGACATGACCATTAAATGCCAGCACCTCGCCCGTTTCATCTATTGCCACAAACAGCGCCAGCTCTTTGGCTTTGAGCCTGGGCGTCTGGCCTTTAGGCACCAGACCGGGCGGCGGCTGTATCTCATCGACAACCAGCAGCACATTGTCAGCCGTCATCAGCTGTTGCCGGGTGGGCAGTGCAGCACGGCTCATGGCGCCGCCTCCGTCTGTTGCAGACAGAGCGTAATGGCGCGTCTGACCGCACAGAGGATCTCCTGATGGGTACCGCAACGGCACAGATTACCGCTCAGTGCGGCGCGAATCTGTTGATCGTCAGGGCAGGGGTGCGCGCGTAGCAGCGCGGCGGTGGTCATGATCATGCCATTAAGGCAGTATCCGCACTGCGCTGCCTGCGCCTCGATAAAAGCCTGCTGTACCGGATGTAACGCATCGCGTGTGCCCAGACCTTCCAGCGTAGTAATAGCGCGCTGGCGCACGCCATACGCCGGAATCACGCAGGATCGCGCGGCAACGCCTTCGATCAGCACAGTGCAGGCGCCGCACTCACCCAAGCCACAGCCATATTTCGGGCCATTAAGCTGGAGTTCATTACGGAGCACCAGCAGCAGCGACGTATCGCGATAGCTGGTGACCTGATGGGTTTTGCCGTTAACCTCAAGCGGGTAAGCGTGCAGATGTGCAGGTGAAACCGGTGTGGCAGAGTGTGGTGCCAGCATTTTCATTGTTAACCGCCTTACCGAGGCGGCTCATGCGCCCCGGACTATGGCTGGCTCGTATCGTCCAGCATTTTCTTCAGCAGATAAATCAGCGCAACGCGTTCGGCTGGATTCAGCTGCCCGTAAGTCATCTCGGTGATGTGCATGGCGTTGTCAGTGGTACTGTTGATCAGGCTGTGGCCTGCTTCTGTCAGCATCACGATCACTTTGCGTTTGTCGGTGGGATCGGGCCCCAGACTGACTAAATCGCGTGCCTTAAGGCGCTCCACCACGCCACGAATGGTGGCCTGATCGACAGCGGTATAGCGCACCAGATCGTTCTGGGCGCTCGCACCGTGATCGCGCAGCGCACAAAGGGTAATGAATTGCACGGCGGTAATCTGTGCGTCACCCATGTGTTGCTGAAAGATCGCCACATGGCGCTGATACACTTTGCGCAGCAGATGGCCAACCTGCTCGGTGTAGTCGTAGTTCTCATCTGCTGGCGTAACCTGCTGTTGCGGCATGCGCTGGTCCTTTTTCCCGGAAACTGCCAGGCAGTGTAATGCATTGTCACTGCGCTGACAGCCGTTCCCTGCGTAACTTTTAACGCGCGCGTGACGCTTCCGGGGCCACCACTTCGCCTTCTGCTACCACCAGCAAATCATCCACTTTGATGTCGCAACGGCGCAGAGCGATATCCATGTGGCACGGCGTTTTACGCTTGCCGCCGACTTCGGTATTCGGTCCGGTGGAGAACAGGAAGTTGCCGTAAAAGGCGCGGGCATCCATACACATGCCGTCGTTTTTGTCGTGCAGACCCATAGCCGTCCACTGCGCGCGCGGCTGTAAACCCCAGCCGATGTGCGAAATACCATACACTTCCGGATCGTTGAAGTAGCGCATGTAATCGCGCAGATACTCCGCCTCAAAGCCACCGTGAATTTGGGTCACAAAGCCTTTCTCAATCTCCAGCGTAATGCGTTCGCGGGCATAAGATTTAAACGGCAACAGGATGTCGCCCACTTCCAGCACCAGCACACCTTCAGCCTGATCCTCGTTCGGCCAGGTGAAGAGAAACCCGCTTGGCCAGTGATCCCAGCGTCCTGGCTCATCGGCAAAACCGTATTCGGTCACGGTCGGATATTGACCCAGCGGCGCACGGAAATCGCTGCCCGCCTGCGACGTCACCGTCATCATGCGCGCTTTTTCCAGCACCGCCGCTGCCGCCAGCACGCGCGACTTATCCTCTTCACAAGGCAACATGCGTGCCAATACTTCCGGCGGTTCAACTGCCAGCAGGATGCGCGTGCCGGTTTTAAGGATCTGCTCCTGCTCCGGTGAGTGCAGCAACATCATGGTATCGACAATCAGGTCGGCCGCTTCCAGCGCGCGCTGGGCGGCAATATTACCGGTCAGTGCCGTATCGCCGCAGTAGGCGGTCATATCGTTACCCATCGCGGTCGGATGGTTAAACGCCGGAAGCTCAACGCTATACACCTTCGCGCCCAGTCGTAGTGCAGCATCGGTTGCCGCCTGCACGGTTCGTGCATCGGAATAGTGACTTTTCAGGATGGCGACGCTCTGGGTGGCATCGACGTTAGACAAACGCAAAACCTGCTCAAACATCTGCCCCAGCTGACTTTGATTCACTGCCATTGCGGTTTCCTCTCGGTGTGATGTCAGACATATGTGCCGGTTAAAAAACCAGCTTTTTATAGCGAATACGCTAGATATATTTGTTATAGACGTGTTGCAAAGAGGAGTGCAAGCATTTCTTTTTGTCATAAGAAAAGCCTATTTAACCTTGTTATCAGGCTGTGATTAACATCATATTATCCAGTTATTGCGGAAAATACGCTTGCAATTCATCCGCACCTGACCTCAATTAATAAAGTGTACACACTATAAAAACAGGCCGGCCATTCGGCAGCGAACGTGGCGTGTACTTTCAAATCAGCATCGGTTTTGAGAGGAAACTATGAGCAATATGAAACACATTGCAGTGATTGGCGCCGGACTGGGCGGCCTCGCTGCTGGTTCGCTGTTACAGAAAGCGGGTTTTAACGTTACGGTCTATGAGCAGAGCCCGGCCTTTGCGCGCCTTGGCGCCGGTATCCACATGGGGCCAAATGTGCTCAAAGTGTTCCGCCGCATGGGCATAGAGCAGCAGCTGGAGGATCTCGCTTCGCATCCGGATTTCTGGTTCAGCCGTGATGGCGAAACCGGTGATTATCTGTCGCGTATCCCGCTTGGTGCCTGGGCGCGCAAAGAGTATGGCGCCGCCTACGTGACCGTGCATCGCGGCGATCTGCAGGCCATGCAGATGACCAGCCTGCAGCCCGGAAGCGTGCAATTTGGCAAGTGCCTGAGCAGCGTGGAGGACAGCGGCAGTGATGTGGTGCTGCGTTTCCAGGATGGTAGCGAAGCGCGTGCAGACATTGTGATTGGCGCGGACGGCATCAACTCTAAGCTGCGTGAGCATCTGCTGGGGGTGGAAGCGCCCACGTACAGTGGCTGGGTCGCGCATCGGGCGCTGATTCGCGGCGAGCAGCTGCGCAAGTACAACCTCAGTTTCGAAGATTGCGTGAAATGGTGGTCGGAAGATCGCCATCTGATGGTCTACTACACCACCAAAGCGCGTGATGAGTATTACTACGTCTCCGGCGTGCCCCATCCGGCATGGGATATCAAAGGCAGCTTCGTTGACAGCAGCCAGCAGGAGATGCTGGAAACCTTTGGTCACTATCATCCGGTGGTGCAGGCCCTGATTGAGTGCAGCGAGTCAGTGACCAAATGGCCGCTGCTGAATCGTAAACCGCTGCCGGTCTGGAGCGAAGGGCGCATTGTCCTGCTCGGTGATGCCTGCCACCCCATGAAACCGCATATGGCGCAGGGGGCCGCAATGGCCATTGAGGATGCCGCAATGTTAACCCGCTGCCTGACAGAGACCGGTTTAAGCGATTACGCCACCGCGTTTCGTCTGTATGAAGCCAACCGCAAAGAGCGTGCCTCGCGCGTGCAGGCCGTTTCCAATGCCAACACGTTCCTGCGTGCGCAGGAAGATCCTGCCTGGGTTTACGGCTACGACGTATTTGCCGCGCCGCTGAAGAGCGAGGTGACATCATGAGCCGGCTCGTCTGCGGCGGCCAGGTGCAGGCTAATGGCATCCGCCAACACTATCTGCGCTACGGCGGAGCAGGGCCCACGCTGATTCTGGTGCCCGGCATTACCAGCCCGGCCATCACCTGGGGCTTTGTGGCTGAAATTTTTGCCTGCCATTTTGATACATGGGTGCTCGATGTGCGCGGTCGCGGTTTATCCGACAGCGGGGAAGGGCTGGATTACGGCATGGAGAGCTGTGCCGATGACATCAATGCTTTTGCAGAGGCGCTTGGACTGCACCGTTATCACCTGGTCGGCCACTCAATGGGTGCCCGGTTTATTATGCGGGCGGCGGTGAAGCAGCCTGATGGCGTGCTGTCGCTCTCGCTGATCGATCCGCCGGTGTCCGGACCCGGCCGTCGTCTCTATCCGGGCCAGTGGCCGTGGTATCAGGACTCGATCCGTGAAGCGATCAGCGGTATGGACGCCGAAGCGATGAAAAAATATTGCCCGAGCTGGAGCGAAACACAGCGCCAGCTGCGCGCCGAGTGGCTGCACACCTGCTATGAGCCGGCGATTCGCCGCGCCTACGACGATTTTCACCAGCTCGATATCCATCAATACTTCCGCCAGCTGCCGGCAAAAACGCTACTGATGGTGGCGGGTAAAGGCGGGGTAATTCAGCCGGAAGATGAAGCGGAGATCCGCGAACTCTGTCCGGATATCACCATTACACATGTGCCCGATGCGGGGCATATGATCCCGTGGGATGACTTCAGCGGGTTCTTCCAGGCTTTCGGCAACTTTCTTGGCGCACCTCTGCACACGGAGACCCAATCATGACGCGCACCTACCGTATCGGCCAGATTGTACCGAGTTCAAACATCACCATGGAAACAGAAATTCCTGCGATGCTGCAGGCGCGCCAGATGATCCGCCCGGAGCGCTTTACCTTTCACTCCAGTCGGATGCGCATGAAGCACGTTAACAAAGATGAGCTGGCGGCAATGGATAAGGAGTCCGATCGCTGTGCACTGGAGCTCTCAGATGCGCGCGTGGATGTGCTGGGCTACGCCTGCCTGGTGGCGATTATGGCGATGGGGCCGGGTTACCACCGTCAGTCGCAGCAGCGGCTCACCGCCGTCACGCGTGAAAACGCTGCGCTGGCGCCCGTGATCACCAGTGCCGGAGCGCTGGTTGATGCGTTACATATCATGGGCGCAAAAAAGATCGCGCTGGTGGCGCCCTATATGAAGCCGCTTACCGAACTGGTGGTCGATTATATCCAGCGTGAAGGGATTGAGGTGAAACAGTGGCGCGCGCTGGAAATTGCCGATAATCTCGCCGTCGCTCAACACGATACGGCAAATCTGCCCGGCATTGTTGCCGATATGGCGCTGGACGAGGTGGATGTTGTAGTGCTTTCAGCCTGTGTACAGATGCCGTCGCTGGCGGCTGTGGCCCGCGTCGAAGCGCAAACCGGTAAACCCGTGATCACTGCGGCGATCGCCACCACCTATGCGCTGCTGAAAGCGCTGGAGCTGGAGCCGGTCGTGCCGGGCGCAGGCGCGCTGCTCTCCGGTGCCTGGTAAGGAGCACGCAATGAGCCAGAGTGTGAGTGACAACTACGCCGGCGTCTGGGGCAACCGCATCGGTTTTGGACAGCGTCCGGCCCTGCTGATGATCGATTTTCTGCAGGGTTACACCACGCCAGGGGCTCCGCTGTATGCGCCCGGCGTGACAGAGGCTGTGGTGCAGGCTGAGCAGTTGCTGGCGGCTGCGCGCCAGTGCGGTATCCCGGTGATCCACACGCAGATTCGCTATCACCCTGGGCACCAGCGGGATGGCGGAATCTGGGTGCAGAAAGCGCCGGTTATGCGTGACATGGTTGAAGGCAATCCGCTGGCGGATTTTTGCCCTGGCGTACAGCCACTGGCAGAGGAAGTGGTAATCACAAAACAGTACGCCAGCGCATTTTTTGGCACGTCTCTGGCATCGCTGCTGGTGGCGGAGGGCGTTGATACGGTACTGATGGCTGGCTGTTCCACCAGCGGCTGCATTCGTGCCAGCGCAGTGGATGCCCTGCAGTATGGCTTCCGCGCCATGGTGGTGCGTGAATGCGTAGGCGACCGTCACGATGCGCCGCACCAGGCCAATTTGTTTGATATCGACAGTAAATATGGCGATGTGGTGAGTAGAGCCGCAGCGCTGGAGTATCTCGGGAAGTTTAGCGCCCGCTGAGGGCGCGTTTCACCTGCACGGAGTGCGCACCCATAGCCCGTTTCGGCGCAGGCTGAAACGCATAACAACATATCCTGACGGGGTTATTGCGCCCGGAGAACACCATGACTGACGTTTCAACCCGTCCTGCTGCGCTGGCAGCTGAGGACACTGCTTCGATTTATCGCAAAATCACCTGGAAGCTGATCCCATTTCTCTGTCTGTGTTATCTCGCAGCCTATCTCGATCGCATTAATATCGGGCTGGCGAAGCTGCAAATGGCCAGCGATCTGGCGCTGAGCGAAACGGCATTTGGCTTAGGTGCCGGACTGTTTTTTGTCGGTTACATTCTGTTTGAAGTGCCGAGTAACCTGATTCTGCAGCGGGTAGGGGCGAAAATCTGGATTGCCCGCATCATGATCACCTGGGGATTGCTCTCTACCGCCACGCTGCTGGTACAAACCGCCACCCAGTTCTACATCATCCGCTTCTTCCTGGGTGCCGCCGAGGCGGGTTTTCTGCCGGGCGTACTGTTCTACCTGACGAAATGGTTTCCCTCCTGGCGTCGCAGCCGCATCATCGCGCTATTTATGATCGGCCTGCCGCTCTCCAGCCTGATTGGCGGACCGCTTTCCGGCTGGATCATGGGGCATTTTCACGAGGCTTACGGCATGCGCGGCTGGCAGTGGTTATTTTTACTGGAAGGCTTGCCCAGCGTGCTACTGGGGGTAATGACCTTCTGGCTGCTGCCTAACAGCGTTGAGAGCGCCAGCTGGCTGAGTAGCAGTGAAAAGCAGGCGGTGCTGCGTGAACTGGAGAGTGATGAGAGCGAAGCCAAAGGGGTCAAACACAGTCTGCGTGATGGGCTGCTGAATATCCGGGTGGTGATGCTGGGCGGCATCGATTTCTCCATTCTGCTGAGCGCATACGCGATGGGCTTTTGGATGCCAACCTTTATAAAAAATGCCGGCACCACGGATATCACCACTATTGGCTACCTGACGGCCATCCCCAGTCTGGCGGCGCTGATTGGCATGCTGGCGATCGGCGCCAGTTCTGACCGTATGCGTGAACGCCGCTGGCATATTATTGTGCCCTTTATCATCGGTGCGATAGCGATGGGGACCAGCACGTTCTTTTCACATAACGTCGCGATCACCGTGCTGCTGTTCTCCATTGCCCAGGCGATGATCATTGGTGCCGTGCCGGTATTCTTCAGCCTGCCCGCGACCTTCCTGAAGGGCACCGCTGCTGCAGCGGGATTTGCACTGGCCTGTTCCATCGCAAACATTGCGGGCCTGGTGAGTAACTCCGTCATGGGCGTGGCGCTGGATCTGACCGGCAGCAGTAACGGCGCGCTGTGGTTCTTTGCGGTTTGCCTGCTGCTCAGCTCTCTGCTGGTGATTGCGCTGCCGGCAAAACTGGTGAACCGGTAACGCTCCTCCAGGCCGCCTTTCCGGACGGCCGCTGTAAAATATCCTCTCCTGCGTCATGGCGGCCCGTCAGGGTCGCCAGCCATGCCTGCCAACACGCTCTGCTGAACAGCCGCCAGCAACACCCTAATCCGCGCTTGTATCCGTTAACCATAGGTTAAAAATATTGCGGCACAGCTCAAACTATCCGCTAAAGGTATTATAAAGGTATTGTTTATGGTGTTAGATTGGGCTCACCAACACCGGGGAGTACTATTCAATGAAAACTATAATTCCAAAGCTTTCTTTTATGATGTTCCTGGAGTGGTTCATATGGGGGGCATGGTTTGTGCCGCTGTGGGCATTTCTCAGTAAAAACGGTTTTTCGCCGGTTGAGATTGCCTGGTGCTATGCCTGTACCTCCATTGCTGCCATTCTGTCGCCGATTCTGGTGGGATCGCTGGCTGACCGCTTCTTCCAGGCGCAAAAGGTCCTGTCACTGCTCACCCTTGCCGGCGCGGTTCTGATGTTTTTCGCCGCGCAGCAGACTCACTTCAGCGGCTTCTTCCCACTGTTGCTGCTCTATGCGCTCACTTACATGCCCACCATTGCACTCACCAACAGTATCGCTTTCTCACATGTGGGTGACGTTGAGCGCGACTATCCACGCATTCGCGTGATGGCACTTTAGGCTGGATTGCCTCGGGTATCGCCTGCGGTTTCCTGCCGCCTCTGCTCGGCTTCGGCGATATCTCGGCCAGTAATGTACCTTTGCTGATTACCGCAGCCAGCTCGCTGTTACTCGGCCTGTTCGCGCTAACGCTACCCGCTACCGAGCCGAAGAGCACCGGCAAATTTAGCCTGCGCGTTGCGCTGGGGCTGGATGCGCTGCACCTGTTGAAAGATCGCAGCTTCCTTGTATTCTTTGTCTGCTCGTTCCTGTTCAGCATGCCGCTGGCGTTCTATTACATCTTCGCCGAGGGCTATCTGACCGAAGTGGGACTACCGCACGCAACCGGCTGGATGACGCTGGGGCAGGTCTCGGAGATCTTCTTCCTGCTGGCGTTACCGTTCTTCATCAAACGGTTCGGCATTGGCAAAGTTCTGCTGCTGGGCCTGGTAACCGCGGCACTGCGCTATGTGTTCTTTGTCTTCGGCAGCGATCAGAACATCCTGACGTTTGGCTTGCTGTTCATGGGCATACTGCTGCACGGTGTCAGTTACGACTTCTACTTCATCACCGCCTATATCTATGTTGATAAGAAAGCACCTGTGGCGATGCGCAATGCTGCCCAGGGACTGATTACCCTGGCCTGTCAGGGGATTGGCAGCCTGCTGGGCTACCGTCTTGGCGGCTATCTGATGCAGGAGATGTTCGCTTACGATCAGCCACGTAACGGCCAGACCTTCAACTGGGCAGGGATGTGGATGTTTGGCAGCGTAATGATTGTCCTGATTACCCTCGCTTTCATAGTGCTGTTCCGCGACGGTAAAAAACGCAGCGATGAATTAACCGCATTCGAAAATTCAGCTCCCGCTGAAAGCCATAAATAAGAGATGTAACCATGACGATGACTCACCAGGAAAAACGGATTTTAGGCGCGTTCTATGGCCAGGCGTTGGGCGATGCCATGGGCATGCCCTCGGAGCTGTGGCCGCGCAGTCGGGTAAAACAGCACTTTGGCTGGATTGACCGCTTCCTGCCGGGACCGGCAGAGAACAACGCAGCCTGCTACTTCGGGCGGGCGGAATTTACGGATGACACCTCAATGGCGCTGGCATTGGCAGATGCCATTGTCAGTCACGAGGGCGAAATCAACGCTGAAACCATCGGCGCCAATATTCTGCGCTGGGCTGAAGCGTTCGATGCATTCAATAAAAATGTGCTGGGCCCGACATCGAAAATCGCCCTCCGGGCGCTGCAAAACGGCACGCCCGTGGCAGAGCTGGAGAACAATGGCATGACCAACGGTGCCGCAATGCGCGTGTCACCGCTGGGTTGCCTGCTGCCCGCCCGCGATCTTGATGCATTCATTGAGGCCGTGGCGCTGGCATCCAGCCCGACGCACAAATCGGATGTCGCCATTGCCGGTGCGACAGCCATCGCCTGGGCCGTATCGCGTGCCATCGAGGGTGCCAGCTGGCTAACGATTCGCGACGAGTTACCCGCCATTGCGCGGGCGGCACAGGAGAAGCGCGTGACGACCTTTAGCGCGTCGATGGCAGCCCGCATTGAGCTGGCGCTTCAGGTGGCTACGCAGGGCAGGGGCGTCGAATCCACCCTGCAGCAGATTTATGATCTGGTGGGCACCGGCACCGGCACCATTGAATCAGTGCCGGCGGCCATTGCGATGGTGGAGCTGGCAGCAACCGATCCCAATCGTTGCGCCATTCTGTGTGCCAACCTCGGTGGTGACACCGATACCATCGGTGCGATGGCGGTTGCCATTTGCGGTGCGCTGCAGGGCATTGATGGCATTGATCCACAGCTGAAAGCGGAGCTGGATGCGGCAAATGGGCTGGACTTCACGCACTACAGCCGTGCGTTTGTGCGTTTCCGCCAGCAGCGCGAGGCTGTTTATGCTGACGCCTGATGATTTGGACCGGCTAACGGGTCATCTGCCGGTTTGCGTGGTTGGCGCAGCGTGGTCGATGTGATTGCCGATGCGTACTCGCTGCCGCACCGCGGCAGTGATATTGAGCTACATCAGCAGGGCGTTAACGTCGGCGGCTGCGCGCTCAATGTCGCGATTGCGCTGCACCGCCTCGCGATCCCGTCAATCAATGCGCTGCCGCTGGGGAGTGGCATCTGGGCGACTATCGTGCGGCAGAAACTGAACGAATATGGCATCCATAGCGTGCTGGAGACGGCGAAAGGGGATAACGGCTGGTGCCTGGCGCTGGTCGAACCGGATGGTGAACGCACATTTCTGTCAGTGAGCGGTGTGGAGAACCAGTGGGATGCGGCGCTGCTCGGCACGCTGCCGCAGCCCGCCGGACGCTGGATCTATCTCTCAGGCTATCAGCTCACCAGTAAGAGCGGTGAGGTGCTGATTGACTGGCTGGAGCAACAGGTGCAGCCGTATCAGCTGCTGGTAGATTTTGGTCCCCGACTGGCGGATATTGGCCAGCCGGCGTTCAACCGGATTATGGCCCTGCAGCCACTGATTACAGTGAACAGGCAGGAGGCCGAGCTGCTTTGGCGCGAGCGCTTATGCCGGCCCGAGCCTTTTGATGCGCAGCAGCTGATGACCGAGTGGCAGCGCCGTTTTGGCGGTGCGATGGTCGTCCGACTGGACAGCGAGGGCGCGGGCTTCGTCAACGGGCACGAACAGCGCTGGGTGCCGGCGCTGCCCACGACGGTAGTGGACACGATTGGTGCCGGTGACAGTCATGCCGGTGGCGTGCTGGCGGGGCTGGCATCCGGCTGGTCACTCGGAGAGAGCGTGGCGCTGGGCAACGCGGTGGCTTCTTATGTGGTGTCGCAGCGCGGCGGCGACTGTGCGCCGGATCGCGCGACGCTAAAAAGCTACTGGCACCAGCGGCTCACTCAGCAATAAACACGTACATATCGCTACGGCAGTAGCTGATGCTGTACTCCAGCGGATTGCCCTGCGCATCAAGCGCCAGCTGCTTTATCACCAGCACTGGCACCGTGGCGGGCAGGGCGATTTGCTGCTGCAGCGCCTCATCGGGCATTCGCGCGCTGACTCTGCTTTGCGAGGTCACCGGCATGATCTGCCGCTGACGAAAGTAGTCATACAGGGAGATGCCGATCTCATCAGCATCGGCAATATAGCGTGCCGGAACCCACGACTCCTCCACTGAGACTGCCTGTTGGTCAACATACCGGATACGTTTCAGCAGCCAGACATCGCTGCCCGTGCTCAATCCCAGCTTCTCACCAATTTCGGCGTTGCAATGAATTTTGCTTTTATTGATCCACACCGTATCGGGCTTTTTGCCGCGCAGGACGGCTTGCTGTGACAGGCCTTTTGGCTCTTTCAGCGAGTATTCGAACTGGCTGCAAATTTGCGTGCCGTAGCCGCGTGAGCGAAACACCACGCCCTCCCGCTCCAGCTCATCCATCGCTTTACGCACGGTAATGCGTGAAATGCTTAGCGACTGACTGAACTCACGCTCGCCCGGCAGAATCTCTTCGTGCACCAGCGTGCCGTCGCGCACCGCGTCTTTGATGGCGCTGGCGAAGCGTTTGTACAGCGGCGTGCGGCTCGCTTCTGCCAGCGTGGTGGTAAGCCGTGAAAACAGGGCGTTGTATTCGGTCATAGCAGCAGGATACTCAGTCAGGTAAGCGGCAGAAGGGCTATGATACTGAATTTTCGCCGGCCGCGTAGTGAGTTCAACATGCGCTTTGTGGTGGGCGATCACGTGAACGTGACAAAACATGAAGATGACTCATGCTGCATTGAAATTTAATCACTTTAACTCAACCTGTGACTCAGGCATAAAAGATGCATTGTTTATAACTTTAAACAACCTGAAAACGATTGAGTAACTCACTCAGAACATGTTTAACCGCTTCACACAGTTTCAGGTTGCCGATCAAATCTCAGGATGCCAGAACGCAATGAACAACGATTTCAGCTTTACCGTTAAGAGCTCGGTTTTCGACGAAAATTATAACCCTTCCGGGAATACGCGTATCACCACTAACTTCGCCAACCTTGCCCGTGGTCAGAACCGTCAGGAGAACCTGCGTAACGCACTGACCATGATCGATAATCGTTTCAACGCGCTGGCAAACTGGGATAACCCGCAGGCGGATCGCTATGCTGTCGAGCTGGAGATCATCTCTGTTGAGCTGGATATCGAAGGCAAAGGCAACACCTTCCCGGTTATTGAAATTCTGAAAACCAATATCGTTGATAAAAAAAGCAGCCAGCGCATTGAAGGTATTACCGGCAACAACTTCTCCTCCTACGTGCGCGACTACGATTTCAGCGTGTTACTGTCAGAACACAATAAAGATCGTACCGCGTTTACCACGCCTGATGATTTCGGCGATCTGCACGGCAAGTTATTCAAACACTTCGTGAATTCCGATGTGTATAAAAGCAACTTTAAAAAATCGCCGGTTATCTGCCTGAGTGTCTCAAGTAAAAACATTTACCGCCGGACCGGTAATCAGCATCCGGTGCTGGGCATTGAGTATCAACAGGATGAATACTCAATGACCGATCACTATTTCAATAAAATGGGCTTAAAAGCGCGCTACTTTATGCCTGCAAACAGTGTCGCGCCCCTGGCCTTCTACTTCACCGGGGACCTGCTGAGCGACTACACCAATCTTGAACTGATCGGCACCATCAGCACGATGGAGACGTTCCAGAAGATTTACCGCCCGGAGATTTACAACGCTAACTCAGCGGCCGGACTGTGCTATCAGCCCAGCCTGAATCATCAGGACTACTCACTCACACGCATTGTTTACGATCGCGTAGAACGTAGCCAGCTGGCTGTGGAGCAGGGAAGGTTTACGGAAGAAAACTTCATTAAACCCTATAAAGCGATTCTGGAACAATGGTCCGCTAATTACGCTCTTTGATTAAAAAAAAGATAAGGTCACCTGTTATGAAAAGATTATTACCCACGTCCACCGCCGGCAGCTTACCTAAACCTTCGTGGCTGGCCCAACCTGAAACGTTATGGTCGCCGTGGAAATTGCAGGATCAGGAGTTGATCGATGGCAAACATGATGCCCTGCGCTTAACCCTGCAGAACCAGCTTCAGGCCGGTATTGATATCGTCAGCGACGGTGAGCAGACGCGCCAGCACTTTGTCACCACCTTTATCGAACACCTTGATGGCGTCGATTTTGAAAAACGTCAGGTAGTCAAAATTCGCGATCGCTACGATGCGAGCGTACCGAGCGTTGTCGGGGCGGTAAGCCGTCAGAAGCCTGTGTTTGTTGAAGATGCTAAGTTTCTGCGCCAGCTTACCCAACAGCCGATCAAATGGGCCCTGCCTGGCCCGATGACGATGATCGATACGCTGTATGACGGTCACTACAAAAGCCGTGAAAAACTGGCGTGGGAGTTTGCCAAAATTCTCAATCAGGAAGCCAAAGAGTTAGAAGCCGCCGGTGTGGATATTATCCAGTTTGATGAGCCTGCTTTTAACGTATTTTTTGATGAGGTGAATGACTGGGGTATCGCTGCGCTGGAGCGCGCCATCGAAGGACTGAAGTGCGAAACGGCAGTGCATATCTGCTATGGCTACGGCATCAAAGCCAATACCGACTGGAAAAAGACGCTGGGCACCGAATGGCGTCAGTATGAAGAGGTGTTCCCGAAACTGCAGACCTCGGGTATCGATATCATCTCTCTGGAGTGCCAGAACTCGCGTGTGCCGATGGACCTCATTGAGCTGATCCGCGGTAAAAAAGTGATGGTAGGCGCTATCGATGTGGCAACCAATACGATTGAGACGCCAGAGCAGGTCGCAGATACCCTGCGCAAAGCCCTGCAGTTTGTGGATGCCGATAAGCTCTATCCATCCACCAACTGCGGCATGACGCCTCTCTCCCGCCAGGTGGCGACAGGCAAGCTGCACGCCCTGAGCGCCGGCGCTGAAATCGTTCGTCAGGAACTGCTGGCGAAATAACGCTGCGCGTGATGGAAGAGTCTGCATCAGGCAGCCGACAGGCTGCCTTTTTTATTGCGGATTGGTTATTCAGCGCGTCTGCGCGCACGGTAGTCGATACCCCATACGTTCAGTTTGTTATACAGCGCGGTACGGGAGATCCCCAGCTGCTGAGCTGACTGGCGCAGGTTGCCCTTGTGCTCATCAATCACGCGTAATATGTGTACGCGCTCCAGATCGTGCAGCGACGCAGGCGTCTGGCCGGGTGCGCGACTCTCCGGCACACTCTGCAGCGGCTCAGGCAGATCGGCACGATTGATCTCCAGCCCTTCACAAAGACTGACGACCCGCTCGACCACATTCTCCAGTTCCCGCACATTACCCGGCCAGCTCCACGCCTGCAGACAGGCCATCGCCTCAGAAGAGACGGTTGGCGGAATGCGTTTCTGACGGGCGCAGAGAGACTGAATAAAGGTATTAATCAGCTCCGGAATATCCTCCAGACGGTCGCGCAGTGGCGGGATCGCCAGTGAAATAACGTTCAGGCGATAGTAGAGATCGCGCCGGAACGCACCTTTTTCCACGGCGTCCGGCAGGTTGCAGTGGGTCGCGGCAATAATGCGCACGTTGACCTTAAGCGGATGCGCCGCACCGATACGCAGCACTTCACCCTCCTGCAGGACCCGCAGAAGACTGGTTTGCGCTTCCAGCGGCATCTCAGCAATCTCATCAAGGAACAGCGTGCCGCCGTCAGCCAGCTCAAATTTACCTGCCGAGCCGCCCCGGCGCGACCCGGTAAACGCGCCGTCCGCATAGCCAAACAGCTCGCTTTGCACTAAATCACGCGGCAGCGCCCCGCAGTTCAGGGCGATAAACGCCTCCTGCTGGCGCGGGCTGGCGTTGTGAATCGCCTGCGCAAACAGCTCTTTGCCGGTGCCGCTTTCGCCGCTGAGCAGCACCGTGCTGTCGCTTCGGCTGCTGGTTCGGGCTTTCTGAATCGCCTGCTGCATGGCGGGGGCGTGGCCGCGAATCATATCAAAGGTATAGCTGGCGTTAACGCCCATCACGCGCCGGGTAATAGCACGAATACGCTGATTTTCGCGCAGCGACAGCACGCGTCCGCCATCCGGTGCAGGCATCAGAGAGATCAGGCAGGAGAGGGGCGCCAGGCCGGCCGGCATAAACTGCAGCTCGCGGTCGTTGCAGAACGGCATGGTCAGCAGCGATCCGCCCTGCGGCTGCAGCAGCACATCAATGGGCGCAGCGTGAGGATCGAGCGTGCTGAAGATCTGCCGCGCATAGCGATTGAGCGTTTTAATGCGCCCGTGTTTATCGCACACAATTACGCCTTCATTAAGCGTCTCCAGAATGGACTGCTGCTCAGCCAGCAGACGCTGCAGCGCCAGCTGCTGGCCGACCGCCTCCGCTGCCGCCTGTACCGTGCCCAGGGTATGCGCGTTGAAATTATCCGGCGTAGCGGTCAGCGTCAGGACACCAATCAACTGACCGCTGGCATCGCGCACGGGCGCGGCCGCGCACTGACGATGGCGCTTACGCAGAGCGATCTTCCAGTTCTCGCCGCTCAATACATACACCAGACGCTGCTCAATCAGGCAACGCGCGGTGCAATTGGTGCCGAGTACCTCTTCCCGCAGAATGCTGCCAACCGGCGTCAGATCCGCGCCGCAAAAATGCAGCGTCACGCCCTGCGCATCGGTGAGGTTGATGTGCCCATCCGGATTGTAAGCCAGCAGATTCTCCATGATGCTGCGCGCCACCCGAATCAGTTCAGCGTTGTGTTCCAGAATGGCGTGCAGTTCAGGTTCTGGCGGTGAGATATAGACAAACTGATTGGGGTCGATACCGCGCTGCTGCGAACGTTGCCACGACTGCAAAATACTGCCGCGCAGCGATGGCGGCTGTTCGCCCTGACTAAAACGCTGCCAGCTCTGCCACAACAGGGCATCCCAGCTGGCAACTTCCGCGCTGTCCGGCAGGCTGAAAATAGCATCACTCTCTTCTTTTAATGGCAGACGCTGGTTCATCACGTACTCCGGATAAATGGAGTGTTCATTTTATTGACATGTAAAGTTGACATGTAAATTTTATTGCCGCTTTGTGACTTATCCCTGTGTTCGCGATCACAAAATTACCCTGTTTTCAGTTGGCATCGCCTTTGCAATAGAGCATTCAGCGATACGAAACGAACTTACAAAGGGAAATAAGCTGTTATGCGGAAACACAATTTACGTTTGATTCTGTTTGTCTGTGCCATCGCTTCGCTCAGCGGCGTTATCCTGGGTTATGACGCCTCCGTCATCTCCGGCGTGATTGATCCGTTGACGGAACATCTGCATCTGACGCCGTGGGAGAGTGGTTGGGCCGTTTCAAATGTCATCCTCGGCTGCATCGCGGGGGCATGGGGCGTGGGCTATATCTCTGACCGCATCGGCCGTAAAGCCACCCTGATTATCACCGCCGTGCTGTTTGTGGTGTCAGCGGTAGGATCGGCGCTGGCGAGCTCGCTGACGGATTTCGTGATCTGGCGCTTAGTGGGCGGTCTGGCTGTTGGCATGGCATCCGCGATTACGCCGCTCTATATCGCCGAAGTTTCCCCGAAAGACTGGCGTGGACGCATGCTGGGCCTGCAGCAGATGCTGATGGTTGGCGGCCAGGTAGCGGTGTATATCGTGAATTACCTGATTGCACGCGGTATGCCGCATCAGTGGATCGTCAGTGAAGGCTGGCGCTGGATGCTGGCCTCCGGCGTGGTGCCGTGTGCGCTATTTTTGCTGCTGGTGCCGTTCATGCCAGAGTCGCCGCGCTGGCTGGCTCTGAAAGGGAAAACCGATCGCGCCCGGGCGGTGCTAACGCGCCTGTCCAATGCCCGGCATGCTGAGCATCTGCTGGCTGAAATTCTCGCTTCAAAACAGCCTGAGAACGACCAGGCACAGCATAGCGGTATGCTGCGTGATGCGCGTGCGCGCTACATCCTCCTGATTGGCTGTGCCATTGCCATTCTGCAACAGATATCCGGCATCAACATCCTGCTCTATTACGCCCCGTCGCTGCTGCAAAACATCACAGCCAGCACTCAGGCTTCACTGTTCCAGAGTATCTTCCTTGGTCTGGCGCTGCTGGTAGGCGTGGCGGGCTGCCTGTTCACCATTGACCGCGTCGGCCGTACGCCGCTGCTGCGCTGGGGGCCTGGGCTGCGCGCTGTGCCTGGTGTTTACCGCGTGGGCCTTTATTGCACAGGTTGGCGGCGTGCTGCCGGTTATCGGGCTGGTGGCATTTGTGCTGATTTTTGGTCTGTCCTGGAGTCTCGGCGCCTGGCTGCTGATCTCCGAAATCTTCCCGAACCGTATGCGGGCTGTCGCGATGGGCTTTGCGTTTGCCTCAATGTACGTCGCGAATTTCATCGTGACGCAAAGTTTTCCCATGATGAACCGCAGCAGCGTGCTGATGGCCAATTTCCACGGCGCGTTCCCGCTGATGCTGTGCGCAGTGGGTTGTCTGGTCGCGTTCTGGTTTGTACGCCGATTTTTGCCGGAGACCCGTGGCGTCTCCCTTGAACACATTGAACCGCTGATGCTCTCCAAATCCCGTCGCTTTGCCGCTGAGGCGAAACGCGCTGATGAACACCCCTCTTCGCCTGCGTGGGCGAAAGCAAAATAACAAGGAGTCTTTATGAATAAGCAAACAGTCCGTATTGGTTTAATTGGCGCAGGGCGCATGGGCAGCTTTCATGCGGAGAACCTCGCGTACCGCGTGCCCGGTGCCACGCTGGCGGCAGTAGCCGATCCTCTTCCGGGTGCGGCAGAGAAGCTTGCCAGCCGCCTGGGCGTGAGCAAAGCCTATAGCGATCTGCAGGCGTTATTACAGGATCCGGAGATCGATGCGGTAGCCATCGCCGCACCGGCGCGCACCCATGCTGAGTGGGTGATTGCCGCGGCTAATGCCGGCAAGCATGTGTTCTGTGAGAAACCAATGGCCGTCACGCTGGAGGAGGCCGACCGCGCTATCGCGGCTGCCCGACAGGCTGGCGTAGTGCTGCAGGTGGGTTTCAATCGCCGCTTCGACTCCGGTTTTGCTGCGGCGATTGAGGCCGTAAAAGCCGGCGAGAACGGCACCACTCAGCTGAGCCGTTCGGTAACACGCGATCCGGGGTTACAGGATCCGGCACCGATTCCGCAGTGGACCATCTTCTTTGAGACGCTGATCCACGACTTTGACACGCTGCTGCACTTTAACCCTGGCGCAAAACCGGTTGAGGTGTATGCACTGGCGGATGCGCTGGTGCGCCCTGATTTTAAAGACAGAGGGCTGCTGGATACGGCGGTTGTCACCCTACGCTTTGATAACGGAGCAATCGCCATTGCCGAAGCGAACTTCCAGGCCGTGTATGGCTATGACGTACGCGGCGAAGTGTTCGGCAGCAAAGGCATGCTGCAGGCGGGCCATATCAACGCCAACCACTGCGTGCGCTATACCGCCAACGGTATTGCAGTAGACACCTCACGACTGGATTCGGATCTGCTGCGCGAAGCCTACGTGGCGGAGATGGCGGAGTTCGCCCGCTGTATTCGCAGTGGTGAAACGCCGCGCGCTACGGGTGAAGATGCCCGCAACGCACTGGCGATCGCTCTGGCCTGTATTGAGTCAGTACAGCGCAACCAGCCTGTCAAACTGGAGGCACGCTAATGGCCGGTTATCAACTCTCGGTGTGCGCCGAAATGGTGTTTCTGGATCTGCCATTGATTGAGCGGGTAGCGCGTATTCATGAACTGGGGTTTGGCGTCGAGATCTGGGGATGGGCGGACAAAGATATTGATGCGCTGGCTGCCACCGGTGCACGTTTTACCTCAATGACCGGCTATCTCAGCGGCAATCTGACTGACGATGAAGAGATCGCACAGCTTCTGCAGAGCGCCGAAGCCTCTCTGGCCGTGGCCGCACGGCTTAACTGCCCGGTGCTCAACCTGCACGGTACCGGGCTTAATGATATAGGCCTGCCGGTGAAACCCGTCCAGGTGGTAACCGGCGCGATGTGGCTGAAAGCGGCGGATACGTTGCGCCGCGTGGCGCAGCTGGGCGAGCGAGCCGGACGCGTGTTTACGCTGGAAAACCTTAATCTGCCGGTTGATCACCCCGGAACGCCGTTTGCGCTGGCCGCCGATACGCTGGCGCTGGTAGAGGCCGTGAACAGCCCGGCGCTGAAGATGAACCTCGACCTTTACCATGCGCAGATTGGCGAAGGTAACCTCATCGCGCTGATCGGGCGCTGCGGTAAGGCGATTGGTGAGGTTCAGGTCGCTGATGTACCGGGCCGCCAGCAGCCGGGGACAGGCGAGATCAACTATCGCGCAATCGCCCGTGCGCTGCAGGAGGCAGGCTATCAGGGCACCGTGGCAATGGAGGGCTGGGCCAGCGGCGACAGCACAGCGGCGCTGCAGCAGTTCCGCGAGCACTTTACCGTATAGCCTTACCACGTCGGGTATTTGCCTGTTGCCCGACGTGAAAAACCCGACAAGAAAAATACCCTCAACCCTACAGGATAAAAACGATGAACATCAGACCCCTCATCATTGGCGTGTGCGCACTGCTCCTGAGTATGAGCGTCAATGCGAAAACTTTTACCGTTGGCGTGGCGCTGGCCAATTTTGACCTGAATTTTGTCTCTATTTTACGTACGCAGATGCAGCAGGAGCTCAAGGCAAGCCAGCTCGACAGCCAGTTTGTTGATGCAAAGGGTGATGTCGCGCTGCAGGTGCAACAGGTCGACGATTTTATCAACCAGGGCGTTGATGCCATCATCCTTAATCCGGTTGATACCCAGGGCGTGTTGCCGATGATCAATGCCGCTAAGGGCGCCGGTATCCCGCTGGTGTTTGTGAACCGTAAACCGGAGGTGAAGCTGCCGGCAAACATGGCTTATGTGGGCTCAGATTCGGCGCTGGGCGGTGAGATGCAGATGGAAGCGCTGGCGAAGAGGATGAATTTCAAAGGCAATGTGGCCATTCTGATGGGCGCGCTCTCCAACGAAGAGGCGCGCGAGCGTACCCGTGCGGTGGAAGCGGTGATCGCCAAATATAAGAATATGAAGGTGATTGAGAAGCAGAGCGCAAAATGGCAGCGCAATGAGGCGGTAGATGTGGTCTCCAGCTGGCTGCTCAATCAGCGGCCGATTGACGCTATCGCGGCTAACAATGATGAGATGGCGATTGGCGCTATCATGGCGCTAAATCAGGCGAAAAATGAGAAGATCCTGGTCGCCGGTATCGATGGAACACCAGATGGACAGCAGTTTGTGAAGAGCGGCAAGATGGCACTCACCATATTTCAGGATGCCAAAGGGCAGGCAACGGGCGCGGTTCAGGTGACCAAAGCACTGCTGAACAAGCAGCAGGTACAGGCGTATAACTGGGTGCCGTATCAGGTTATCACTCCGCAGAGCGGCAACGCGCCTGCCGCAACACAATGATTATTCGCTGCCGGCTGCTAACGCCGGCACTTTTTTACACTATTCCGGCCTGGGCGCATAACACTGACGTCAGGGGGGATAGAGGAACACGCGCTTTTTACTGCCTGCGGCATACATCAGGCAATTTACGCCACCAAAGAAATAGGTTCATGCACGCTCCTGATTGAGGGCTGTGTCCGCTTAATGCGCGGCGATCACTCCTCTTCCACGCTACGCAGCGGGGCACTCTTATCGCTTGCGGAAGTCAGCGCCGACGCGGTTATCCAGCTTTTCGCTGTCTGATAGCGGTGACCGGCATTAAGGTGATCCTTCAGCCAGTAGCGGGCATCTGAAATCAGCGAAAGGCGCTCGTCGCACGCTTCATGCTCGGACATCGCAATCAGCTCTTCAATCAGATTGACAACGGTAACCTGCTGAGCCTGGGTAATGAGGCGAAAGGCAGCCTCGCCAATTATTTTATGGCCTTGCACATCGTCGTGATAAAACATCGCGTTTTTTATTCTCATATTTTGAGCGGATGAGGACATTGTATTAAACCGCTTAAAATCAACAAGCGTAACGGCAACGGGCTGAGGGAAAAAGCGAAAAAGTGCTGAAAGAGTGCCGTAAAGTGCAGAGATTTTGATTGATATCTAATGTGATCTGGCACAGAAGATGAAAAATACCCTCCTCGCGTTACTTTATCAATAAGCCTGAATCTGTTTACTGCCAATCTTTCAGCGTAAATATTTGGCAGATATTCTGCTCAAACTTATTGAACAATTTTTATCCGCAGTGATTAAGTTAGTGATTAGTAAACGTAACAGTGAGGTATATGCAGAACTGCAGATATTGTCACACGACTGATTGACGCTCTATTCTGTTTTTGAAAGGGAGAATTGATAAGAAACATGATACTGTTCTCCGTGGGTTGCATATCGGAGTGCGCTATACTGCAGCCAAAGATGAAATTTTCTTAACTAAGTAAATTGAGTATCAAACAGTAACAACTTGCCGCGCTCATAAAGCACAGTTTATAAACCAGGCCACCAGAAGCGGAGACCCTTACTGGCCTCCTCCCGCGTAGCGCATCTAAATAAGCTGCTTCCGAACCAGTTCAACCTTAAGCCAGGCGTAAAAGATTGGTGCAGCGACCACGCCTGCAATACCAAACAGGGATTCGAAGATCAGCATGGCCAGCAGCAGCTCCCAGACGGAAGACTGAATCTTTGCACCAAAGATGCGGGCATTAATAAAATACTCCGCCTTATGAATCAGGATCAGGTAGATGATCACAACGATAGCCGCCTGCAGGCTCACCGAGAGTGCAACCAGGGTTACCAGCGTATTGGAGATCAGATTCCCCACAATCGGCAGCAGGCTGCAGAGAAAGGTGACAAACGTCAGCGTCTTGGCATAGGGCAGGTGATAGCCCAGCAAAGGCATTACCAGATAGAGGAATACGCCGGTGGCAAGGGCATTAAAGGCAGCCACTTTCACCTGGGCGGTGACAACGGCGCTGAATACTTCACGGAAGGTTCTGAGGCGCTGCAGCAGATGATATTTCAGACAGGGCGCCGTGCGTGCTTCATTGCCTGATGCGAGAGAAACCAGAATCGCCAGGAAGATGCCGACAAAGGTGACGGCGAAAAAGTGCAGGGTTTTCTGCCCGGCGTTTTGCAAAATATAGATATGCGTCTGCAGCCAGGTGAAGGCGGTCGTTTCGATGTCCTGATAAGTTCTGGGCATGTAATCACCCAGCACCGGATAGAGTTTGTCATGCGCTTCCCGGACAACGTCATTCAGCTTGCGATAAAAATCGCCTTCGCTGGTAAAGTCCAGGGTAAACACGTTGTAGAGCAACATAAAGAGGCCAAAAACGGCGGCAATTACCACCAGGCTGATAAACATCACAGCCAGCCAGCCGGAAACCTTTGAGCGCAGATATCCCTGAGAACGGACCCGGAAAGCATCAATGATCTCAAATGTCACCATGCCCGCCAGCAGGCAGGGCAGCAGCCTTAGCGGAAAGATCAGTATCGCGGCTGTAGCAGCGATAAGATACGAAGCGAGGACGCACATGGCCTCCTTCCTTGATTCAACATTCATTATTTACTAAGCCCTATCTCTCTTCATTTGTCAGCTGCGTGCGGTTGTCACACCAGCCCGAAAGTTTGCACGTCCCGATCATTCTCTCGCATGCCTGCACATCACTCCACTGCATTTTGTTGCGCCCGGGTTAGGGTACTTGCTTCATTCCGCAATGGATTGACAACAAAACATGAAATGCGCATATTGTTACGTTATAACATATCAATATGAAGTCAGTAATGAAACGAACGATCAACCTCTTTATCTGCGCCATGCTCTCTCTTCCCGTGCTCAGTACTCACGCCGCGAACTGGCCATTCACTGTGGAGAACTGCGGGATGTCTGAAACCTTTACGCATGTGCCGGAACGCGTCGTCACGGTAGGACAGCATGAAACGGAGCTGATGCTGGCGCTGGGACTGGGTTCAAAAGTAGTCGGGACCTCAGTCTGGTTTGGTGCTCTGCCGGATGAACTGAAGCAGCAGGGGCAGCATCTGAAGCGCCTGACGGAGAACGCGCCGGGATTTGAAGCGGTGGCGGCACAGCGGCCCGAACTGGTGCTGGCGCAATATAGCTGGCATGTGGGGCCGCAAGGGGAAGTGGCCACGCGCCAGCAGTTTGAACAACTCGGGATTAACACCTGGATCTCGCCTGCGGACTGTACTGCGAAAGCCGTGACCGCGACCTCCAACGGCGACGGGGCACGTTCCGCGCCGTACTCGATCAACGTTATCTACGATGAGATCACCACGCTGGCGCGCATTTTTGATGTCGCAGTACGCGGAGAGGCGTTAAAACAGCAGCTGGCCAATCGTATCACCGCCGCGCAGCAGCATCTGAATACCCACCGTTCAGCGCCGCTTAAAGTGGTGTACTGGTTCTCCAGCCCGCGTTTAAAAGGTGATCCATGGGTAGCAGGCAGCAAAGGTGCGCCGGGCTGGATCACACGTACACTTGGTTTGACGAATATCATCGCTTCCGATGAAGAGTGGCCAGCGGTGACATGGGAGCATATTGTCCAGGCGCAGCCGGATGTGATTGTTATCGCCAGCATGGAGAGACGGCTCTATCCCGCAGATGATGTCGCCGTTAAAAAAGCGTTTCTGGAGAGCGATCCGGTAACCCGTGAGATGCCGGCGGTGAAGCAGGGCCGTATCGTGGTAGTGCCGGCGATGTCGCTCAACCCCTCACTGCGTAATGTGGAAGCGGTAGAGCTGATCGGTCAGCAGATCAGCGCCGGTAATCAGCCTGATGGTTACACACGGTACGGGTTACTGGCCTGGTTTTATCATTATCGTCGGTTTGCTGAGCCTGCCGTTGATGATTGTGCTGGCCGCGGCCACCGGCGATATGGCCATCTCATTCGCAGATACGGCGCGGGCGATCGCGAATGGCCTGGGTATCGCGCATTACGATCTGCCTGCGGTGGAGGCCGGCATTGTCTGGCAGTACCGCATGAGCCGGGCATTAATGGCGGCCAGCAGCGGCGGCGGTCTGGCGCTGTGCGGACTGGTACTGCAATCGCTGCTGCGCAATCCGTTGGCCGATCCCTATCTGCTGGGTATCTCTGCCGGCGCTTCAACCGGTGCAGTAAGCGTCATGTTGCTGGGTTTGGGCGGCGGCGCGCTTAGCGTGGGCGCCGGGGCATTCTGCGGTGCCTGCCTCGCGTTCGCGCTGATTGTGCTGCTCTCCGGCGGGATGCGTGAGAACACGGCACGCATCATTCTCGCCGGTATCGCCGGTACTCAGCTATTCAATGCGTTGACGTCGTATATCGTGAGTACGGCGGCCAACGCTGAGCAGTCGCGCGGCGTGATGTTCTGGCTCTTGGGCAGCCTGAGCGGCGTGCGCTGGCCTGACGCGCTGCTCTGTTCGGCGGTGACGGTTGCCGGATTGCTGGTAGTGATCTGTTACGCTCGCTCACTGGATACCTTCACCTTCGGCACGGAGGTCTCGGCTACGCTGGGCACGCGGGTCTTGCGGGTGCGCATTGTACTGCTGTTGATCACGGCGCTGGTGACGGCGGTCATTGTCAGTGCAATTGGCGCGGTCGGATTTGTGGGTCTGGTGATCCCGCATATCACGCGTATGCTGGCCGGGCATCGTCACCTGATTAGTCTCCCGTTAACCTTTCTTGCCGGTTGCCACTTCATGATCCTTGCAGACCTGGTCTCACGCACGCTTATCAGCCATCAGGTGCTGCCGATTGGCGTAGTGACCGCGCTGGTGGGTGCGCCGGTATTCGCTTTTATTCTCTACCGCAACCGGGAGAAGTCGTGATGCATGTGACAATCGATAATCTGAGCGTGACGCTTCAGGCGCGACGGGTGTTATCAGATATCAGTTTTGCTGCGCCGCGCGCGCAAACGGTGGGGCTGCTTGGCCCCAATGGCTCCGGTAAATCAACGCTGATTCGCGCAATGGCAGGCGTGCTGCCCTGCGCCTATGCGGGGGTGAAAATCGGTGGTAAATCAACGGGTGAAATGAGTCGGCGGCAGCTCTCACGCACGCTGGCATTTGTGCCGCAGCATGCGGAATCCGAGGCCGGGATGACCGTTGCAGAGATTGTCCGGCTTGGGCGATCGCCACACCGTAGCGCATTCAGCACGTGGCGCACGGGGGATGAGCAGGCGGTTCAGCAGGCACTTTCGCTGATGAAGCTGGATGCGCTGGCCAATCGTCCCTGGCAGCGCTTATCCGGTGGCGAGCGGCAACGTTGTCAGATTGCGCGTGCGCTTACTCAGCAGCCCGATATCCTGCTGCTGGATGAACCAATTAATCATCTGGACATTCAGTTTCAGCTGGAGCTGATGCGGCTGATCTCCTCGCTGCCGGTTACGGTGATTGTGGCGCTGCACGATCTCAACCTGGCCGCCAAATATTGCCAGCAGCTAGTGGTGCTCCATCAGGGGCAGGTAGTGGCTTCAGGCGCGCCCGATAGCGTCTTAACCCCTAACCTGATTAAGCGCACATGGCAGGTTGATGCCACCATTCATCGCACCGGACGCGGCGATATGAACATCCTGTACGCCTAAAAATGCGTGATGCGAACCGACTTCAACAACGGCTGTGATGGTAGAGATGCGGGCTTTGTCATATGTTTAAATTGGGTCTTCTTTCCATAAGGGATAAACAACATGTTCAAACGTCGCATTTCTGTAGCTGCACTGGCGGCGGTTCTCTCCTGCAGTTTTATTGCTGCGCCGGCACTGGCCGATCCGGGTAACGGCCACGGCGGTGGCCATCCGGGAAACAGTGGTCACCACGGCAATAAGGGGCAGGGCAAACACTCGCACGCTGGCAAACCGGACCAGATCAATGTTGATATCAGTTTCTCGCGGGCGCGTTCACTGGCGGTGAATCATGGCCTGGTAGGATATCAGGCGCTTCCGCCAGGCATCGCTAAAAATCTCGCGCGTGGAAAACCCCTGCCGCCGGGGATTGCGAAAAAAACCTTGCCGGCATCAATGATCAGGGATTTGCCCTACTATCCGGGCTACGAATGGCGCGCGTGGGGGATGATCTGGTGCTGATTGCGTTGAGTACGGCGGTTGTCACGGCCATCATCAATGGTGTGTTTGATTAAGCTGCGCTTCTTCGGTAAGCCTCGCACCGGCGAGGCTTCGGTTGAACAAAATGATGAACGGCAAGCGGTGAATCAGGTGCGAACCGAGCGCAACGCTCGCGACCACACGTTACGGTCACACTCCGGGCAGCGGCACTGTTCGCCGCTACGCAGATTTTTAGTCAGGCCACAGCGGTTACAGGCATACAGATCATCATCGGGCATTACCGTAAAGCAGGGGCGATGTTCGGCTGGCAGCACCGAAAGGCCGGGCACAACATCTTCGTCTTGATAGAAGTAGAGACTCAACTGACCATCGACTTCCACCAGCCCGAGGCGAATCTGACCGAGGTGTTCAGCACCGTCATGCCGCAGCTCCATCAGAAACTCATCTTCAGAGATATTGAGTTTGTCGAGATTGGCGGACACGTATTTACCGTGGGCAATCAGCGTGACCACTTCCCCTTCAATCAGCTTTGACAGCGCAGGGGATTTTGACATCGCCAGGGTTGTAAGCCGGTAGAGCATCAGCAGTACAACGAACACCAGAATAACCGGTAGCACCGGTACATCATCATAAAACGTGACATCACCGGATGCCGACCCCAGCGTCAGAATGATCACCACCTCAAACAGTGACAGCTGCTGCACACCCCGCCGGCCAGAAATTTTGAGAAAGGTGAACACCACAATATAAGCAATAAAGACGCGAACGATGACTTCAAAAAGGAAAGTATAGGGCTGGTCATTAATCAGAAATTTATGCAGGTCGAAGTCGGCCATAAGTGCTCCTGGAGTGTATGCGCATGCGTTATTGGTTTTCCCTTAAAAATGAGTGTAGACCAGGCAGTGGAGCGGGCTGTTTTTAACAATAAAAGAGCGGGGAATAGCGTCTCGCTTGCGAAAGCGTTATTAAAACAGCACCGTTACGCGCGGGGGAAATAAGCAAAGCGCAGAACTTCCGGAATATTAAAAAGCAAAAAACCCGCACAGGGCGGGTTTTTTCATTATCAGCAGAGCTTAGCTGCTCAGACTACTGTCTTCATCGCGATTGTAAGTGTCGCTGATAATTAGCGCGACTTACAGAGCGGTAACGTTCGCAGCTGCAGGGCCTTTAGCACCATTTTCGATGGTGAAAGAGACCTGCTGACCTTCGTCCAGCGTTTTGTAGCTGTCGCTCTGGATTGCAGAGAAGTGTACGAATACATCTTTGCTGCCGTCGCTTGGAGAGATAAAGCCGAAGCCTTTATCAGAGTTGAACCATTTTACTAAACCAGTCATTTTGTTAGACATAGAAAATTCCTTAATTGATGAGCCACAGAAGCGGCAATAATGGCCTGTAATTAGATTTGCTTATTGGGCAATTAGGAGGAGGCTCTCGAAGAAGGATATCTTTGGATAACACTTGAACTGAGGACTGCTTTACTAAAACTGCTTTCATAAGGTCTGTATTCCAAACCGATGGCGTTATTAAGACACAGCTGATTTTATTACGCAAACTTTAATTAATTTATTTTAAGCGCCTATACGTTCAGACGGCTGTCCGGGCAACGATAAGCACTGCCGAAACCGGCTGCGGCAGTGCGTTGTGATACCGCATTGTAAGCCTGTAACCGGCGCACAATGAGGCCTCTTCACCGTTTACATCGGCGCAGACGCTGCTTAATCTGCTCATTCAGCGTCATAACGAAGATAAAAAAGGCCGGGACAAATATCACGGCCAGTATTGTACCGCTGATCATCCCGCCGAAAACACCCGTACCAATAGCATGTTGCGTGGTCGCGCTGGCACCGGTTGCCAGCATCAGCGGCACCACACCCAGCGTAAACGCCAGCGACGTCATCAGAATAGGGCGCAGACGCATGCTGGCCGCCTTAAGGGTCGCGCGGATCAGGTTGCCCTCCTGTTCATAAATCTGCTTCGCAAATTCGATGATCAGTATGGCGTTCTTAGCGGACAGCCCGATGATGGTGATCATGCCCACTTTGAAAAAAACATCGTTAGACATGTCGCGCAACATCACGGCGGCCACGGCGCCCAGCAGACCAAGCGGCACTACCAGCATCACCGAGAACGGGATGGTCCAGCTCTCGTACAGCGCCGCCAGTACTAAAAACACCACCAGCATGGATAACAGCATCAGCATCGGTGCCTGTGAGGCGGACGCCTTCTCCTGCAGGGACTGGCCCGTCCATTCGATGGCAAAACCAGCGGGCAGCTGTGTGGCCAGCTTCTCCATCTCTGCCATCGCCTGGCCTGTGGAGTACCCGGGTGCCGCGTCACCGGTTATGCGAAATGCCGGATAGCCCTGATAACGCAGCAGCTGCAGCGCCGAGGTTTGCCACTCGCCTTTAACAAACTCCGAGAGCGGCACCATGCCGCCATGTTTATTTCTGACGTACAACGCCAGCACGCTCCGGAGCTGCATACGGTAAGGTGCATCCGCCTGGACGATCACCTGCTGAATGCGACCGTTATTGGGGAAATCATTAACGTACGTCGATCCCATCGCGCCAGATAGCGTCTGGCTGATATCGCTGAAGGAGACGCCCATGGCCTCGACTTTTTCACGATCGATGGTGAGATTAATGCTGGTGCCATCAGGCAGGCCATCCTGATAAACGTCCCGTACAATGCTGCTCTGCGCAGCGGCTGCAAGCAGGGTTTGCAGCGCTGCCTGCTGGGTTGGGTAATCATGGCCGGCGCGATCTTCCAGCTGCAACGTAAAGCCTGATGAGTTCCCCAGCTCGGCGATCGGCGGAGGAATCAGGCTCATAACGGTGGCATCGGGGACGGACGCCATCGCCTGCTGGACCCGCGCGGCTTCATCCCGTGCGGTCGCGCCGTGGCGGTTATCCCAATCCTTAAGCAGCGTGAACGCCAGCGCAGAGTTGGAGCCGGAACCGGCAAAACTAAAGCCAAGGATAGAGAGGTTACGATCAATGCCGGCACGATCGGCGACCACCGCTTCATACTGCTTGATCACATCTTCGGTGCGCTCAAGCGTTGCATCAGCCGGCAGCTGAATTGACGAGATAAAATAGCCCTGATCCTCTTCGGGCAGAAAAGCTGACGGCAATTTGCTGAACCCAAAGGCCAGGACGGCACAGAGGACGACGTAAACCAGCATCATCCGGCCGCTCTTTCTGACCAGCCGACTCAGGCCTGAGGTATAGCCGGTGGTTGCGCGCGCCAGATTGTGGTTAAACCAGCGGAAAAAACGGTTTTTGCGGTGCGCGTCGCGCGTCGCCGGCTTAAGCAGCGTGGCGCATAGCGCGGGGGTCAGCGTGAGCGCAAGCAGGGCAGAGAACAGGATCGATACCGCCATTGAGAGCGTGAACTGGCGGTAGATGATGCCTACCGATCCGCTGGCCAGCCCCATCGGTATAAATACGGCCGTCAGCACCAGCGTGATGCCTGTAATGGCGCCGGTAATTTCATGCATCGCTTTTTCGGTGGCTTCGCGCGGTGAAAGACCCTCCTCTTCCATCAGCCTCTCCACGTTTTCGACCACCACGATGGCGTCATCCACGATGATGCCAATCGCCAGCACCATGCCGAACATGGTCAGCACGTTGATGGAGAAACCACACAGCAACATAACGGTAAATGTCCCAAGCAGCGCAACAGGCGCCACGATCGCCGGAATAAAGGTGTAGCGAACGTTTTGCAGGAACAGATACATCACCAGGAAAACCAGGATCATCGCCTCGATAAAGGTATGAATAACCTTTTCGATGGAGATCTTCACAAAAGGAGAGGTGTCAAAGGGCACCGAATAGTGCATACCTGCAGGCATTGACTTCGCCAGCTCCGCCAGCCTGGCCTGTACCGCTGCCGAGGTTTTCACCGCGTTGGCACCCGGTGCCAGTTGTATGGCAGCGGCGGTTGAAGGGCGGCCGTTTTCACGCGTCGCAAACGAGTAAGTCTGTAAACCCAGCTCCACCCTGGCGACGTTGCCGAGCGTCACCTTCGCCCCATCTGTGCTGGCTTTCAGTACAATACGGCGGAACGCTTCCGGTGTGCCCAGCTGTCCGGTTACGGTCAGCGGGTAGGCGGATCGCTGCCCGCTGGTGGCAGGGGCGTCCCCAATACGCCCTGGCGCTATCTGGGCGTTCTGCTGACTAATCGCGTCTGTAACATCGTTAACCGTCAGGTTCCAGGCGATGAGCTTTGCCGGATCCAGCCAGATGCGCATCGCTTTTTCGGCACCAAATGATTGAACCTTACCCACGCCCTCTACACGGCGCAGCTCTTCGGTCATATTGCGCGCAAAGTAATCACTGAGATCCGCCTCCGTAAAGGCCGACCCTGACGCGTTCAAGCCAACAATCATCAGAAAGTTGGAGGATGCGGCTTCAACCGTCAGGCCATTTTGCCGTACCGTCTGCGGCAGACGCGACTCCACAATTTTGATCTGATTCTGAACATCCACCTGTGCCAGCTTGATATCCGTGCCCGGTTTAAAGTTGACGGTGATGGTCGCCATGCCGGAGGTATCGCTGGAGGATTCAAAATAGAGCAGGTCATCCACGCCGGACAGTTCACGCTCAATCAGGGAGATCACCGATTCATTCATCATCTGCGGCGTAGCGCCCGGGTAGCTCACCGAGATAGAGACGCTGGGCGGTGCCACCGGGGGATATTGCGCAATCGGCAACTGCGGAATGGCGAGGGCGCCGAACAGCACAATAAAGAGCGCGATGACCCAGGCAAAAATGGGGCGCTTAATAAAAAAATGCGACATGATTAAATCCTGTTTAATGAGGCGGAGCGGCATTACGCGCCGGATTTCCACGGCTTAGCCTGCACGTCTGTGCCGTCCTGCAGCTTCTCCTGACCCTCCACCACCAGCTTCTGCCCGGCCAGCAGGCCGCTGCCGACAACCTGTCCACTGGCCGTCTGCCCGTTCAGATGAACCTGAACGCGCTGCGCTCTGCTGTTTTCATCCAGCGTCCAGACAAAGGTTTTTCCGTCCTGATGCTGGATAGCCTGTTCCGGAATCACGATGCCGCTGTCGCTGAGGTGACGCGTAATCTTCACGCGTACGAACATGCCTGGCATTAGCAGGTGGCGGGGGTTTTCTGCTTCGGTTCGCAGTACCACATCTCCGGTTTCGTCGCTGACGCTGGCGCCGGAGAAGAGCAGGTGCGTTTTCACGTCATAAGGCTGGCCGCTGTCATCCAGAAGCGTCAGCGTTAGCGCGGCACCGCTTTTTTGCCCATCCAGAAGAGGGCGCACTTCAGAAGCGGGTAAGCGGGCATCGACATAGACCTTATCCGTTTGCTGCACAATCGCCATCGCCTGAGAATCTGCCGCGCTGACCAGTGCGCCTTCAGTTACGTACTGCTGGTCAATGCGCCCGCTGACCGGGGCGCGTACCGTGCTATACGCTAAATCGAGTTTTTTACGGTTCAGCGCTGCTTTCGCTTCTGCCACGCCGGCTGCCGCCTGTGCAGCGTTAGCCCGTGCATCGTCATAATCCTGGCGACTGATCGCGCCGGTTCCCTCCAGCTTGCTCAGGCGCTGGCTGCGCAGGTTCAGCTGGCGGAAAGAGGCTTCGGCGCGGGAGAGTGCCGCTTCAGCCATCTCCACATCTGCTTTGAAAGGTGCCGGGTCAATCTGAAACAGCGGCTGCCCGGCAGAGACCTCCGACCCTTGAGAAAAGAGGCGTGCCGTCACGATACCGCCCACCTGTGGCCGTATCTGCGCTGTTCTCAGCGCGATCACCCGGGCGGGCCAGGTCTGCGCGATCCCGACGCTCTGCGGCGCCAGGGTGACGATCGCTACCTGCGGTGCTGCCGACACCGACGCCTGCGCAGCTTCATCGCTCTCTCTGCAGCCGTTGAGCAGCATCAGGGCTAATGACAGCGCAACAGCCACCCCGATTGGTTTCATATTGGTTCTTCCTGGTATCAAAATTAAACCGGCAGGTTACTGTGTCTCTATTGAGGAACGGTGGATGTTTTGTGGAGGGCGTATGGAGATGAAAAAAATAAAAAATCGCTTTAACAGGCGGATCGCGATGCAATAAGGTACAGCCATGAACAGTCACTTCTTGATTCTTGTTGTTGAAGACGATGCTGAAATTGCCGCTATCGTCACGGCCTATCTGCAGCGCGACGGCTTTCGCACCCGCCACGCTGCCGATGGTTTGCAGGCGCTGGAGCTTTACGCGCAGGAGGCGCCTGCGCTGGTGATTCTGGATATTCGTATGCCGGGCATGGATGGCTGGCAGGTGTTGGCCGAGCTGCGCCGGCGTGGCAATACGCCGGTATTGATGTTAACCGCCAGCGATGACGTTACGGATAAACTCTCCGCCCTGCGCATTGGCGCAGATGATTATGTCATCAAGCCTTTTACTCCGGCAGAAGTGGTGGCGCGTACGCACGCTATCCTGCGCCGCGCGAGTTCGCAGGCCATGCCTGCCGAACCGGGCGTGCTGGTCAGTACGCGGCTTAAGGTCTACAGCGATGAGTTCCGCGTGGTTGATCCCCGAACGGAGCAGGCGATCGCCCCCGGCCTGACCACCACCGAATTCCGCTTACTGGCCTGGCTGATGCGCTATCCACGCAAAGTGTTCAGCCGCCAGGCGCTGCTGGAGAACTGTCTGTCCGAGGGGGAAACGCTGGAGCGGACGGTAGACAGCCACATCAGTAAGCTCCGCCGAAAACTGGAAGAGGCGGGTATCACGGGCGTGCCGGAGAGTGTGCGCGGCGTCGGTTATCGGCTGGGGGATTAAGTGAATAACGCAGGATTAAGCCGCCACCTGGCGTGGCTTCTGGTTCATGTCACGGCCGCCTCGATTGTGCTGTCGTTTTTGGTCTATTACGTCTGGGACGCTATCTCGTCGCTGATTGATCCGGCAACGATCGAAGGCAATGAGGCGACCACCAGAGACTGGATCATGTTCGCTATCTCCACGCTGCTTTCTCTGATGGTGGCGGTGTTTGCCGCCATGCGCTTTGCCCGCAAGCTGTTACTGCCGCTCAATTCGCTGGCGGAGAGCGCCCGTAAAATAGCGGGAGGCGAGCTGAGCGCCAGGGCGCACAACGGCGATCACCGCCTGCGGGAGATCTCGGCGATGGTGGCGGATTTCAACTCCATGGCCGCACAGCTGGAAAAAACATCGGGTGAAATAACCACCTGGAACGCGGCCATCGCGCATGAGCTGCGCACACCCGTAACTATCCTTCAGGGCCGGCTGCAGGGCCTGGCAGACGGTGTATTTACCCCCGATCATGCGCTGTTTGTTAACCTGGTTAAACAGACCGATGGGCTCGCCCGTCTGATTGAAGACCTGCGCACGCTCAGCCTGGCGGACAGTGGCCACATGCTGTTGCATCCCGAATACGTTGTACTGGACAGAGAGATCCGCGCGGTAGCCGAGCTGATGCGCGCCTCACTGGCTGAGCGCAATCTCTCTCTGGTGCTTGAGCTGGACGATGTCACGCTGCATGGTGACGCCGCGCGTATCCGGCAGGCGCTGCTGGCGTTACTGGATAACGCCCAGCGCTACGCCACGCCGGGCATCGTCAGAATCGCCTGTTATCAGCAAAAAGCGTGCATAGCAATCAGCGTGGAGGATGAAGGTCCGGGCATCCCCGCAGAGATTGAGACATCGCTGTTCGATCCCTTTACACGTGGCGATCGATCGCGCTCTCGCGCCAGCGGTGGCACGGGCCTCGGGCTGGCGGTGGTTAAAGCGATTATTACCGCGCACGGTGGCGCTATCACTTGCAGCGCGGGCATAATGGGCGGCACACGCTTTACGCTGCTGTTACCCTGTGATCATGATGGCAGCGAAAGAGGCAGCGCAATGCCGGACGGGCGTTAAGCATAAAGCTGCATGTCTTTTCAACGCATTGAGATAGTCGTTTTTCGCCGCAGTATCGGGTGGCGGACCTGTTCCGGCACACAGCCGTGAACCTGATTGCCGGAATCATTGATAAGGCGGCCATGATGCAAACGTTCAGAGCCCTAAAATAGCCTCAATCTCAATTTTAAGATCAGGTGAAAAGAGACGGCTGACTTCCACCAAAGAGCTGGCAGGTAAATGTTCACCATAGTTGCGATAGAGTACCTGCCGCAATTCAGTGATTTCATCGAACGACGTGATGAATATTGTCACTTTAATCAGCGCCGAAAAATCTGTGCCCTCAGCCCGGGCAATCTTTTTCATCTGGCTAAATACCTCCTCAGCCTGCACGGTAATACCAGCAGACTGAGCAGCAGTGCCAAACGCGGTTAATCCGGAAATATAGAGTGTATTACCTTGTTTTACTGCATGCACATACGGGGCTTTAACTTGACCTAATTCCGGATAATTCTTTCGTACTAAGTCCTTCATACCGAACTTCTAATAAGAGAGCACGCCAAAGCTTAAGTAATTTATTCCTGTGTATTTTGGTAAAGATCCCAACGTTTACCCGGTTGTGGGGTATCTTCGACGAGGGTAAAGCCCAGTTGGTTTGTGTAATATTCAATGGCCCGATCGTAATCATCCACCACGATGGCAACATATCCCATACACCTTTTTTGCGTTCTCATTCTTTGCTCCTTCAGGTTTCAGGCATAAGCCTGGATTACCCTTTTAGCACAAATGCCCTTTATGTGCCGTCACAGTCTTCTTTCACATACGCTTTAGCCAAGCCTGAAATTTACGCATCACTCTTTTGCGAATAACGGTGGTTTATTCCGCCAGCGCCCGTTAGCGCTTACGCATATCCGGAATAATTAAATCACCCCGCAGCACGGACGATCCCAGCATCGTCTGCGTTTTCGTCGTCAGCCAGTTCACAATCCTTGCCGCCATCGCATCCATGGAGTACTCAATCGCAGGAATCACAGGCACACCGGGCAAATTCAGCGAACCGGCCAGGCTAAATACCATGATGTCGGTGGGGACGGATTTATTGAATGCCTGTAACTGGGCGATGACGTTTTGCGCTTCCTGTTCATTGGCCACCAGCAGGGCGTTGAAATTCCGGGTGCTGGCGTTGTTCAGCAGCATTTGGATAGCAACAGAGGAGGAGACGGAGTCTGTGATCACCAGATTACGGTTGAAGGGCAGAAAATTCTTCTCCAGCGCCAACTTGTAGCCATGTAACACCGGCTCGGCCGAGCCATGCTCTTCCGGATGGATAAGTGCGATCTGGCGCTTACCCTGATTGATCAAATAATTACAGGCCGTTTCGGCGGCAAACGCGTGATCAAACTGAATGCTATTTGGGCCTTCCGCTTCAGCGCAATCCACCAGCACCACATTTTCATCTTCAAGGTTCAGCGGCAAGCGTGCGCCAATGATCAGCACGTCGTCGCACAGTCCGCAGTTGAGTTCATCCAGCGCATTCATGATCTCCGCTTTGCTATTGGCAAAGCGCAACAGCAGATGTTTCTGATGCTGGCTTAACTGCTTCTCCAGTGCGTAAAGGTAAGCGGTGGTCTGGTTAATATTATCCTGCGCGCAGATAACGCCAATGCAGTTAGTGGTCTGGCTATACAGGGATTGCGCGATAACGTTAGGACGGTATTTCAACTCTTCCGCCGCTTTTAACACAGCAAGACGGCTGGCTTCCTTAACGCCGCGCGAGCCACTCAACACCCGTGAAACTGTGGCTTTTGACACCCCAGCCAAACGCGATACATCGTTGATAGTAGACATCTTTCTCCCGTAAAACCTGCGTGTGACTTCAAGATAGTAATGCTGGCATTCGTGCATTTATTCACCGCAGAAGTATAGCCAGTTTTCCTCAATCCTGGAAACAGATTTTCCATATCGCTGCTTACGCTATCCATAAAGCCCGAAATTTTGTGACTCAAATCGTATTAAGAACTGCCCTTAACCCCAGATATTGATAAGCATCACAGTTCTATCCTTCACTCATGAAACGTTCCATATGATATCCAATCGTCGCCACACTAATACGTAAAACCCTGAGGATTGGATGGCGATGTACAAGATAATGTTGTGTTGCTCGGCAGGGATGTCCACCAGCATGCTGGTGCGGAAAATGGCTGACGTAGCTCAAGAGAGAGGCTTAGCGGTTGAAATTAAAGCCTTTGGCGTGGCGGAGTTTGACGAGCAGTTCCCGCTTTATCAGGTGGTACTGCTCGGACCGCAGGTGAAATACATGCTGAAAGCGCTGGCAGAAAAAGCAGCCACCCGTGGCATCCCCGTTGAGCCCATCGACATGATGGACTACGGCATGCAACGCGGTGATAAGGTTCTGGATTACGCTCTGTCGCTCATTGAAGCGGCTAACTAAAAAGGTGCGCTTATGAGTTCGTTATATCAATCAATGGTTGCGGTTATTGAGCACTCCATCACCCCGCTGGCGGGTCGGCTTGGGCAGCAGAAATACGTCATCGCTATCCGCGATGGCTTTACCGCTGCACTGCCGTTTATGATTATTGGCTCTTTTATGCTGGTCTTTATCTTTCCGCCCTTTTCGGAAACGACAACGAACAGCTTTGCCCGCGCCTGGCTGGACTTCTCCATTACTTACCGCGAGCAGCTCATGCTGCCGTTCAATCTGAGCATGGGCGTGATGACGTTCTTTATCTCAGTAGGAATTGGCGCCAGTCTGGGCCGGCAGTTCTCGCTTGACCCGGTGATGTCGGGTTTGCTGGCATTTATGGCCTTCCTGCTGGTTGCCGCGCCTTACTCTGACGGCACGATTTCCACGCAATATCTCTCCGGACAGGGAATTTTTACCGCGCTGATCACCTCAATCTATTCAACACGTATCTACGCCTGGCTTAAGCAAAACAACATCACCATTCGGTTACCTAAAGAGGTGCCAACCGGCGTTGCGCGCTCGTTTGAGATCCTTATTCCGGTAGTGGTGATCATCGGCACGCTGCATCCGCTGAACTTATTGATCGAAGCGAAAACCGGCATGATTATCCCGCAAGCTATCATGCATGTGCTGGAGCCACTGGTCTCGGCGTCAGATTCGCTGCCGGCTATTTTGCTCTCCGTCCTGCTGTGCCAGATCTTCTGGTTCGCCGGCATCCACGGCGCGCTGATTGTGACGGGCATCATGAACCCGTTCTGGATGGCCAACTTATCCGCTAACCAGGCGGCGCTGGCGGCGGGCAGTGCACTGCCGCACATCTATCTGCAGGGGTTCTGGGATCACTTCCTGCTGATTGGGGGCGTAGGTTCCACGCTGCCGCTGGCCTTTCTGTTACTGCGCAGTCGCGCGACGCATCTGCGTACCATCGGCAAAATGGGCATCATCCCCAGCTTCTTTAACATCAATGAACCGATTCTGTTCGGTGCCCCGATCATCATGAACCCGCTGCTGTTTATCCCGTTTGTCTGCGTGCCAATGATTAACGCTGTTTTGGCCTATACCGCAACCAAAATGGGCTGGCTGGCTCAGGTCGTCTCCCTCACGCCCTGGACAACACCTGCGCCCATTGGTGCCTCATGGGCGGCCAACTGGGCGATCAGCCCGGTCGTGATGTGCCTGATTTGTATGGTGCTCTCTGCCCTGATGTATCTGCCTTTCCTGCGTGCTTACGAACGCTCTCTGATGAAAACCGAAGAGCAGAAAGCACAAAATCGCAGCCCCGTTGCTGAAACCCTTGGCACGCATTGATGCCGGAGAGAAACCATGAAGTATGTATTTCCTGAGAATTTCTGGTGGGCAGTGCCAGCTCCGCGTTACAGACCGAAGGTGATAGCCTGGCGGGTGGCAAAAGCGCCACCACATGGGATGTCTGGTATGCGCAGCAGCCCTGGCGCTTTCATCAAAATATCGGGCCGGCAAATACCTCCACCTTTTACCAACACTGGCGGCAGGATATCGCCCTGCTAAAGCAGCTCAACCACAACAGCTTTCGGACTTCACTGAGCTGGTCGCGGCTGATTCCGGACGGCACCGGTGAGGTGAATCCGGAAGCGGTCACCTTCTACAATAACGTGATTGATGAACTGCTGGCGCAGGGCATCAAGCCCTTTATTACGCTGTTTCACTTTGATATGCCGATGGTGATGCAGCAAAAAGGCGGCTGGGAGAGCCGCGAAGTGGTGGCTGCCTTTAGCCGTTATGCCCAAATCTGCTTTGACCTGTTCGGCGATCGCGTGCTGCACTGGTTCACGTTTAACGAGCCGATTGTGCCGGTTGAGGGTGGCTATCTCTATGATTTCCACTATCCCAATGTTGTCGATTTCAGGCGTGCGGCAACGGTGGCGTATCACACGGTGCTGGCGCACGCGTCGGCGGTGCGCGCGTATCGGGCAGGGCAGTACCGCGGTGAAATTGGTATCGTGCTGAACCTGACGCCCTCTTATCCACGTTCGCAGCATCCGGCGGATATCACTGCCGCCCACCATGCCGATCTGCTGTTTAATCGCAGCTTCCTCGACCCGGTTTTACGCGGCGAATATCCGGCGGATCTGGTGGCGCTGCTGCGCCAGCACGATCAACTGCCTGTCACGCAGCCAGACGATTGTGCGCTCATCGCCGAGGGTAAAATCGATCTGCTGGGCGTCAATTACTATCAGCCACGCCGGGTGAAATGCCGTGACAGCGCGGTTAATCCTGAATCGCCATTTATGCCGGAATGGTTTTTTGAAAACTATGAGATGCCTGGCCGCAAAATGAATCCGTATCGTGGTTGGGAAATTTATGAACCCGGCATCTATGACATCCTGACCAATTTACGGGTTAATTACGGTAATCCGCGCTGTTTTATTTCAGAGAACGGCATGGGCGTTGAAAATGAGCAGCGCTTTGTGCAGGAGGGCATAATTGACGATCAATATCGGATCGATTTTATTACTGAGCATTTAAAATGGCTGCATAAAGGCATCAGTGAAGGTGCACATTGCCTTGGCTATCACATGTGGACCTTTATCGATAACTGGTCATGGTGTAACGGTTATAAAAACCGTTATGGCTTTGTGCAGCTTGATTTAGCCACTCAGCAGCGCACCGTGAAAAAGAGCGGTGCATGGTTTGCCGCGACGTCGGCTAATAATGGTTTTAGTGAGCAGGAGCAGAGCAGATGATTGATTTAGAAGAAGCGGTGATGGAGATCATTGTGAACTCAGGGCACGCCAGAAGCCTGTGCTTTGAGGCGCTGCAGGCTGCGCGTCAGGGAAGTCCTGAAGAGGCGCAGAAACTGTTACAGGAGTCGGATACCTTTGCCCGGCAGGCGCATAAAATGCAGACAGCATTAATTGAGCAGGATGCAGGCGAGGCAAAACAGCCGATGACATTAATTATGGTGCATGCACAGGATCATTTAATGACGTCGATACTGGCGCGTGAATTATCTGCTGAGATTGTTCATCTCTATCAGCGTTAATAGATTATTCGCGGGCCGGATGAATAAGCAGTACCCAATATGTAATGACGAAACCTCTGTGAGTTAAAAAATAAACTGCGCTCCCGGGCGACGGCATGCTTTTGTGCTGCGTCCGGCGAGAACGCGATGACCTGAAATAACTGATGATATCGGGACAACAATGAAAAAGAATATAAAGCTGCCGGCGTCGCTGCTGGCTATAGCTTCGCTTTGCTCTGGAACGGTAGCGGCACAGGAGTTCACGCAGGAACAAATTGACGCCATTGTGGCAAAAGCCGTTGATAAAGCCCTGGCCGAACGGCAGGCCAAATTGGATACCGCAGTAAATAAACAGGCTGATGTTATTAATGAACCACAAAGTCCGGCGCAATCTCCGGATCTGGCTATTCCCTATGGGGTGAAGTTCACGGGCTATGCCCGTTACGGCGCGCACTTCCAGAGTGGCGATCAGAAATATGTGGGTGTAGACGGCTCTTACAATGGCGCTTCGGCCATCGGGCGTCTGGGTAATGAAGGCAATGGCGGCGAATTCCAGCTTTCCAAAGCGTTTAAAGGGGATAACGGAGCCATCTGGGACGTCAACGTGATGATCGATCACTGGGGCGACGAGGTTAACCTTAAAAAAGCCTATGCCGGCGTAACTAACATTCTCGCCTCCAATCCCGACGCCTATATCTGGGCGGGACGCGATTTCCACCAGCGTCCGCAGCAGGGCATCAACGACTATTTCTGGATGAACCATGATGGTCAGGGAGCGGGGATTAAAGACTTTGATCTGGGTGGGGTGAAGTTTGACGTTGCCGCTGTCGCTGCTGTGGAGTCGTGCAGCCCGGAAGTGATGGAGGATGAAGCCAATCCGTCGCGCATTACCTGTACCGGGGGCTCAGGCACCGGTGATAAAGGCAACTATGCGCTGACATCAAAAATTCACGGTATGAAGGTGGGTCCGCTGGATCTGGAGATCTATGCAAACTATGGCTTTGACTCTAAAGCGGTTGAAGATCAGGAGCGTCTGAAAGCCTGGCAAGGCGCGTTTGTATTAAGCCATACCGGGGATAACAGCGTAAATAAAGTGATCGCCCGCTACTCTGATAACGCCGATAACAGCGTTTACAATAAAACCGACGACTTAAAAACACTATATGCCAGCTTTGAGGGTAGCTATAAATTTACGCCACAGGCGCAGGTGGAATATCTGCTCGCTTTCCATGATTACGACAACAGTGCCGATCAGAGTGAAAACCGTAAAAACTACGGCGCCATTGTACGGCCGATGTACTGGTGGAACGATGTGCACTCGACCTGGCTGGAAGCGGGTTATCAGCGCGTTGATTATGATATGGGCGGTGATAACCACGGCTGGAAGCTGACGTTATCGCAAAATATCTCTATCGCCATGGGACCAGAGTTCCGTCCGATGCTGCGTTTCTACGTCACCGGCGGTGAAGTGGATAACAAGCGTACCGCACGCGTGCAGGGCAGCAATGATAATACGCAGCTGGATTCATTCAACGTTGGCGCAATGTGGGAAGCCTGGTTCTAATCTGCAAGGTGAAAAAACAGGCAGCAGCTAAGAGGTCGCTGCCGGTTGTAAACCATAGATGTTACAGCCACTTAGCAGTTTTTGTGGCGCGCTCATTTCTGGTGCCGTCGGGGAAAACAGCTATATTTAAAAATTTTCGCGATCCGCTGCATCCGTTTACGCTGCTTTTCCGTATATCCCATTGTGAGCAACTTCATTGCTCCTTAATCGAGGATATATGATGAAAAAGTTAACCCGCCTTTCCGTTGTATTCGCCGCACTTTTCGTCTCAGCAGGCTCCTGGGCCGCCATGAACAACAACACTGTCATGGTAGGTGGCGCGGCAATGTATCCGCAAAAAGATATCGTTGAAAATGCTCTCAACTCTAAAGACCACACTACGCTGGTCGCGGCCGTGAAGGCAGCGGGGCTGGTTGAAACACTACAAGGTAAAGGTCCGTTTACGGTATTTGCACCGACAAACGCTGCGTTTGCCAAATTGCCGGCGGGCGCGGTTGATACACTGCTTAAACCGGAAAATAAGGCGAAGCTGAGCAGCGTACTGACTTACCATGTGGTTGCCGGCAAATATGACATGAAAGCGCTGGACCAAAAGATTAAACAGGGCGGTGGTCATGCCGAACTAAAACGGTAAACGGTAAGCCTTTATGGATCATGAATAACGGTCCGCACAATATTCAGCTCAAAGATGGGCAGGGTAATATTGCCAATATCAGCACGTATGATGTGTACCAGAAAAATGGTGTTATCAACGTCATTGATACTGTTCTGATGCCTGAATAAGTGCCTATACTCGGATTGGATTTACACCCATCCGGACACTCTATGGACGCAGCCCAGGCGCAAGAGCTTAATACTTTGATCAAGGCGGTCGTGAATGGCGACCGCCGTGCCTTTGAACGGCTCTACCGGCTCACATCGCCACAGCTGTTTGCTGTGGCATTGCGCACCTTGGGTAATCGCGTTTGGGCGGAAGATGTTCTGCATGACTGCTTTATTACGGTGTGGAACAGTGCCCCATCGTTTAACCCTGCGCTAAGTTCCCCTATGACGTGGATGACGCACATCGTGCGCAACCGGTGCATTGACTGGCTGCGGAGCAGCTATATCCGACAGGTACGTAACAGCGAGCCGATTACTGATGAAGGGTTTAAACCCTCAGGTGACGAGCAGAATGACGCACGCGATAAAAATCAGGCTGAGCGTTTACATCACTGCCTGCAAAATTTAAGCAGTGAACAGCGGCAAAGTATCTCTCTGGCCTACTATCAGGGGATGTCTCACAGTGATATCGCTGACTGGCTGCAGCAGCCTGTCGGCTCGGTTAAAAGCTGGATTCGCCGGGGTCTGGCGCATCTGCGGGAGTGCGTGGGCTTATGAACACACATCAACAGCGCGATGAAGCTCTGGCTGCGGAGTATGCGCTGGGTACACTGCGCGGTGCGGCCAGGTTACGTTTCCAGCGAAGGTTAAAAACGGAGCCTGAACTGGCCGCTGCAGTGGCGCGCTGGCTAAATCTGTTGAGCGGTATGGATAATCATCTGCAACCGATCGCGCCGCCTGAACGCGTATGGAAAAAAATCGCGCTCGCGCTGCCGGAGAAAGCCCCCACGCATCACTATCCGCGTTCACTTCCCTGGCTTACCGCGGCCGGGCTGGTCTTCGCTGTACTTCTCTATACCTTTGTCATCCGTCCGTCTGCGCTTGCGCCATTGACGGTGCTCAATGGCGAGCAGCATAGCGGCCAGTGGGTTGTTAGCGCCAGCAGTACGCGCGATCGCCTCGAGCTTACACCGGTAAATGTTACGCGTGTCGCTTCAGACAAGAGTCTTGAGCTATGGGTGATTCCGGCCGGGCGCGCTCCGGTTTCACTGGGCCTTATTGAGGGTGGATCAGCCCGCACCATTGAGATTACAAAAGCGATCTCTATGGAGAATGCTGTGCTGGCCGTGAGCCTGGAACCCAGGGGCGGATCAACAACCGGGCAGCCCACAGGGCCGGTGTTATACAGTGCCAAACTATAGGTCTGCCGGAGCATAACCAATAAAAGGCGCGACCGGTCGCGGTGCGCTTATTGAAAATGATTCTCGTTACGCTTTATTTATCCGGTTTCACCAGCCAGGCTTTTTCCTGCCAAGATATTTAAATCTACCAGGAGAAAGTCATGTTTCATCACTCATCTAAAATGCAATTCCCCGTTCGGGTTGAAAAGGCAGATCCTGAATTCGCCATGCTGCTGCAACAGGCTATCGGTGGCGTAGAAGGGGAGATTCGTGTAGCAATGCAGTACTTCTTCCAGGCGATGGGCGCGCGTGGCGATGCCCGCATCAGAGATCTGTTAATTTCCACGGCAACCGAAGAGCTTAGCCATATTGAGATGCTGGGCTATGCCGTTGCCCTGAATCTTGAAGGCGCGCCGCTCTCCTATCAGGAAGCGTCGGCAAAAGATCCATTGTTAACGCGATTCTGGGGGGCATGAATCCTCGTCATATTCTCTCTTCGGGATTGGCAGCAATGCCGGTCAACGCCAACGGCATGCCTTTTGATATGAGCCATATCTATGCCTCCGGTAACGTCGCTGCGGATATGCTGGCCAATGTCACGGCGGAGGCAACCGGGCGCGTACTGGCGACCCGACTGTATAACCTCACCGAAGATAAAGGCATGAAAGATTTCCTCTCATTCCTTATTGCCCGCGATACCATGCATCAGCAACAGTGGCTGGCAGTGATTGAGGATATGGGTGGCCTGAACGCCTCACTGCCGATTCCAAACAGCTTCCCGCAGGAGAGTGAAGCGCAGGAGCACTCATACTATTGCCTGAACACCTCCCTGGATAAACCACTGCCAAAAGGTCGCTGGAGCGAGGGCCCGGCGTTTGACGGACGCGGCGAATTTACCGCTAAAGAGCAGCCTGACATTTTAGGCCAGGAGCCTGTACTGGGCCCTGCACGTCCGGGATCCGGTGCACAGCAGGAGCAAATCGAGGGAGTTGTACCACCGGTAAACGGACCGGTTTAAAGCTCTTCTGCTCTAAGCTGAACAGAGCCAGAGCACGTTATCCGCAGGGGCTTTATATCAGGCCCCTGTACTGTTTTTTGTGCGGGTGAATAATAAAGGGTTGAGCCCGGTAGAATTTCTTAATACACCCCTCAGTAAGCCGATATGCCTGCATCAGCTACACTTCCGCCTGACAATACAGAGATCTAACGAGCAGGAGGAGTCATGACGGACGATAAGCGGTCATCAAATGAAGGCACCACAGAGATTGAGCATAAGCGGGTACTGCAAAGCGGAACCGCATGGAACGGACAACCCTATACGAAGTATCCGGAAGGTAAGCCCTCAATATCTGTCATGCGCATGTCTTTGCCTGCGCACAGTGAACTGCCGTGGCACATCCATGCTATGCCGAATACAGCCTATGTTCTGTCCGGCCAACTGACCATCGAAGACAAAGAGACGGGAGCTACCTGCTGCGTTAAAGCGGGTGAGGCCGTAAATGAAACCGTCAACAGTGCGCATCGTGGTTATACGACTGAACAGGCGACGGAGCTGGTGATTTTTTATGCCGGTTTCGAAGGGCAGGAACTCTCTGAGCCGCTACCCGGTGAAGAACCTGAATTTTAATCCTGACAGGCTCAGGAACAGCAATATCAGGCGTTATCTGTCCGCTTTATAAGAGAAGCGGGCATGATACTCTTCATTAAAAAGGAAGATATCCATACTGTGAAACCTAACCTTTTCATCTCGTTTATTTTGAGCCGCTGCATGAGAGCATATTTTTTGCCGTCGCCAGCAGGAAAGCGGTCACGGAAGTCGCATCAGTGATTTCGCCATCACATATCAATTGAGAAAAGACACTGATTTTGATTTTTTTCACCGTCAGGTCGTACTCTTCTTCGTCAAGTTGCTGTCCGGTAAACGTTAGCTGTGTGGCAAGGTAGATATGATAACCCTGCGCTGAGTAGCCCTGTGCGAGCTTCTGATATCCGACATACGTCATTTTACCCGCGCTCAACCCCGTTTCTTCTTTTAATTCGCCTCTTGCGATGTCTTCAGGCGCAGCATCGGGAGAGCACTCCCAACTTCCCTGTGGCAGTTCTGTGGTTCTCTGGCCCAGCGGATAACGGTATTGCTCAACCAGATAGATTTCATCATTCTCAACCGGAATAACAACCACGAAATCATCTTTTTCAATCACGGAGTAGAGCCCCTCGCTACCGTCGGCTCTTAAAATGCGATCTTCCTTAAGCGTCATCCAGCGGTTGCGGTAAATTTGTCTGGATGCCAATGTTTTTATCTCTCTCACTCTATCCTCCTTATTTCGGGAGATTGTTAGTCACCATGATGCAATACGATCCCGGGGAAAATGCCCGCGCAATAGCAGCCTGGTGGTTCCTGTCAGGCTTCCTCAGTTTTAAGTGTTGCAAGTATTGCAGTTTCTATTTTCTCGGGTGTAGAGATCGGGGCAAAACGTTTAAGTGGTTTGCCATCACGCCCGATCAAAAACTTTGTGAAGTTCCACTTGATTCGGCCACCCAGCACACCGGGCAGTTCATCTTTCAGATAACGAAACAGCGGGTGCGCTGCGGGACCATTTACCTCCACTTTTTCGAACATCGGAAAGCTCACCCCGTAGTTAATGTGGCAAGTCTGCGCGATTTCATCAGCATTGCCGGGCTCCTGCTTACCGAACTGATTGCAGGGAAACCCAAGCACCACTAAACCCTGATCAGCGTACTTCTTGTAGAGGGATTCAAGTCCCGCATATTGAGGTGTGAACCCACAATGGCTGGCGGTATTGACGACCAGAATGACTTTGCCAGCGTAGTCTGCCATAGAGATTTGCTGGCCCCGTAGGCTGGAAGCGGTAAGTTGGTAAAAGGTGCTCATAGCGGAATCCTCAGAACAGAACCAACCGAACTTCAATGTGGTCAGGTAGCGCGAGTTGGCGGTTTAGAGCCATGATAATCACTTTTTATTTACGAAGGCAGGCCTGAAAAGCGTTATCTGTGATGCACTAAAGCATCGGTTCTCAAATTGATATCGGCAATGCTATTAACGTGATAGTTAGCATGAATACAATGTCGGCACTTATTGTTAATTTGTTAATAGTAACCTTGGATATCATTACCTCATCGAAAGCAAATATGCTTTCAACTACACAAACCAAGGATAAAGACCATGAAAACTATCAAAGCAATGTCAATCGCCGCTGTTGCCGCTCTTTCACTGATGTCAGCTGCCAGCTTCGCGCAAACCGTTACCGCTACTTCTCTGACTCTTGACGGTGCGGAAGCGAAAATCGCCGCGCAGGCTCAGCAGGATGGTGCTCAGTACAAAATTATTGAAGCGAGTAACGGCAACGTTGTACATATGACCGCTGAATTATACAAATAAGAAGTGGTAGCAAAAATCAGTGCTGAAGACGGTCGCCCATCGGGCGGCCTTTTTGCATCTGCGCTCGCAATATTTGCGGAGTCGCTCAGGCCCATGCTCTGTTCTGCAGCACAACTCTGTATCCATCGTGGTCAGCGAACGTTTTTCCATTAATCGCCCAATAAGGGTTAAAAGACCGCACTTCAATGAAACCTGCAGCGAGCATCTTTTCACCGGTATTACGCCACGCCTGTTCGTCAGAAAAATAGAGCACCAGTAAATCCTCTTCCGTTGGCAAAGGCTTCACCGGATGATCCTGGCAATGGGTAAACTCCAGATGCCAGCCGAGATCCGCCCGACCCAGCATGATTCCATCGAAACCCGCATGATCGTTAAAGGCACCCAGCTTTTGCAGCCCTAGTCCGTTGCTATACAGCAAAAAGGAGCGGTCAGGATTAGTCACGGGTCTGGCAATGCGCATATGAGTAAACATCAGGGGCTCCAGTCAATAAGCTGTTGTAATCTTCAGGAGTCTATCGCGAATCAGCGCGCGCATTTGTTCCTGAGAGCCTGGCATATTTGTTCTTCTGTGCGTATTTGCAAGCTGCGACATCGCCCGGTTGCTGCAAGGGCGATGTCCTACCTGTTTTTTCAGTTTTTGCATCTTTTTTATCAATCCTGAGCCGCTAATATCGCAGCAAACGATCTCACAAAGGAAAAACGCTATGACCCGTCCAAACTGGTTTCAGGTATCAACGGAAGGTGCAAAAGCGCTGGGCGCACTGCATCACTACGCCACCACCGGAACAAACCTGCCTGATCAGTTAGTGCACCTGGTATTTTTAAGAGCTTCACAAATTAACGGCTGCGCACACTGCATTGATATTCACACGCGGGATCTGATCAAAAGCGGCATGTCGGTAGACAAGATAGTACTGATACCGGTCTGGGAGGAGGCGGCTTATCTCTTCTCTGAGAGGGAGAAGGCGGCACTGGCCTGGACAGAAGAGGTCACGCGCGTCAGTGAAACCCACGCGTCAGATGAAGCCTATGCCGCTGCGCTATCGGTATTTGGGGAAAAGGAGCTGGTCGAACTTACTATCGTTATTGCTACCATGAACGCCCTTAATCGTATGGGGATTAGCTTCAGAATGAAGCCGTTGGCAAAAGCCTGAATCCGGGCAACAGGTGCCCTTACCGCGGTCAAGCAATATCAGAAAGAGTACGTCCCTGACAATTTTTAACGTTACTCACCATAATGGTTTTTAGCCAGTCAGCGGCTTCGCGTTTGCCGCTGCGCTTATGCGAATAGATCTTTACGGTAAAGCGTGGGGCTTTAAACGGCAGATCAAATATTTTGACGCCTGCAATCTGTGCAAACTTATCGGCAACGAAGGTCGGAATAGCCATTAAGAGATCACTTTCAGCGACGATAAACGGTGAACTCAGCATTGATGGCGTTTTTATTACGATGTTACGTTTCAGCCCCAGGCGTTCAAGATGGGAATCCAGCAAACCCTGTTTCTCATTCCAGGGGGTAACTACCAGATGGCCGGCTGCAAGATAAGCCTCCAGCGTCAGGCTGGTTCTCTGCATATTACTGGCCACAACAAACTCATCGCTGAAGAGATCTGTCTCCTCCATCTCCGGGTGCTTATCATCGCCTGGCTCGCTAAAGCTCAGGGCCAGATCGACTTCCCCCGCTAAAAGCTCCGTAAGTGCCGGATTGTGCGGCAAATGGCACAGTTCAAAGCGCAGGTTGGGCGCTGATGCATTAAGGGCCTTCATCAGGCCGGGAAATACGCAAAAGGCCGTGTAATCGGTCACCGCGATTTTGAAACAGCCATCGTTTAACATCGGGTTAAACGGCTCTGCCGGGCAGAGGTGTTTATTCAGTGATGCCAGCGTCTCAGCAATGAATGGCGCAAGCTCACAGGCGTAGACGCTCGGACACATTTTATGGCCGTCACGGTAAAACAGCGGATCTTTCAAGAATTCACGCAAACGCGATAGCGCATGGCTAAGCGCCGAGGTACTCAGGGAGAGTTCAATCGCCGCCAGCCGGACCGAGCGATGCCTGAACACAGCATCGAAAACCGGCAATAAGTTCAGATCCAGCCGGCGTAATACATGATGCATGAAATTCACCTGTTGTTGATTTTATTGCAATTCATTCACGCAACATTAACGATTATTATCAACTGCTACAATCCCCTGCAGAGAAAGAACCCCCTTATGACCCTGACTGTCCGCCAGGCATGCCCGGAAGATGCTGAAGCCATCTACAACATGATTGCTGAACTGTCGGTGTATAAACAGGGATTACAGGATTCACTGACCAGTCCAGAACAGATCAGAACCATGCTGTTCAGCCCGGAGAGTAATACCGAGGCATTCATCTGCGAAATGGGCGGCTTTATCGCCGGCTATGCCGTTATCACCAGCAGCTACTCCGCGTGGCTGGGCCGCCGTGGCATCTACATGGAAGATCTCTACTTCTCGCCCGATTACCGTGGTCTGGGCGTTGGGAAAGCGCTGCTTAAATTCATTGCTCAGGAAGCGGTAAAGCGACAGTGCGGCCGCATTGAGTGGAGCGCGCTCAGCTGGGATCAGCCTGCGAAAGAGTTTTATCAGAGCATTGATGCGTTGCCCCTGAACGAATGGGTGCGTTACCGGCTTGATGGTGCCGCGCTGCACCGGTTTGCCGACGGTCGTTTCAGTGAATAAAGGTTAATCTTTCGGTCGCGCATGCCGCCTGGCGACCATCCTCACGCTATGTCTTTCACTCAATCAGCATCACTGCTACGTAACTTCTGCTACAGGCTAATTGACAACTAAATTGATACATTCTTTGCCAAATCAGCTTATTGTAGCGCAAATGGGTTTACGATAATTTCTCTCCTATCGGAAAGGCGATAACGCCTGACCCCACTTTCAGGAGAAAATATCATGATTGAACAACGCTTAGCTGACTCCCGCGGATTAGGCGATCACGGCTGGTTGCACTCACGTCACACCTTTTCGTTTGCCAACTACTGGGACCCGAAGCAGACCGGCTTCTCCGATCTGCTGGTCATCAACGATGATAAAGTGGCGCAGGGCCGTGGCTTTGGTGCTCACCCACACAGCAATATGGAGATTATCTCTTATGTGCTTGAGGGTGCGCTGGAGCATAAAGACTCCATGGGTACCGGCTCGGTGATTGTGCCGGGCGATATCCAGCTGATGAGTGCCGGTACCGGCGTGACGCACAGTGAGTTCAACCACTCGCAGGAGCAGGGCGTTCATTTCCTGCAAATCTGGGTGGTCCCTGCTGAAAAAGGTGGCGCGCCCGCTTATCAGCAGACCCGCGTCACCGCAGCGGAGAAGAGAGGCAAATTTAAACTGGTGATTTCGCCGGAGGGTGAGAGCGGCTCACTGAAAATTCGCCAGGATGTGCGTATCTACGCTGGCCTGTTTGACGGTGCAGAGCAGGAGACCATTACGCTGGATAAGGATCGCTATGCTTACATCCACGTTGCCCGAGGCAGTGTAACGGTGAACGGCATGGTGTTTAACGCCGGCGATGGTGCGCGCGTGCGTAACGAATCGGCGCTGACGTTCAGTCACGGCGAGCAGGCCGAAGTGCTGCTGTTTGATCTGCGCCCGTTAGAGACGAACCATCCGTCACGCTAAAAAAAAGACCGGCTGCTTAGCCGGTCAGAGACACAGGTCGAAATAGAGAGCTACACGATAATAAACGGCCAGCATGAGGGAGCGGGCCGTTTATTTCTGCTATCCGCTTACAGCGATTGCAGGAACGCCAGCAGATCGGCATTCAGTTCATCGCTGTGCGTCACGGCAAAACCGTGCGGCGCATTGTCATACACTTTCAGTTTCGCGCCAGCGATCATCTCTGCGGCCACTTTTCCGGTAGACTCAAAGGGTACAACCTGATCGTTGCTGCCGTGAATCACCAGCGTCGGCACGTCGATTTTCGCCATATCCGGACGGAAATCGGTTTCTGAGAACGCCGTTACGCAATCCAGCGTGCCTTTAAGCGATGCCAGCAGCGCGATATTCAGCGTCTGCGTCAGCACGCCCGCAGAGACGGTCTGTCCCGCATTAGTGCCGTAGAACGGCGCGGCAAAATCACTGATAAACTGTGCGCGATCTTTGCGTAATCCCTGACGAATTCCCTCGAACACGCTGAGATCCACACCCGCCGGATAATCTGCCGCCTTGCCGAAGATTGGCGTAACGGCACCCAGCAGCACCAGACCATCCACGCGGCCAGTACCATAGTTGTTGATGTAGCGCGTCACGTCGCCACCGCCCATAGAGAAGCCGACCAGCGTCACGTCCTGCAGGTCAAGGCAGGTGATGAGATCGTTAATGTCTGACGCGAACGTATCGTAATCGTACCCGGTCCACGGCTGGTCAGATCGACCAAAACCACGGCGATCAAACGCGATAACACGGTAACCGTTCTCAGCCAGGAAGTTCAGCTGGTTGTCCCACATGTCGCCATCCAAAGGCCAGCCGTGGCTGAACAGCACCGGCTTACCTTTGCCCCAGTCTTTGTAATACAAGCATGTACCATCTGCGGTCTTGATTGTGCTCATCGTCTTTTCCTTGCCTTAAGTAAAACATCATTGAGAGAGTGATTTTTACACCGGTGCCACCAGATAGCGGGCCTGCGGCAGATTTTGCCCTGATGGAATGCGTAAACCCGCGTCTGAATTTTTTGATCGTTCATGGTGTAGCGCTCAAGCTGGCGCAGATGCTCCATCCACGACCCCACCACAAAGGTTTCAACAAAGATGCCCGGCTGGAGGATATCCTCGTAAACGGCCCAGTTATCGCCACCGCCACGGCGACGCACGCGGCGCATGTCCTGCATACACAGGATAAAGTCACGCGCATCCTCTGTGCGAATCAGGTACTCATAGCTCACGCGCACCGGGCCACGATCGTGATGAATCTCCAGTGCCGGCACGGCTTCACTGCTGTCGCTCACATCCAGGTTGAGATCCGGGTCCTGATCCAGGCGCCAGCGCAGCACGGTCAGGCAGGCCAGCGCCATGCCACCGGTGGCCACGCAGAGTGAAACCGGAATACCGTAATGTGAGGCCAGCTGGCCCCAGATGGCGCTGCCCACGGTCATTGAGCCGAAAAACACCGTCAGGTAGACCGCCAGCGCACGGGCTTTAACCCACTTTGCCGCACTGCGTTGCGCCCCGACGTTCAACGTAGAGAGCACGGCAATCCACGCAAAACCGGTAAAGAACTCAAACGCATTCAGCAGCCAGAAGTGGCGCACGAAGGCCAGCGCCAGCATGGTAGCGGCGAACATCAGGCTGGCCAGCACCATCAATCGATCCGGATTGAAGCGTTTACGCAGGCGCGGCAGCATAATGGCACCACAAATGGCCCCCACGCCGATGAAAGCCAGCATGATGCCGTAACCGCCCGGTCCTAATCCCAGCTCGCGACGCGCCACCAGCGGTAGCAGGGCCCAGCCGGCGCTACCGAACACAAAGAACGCCACGGTACGCACCAGGACATTACGCAGCACCGGCGCCGCATGCACATAGCGCAGGCCGGCGCGCACGGCGGAAAAGAAGTGCTCCGGCGGCAGACGCTGTACGGTGGGTTCCGCTCTCCAGCGGTAAAGCACCCACGCCACGCCCAGTACGGACAGCGCGTTCAGCATGAACACCATCCACGGGCCGGCAAAGGAGAGGATCAACCCGCCCAGCGCCGGACCGATGGCACGGCTGATGTTAATTCCCAGCGAATTCAGCGCGATAGCCGGGCTGAGTTCACTTTTATCAACCAGATCCGGCACGATGGCCTGAAACGGCGGTGAGCTCATGGCGGCACCGGCGCTCATCAGAAAGGCCGCAATCAGCAATACCAGCGGCGTGACGTGGCCGGTAAAGGAGAGCACGGTCAAGCCTGTCGCCGCGATAAACACCCATAGCTGTGAAAACAGCAGATATTTGCGCCGATCGATAATGTCCGCCAGCACGCCGGAGGGCAGGGCGAACAGGAACATCGGCAGGCTACTGGCGGCCTGCACCAGCGCAACGTTGAGCGGGTCGGCGCTCAATGTCAGCATGGTCCAGTTGACGCCAACATCGTTCATCCATGAACCGATGTTTGACACCACCGTGGCGATCCACAGCATGCGAAAGACCGGCTGGCGCAGTGGCTGCCAGGGTGAAGCCGCTGCCGCAGGCACCGGCGCAGCCTCTTCGTCCTGCGTAGCGGTATGGATATCGTTAACCTGCGCCATATCTGATCCTCTGCTGCGGGGCCGCGCCGACGCGCCATCTGCCCGGTCCGGTGATGGCCAGCGTGGTGAAGATAATCAGCAACAGCCAGCCAAACTGGCCCTCGGCGATGCTCCAGTCAGGATGGACAAACACCATCGCCACCAGCAGCACACCGATGATCGGCAGGCAGGCGATACGCGTAAACACACCCGCCAGGATGAATAATGGGCAGATCACCTCGCAAAAATAGCCGGTAGCAGGCTCATATAAGGACCAAGGCCAAACGGGTCTTCGATCCGCGTCAGTTCTTCGCTGAAGTGAAACACCTTGGGTAGCCCGTGCACGTACAGCAACAGTAGGCAGCCGGTCAGGCGCAGGAAGAACAGCCCCGCATCAACGCGGGGCGGCTGAGAAAATTGACTCTTCATGGCGATCAGAACGCGAAGCAGCTGCAGCCGAGCGCGCCCCAGAAGGCGTTCTCCTCGGACACTGGCAGGTTGGCGCCGCGTGCGACATCATGCGAGTGGCTGTGTACGCCGCACGGGCCACTGCACTGGTGCGGCATCTGCTGCATGCCGACGCGGGTTTGTGCGGTTGGCGGGGCACTGCGGAAGTGGCCCGGCACCTTCACGACCGGTGACCACTCCGGTAAAACCGGAATCGACGGCGGGGCTTCGCCGCTGAAAGCGCCGGCTGCGTACACAATGTTGCCATCCACGACCGTCAGCACAGATTCGATGCCTTTGATCTCCTCTTCCGGTACGCTGAAGTAGTCTTTACTCAGCACTACCATGTCCGCCAGCTGGCCGGCTTTAATCTGGCCCTTTTTACCCTGCTCGCTGGAGAACCAGGCGCTGCCCTGGGTCCACAACATCAGCGCGGTGTCACGATCCAGACGTGCATTGACGTCATACATCTGCATGCCGCCAACGGTACGACCGGAAACCAGCCAGTAAAGTGCGGTCCACGGGTTATAGCTGGCGACGCGCGTTGCATCGGTTCCCAGACCCACCGGAACGCCGGTCTCCAGCATGCGCGCCACGGGCGGTGTGTGACGGGTCGCTTCAATACCGTAGCGCTCAGCAAAGTATTCGCCCTGGAATGCCATACGATGCTGCACGGCGATGCCGCCGCCCAGCTCTTTGATGCGATCGATGTTGCGCTGAGTCACGGTCTCCGCATGGTCAAAGAACCAGTGCAGGCCATTAAACGGAATCTCGCGGTTAACTTTCTCAAACACATCCAGCATGCGGCTGATCGATTCGTCGTACGTAGCATGCAGGCGGAACGGCCAGCGGTGTTCGACCAGATGGCGCACCACGCGCTCCAGCTCATCTTCCATGCCTGGTGCCAGATCGGGACGCGGCTCAAGGAAATCTTCGAAATCAGCTGCGGAGAACACCAGCATCTCGCCGGCGCCGTTGTGGCGGAAGTAATCACTGCCCTGGCCTGGGGTCAGCATGTCCGTCCACTTCTCAAAATCCTCCAGCTCATGCCCGGGACGCTGCGTAAACAGGTTGTAGGCAATACGGAGGGTCATCTGCTTCTTCTCGTGCAGCTCTGCGATGACTTCATAATCTTCCGGGTAGTTCTGGAAGCCGCCGCCGGCATCAATGGCGCTGGTCAGGCCAAGACGGTTCAGCTCACGCATAAACTGACGGGTTGAGTTCACCTGCTGTTCCAGCGGCAGTTTTGGCCCTTTCGCCAATGTGGCGTAGAGAATCATCGCGTTCGGACGGGCAATCAGCATGCCGGTCGGGTTGCCATTACTGTCGCGCTGAATTTCGCCGCCCGGCGGGTTTGGCGTGTCTTTGGTGTAGCCCACCACTTTCAGCGCGGCACGGTTGAGCAGGGCGCGATCGTACAGGTGCAGAACGAAGACCGGCGTATCCGGCGCGGCTTCGTTGATCTCGTCCAGCGTTGGCATGCGGCGCTCGGCAAACTGGAATTCGGTCCAGCCGCCCACCACGCGCACCCACTGCGGCGATGGCGTGCGCAGCGCCTGCTCTTTCAGCATCCGCAGGGCGTCCGCAACGGAGGGTACGCCTTCCCAGCGCAGTTCGAGGTTATAGTTCAGACCACCGCGAATCAGGTGCAGGTGCGAATCGTTCAAACCGGGGATCGCCGTGTGGCCCTTCAGATCGATCACTTTCGTGCCGTCACAGTGATACTGCATCACCTCTGCCTGCGTACCGACGTGCAGAAATTTTCCGTCACGAATGGCGACGGCATCAGCAATCGGATTGCCGCGATCGACCGTGTGGAACCGGCCATGAGTCAAAATGACGTCTGCTTTACCTAACGTAACCATAGAACCTCCTGAAAGGGGCTGTCCGGAACGGCGATGAGCGCCGTGGACAAAAAGATCTCCTGCAAAGACGCAGGGTAAGTAAGTGGCGGGATTATGATCAGGCGTAGCGGAAAGCGTCTAGTTATACAAAGGGATAGTTATACCTTCGTATAGTTATACCTAAAGATAATAGTGAGAAAAATCAAAGGTTCATACACTGCTCCCCAGACAGTCATCCGGCGGGCAGCGCATGAGCCGCTCTATCTGGCCTGCGGTGCCTGTCCCTGATATGCCATTTGTTATTTCACGAAACCTCATAACATCAACCTCAATGGGCACAAACATGACCACTCGCAAACTTGAAGTACTGACGCCGCAGAATTGCCAGATCATCTTTATCGACCAGCAGCCACAGATGGCGTTTGGCGTGCAGTCTATTGACCGCCAGGTGCTGAAAAATAACGTTGTTGCGCTGGCGAAAGCCGCCAAAGTGTTCAACATCCCAACCGTACTGACTACCGTTGAGACCGAAAGCTTCTCTGGCAACACGTTCCCGGAGCTGCTGGACGTGTTCCCGGGCCAGGACATCCTTGAGCGTACCTCCATGAACTCCTGGGATGACCAGAAAGTGCGTGACGCGCTGGCCGCCAACGGCAAGAAGAAGATCGTCGTCTCCGGCCTGTGGACCGAAGTGTGCAACAACACCTTCGCACTGTGCGCGATGCTGGAAGGCGATTATGAGATCTATATGGTCGCGGACGCATCGGGCGGCACCACCAAAGAGGCCCATGACTATGCCATGCAGCGCATGATCCAGGCGGGTGTGATCCCGGTAACCTGGCAGCAGGTGATGCTGGAGTGGCAGCGTGACTGGGCGCACAAAGAGACCTACAACGCCGTTATGGATATTGCGAAAGAGCACTCTGGCGCTTACGGCATCGGCGTTGATTACGCTTATACCATGGTGCATAAAGCGCCTTCACGTCAGAAATCTGAGCACCGTACCCTGGCACCTGTACCGGCTCCGGTTCGCTAATCTGTGCGGCCGATCTGCCCCCGTGGCCGATCGGCCCTCCTGCTAAGGAGGACCTGTGAGTCCTTTACTCATCTCTCTGGGTGCCGGTGTTGCCGCAGGCCTGATCTATGCGCTGCTGAAAGTGCGTTCTCCGGCCCCGCCGGCCGTGGCGCTGATCGGGCTGCTGGGCATGGTGATTGGCAGCTCGCTGGGCGGAACGCTCTTTAATCACGATTCGGCCGCTTCGCTGCCGGCCAGTAACGCCACGGCCGATCAACGCCCGGCCGCGCCGCACTTACTGCCGAAACAGGCGGGCTAACTATGTTGAAAACCTATATTTTATCGCTGCTGGCAGGCATACTCATCGGCGTCTTTTATGCGGTGATCGATGTCGGCTCGCCAGCGCCGCCTGTCATCGCCTTACTGGGCCTGTTAGGCATGCAAATCGGTGAGCACCTTATCCCGGTAGGCAAGCGACTTCTCAATCGCGAGAAGCTTCATCACTCCTGGTTCCGCCACGAATATCCGTCAGGCGGCATCGACACGCCAGCGTCGCCGCGCGACAAAACCTCCTAAGGATGCGCCTCAGGGAGTTGTGAACATTATTAAGGAATACAGCATGCAGCTGTCACAGCGCATCATTGTTATTGATGATGACCGTTCTGTTCGCAGTGCCCTGACTAACCTGCTGCAGTCTGAAGGTTATGCCACGCTGGCATTTGAATCAGCAGAAGATCTACTTGGTGATGACGCAGCGCTCAGGGAAGCCGCGCTGTTTATCATTGATGTTGAGCTCAAGGGAATGTCAGGTTTTGAACTCTTCAGGGAGCTGATCAACCGGCTGAAAAATCCACCCGGCATCATCATCTCCGGCAATGGCGATGACAACATGCTGTGGTACGCCATCAACCTCGGCGCGCTGGCGTTTATGCGTAAGCCTATTGATATTGATGTTTTGTTCGATCATATTCGGTGTGAGTTATCCGCCCGGACACTCCGCCCATGAGTTCTCTTTTTCTGTCGTTGAATGTCTCTGACGAAGCCGCTTTTGTCCTGCATAACGAGCTGGAATTCAGCCCGCTGGCGCATGAAGGCAATGTGGAGTGGCTGCTTGGCAGACATACTGTTTCGGATGAAACCTGCGTGCTGGCGACAGCGGCCAGTGAAGACGCCCTCTACCAGGTTACCCAGCGGCTGAAAAATGAGTATGCCATACGCGGCAGGCTGGCGGAGAGCTGGGCGCTGAAACCGCTCTGCTATACCTCCTGGCACGGGCGCTACGCTCTGATTTATCCCCCGTTTCCTTACCAGACGCTGGCCGGCCAGCTGCGTATGCCGCCGTGCAGCCTGAAAACATTCTTCCTCACTGCGACAAAGCTGTGCGAGGCGCTGGGCAAAATGCACCGGCAGGGTTTGGTACATGGTGACATCAAGCCCGCTCACCTCTTCTTTATGGAGAACGATGTGGTGCGACTGGGTGGCTTCGGCCTCTCACAGCTGGAGTCCGATCCGCAGCAGCATATGCGTATGCCGGTGCCGGGCGGCACGCTGGCGTATATGTCACCGGAGCATACCTCGCGTACTGCGCATCCGGTGAGTCGCGTCAGCGATCTCTACAGCCTCGGCATCGTGCTGTATGAACTGCTGACGGGCCGGTTACCTTACGGTAATGCCGGAGGATGCGTATCGGAGTGGGTGCACCACCACATTGCGTCAGAAGCGATCCCACCGCATAGCCTGCGCGACGATGTGCCGGTGGTGCTCTCCTCGATCATTTTGCGCCTGCTCGCCAAATCGCCGGAGAACCGCTACCAGACGGTTGAGGGCGTGCTGGCCGATCTCAAACGCTGTGCGCATCGCCTGATGCCGGATGGCCTTGTCGAATCTTTCACGCTGGGGCAGCAGGATATGCGGCCGCTGGCGCTATCCGCGGACGCGCTCTTTACGCATCATCGTCAGGCAACGGATATACTGGCCGCCTTCGATGAGGTGAGCCGCAGCGGTAAACACAGCCTGGTGTCGATCTGCGGTGCGCCAGGATCAGGAAAATCGGCGCTTATCGCGTCATCCTTGCGGGTTCTGCTAAAGAAAAAAGCGCTGCTGACCATGGTGAAGGCCGATCAGCACTCGCCGGTTTTGCCCTTTTCCGTGTTTGCCGCCGCGTTCCGTACCCTGACGCTGCATCTGCTTGGGCTACCGGCAGAGGAGATGGCGCGCTGGCGCGCGCATATTGCCCGCCTGCTGGGTAACTTTGCCGGACTGGCGGTCAGCCTGGTGCCTGAACTGAGCGTGCTGCTGAATCAGAAAGCCGTGGTACAGGCGGATGCGAGCGCGCCCGACGCGCGCGATCGCTTAAACCTGGTGGCCTGTAATCTGGTCAGAGCTTTTACTTCGCCCGCCAGGCCGCTGGTGATATTGATTGATGACGTACACTGGGCCGATCAGGCCACCGTCCAGCTGTTGCAAAATCTGCTCAGCCTGAACGAGGATATTCCGCTGTTGCTGGTAGTGAGTCACCGTGATAACGCGACGATTCCCTGCCCGGATGCCAGGTCCATGCCTGCACGTCTGT